>DAOTHY010000001.1:0-199920 GCA_035447925.1 Thermotogota bacterium
TTGATGCCAGGATACCTTATTCCGGTCGGGCGTATGAATGGAAGAAATTATTTCATAATAAATACACGATCATTTTGTTGACGAAAGTGGACTTGGCGGATCTGGAAGTGACTGAAAGGTGGGATCGTTATTACAAGAAGCAGGGGATCATATGTATTCCCATTTCTTTGAAAGATGATCCCCAAAGAATCAACAAAAAGCTGCAGCAGATCCGGACTCGGATCCCTTCAAAGTCGACTTTTAAAAGGGCGATGATTACGGGTATTCCGAATGTAGGAAAATCCACTCTGATAAATAAGATCATGAATAAAAAAAGTATGCGGACCGGTAACACTCCCGGAGTGACTGTCGGGCTTCAATGGATCAACGTTAGTGATGATTTTCTTCTCCTTGATACACCTGGTATTTTGTATTCTAACCTCTTTAGCGAATCGGTAAAGTACAAATTATTGTTGACTTCAGGTATCAAGTCAACACCGGATATAATCGATTCAGCTCTGATTTTTGGAATCAAGCATTTACTCGATCATTATCCTCAAATACCATTGGAACTATTTGGAGAAACGCTTGATTCAGATGAGTTGGATATCATGAAAGTGTATGAAAAATTATGTCGAAGAAGGGGCTTTTTACTCACAAAGGGAGAGCCTGATATTCAAAGGGCGAGAACAATCTTTTTAAAAATGTTTCAGGATGGGACAATCGGTCGTATTAGTCTTGAAACACCGGAACAGTTATTTACAGTGCCTGAAGAATCATTGTCATGAAGCTGGAATGAACGGTTATTAGGAGGGAGATTGTGAGATTTTTAATCGTTGAAGACGATCCGATAACGATGAAGATGTTGAAAACGGTTTTATCGAAATATGGTGAATGTGATTGCGCAAATAATGGAATTGATGGTTTAGACAAAGTAATCGAAGCGGGAGCCAGAAATGAACCTTATGACCTGGTCACTTTGGATATCATGATGCCACGCATGGATGGTCATGATGTTTTGGCCAGGATTAAACGATTGCGCAAAACTAATTCACCAAAAGTGGTCATGATAACGGCTCTCGGAGATAAAAAGAATATTCAGAAAAGTTACGTACGGGGTTGTGACGGTTATTTGATCAAACCCATTGAAAGAGAAGCGATTGAAACGAAATTAAGAGCGCTTGAACTCATAGACTGATCGCCTTACATCTTCTTTTCTTTTTTCTTATATCCACCACCTCCTGGTGTTTCTATTCTTAGTATGTCGCCTTTTTTTAGAAACAGGCTGAATTTATCAGGCAATCGGTGTTCACCCGTTTCCTTTGAGATCAATAGATTGATCCCGGGTTTCCCTGCATCTGCACCAAACAAACCATAGGGTTGAAATGTCCTTCTTTCGCTTAGCATGGTACACTCAGCGTCATTTAAAAGGGTAAATTCTCTGATTAAACCGTTACCGCCTGTATGATGACCTTTTCCTCCGCTGTTTTTGCGGATGGCGTATTTGCTGATGCGAATTGGGTACTCGTATTCGATGGCTTCAACCGGAGTATTCAGGGTATTCGTCATGTGAGATTGGATGGCATTTTCACCGCTTGCTATTGCACAAGCCCCTGTACCCCCTCCCATCGTTTCGTAATAGGCAAAGGCTTGAGAATTCTCGGTATCTATCCCGCCGATTGTAAGATTGTTCATGGTTCCTTGGCTGGCAGCTGGAATCTTTTCAGGAATAGCTTTTGACAAGGCACCAAGAAGGCAATCAACAATGCGCTGAGAGGTTTCAACATTTCCACCTGCAACGGCAGCAGGATGGGTTGCATCTACAATACTACCTTTTTTGCTGATGATATGAATGGGTTTCATACATCCGGCGTTAGTGGGAATATTTTCTTTGACCAAAGATCTGAATACGTAAAGGCAGGCGGAAGCTGTAATAGCATAAACCGCATTAACACTACCTTTGACTTGTTTGGAACTGTCGCTGAAATCCACCGTTACCTCATTTCCTCTAACGTTAATAATGGTGCTGATTTTTATTTGTTGTTCATCCACACCATCTGAATCCAAATAATCTTCAAATTGATAGCAGCCATCTGGAATCTTTTCCAAAGTCTGCCTCATCATTCTTTCGGAGTATTCGATTAAGGCGTTTGAATAGTAAACGGCGTTTTCACAACCGCTTTTTTCGATCAGTTCATCCATTCTTTTGATTCCGACCTTATTCGCCATAAATTGTGCCGCAAAGTCGCCTTGTCTTTCGATGCCAGTTCTGACATTGGACAAAATCAAAGTCATGAGATCGTCATCTATTTGACCGTTCTTCATGATTTTCAAAATCGGGATGATCAATCCCTCTTGATAAATGGATCTGGATAGGGGCATAGATCCGGCACTCATGCCGCCGATATCGGCATGATGGGCTCTGTTTGCGATATAAAATGTAGGTTTTTTGCGGTTCATTGGTGTAAAAACAGGTGCGACGATTGTAATATCAGGTAGATGGGTCCCCCCTTTAAAGGGGTCGTTTAAGATGACCATATCACCTGGATTCATCGGGGTTGCTGAAAGCGCTGCTTGAACGGACATGGGCATTGAACCCAGATGAACGGGGATATGAGCAGCCTGAGTGAGCATTTCACCAGTCGAATTGAATATGGCACAGGAATAATCTCTTCTTTCTTTGATGTTTGGCGAAAAAGCTGTACGGTTTAGAGTAATACCCATTTCTTCTGCAACAGCGGAAAATTTATTTTTAAAGATTTCCAACTTGATCGGGTCAATCATTTTCAACGCCCTCCAATCATTTTTTCTACAATTAAATTACCGAAATCATCCACATAAAAAAATCTGGTAGGCGGAATGACGATGGTTGATGAATATTCAACGATAATCACAGGTCCTTCATGGTGATCAGCTGCATACAATCGATCTCTGTCAACAACAGGGGTTGATATGGTTAATCCTTCAAAAACACAATCTCTGTTATACAAAATGGCTTGCTTGCATATCTGAGCATTCCGATCCGGATTTTTGATTTTTTTCAAAGTGGGTTTAGCTGTTTTTCCAAAAGCTCGGATTCTAATATTCACGATTTCGCATGATTTCTGTGGGTTGGAATAACCGTAGCGTTTTTCATGGGCTTGATCAAAAGCAGTTTTCATGTCATCAACATAATTGATGATCAACTCATACGATTGCCCTTTATAGCGCATATCTACGAATCTACTGATAAGAATATCTTTTCTTTGAATGCCCTCAGCGGCCAAATCAAGAATTGCTTTTTCTTCCAACTGGTCTAACTCTTTTTCGATTTGTTTTTGTTCAACGGAATCGTTCATCATGACGGTTTTTGAATAATCACGGATGCAATCTGCCAGAAGCATTCCTTTGGCGGATAAAATCCCGGGATCTTTCGGGATGAGTACCCTGGGTATATTCAGTAAATCGGCCAGAAAACAGGCATGCATCCCTCCCGCACCACCGAATGAACACAAGGTGAATTCGGAAGGATCGTATCCCCTATCCACCGAAATAACCCGGATGGCTTTTTCCATGACTGTATTGGCGATATCACAGATGCCTTGAGCCAACTTGATTGTAGACAATCCGGTTTCTTTTGAAAACTGCGAAAAAAAACGATCCAAACGGGTTTTAGCCAAAGGCATGGTTCCCCCGAGGAACTGTTCTGAGATGAGTCTGCCCAGATAAAGGTTGGCATCTGTAACAGTAATGTTTTCGCCAATCCCATAGCAAATGGGACCCGGTTCAGCTCCGGCACTCATGGGACCAACTTTTAAAGCGCCACCATGATCAATATAAGCGATGGATCCTCCGCCAGCTCCGACGGTATGAATTTCGATCATGGGAACTTTCAAAGGGTAATTCGAAACAGTTGATTCCACATTGATCGGTAATACTCCATTGATAAGCGATACATCAGTTGATGTCCCACCCATATCAAAAGAGATGATTTTGTCATAGCCGGCAGCCTTTGATATCTCAAAAGCACCTACAGCACCTCCTGCGGGACCTGAAAGAATTGTTCTGACAGGTTCTCGTGAGGCTGTTTGAGAACTGATTCTGCCCCCGTTGGACTGCATAATGATCAGATTATCCTTGCCGATTTGATGTTCAAGTTCACCGATATAGCCTTGCATAATCGGTTGTACATAGGCGTTTACACAAGTGGTGGAGCAGCGTTCAAATTCTCTGAATTCCGGCATGATTTCATGAGACATTGAACAAGCGATGGTATTTTTGCAGACTTCATCGAGTACTTCCTTCATTGTTATTTCGTGAATAGGGTTAACAAAAGAAAACAAAAAACAAATGGCAACCGATTCTACTTTCAGATTGGCAATCAGTTCTGCTACTTTTTTAGCGGCATTCAGATCAAACGCTTCGATGATTTCCCCTTTCTTTGAAATCCTTCCGGGTACACCAAATCGAAGTGAAGTGTTTACAAGATGCTCCGGCCTTTTGACGAAGAGATTGTAGAGTTCAGGTCGGTTTTGCCTTCCAATTTCGATGATGTCCTCAAAACCGTTGTTGCTGATGATGGCCGTTTTAGCACCTTTTCTCTCCAGAACGGCATTCGTTGCAACTGTGGAACCGTGTATCAGTTCTTTAAAGCCTTCGGCATCGATGATGTTTGTTCCTTTCAATACAGCTTTTGAAGGATTTTCAGGGGTAGATAGTACCTTGAGAATCTTGAAATCTCCGTTTTCTATGTACACAAAATCAGTAAACGTTCCTCCCGTATCGGCACTAATAATCATATGCAATCCTCAATAATTTGCTTGGCCTGCTTTAATGAGTGAATCAGCCAGTTGGAGTCGGATAGGTCCTGAATACCATCATCACTTTGAAACCCTATTACAGACATTCCGGCTTCTCTAGCCGCTTTTATCCCATTGGCGGAGTCTTCAATGACGATACATTGTTTGGGGGGGAGTTCAAGATTCATGGCCGCTTTTAAAAAGATATCTGGAGAGGGTTTGGATTGTTTAACCTGATTTCCGCATACAATGGTATGGAAAAAATCGATAATCCTCAATTTTTTTAGGATCAAGAGGACAAAAATCTCATCAGTAGACGAAGCAACAGCAAGCTTCATTTCCTTCGTTTTTGCCCATTCCAATAATTCATACAGGTGATTCATAGGGGTTAGTACAGCTGACTGAAAAAAATCCATGTGAATGGTTTCTCGTATGGCGTTCATTTCGGCAACAGTTTTACTGAGTGAAAAACGCTCCTTTAATTCGCTTAACATCTTTTCATCTGTTGTACCGACAAATTGAGAATATTCTTCGTCAGTCAAAGAGAAACCGAGTTGATGAAATAGTTTGGTATTCAGCTTTTTGTAAATCGGTTCGCTATCGAGTAAAACGCCATCCATATCAAAAATAAGTGCCTTTATCATAAGAGCCTCCAAATATACGAATTCTTTTGTGATTATAACAAAAAAAGAGGAATAATCACATGCTTCAAGTAACAGTGATTTTGTTGTATTTATGGTAAAATATGGTGTAATGGATAACAATGAACGATAAGGTTGATGAGATGAAAAAGTATTTTTGTGTTCTATTACTCCTATTTTCTGTGGTTATTAGTTTGAGTGCTCAGTACAGCGAAGATTATTTTGGTTTGTCTTTGGAGTATTATCAATCCAACTTAAGTTTTTTTGGTGAAAACGAATGGTTCGATGATTATGATATCAGTTTTGTGGTGACTTATGGTCCTTCCTTTTCAGGACCTTTCAGATTTCGTTTGGGTGGCGGTGTTCACGATTTATCAGATTATTATGTTAACGCTGGTATTGAATTCAAGGTCTTAGAATTCTTAAATGCCGTCAAAGGGCGCCTTTTTGGGTTGTATATCAATGCCGATCTAAAAATGGGATTGGATTATATGGATGCATCGATAAAAGGTTCGATGTACATTCCTTTTTCGGCAGTGGGTGGTTTACAGATAGGTCTGGGAATCAATCACAATATTCAGCCATCATTGATCATTGCCTATACAGGGGGTATTTATCCATTAATCATGACGCAATAAATTCACAAATTAAACAAAAAAGGGGGAATCAAAGTGTTTAAAAAAGTCGGTTTAGTAGTTGCCTTAGCTTTAATCATCTTTGCTTTCAGCAGTTGTTCATTAGTGTTTCAATCAGAGGATGGGAATCTGGGATATTTCCCACAGGCTTCGGGCAGACCGGTGGGGAGTTTTTCTGAATCTGGAGAACTTTGGTATCTGATTAGTCCGATGCTCTATAATTTTAACGATACCAATTTGAAACTTGATCAGATGATCAGAACGGGGTTGGCTCCTTATCGTGCTGATTTTGCAAAAAATCTAAAAATAATTGAGGGATATACCGTTGTAGACTTATTGATCACCTATTTAACTGGCGGGATCCTCGGAAGAGAAACGATAACGGTTGAAGGCCAAGCCTATCAACAGTAAAAAGGTTAAAAAAGGGGCTTAACGCCCCTTTTTTTCTTTCAGATGATTTGCAAAGCCAGCCTCTCCCTTTTGACTTCATATTTTGTTTTAAATAAATAGATGGTCAATTTGATCAGCGTGAACTGTGGCTGATATTGTTGTTTTTTGGTTTGTTTTCCAGCTTTTTTTTGAAATAAGAGATATATGATAGAATCGAATAAAGTATTCTTCCTTGGAGGATAATCATGAAGATTGGTGAATTCGCAAGAAAATTTGATGCGAGAATTGATACGATTCGCTATTATATTGATAATGGTATGATTCTGCCCGAAAAATTGCACAATCAGTATCATTTTGATGACAAATGCCTTGAAGACATGACTTTGATCAAAGAACTGAAACTGATGCGGTTTAAAATTATGGAGATTAAGAAAATTCTTTCTTTCAAACGTTTGACAAATCTCATTGATACCACCAATCTCGAATACTATGCTCAGTTTTTCAATGAAAAAAAAGATGATCTGATGATGGAGAAGAAGGATATTGACAATGCCATTAAGACGCTGGACCAAAAAATCGATGAAATTGAGCATGTCAAAAAAACCCTTAAAACAAAAATCGGTATTCCACTTCAGTTTTTTAATTTGTTGTATTGTCCTAAATGCCAGAAGAATCTAAAACTCTATAATGCCATTGTGGACGGGAACTCCATTTATAACGGCGAGCTGCATTGCGATTGCGGATATTTGGCTTTGATTCAGGACGGCATCATCATTGACCATAACATCGGAGAGTCTTATAAAAAGGTAATGGAAGTCAATAAATATTCGCCTGAAGAATACTTGGAACAAACGGATACTTTATTTATCAGCTTTACTCAAAAGGCTTTTCAATGGGTTATCAAACGTCTCAACGTCGAATCTTTGAACGATCAAATCATTGTAGAGATTGGAACAGGAAATGGTATGGTGATGACCAACGTGATTAAGGAAATAGCAAAATCCAATTATTTTATTGCAACAGATAATAGTCTGGATCAGCTGAAAAAAACAAAAGCCTTGATGGAAAAGAATGGAATTGGCCAGAACTCCATTTTCATCGCAGCTGAGTATTCTGATATTCCGTTAAAATGGGAAAGTGTTGATATCGTTCTTGATATATTCGGTTCTACCAACCATGTTTTTCATAAAGGGGAGTTCTTGTTCAATCACATCAAACCATATTTAAAGCCATCGGGAACAATGTATGGAACTTACATTTACCTTAAACCCATTTCATCT
This sequence comes from Thermotogota bacterium, assembly GCA_035447925.1. Classification (GTDB taxonomy): domain Bacteria; phylum Thermotogota; class Thermotogae; order MWEM01; family MWEM01; genus JASUTC01. The sequence continues at coordinate 7,704 of DAOTHY010000001.1, forward strand.
GAATTCGTGCCCGAATACAGAAAATACCGCAAATTTTTTATGCTGGATGCCATAAAAGCTTCTCTTAACGACTTTACGATAGAAGATGCTTCTACGTTTGGGTTTACGACGTCCAGAGGTGATTTGATCAACGTTCTTTCAGAAGGATCAAAAATTCATCAATGGGCTTGTCAAGCTAAACGGATTTAGTCTCTTCCGGGTATTTGCTGTGTAATGCAGTGAATATTACCTCCTCCTAAGAGGATTTCCCTAGAGTAAACCGGAATAATGTCTCTGTTGGGGAAGTGTTTCTGAATCGTTTTTATAGCGTGTGTGTCTTTACGATCATTAAAAACCGGTAGGATCACAGCATGATTGGAAACATAAAAATTGACATATGAAGCTGCAAGGCGATCGCTGTTGCTTCTCTTTTTTGCATCTCCTTGCTCAAGTCCCCTTAACTCTTGTTTGCTCATATACAAAGGTTGAGGTTGATGAATCTTTTCAACCATGATTGGCTGCTTCTGTGCGTCCTTTTCATGGCTTAGAATGTCATAGGCCTGTTTGCTGATTGGATATTGGGGGTCATTTTCGTCATCCGTCCAGGTTAGTAATACACACGAATCAGGGGCAAAACAGCAAAGGTTATCAACGTGACCATCCGTTTCGTCATTGTGAACCCCCAAAGGAAGCCAGATGGTTTTTTGAATTCCCAAATACTCAGTAAAAATTGACTCCATTTGTTTTTTAGTGATTCCGTGATTTCGGTTTTCGTTGAGCACACATTCTTCCACTGCGATGAGTGTGCCCTTGCCATCAACGTGTATGGCACCACCCTCAAGAACCACATTGGGTTTGTAATAACTAATCGGGTCTGAGGAATCTTTCAAAGTAAACGATAAATCATCTAGTAATTGTTCACATAGCTTCGCATCCTTTTGCCAATTTTGATATAACCCACCCTTTTCTCCACCCCAAGCGTTAAAATCCCAATCAATTGCCCGAATTTGATTCATGGAACGGTTTTTAATAAAAGTGGGTCCGATATCTCGCATCCATGAATCGTTATAAGCCAGATCTAACAATTGAACTCGTGGTGAAAGAAGTCTTTGAGCCAACTCAACCGATTCATGGTGAATACCCATAAAAACTTGTTCAGAAGTTGAAATGAGATTGGCAACCGTTGCAAATGTTATTGCTGCTGGGATTGCCTGTTCTCGCCAATTGTCCTTTCTATAAGGCCAGAGCATCAGGCATCCCGAATGGTGTTCAAATTCGGCCGGCATGATAAAACCATCTTCAAGGGGTTTACTTAACCGTCTCATGATGATTCTCTCATCCTTTGATGTTGTAGAGCCAGCAGGCAACGGAGTGATTTTCTGAGATATTGCTGAGAGTGGGTTTTTCTTTTTTACAAATAGCCATGACATCACGGCAGCGTGTGTTAAACGGGCACCCTTTCGGGGGATTGATTGGGCTGGGGGGTTCGCCTTCTAGATGAACTTTTCTCAATTTTCTCTGTTTGGGATCCCAATGCGGAATGGATTTCATCAGGACACGGGTGTAGGGATGGGAAGCGTGATTGAAAAGCTCATCTGCTTTGCCTTCTTCCATCACAGAGCCTAAATACATGACCATGATTCGATCACTGACATGATGGATCAAATCCAAATCATGAGAAATGAAAAAATAAGCCATGTTCTCTTTGTCTTTTAATTCCTGAAGCAGATTGATGATTTGACTCTGAACTGAAACGTCGAGGGCAGAAGTGGGTTCATCACAAACGATTGCCCTGGGTTTTAAGGCGATTGCTCTGGCAATGGATATTCTCTGTCTTTGTCCCCCGCTAAATTCGTGAGGGTATCTGGAGGCATATTCAGAATACAAACCGACTCTTTCCAGCAAGTATTGAACATATTCGTCTTTTTCTTTTTTGTTGGGAAAAAGCCGATGAACATTTAGAGGCTCTGTGAGAATATCACCAACCGTCATTCGGGGATCCAAGGAACTGAATGGGTCCTGAAAGACCATTTGAACGTCTCTTCGGTACAATTTAGTTTGATGCTTGTCCAATTTTTTTCCAACGGTTATTTGTTGATTTTCAGGGGTGGTGTATTCCAGTTTTCCTTCAGTCGTAGAATAGACCAGTGTAATCACTCTTCCCAAAGTCGTTTTACCGCATCCTGATTCTCCGACTATTCCAAGGGTTTCATTTTCAAACAGTTCGAAATCTACACTTTCAAGGGCTTTCACATACCCGGCAGTTTGCAGGAATATCCCTTTTCGAATGGGGAAGTATTTTTTGATCTGTGTGCCTTTTAAAATCATTATCGATCAACTCCATCTGAGGTGTGATTAATCGCATAAAGCCAGCATGAACAGTCATGGCTGTTATTAAAAACAGTCGGTTCTGGTTCTTTTTCTTTGCATATGTTCATGGCATAAGGGCATCTGGGGTGAAAACGACATCCTTTTGGAAATTCAAAGGCCTGTGGAACGGTTCCTTCTATAAAAGGCAGTTGTTGCCCCTTCAGTTCCTTTTTTAAGCGGGATGCCAGTAACCCTTTGGTGTAAGGATGTTTTGGATCATCGAACAATTCTATTACATCCGCTTTTTCAACTATTTTTCCGGCATACATGACGTGGATTCGATCGGATAATTCCGCAACCACACCCAAATCGTGGGTAATAAAAATGATGGAGGTGTTGAACTCTTTTTGAAGGTCACGCATAAGATTTAAAACCTGCGCCTGAATTGTGACGTCAAGTGCGGTAGTGGGTTCATCAGCAATCAGAACTTTTGGATCACAAGACAGTGTTAGTGCGATCAGCATTCTTTGAAGCATCCCCCCGCTCATTTGATGGGGATACTCATCGTATCTACGTTCAGCTTCACTGATTCCGACCTTGTTAAACATCGCAATGATCTTGTTTTTGATTTCGTGCTTATTCAGATTTGAATGAACCTCCATGGCTTCAGCGGCTTGTTCACCTACGGTATATAAAGGGTCAAAAGCAGACATGGGTTCTTGGAAGATCATTCCAATCTCTTTTCCTCTCAGTTTGTGATAAACCTGATTGGATAATCCCACTAATTCTTTTCCGTGATATTTAATGCTACCTTCTACGATTGCGGGAGGGGATTTGAGTAATCCCATAATGGTCTGTGCACTGACACTTTTTCCGCAGCCCGATTCACCTACCAAGGCCAATACTTCATTCTCGCGCAATTCAAAAGAAATATCATCAACCGCTTTGACGATACCCTCTTCCGTTTTAAAATAAGATTTTAAATGTTTGACCTGAAGGATACTCATACCTTTTCCACCGTCCTGTATGGATCGAGTGCATCTCGCAATGCATCTCCTACGAAATTAAATGAGAGAACTGCCAGGATGATAAACACTCCGGGGATCATCAACCAGGGATGTGACTGAATGTCAGAGAGTGATTGGGCTTGTTTCAGCAGTAATCCCCAACTGGTCATGGGTTCTTTTATTCCCAATCCGAGAAAGCTAATGGAACTCTCTCCGAGTATCATGCCGGGGATTGACAGGGTGGATACAACGACTAAATAGGTAATGGTATTGGGAATCAAATGTTTTGTAATGATTTTGAAATCAGACTGACCGATGACCTGGGCGGCTAATACATATTCTTTTTCGCGTAAACTGAGTACCATTCCCCTGATAACCCTTGCCACACCCATCCAACCGATAAAAGATAGGACGATTACAATTCCCAGATAGACTGATGTACTCGGCCATGTTGGAGGCAACAACATGGCAAGTGCAAGCCACAAGGGGATTCTGGGAAAAGATCTAAGGATTTCTATAAAACGCTGAATAGTGACATCGATCCATCCCCCATAATATCCCGAAAAGGCTCCCACAATGGCACCAATGACGACTGCGATCAATGTTCCGATCAAGCCCGCTGTTAATGAGACTCTCCCGCCGATAAGAATTCTTGAAAACAGATCTCGTCCAAATCTGTCACCACCGAACAAATATAAAACAGCTTCTTCTTGCTGACCGATACCAAACAGGTGTATATCGGTTTCCCACAATCCCCAGAATTTGTATGTGTCTCCTTCAACAAAAAATTTGATGGGATAGGTTTTTTCTTCGTCAACAACGTATTTCACTGCAAAAGTAACCGGATCTCTGCTTTTTTTCATACCGAAGATATAAGGGCCAACAAATTTCCCGTCTTTCTTCCAATAGATCTTTGAAGGTTCATTAAAGGTGAATTCTCTCTTTGTCGTTTGATAATTATATGGGGCTAAAAAATCTGCAAACAGAATCATCAGATATAACAAGATTAGAATAATCATTCCTATGATACCTAATTTATGTTTAAAAAAGGCTCTTCGAACTCTCTGTGCTGTATTTCCTTTCACTATTCCCACCTCAACTCATTCTGATTCTAGGATCAAGTACTGCCAGTAGAATGTCCGCAAGAAGGTTTCCGATTTGTGTGATAAATGCGATAAACATCAGAAATGTCATGACCAAGTATTGGTCGTGATTCAACAATGCCGTGTAAAAAAACGGTCCCATAGTCGGCAGATTTAAAACGATGGCGGTGATGATCGTGCCACTAAAAATATTGGGAAGTTCCATTCCTGCAATACTAATCATTGGATTTAACGCATTTTTAACCACATGTTTTCTGACTTTCTTTTCCGGCAATCCCCTTGCTCGAAGTGAATTGACAAAAGGCGATCCCAGGGTATCCAGCATGTTTCCCCTCATGACCCTCATCAGGCCTGCAAGACCGGAAAGACCAATAACGGCTATGGGAAGCCAGATATGTTGGAATAAATCGTACACCTTTGCCCACGTCAGTGGTTCTCCGATAAATTGAGAAGAAAAAAGCCCTCCGCTGGAATTGGTGAGATACATCAAAATCAATGCAAAAAAGAAATTGGGGATGGATATTCCGATGAATGCGATGAAAGTGAGCAGATAGTCCCATAATTTATAAGGGTGAAAAGCAGAGAAAATGCCAAGGGGAACAGCAACGATCCATTGAAAGATAATCGTGGATAAGGCGATGCTGACAGTCCATCCCATTCTTTCCCATATCAGATCAATAACCGGCCGTTTAAAGGCAAAGGAATAGCCAAAATCACCCTTCGTAATGATTTGCTTCAACCACAAGATGTACCTGGTCATAGCCGGTTTATCTAAACCCAGCCTCTCCTTAATCAGTTCGATTTGCTCAGGAGAGATTCGTGGGTTTTCAAGATACTGAGATACAAAATCTCCAGGTTGTAATTCAGTTAGAAAAAAACAGATAAATGACACGACAAACATCATGGGAACTATGATTAAAATTCTTCTGATGATAAATGATACCATCTAGCACTCTCCTTGCTACAAGATAACGGGCGCTTTTAAGGCGCCCGTAGGATTTGGTTCATCTTAATGATTCAGAAGGTGTGGTTTTTATTTCCTAAACATGGTGTAGACAGCGTAAGCCAAAGAACCATCAGCCGTTTGGTGAAAATTCCCCAATTTTTTTGAAACACCCATCAGATCCATTCCTTTACAAACATAAATGAAAGGTACGTATTCCGCATAGAGCTCCTGCCAGATTCCGTACTGAACTTTTCTTTCTCTGGGGTCCATTGCCGTCTGTCCGATTTCGAAGGCGTAGTGTATTTGTTTTTCCCAATCGGTCATGTTTCTTAAATCAGCATAAGGCTCCTTTGTTTCAGGGTTCATGGTTTCAAAATGGCAGTAATAAAGGGAATAACCAGGAGACCAAATGGCTTTTCTTAATTGAGGATCAGGTTGGTTTCCAAAGGCCCATAAACAGGCTTCAAAGTCTCCACTTAATGCTTTCTGTGAAAGCAATGAACTGTCGATTACTTGAAGTTCACACTTCACACCTATATTCTTTAAACTTTCTGAGAAGATGTAAGCAGTATCCTGATAAGCTTGATAAGTGGAACAGATTAAAACAAATTCCAGAGTATTGCCGCTTTCTAAATCTCTCCAACCATCGTTGTTTTTATCTACCAAGCCCATTTCATCAAGAAGTGCCTGCGCCTTATCGGGATCATAGGCTCTTCTTAATTCTTCGATAGATGGATTGTAGAAGGCTTTGTTTGCAGGAAGAACAGGCACGCCACCTAAAACGGCCAATGTATTGAATACTTCTTCAATGACTCTTTCTCTGTCTAAAGAATATTCCATGGCAGCTCTGAAATTTTTCAAACTGAACAATTTTGACAATTCCTCGTTTTTTGCATTAAAATTAAAGGTTATGTGAATGGGACTTGGTGTCGGGTTTTTAGGTTGTGCTCTGTAAACAACAAAAGGCCCACCGTCTAATTCCATCTGCTTGAGTACCGGATAATCTGTGGCTTCAATGGTCATGTAATCAATCTCGCCGGCTCTGAATTTAGCACTTTTCACCTGGGCATCCTTGACGATTAAATATTCCAGTTTATCAAAATAAGGAAGTTGATTGCCCCATTGGTCAACTTTCCAGAAATGCTGGTTCTTCTTCAAAGTGACCTTTTGATCAACCACATATTGATCCATTACAAATGGTCCGGTTCCGACAATTTGATTCAAAGGCGTGTCGGTTGTCCATAATTCATTGACAGCACCTGGATCGTTTGGATTAACTTGATCCTTTAGAATATGAGAGGGATAGATTAAAGCATGGGATAACACCGTAAAGAAAGGACCATATGGTGCAGGTAAATAGGCCCTTAAAGTGCTATCGTCTATTTTCTCAAATTTAACAACTTCTCCATTGATTGTGAATCTGGCTATTGAATTTCCTTCTGCATATTTGTTTAAAAGAAAGTTTTCAAAAGTGAAGATGACATCATCTGCGGTAAACGGTTCTCCGTCTGACCATTTGACATCTCTGAGGTAGAAAGTGACTTCCCTGTTGTCAGAACTGACTTCCCAGGATTCTGCCAATGCCGGCTGAAGGGCATTGGTTACCGGATGCATTTCAACCAAACTGTTGAGAAATTGACCGGCAATGGTATAAGCCACGCCATCCAATGTACCGTAAAAATTAAACGATTGGGGAGAACTGGTTACCGAAAGGGTTAAAGTTCCACCCGGCTTTGGTTGTTCGGGTGTCAGCATTTCATCAACAACAGCTGGAGCTGCCATCATCGAAATAGCCAACATAACCAAAGTAATAAAACAAACAAGTTTCTTCATAAAAACACCTCCAAAATTTGTAAATACTTTAAAACCAAAACAATCATTCAAAGATCTTTCAATATTGAAAGATCTATAGTTATATCAATTGAGCTTTAAGAAAAAAACAACGTTAAACATTGTGAAACATTATAGCCTATCTGAATATGAAACACAATACATGATACTGACAATAAAACCTGATTATTGGTTATTATCTTTGATTAGCTCAATATTACTCACGAAATGGCAAGTACTGACATTTGGATAAATCCAGATATTTTGATATAATGGAACTCAAAAGAACGATTGTTATAACAATATGGTTGAAAGGTGGAAGAGAAAATGGAATTATCGGAGAAGATTGGACGTTTGTTCTTGATTGGAATTATGGGGACAGAACTGACAGATGAGACGAAAGCCCTCATTGATAGAATAAAGCCGGGATTTATCATTCTTTTTCAAAGGAATATCAAAACAAAAAAACAGTTAATCCGATTGGTACAGGATATCAAACAATATGTGAATAGACCCATTGTTTTTGCGATTGATCAAGAAGGAGGAATTGTAACACGCCTTGAGGAGGGGTTTACGATTTCCCCTGGAGCAATGGCATTAAGTGCAACAAACGATTCAAAAAACGCCTTTGAAGCCGGAAAATTGCTAGGTCAAGAGATGTATGCCATGGGTATTAGCTGGAATTTGGCCCCGGTAGTTGATATCAATGACAATTACTTAAACAGAAGTACGGGAGTCAGGGCATTTGGAGATTCATTGGAAAGAGTTTGTGAATATTCTCAGGCCTTTTATGAGGGATTGAGGCAAACAGGGTGTTCAGGTTGTGCTAAGCATTTTCCCGGAAATGGAAGTATTGAGGCAGATCCCCATCTGGATATGCCGTTTTTGAATAAATCGATGAATGAGTTGATGGAATATGAGTTGGTTCCTTTCAAGCAGTTGATCGACAAAGGTATTGAATCAGTGATGATTTCACATGTTTATCTCCCAAAAATAATGAAGAAAAAAATCCCTTCGGTCATTTCCCAGGAAGTTATGCAAACAATGTTGATTGATAAACTTGGTTTTCAAGGTGTTCTCGTCAGCGACGATTTGACAATGGGAGGAGTTGCTAATTTCTACAGCGTGGAACAAGCAGCCTATCACTCTTTGATGGCGGGAATGGATGTCATTGATATCTGTCATGATGGAGAAAAGATGATCAAAGCATATGATTATTTATATGAAAAAGCATCCAGTGATCCGACAGTTATGGAGGCAGTTACAAGGTCTTTTCAAAAGGTAGAGGCTTTCATCCAACGTTTTAACGTTCCCCTTGCACAGATGGATTCACTGATCGTGGGGACGAATGAAAATATCAGACAAATGCAACATATAGGGGATCAAACCATCACTGTTTTCAAAAACGAAGACAAACTTGTGCCCCTCCCTCAACTGAATCAAAACGATTTGATTTGTGCCGTTAACCCCTTGAGGCAATCGCTTGTGGAGGAGGAAAGAAACAGTACCTATGTATCCGGATTTCTGCGGGATCGGTTTCCTGATACTCCTTATATACGATTTGATGCTAAGATTGAAGAATCCACGGTTGAAGATGTTTTAAAGGGTCAATCAGGGGAAACAGCCATTGTCATGACTGAAAATGCCTATCTTTTCCCTGGGCAGAAAAAATTGGTTCAAACGTTAATCAGTCGGTATAAAAGGGTTTTGTTAATCGCATTAAGAAATCCCTATGACGGCGGGCTTATTGGGGTTAATAACTCTGTTTTTTCATATGGATACAGTTTACCCAATCAAAAGGCTTTGATTAAGGTGTTAAGGGGTGAAATAAAGGCACAGGGAACATGTCCGGTCCGAATAGGGATCATCGATTAGGCGATAGCAGATTAGAGGGTGAATCTGATTTCCACTGCTTTGCCCAAAAACAAGCAGTCTCTTTCCCATTCTTCTGGCTTGAAGAAGAGGGGATCATAATTGCTGTTTTCGCTTAACAACCAGATTCCTTGTTTGGTGTGATAGAGCCTTTTCAGTAACGCCCGATTGCTATTGACAATAACTAGCGCTACGTCTTTGTTGTTGAACCGTTCGATGGGGATACGTTTGATTAATGCAATCGCTCCGTTTTTAATCAAAGGCTCCATGCTTTCTCCATGTACTCTTACGGCGAAATCCGCATCATCTCCGTACAGATAATCTTCTATGTTTTCTTGGGCCATGATATTTGCCCCTGCTCCCGTTACTCCCAGCAGGGGGATTTGATCCTGCAAGTATTCCAATGCAATGTGTGCATCAATATCTTTTTGCTTCAGATAAGCACTAATTTGTTCAACCGCATCTTCCTTTTGAGAGGGTAGGATTGGTTGAATGCCTTCGCTGATTCGTAATAGATACTCCAAAGAAATTTCAAACAAGTTAGATAACTTGATCAAGATTTTTTTTGATGGTTTTCGGATACCTCTTTCATAAGCGGAAATGGTTGACATATTAAGTTTCAAAAGCTTGGCTAATTCCTGTTGGCTTAATCCCCTTTTTTCTCTTAACTCCTTTAAGAGTGTTTGGATGGACACTTTTTTTGGCTCCTTTTCCTTTTTAGATACTTTTAAAGTATAGCACATCACAGGGGGTCATACAAAATGTATGATTTAAAAAAGAAAAAATCAAAAAAAGAAATAACACTTGACAAATTGTGCGAATTGGTATATAATCATTTTGAAAGACAAAAGACAATAACCCCAATAACTTCCCTACCCCCTCCCCGGGGGTTTTTTTGTATGGTTAGGAAAAAAAGTCTCCTTCGAATCAAAATATCCTGGAATCATTCCATGGTTTCACTTTATCTCTGATATAATAGAAAAAATGAATTCTTAATCGTCAACGAGTAAATGATTATGATCATGTGATTCGAAATTATTGCCGTTGCCTTATAAAAGAGCATTCGTATCGGGGGGGCTTATGAGCAAAGAAGAGGATATAAAAAGAAGAATTGTTAATGATAGCACTTTAAAAAGCGTCATCGATCATTCAGAGATGGCTGTTTTTTGCAGGGATTTTCAGGGAAAGGTAATTTATTGGAATAAAGGGGCTGAGATTCTATACGGATATTTAAGCAACGAAATAGTAGGGAAATCCGTTTTAGCAATTAAACCTGCACAGTATCCGCTTGAGATGCCTTTTGTCGATGAAAGGGTGCAACAAGGGGGTGTGATCCAGGGCATTGAAAGCTTACGAAAGGATAAAAAGGGAAATACAATAGCTGTGTTAAGCAATATTGTTCCGCTTGAACAGAATGGCGAGTATGTTGCCGCTATTCATTTTGAAAAAAATATTACCCCTGAAAAAAATGCCTCCCATGAAAAGCGTTTCAGAAAGATTCTGGAAAGCTTTCCGGATGTTATATTCGAATTGAATAATGATTTTCGAGTGATATGGGCAAACAGAGTGGCATTAGAGATTGAACCGTTAGCCATTGGGAAACAATGTTTTGAGGCATTTGTAAATTTACAAAAACCCTGCGATGGTTGTGCGATTGTAAAAGCAAAAGAGACAGGGGTTAGTCAGCAGAGTTTAACACATCATGACGATTTCCAGAATGAAGAAAAATTTTGGGAGAATTTGGCAATACCGGTTAAGGATACTTACGGGAACATCACTTCCATTATTGAAGTCTCAAGAGATGTAACCACAAGAAAACTAGCCGAAAAAGAACTGATGAAAACAAAAGAAAGATTGGAATTAGCGATGGAGGCGGGAAATGTTGCCTGGTGGATATGGAATTATCCCAGCGGATATGTAGAATACGATAAGCGTAAAGCACAAATGGCAGGTTATTCTTATGAGGAGTTTCCTAAAAATGTTTATGAGATAACTGAATTGATTCATCCTGAGGATTACGACAGAACAATGAAGGTGATGACAGAACATCTCAAGGGCATGATCCCTGAATACAGGATCGATTATCGACTCAGAACAAAACAAGGAGATTATGTTTGGTTTCACGATAGAGGGAAAGTCATTGAACGTCAGGAAGACGGAAAACCTCTTAAGTTGTCGGGAGCGGTTATCGATATTACCAAAAGAAAACAAGTTGAAGAAAAACTGAGAGCCACTCTTGAAAAGCAAAAGAAATTCGATGAATCACTACAACTGGCAAAAAACCAAGCAGAAGAGGCCAGTAGAGCCAAAAGTGAGTTTTTAGCAAATATGAGTCATGAAATTCGAACGCCGCTCAACGGTATTGTGGGATTCACAGAGCTGCTTCAGAAAACGGATTTGTCAAGATCACAAAAAAGGTATATGGATCATGTCCATAATTCTGCTACAGCATTGTTGGATATCATCAACGATATTCTTGATTTTTCAAAGATTGAAGCGGGAAAGCTGGAACTGAATTATGAAATAACCGATTTAAATGAGTTGATTTCTCATTCACTGGATGTGATTCAATACAAAACACAGGAAAAAGAAATCGAATTGATCAAAGAAGTGGATAAAAGTGTCCCACCTTATGTTTTAGCAGATCCGGTTCGATTACGGCAGATTTTAACCAACTTACTCAGCAATGCTGCAAAATTCACTGAAAAAGGTCAAATTATCATCAATGTAAAAACGATTCATTGGGTGAAAGAGACTTCACGAGCACAACTCCTTTTCTCAGTGCAAGATACAGGTATTGGTATTTCTCGTGAAAATCAGCAGAAAGTCTTTCATTCATTTTCTCAGGCTGATTATTCCACAACAAAGAAATATGGAGGAACCGGATTGGGACTCAGTATTACGAATAATCTTCTTAAATTGATGGGTAGCCGCATTAAACTTGAAAGTCAACTTGGAAAAGGCAGCCTTTTCTCTTTTGTTTTGGATTTGGAAACTGTTGAGGTTGATACTTCAACGGCCAACTCATCTAGTCTGATCGGAGAAGGTTCTAAAAAGAAAAACTCTATGGACTATAAAATCGATTTGGATCTCCCTTCATTTCGAACAAATCCCGTGAAAGTGATGGTTGTTGAAGATAACGAAGTGAACATGGAATTGACTGAGATGATTCTTAAGGATATTTTTGGGGATTTGCAAAAGGGAAAAAATATTTCAATTGTTAAGGCTATCAACGGCCAAGAAGCCGTTCAGAAATATTTTACCGAATCACCGGAGATTATCTTTCTTGACATTCAGATGCCAATAAAAAATGGTTATCAGGTGGCACAAGAGATTAGGAGAGATGATCCGAATCACGAACGGGTCTTTATCATCGCCTTGACAGCGGCAGCTGTTAAAGGGGAACAGGAGAAATGCCTTGATGTTGGTATGGATGCCTATTTGACAAAACCAGTTGCTGTTGAGGCCATTCTAAACATTTTGAAGGATTACCTTCTCAAACAAAAAGATCAGGTTTTAACTGATAAATTTCAGGGTACTGAAGCGACATCAAAGGGTGAATCATGCGGCCAAACCAGACCAATCGTTCATTTTAACAAAGAACTTTTACAAACGGCTTTTGGCGGCGATTTACAGATGTATCAGCACATTCTCGATTTGGGGAAAAGCGCATTGGTTGCTGAAGCAGAAAAACTCACCCGTCATTTTTTAACAGATCAGATTGACGGTGTTGGTAGAACAGCTCACAAAATCAAGGGAATGGCTTTAAACCTTAGATTCGAACAATTACAACAATTATCTGAGATCCTTGAAATAAAAGCGATGGAAGAACAATCGATAAAGGCTTTTCATTCTTATTATGTCGATGTAAGTGAAGAAATCAAAATTTTGCTGCGATTATTAGAAAACGAATGAAATCGAATGTATAACCCTTCATCATACCAAAGACTTAGTCAGAGTGACTGACTCACCGTGTTTATAATGAACAGGAATGGCAAATTATGAAAGGGAGCAAAACCAGAGTCATTTGATATAATGGCTAAGAATTAAGATATGCGATGGTTACGGATAGAATTCAAAACATTTGAAGAATGGAAGTGAAAGAATGGCAAAGAACTTAGTATATGCTCAATCCGGTGGTGTTACCCCTGTGATCAATGCTTCAGCATACGGTGTAATTTCTTCTGCGCTTAACACCGATTCGATTAATAAAGTCTACTCAGCCAAAAACGGGATACAGGGAATATTGGATGAAGAGCTTTTTGTTATGAATAATGAAAGAAAAGAGGAAATTGAAAAGATGGCCTATACTCCGGGAGGGATTTTTGGTTCCTGTCGGGTAAGAATTAAAACGGAAGAACAGTTGAATCGAATCTTTTCGGTGTTTAATGCACACAAGATTGGTTATTTTTTATATAATGGAGGAAATGATTCCATGGAGACAGCTTATGCTGTGTTTGAGTATGCTAAAAAGATCGGTTATGATTTAAAGGTCTTTGGTATTCCAAAGACTGTGGATAACGATTTATTGCATACCGATCATTGTCCGGGATACGGTTCTGCAGCAAAGTTCACTGCTACTGCAATTTTGGAGGCCACCAGGGACTTGAAATCAATGAGTACATCTTCTACTAAGGTGTTTTTGATGGAATCAATGGGACGACATGCAGGATGGCTGGCAGCTTCTGCAGCGCTTTCTCAGGAAGTAGAGGAATCTGTGGCTAGGGTAATCCTCATGCCAGAAGTTGCTTTTTCCAAAGAGCGCTTTCTAAAACGGGTTGAAGAGGAAATCATCAAACGGGGATTTTGTTCCGTTGTAGCGTCTGAGGCATTAAGGGATGAAAATGGCTCTTTTTTATCAGATGCCGGGTACACCGATTCTTTTGGAAATGTGCAGTTAGGAAAGATAAGTTCGGTCCTCGAGCAAATGATCAAAGCTGAATTAAAAGTAAAGATACACACGGCCTTGCCTGACTATTTGCAAAGATCCTCTCGGCATATTGCCAGCCTAACCGATTGGCAGGATGCTATAGAAGTTGGGGCCAGGGCGGTTTTGTGGATGAGTAAACAAGAGGTTAGCGGAAAGATGGTCACGATTATCAGAGATATGGATCAACCGTATATCAGACATTTTGATACGGTTGACCTTTCGACGGTCGCCGGAGGAACAAAAACCTTGCCGGCTGATTATATCGATGCAACCGGGTATAATGTAACAGACAAATTCAGAAACTATGCGAGACCATTAATTATTGGAGAAACTCCCAATCAATATATGTATGGCGTTCCTATGTATTCAAAATTGCGGTATTGCCTTGAAGAAAAGTGCTTATGATCATATTCGGAAGAAAAAATAACACTTGTTTTAATTTCGTCAATTTTAAAAGAGTTAAAAAACATTAAAAACGTGGAGGAACGAGATGAAATCTTTTGAGTTAGTTATTATTGGTGCAGGTCCCGGGGGATATGTTGGAGCTATTAGAGCGGCTCAGCTGGGTATTAAGACAGCAGTCATTGAGAAAGACAAACCGGGTGGAGTGTGTTTAAACATCGGATGTATTCCTTCGAAAGCCCTTATCCATCAGGCTGAAAAATATAATGCGATTACCGATTTGGAGAAAATGGGAATGAAAGTGGATCGAACGAACTTTGATTACAAAGAAGTGCACAAAAAATCAAGATTAGCTGCCAAAAAACTCTCCAAAGGTGTGGAATTTCTACTGAAAAAGAATCAAGTGGATTATATAGAGGGAGAAGCTGTTTTTGAGGATCGAAATACCATTTTGGTCAATGGTGAACAGATTCACGGTGATCATATTGTCATTGCAACAGGTTCGAGACCAAAACAGATACCTGGTTTTGAGATTGATGAGGAAAATGTGATCAGTTCAACAGGTGCTTTGATGTTAGAAAAGCTTCCCGAAAAGATGTTAATTCTGGGAAGCGGTGCCATCGGTGTGGAATTTTCTCACATTTTCAATTCTTTTGGTGTAGAAGTCCATTTAGTTGAAATGCTCGATTCGATTATTCCCACGGAGGATCGAGATATTAGCGAAGAATTGGAGAAGGCCTTTAAGAAGAGAAAAATAAAGGTGTATACTTCTACAAAAGCAACCGGATATGAGAAAACAGAACATGGATTAACGGTTCATTTAAAAGATAAAAATGATCATGAGGTGACGGTAGCGGTTGACAAGATTCTGTTAGCAGTAGGGCGGTCAATCAACATCGAAAATCTAGGTTTAGAAAAAATTGGAATTGAGTTGGAAAGAGGTAATTTCATCAAGGTGGGGGATTATTACGAGACCACCGTTAAGGGAGTGTATGCGGTAGGGGATGTGGTATCTTCCCCGTTATTAGCTCATGTTGCATCTAAAGAAGCGGAAATAGCTGTGGAACACATAGCTGGAAAAGAAGTTGAGAAAAGGCTTGATCCGCTGATGGTTCCTGGTGCAGTTTATTGTGAACCGGAAATTGGCAGTTTTGGATTGAAAGAAAAAGATATTCAGAATCAAGCGGTTATCGTGTCAAAGTTTCCCTATAAAGCGATCGGAAAAGCAACTGCTGTAGAACAGTCGGAAGGATTCATCAAGATATTGACTGAAGAAATGACAGGCAAGATACTTGGTGCCAGTATTATTGGCGCCCAAGCTACTGAACTGATTCATGAGCTGCTTTTAGCGAAGGATAATGGCCTTTCGGCGAAAAAAATTGCAAGCATGATTCATGCACATCCCACCCTTTCTGAGGGGTTAATGGAAGCATCAAGAGCATCTCAAGGATGGGCGATTCATATCTGATCGAGATGATGGCCTTAATTATAGTGAGGAGTGAGTTTTCATGCCGAATTGGCTCTATTTGATCCCTTTTTTGTGGTTTTGTTTTAGTGCTGTTGTGAAATATATCAAATCAGGCGGTCAAAAAATAGTGATGCTGGGTGATTTTGTTATTGCAACGGGATTTTTATATCAACTGGTTTTTCCCGAAGGATCAATTGGTTTTTATATTGCCGGAGCGGGCGTCGTTTTTGATTTGACCCTGTATGTGTTTGTCCAAAAACAAGCAAAATCAAAACAGAGCAAAAGAAAAGAAGAATAGAAAAAACGAGGAAAGAAAAAAGATGCTGAAAAGCATCTTTTTTCTCGTGATATAATCAACCGGTTTCATAATGATTTGAACGGATTCGATCAGTTGGAAAGGAAAGTGATGAAATGCCAAAAGTTTTTAGAAAAGAACGGATTGAGGCTGAGATGTTAAGGGTGATGGCTGAAGCGATTACCAATTGGAAGGAACCGGTTATCCCCAAGGAACTTATTTCATTCACGCGATGTGAATTATCAAGGGATAAACGTCATGCGAAGATTTTTGTGAGCATATTTGATCCGGATAATGGAGAAGAACATGCTAAAGAAATCTTTGAGACATTAAATAAAAAAACGGGTTATTTTAGAGGATATTTGGGCAGACAAATCCGGCTTTATTATACACCTGAGATTAAATTGATTCACGATCTGGGAATTAAACAAAGTGTCAAAATGCAAAAGATCATTGACAATCTTCATCTCCAATCGGATCAACAGGAAGAGCCGGAGGAATAGAGTTGGAGTCGATTAACGGCATCTTGCCTTTGTATAAACCGGTTGGCCCCACTTCACATGATATGGTCAGTTGGCTCAGAAAAAAATTAAATATCAAAAGAATCGGCCATTCTGGAACCTTGGACCCCTTTGCTCAAGGGGTTCTTGTTATGGGTATCGGCAAAGGAACGAGAATTCTCGAGTATTTGAAAGATGCCTACAAAGTATATACCATGACGTTCAGGCTTGGGTTGATGACTGACACCTATGACATCGAAGGGAAAGTGATCAGCAACGAAGAAGTATATTTAAATGAAAGCGATATCGTCGATGCCGTAATGAGTATGCAAGGGTTTCAAAAGCAGGTGCCGCCTCTTTATTCTGCCAAAAAATATCAAGGGAAGAAATTGTATGAATATGCCCGGAAAGGTAAGATTATCAAGATGCCGCCTCGGGATGTTGAAATACAGTCGATTGAGATTTTGAAGTTGTTGGGGAGAGATATAACCCTCCAAGCGACTGTTTCTGCTGGGACTTATATGCGGTCATTGGCTTTTGATATCGGTATGAAATTGGGTACAACGGCTTGTGCTGTTGATTTGATAAGAAATTCCAATGGCCGGTTTGAGGCGGAAATGTGTTTGAGGATGGAAGAAAATCCGGAATATGATTTGGATAAGCTATCAAAATATATGATCTCGTTAAGCGATGCGTTATCAGAATTCCCAGTTGTCAAGGTAGATAATTGTTTTGAAGAGAAAGTGTTGAACGGAAATCCCGTCCGCTTAGATTGGGTCTTGGAAAAGGGGGATTTTAAAAAAGAACAACTGTTACGAATTGTCAATGAGCAAAATGAACTGATCGCATTGGGCTATGCTCAAAGAAACGCATCCTTCTTTGAAACATTAAAACATCAGGCAAGGGATGAGATTGTCATCCGCATTAAGAAGGTATTTGGAACTGGTTCTTTCGGAGAGAATAAAACAGATGTCGAATAGAAACTCATTGACAATGGGCATTTTTGATGGTGTTCATATTGGTCACAGAAGGTTGATAGAAAAAACAAAGGAAGTCGTTGAAGAAGGTGCTCAGACAGTATTATTGACATTTGAATACCCAGCATCTTATTATTTTCACAATGAGAGTTTTCCGGGCTTGATATATTCACCTGAAAAGAGAAAGACGATTATTCAATCATTGGGGATTGATAAGGTGGAATTTCTGGATTTCAGAAAATTTCATACCAAAACGCCTTTGGAATTTATTCAGTATGTAAGTGAGCAATATCATCCCTTAGAGTTAACAGTTGGGTTTAACTTTCATTTTGGGAAAGATAAAGTCGGTACTGCAGAGCTTTTGCGGGATTTAGGACATCGTTGTGGCTTTAGAACCAATGTTGTCTCAGCTGTTAATTGTTCTGGTCACCGGGTTAGCAGCTCTTTAGTTCGTTATTATTTGAAAAATGGAGACATTCAAAGAGCCAACGAGATACTGAAACGACCGTATTCAATTGAGGGAAAAGTATATGCTGATCAGGGTATCGGTAAAAAACTGGGCTTTCCGACAGCTAATCTTTTTCGAGAAGGGCATGAAATGTTGGTGCCCTCTTTTGGCGTTTATTTAGCGTATACCCCTCAATTAGGTTTTGGTTTGATGAATATAGGCAATCGGCCAACAGTTAGTGATCAAGAAAAAGTGCATTATGAAATTCATTACTTAGAAGGTGATCATTATCTGTATGGAATGCATGTTGTATGTTATTTGATTGATTTTTTAAGGGTGGAAAAGAGATTTTCATCTGTTAATGAGTTGGTTTCTCAGATTAAGCAAGACAGAATACAAGCCCTCGAAAAGATAGAAACGCTAAATCATGAAGAGGAAGGGTGGAAATATGAGGTGGAGTAAATGGACGTTTATTTTCCTCGTTGTGTTTTCAGGAATTATTTTCATCGCCTGGGAGTTTTTTGTCACCAGCCGCATGAGCTTAGATGTTCTAGTTATCTATCCGGCGGGTATCTCGGATGATGTCGGATTTCAAATGAAGGTTTATTCCTTCGATTTTTCAGACGAGAAGCTCATATTACCCCATGATGAAGCTATTCATTTTTCGAACATGCCATTTGGAGACTACTTTTTTGAATTAACCTTAGACGACCGTCTCCTGATAAAGGAATTCCACAATTTTCAGTCAGGTTTTTCGTTCAAAAGAACAAAAGAGACCGTGACACTTGATGTGACTGAATTGGCTTCTATTGCTTCAATCAGCTACAAGATAGTCGATCCATATTTAACCATTAAATGGAACGGCAAATACATGGGGGCTTTTCGCCCCACAGATTATTTGATTGGGTTAAATGGAAGAGAGCAGGTATTAAGCGTGAATTACGTGGAAATGGATGTTTTGAAAGAGCTGCTTGAAGGAGAAGATACCGTGATCATTGATATCATTCCCTTAACCCAGTCCGGTGGAAAACTGCTGAGTTATGAATATGAGATTCCAATACGCATGGAAAGCGTCTCTTTGGATATTCCCAAAGGTTTCAACGTTTACGATATGAGCATGAGTATTCAAGAAAAACGTATTCCCATCGATCCTTACAATCCCATTATCAATTTCCCGGTTATTGATTTCATCGAGACAACCATTCCTTTTGAAATTTACTATTATGAAGACAGGATTTGGAAGTCGGAAATCAATTTGTCAGCCACAAAAGATTTGATCTCTCTACCGTCAATTCCTCAAGCAACCGTAAGCCATGTTGAGTTAAGCGATGCGACTGTTACATTGTATTTAGATCTGGAAAAAGACGAAGAATTTTTGTATAACCGTTTTAAACACTTTATCATTCAACAGGATACGCTTAGTACAACTTGTACAGAGCGATTCACTTATTCCAACAATCATCAACAGCTGCAGATCACCCCCCTTTTTGAACCGGATATTCAGGGAGATGCTTTATTATTCGAAATTCCGGAGCCTCCTTTTCCGCAATTTCATACCTTCATGCTGAATGAAGATCTTCAATTTGCTCCCTCAATCAAGGTTTACTCGGAAAGCTTTTTACCGCTCAACGGCATGCTGCGTGTAGATAATTCCGTTGAGATCAACTTGCCTGATTTTTCAAAGGAATATTTTTATGAAGCCAACTTTAACCGGGATGAGGTGCATCTGATAGAGGTTATCCTTGAAGATGTATATGGACAACAGGCACAAAAGGCTAAATGGATCTCAACAGCGGTCCCTGAAACGACGTTCTTTACTAAATACGAACTAAATGAGAATCAAATTCTTTCTGTTGAGTGGGATGAACTCATGATTTATGACAGAATCGAACTCATCGTGACGGATGATTATAATATCAAACGTTTCAATCCCGAAGGTGCATCGCTTCAGGCGGATCTTTCAAGAACGCTGCTGAGACAACCCCTAAGGGTCATTTTAAAAGGCTATTTAAATGATGAAGAATATACCGCTGCCGTTATCGAGGGAATCAAAACCGAATAGTATTCAAGAGTTGTTTATTCTAACGTAAACATTTGAGTGGGATGATTGATGTAATTGATGACTCGTCCTTCCCAAGTTCTGATTGTTACATATTCTTTGCCTCTTGATATGAGATATTCGGGTAAAATAGGAGTTTTACCATATCCACCTGGAGCGTTAATGATAAAAGTGGGGATCGCTAACCCCGATGTATAGCCTCTTAGATATTCCATGATTTCCAAACCGTCATCTACAGAAGTGTTAAAATGTGAAGTTCCTTTGACGTGTTTGGCATGAAAGATATAATAGGGTCTGACTCTTACTTTCAATAACTCTTGATTCAGTAATTTCATAATGTTTTTATCATTGTTGATCCCGTTTAGTAGGACGGCCTGGTTACCTAATGGAATGCCAGCATCAGCTAGTTTTTCACATGCTTTCTTTGCTTCAACGGTGATTTCTTTTGGGTGATTGACGTGGACATTGATATATAGAGGATGATATTTTTTTAGCATTGAAACCAGTTCATCCGAAATTCTCTGAGGCATGGTAACAGGCGTTCTGGAACCAATACGAATGATTTCAACATGGTCAATTCTTCTCAGTTGAGATAAGATGTTTTCAATGTAAGAATCAGTCATGGTCAACGGATCTCCGCCTGTGATTAAGACATCCCTAATTTCATTATTTTCTGCAATGTATTGGATGGAATTGTCTATGACTGATGCCGGTTGGGGGAGATCTTCTTCGCCGATGTTCCTTCGTCTTTGGCAATGTCTGCAAAACATGGCGCATTCGTTGGTGACATTTATGATGAGACGGTCGGGGTATCTTCTTGTAACCGTTCCCGCAGGATTGGTTAAATTCTCATGCATTGGGTCTAATTCCCCTTCCTTGTCCGTGTTTTCAAAGATGGTTGGTATGGCTTGCAATCTGATCGGACAATATGGATCATGTTTGTCCATCAGACTAGCGTAATAAGGAGAAATCGCCCAACGATATCTTTCACCCACTTTTTTTACCGCTTGCTGTTGTTTTTCGGATAGATCAACGATGCTCGAAAGCAAAGACACATCACTGATACGATTGGCTAATTGCCAATGATAGTCGTTCCATAGCTTATCGGTGCAGTTTAATGCACCCATAATTCTCTTTCTGTTTTCCTCATATTCTTCTTTCAGTTCCATGCCCTTTTTTATGTGCTTTTTGGCTTCTAAATAGTCGCTAATCCTTTTTTTCAGTTCTTCGGCTCTTTCTAACGATATTCGTTGTTTTGAAATAGCCTCATGATTATTGTTCATATCAACCACAAAACCACCTCCTTCAGAGTTTGGTTAATACTTGGGGTATTAGGGATTGATAACGATGGGAATTAGTCTTTCTTGTTATCAGAAATATTTGGATTAGAAGATGCAGTTTCCCCAAAATAATTATAAAGGATTAAGATAGATAAGTCAAATAATCTAAAATTGGTTTGTATTTCATATTATTTTTTCGTTTAGTTTAGCCGTTTTTTTGGTATAATGGAGCAAAGGTATATGACTTTGCCGTGAGAGGTGAAACGATGTCGATTGGGAAAAAGTTGTTAATGGGGTTTGGTTTGATTGTCGTATTATTATTAGTGGTAATGGTGATTTCTTTTGTTTCGAGTCAACGAATCAAAGTAGAAGGGGAGACAATCGTCGATCAGGCGAGAGATGCCAGAATAGAATATACTGAATTCACAAGTATAGACTTTTTTGAATCCGATTTAAAGGACATGATCCAGTATGTACTAAGACTGGGTTATGTTACGAACTCACAGGAAAGGGAAGAAATGTATGTTGAATATCAGAGAATGTTTCAAGCCATTGTCAAATTAGCACAGGAAGACGGTTTTTATCCCCTTCTTGAATCTGAATTAATGGGTTTAAATGATAATGTTGAAGAGATATTTGCTCAAAAGACCGCTGAATTGGCAGCTTTATCTGAGTTGTCAGCAGATAAGAGTTCAGCTGATGAGATACGAGAGCAGTTAGTAGAATTATACAAACAAAAAGATCTCATGTTAAAACGGGATGACATGAATATTGTCAAGTTTATTCAAAAATTACAGCAGATCAGACAGAGTTATTCTTCGCTTGAACAGCGGGATGAATCCAAAGAAAGTCAAATAAAAGAAGAATTAAAAAAGGCCGATCTTGATAAATTGACCTTTGTTGAAATGGATATGCTTTGGGATTCAAATATTCTGGGTGGTCCAGTTATTCCTGAACTGTCTTTGATTATGCTGTATGCACGAGAATTGATGGCAACAGACGGGCATTATTCTAATTTTTCTTCCAATATGAAACAAGCAAAAGAAGATATTTTGGCATTTATTGATGAAGAAAATCAAGGAAGTTATGCGACATATGATGTGGTAACTTCCGTTTATATACCCTTTTCCGTTGAAAAATACGAAGAAAAATTAAAAGTTTTGCAAGAACTGCTGTTGAAAATCAGCCGTATGGAAGTGAATTTGCAGGCTAAAGATAATATGGTCGGGTATCATTCTCAAACTGCAGAACAGGCGAGAATAAACTCCCTGAATAGGATTAAGAATGAGCTGTCTGCCATCATGGATCGACTGAATATTCAAATAGGACAAATGAGTGCTGACAGTTCTAACAAATTCAACGATCATATCAATCAGGTTGAAAAGAAAAGTGAGGATAGTGTTGCCCTCATTAATCAAATGAATTCGTATATTTTAATTGTACTGATTGGATCCGTACTGATTAGTATGATGATCGCAAGTGTTATATACACAAACATCAAAAAACCGATCAAAAGTATTTTGAAGAAAACGGAAAGAATGAAAGATTTAGACTTTTCTGTTGAATTTGAAGAAAATAAGAAAAATGATGAAATGGGCCAATTGGACACGGCCTTGGAAGAAATTGTTTATGCTGTTAAGGACACCGTTGAAAATGTCAAAAAAGCAATTGAGGAAGTAAAGAATTCGACCGAGAAACTTGAAAAAGTAGCAGGGGAATCTGAAACGATCTCGAAAGAACTCAAGACACAGGCGGACAAGACAGAAAACGATGTACAAGACACATCAGCAGCGATAGAAGAAGTGAGTTCGGGTGTTGAAGAAGTAGCGGCCTCGGCGAAAAACATTACAGACATTACCAACGACCTGTATGAAAGGACGCAAGAGACGTCCCAATCGGCGAGAAACGGTCAAAAGGAACTGATGAAAGTAGCAGACATTGTCAAAGAAGCTGAAGAACAGGCAAAAGCAACTTCCAGGGTAGTGGAAGAATTACAGACGAACGCAAAGAATGTGGGAGAAATTGTGAAAACCATATCAGGAATCTCCGAACAAACAAATTTATTAGCGTTGAATGCAGCGATAGAAGCGGCCAGAGCTGGGGAAGCGGGTAAAGGTTTTGCGGTGGTTGCGGATGAGATCAGGAAACTGGCGGAAGAAAGTCACAAATCGACAGAAGACATAGCGAAGATGCTCAAAGAGATCGGCAACGGGGTAGGAGAAGTGAATGATGCCTCAGACAAGACCGTGGAAATTGTCAATAAGATGGAGCAAAATTCAAGAGAGGCGCTGGACCAGTTTGAGCATATTCTGGAACGATTAGAGACGGTTACGGATTCGGTGCATAATCTGAACAGCACATCGGAAGAACAGAGTGCGGCGGCGGAGGAAATAGCGGATGCCATGGATCAGTCTGCACGATCGATGGTCAATGCTTCCGCTCAGGTTGAAAATATGGCAAAAGGAGTCGATCGACAAGTAGAATCGATCTCGAATATTAACGATATTTCATCAAATATGAGACGTTTGGCTGATGATTTAGATATGGATATTAGCAAGTTTAAATCCTAAATCTAAAAACAGCAACAAAGCGATTCATTTTAGCAATTTACAGCCGAGTTTTAGCTGCTTCTTTTCTTCAAAGCTGCCTAAGGTTTGGCTGTTTTTTTAGTTATAGAATAAAATGGATGTAAATGCGTTTAGGATAAGGAGGAAATTTATGAAAATTTCAAACAAATTATTGGTTGGATTTACCGTTATTATCATCATACTGGTATTAGTATTTTTGTTGTCTACCATTTCCAATAAAGAAGTCGTTATGCAGGCTGATACGGTATTGGAACAGACGAAAGTGTCTGAATTGGAACTTCTTGAGTTCAGAAGGTACAATAAGTTGGATGATGGGATTAAAGAGATGATTCAAACGGTTTTAAACTTAGGGTATGTGGCAACGATAGAAGAAGAAACTAACGTTCAAAACAAATTCACAGACTCAGTAGAAAATGTCAAACAAATTATTTCAGGCCATGAAGGTGAAGAGAAATACCTAGAGAAAATATCCCAAATTGAAAAAAACGTTATAGAGGTGTTTGACTATAAATCGACAGAAATAGTTTCACAAAAGGATATGGAACTAAACCAGGATCAATTGAGACAGCTGATAGAATTAAAGAGTGCATATAGCCGAGAGATACTCAGCATGCAGAAAGTGGAATTAGAGAAAGTGAACCAGGTAATCGAAGCTTTCAAAGCGATTAAACAAGAGCATGCGGAGTTAAAAAAACCAACTGACGAGCAAAAGAAGATGCTTGATGATCAGTTAATGTCTCAGACAGATGTAGAAGAGCTGACCATGTACGAGATTGAAGAAATGTGGAAGCCTGAAAACCTTGGGATTACAATTAAAGAGTTTTCTGATTTGGAATTTGTGACTCGAAATATCATTATTTCCCCGGAAAAATCAGATCAGTTATTACCAAAGGCAATTGAAATTGCTGATAAGATCAACAGCAATATTGGTTTTCAAGTAATGTTTGGTTCAGCCGTTTATGATCCGGTTTCAGCCCAGTTGATTGCGCTGACGTTGCACGACTATATTGAGATACTCAAACAAATGGTAACGATTATTTTGGAACGGGAACAAAATGAAGCATTGTTGGCTGCTATTCAACAACAAATTGATCAGGCTAATACACTTGTTGATGAAAGTCGAACACTAGCTTTTCAAATCATTAACACCAAAATTAAACAAATCGGAAGTGAGCTTTCAGGGCTGATCGAAGAAAAATCCGATAGTCAATATGTCAATCTAACCGATAGTTTTGAATCGATTAAGTCAAATAATACCAAAAGCAAAGAAACCATTGAAAAGAATAATTTTCAAATTCTGTTATTGATTTCAATTACCATCGTGACCAGTTTGCTTGTTGCGTTGTTTATCATTAGGAGTATTAAAAAACCCATCAAACGATTAATTGAGAAATCCCTATCACTTCAGAAATTAGATATGACTGTTGATTTTATGGCCGGAAGTGGTAAGGATGAAATTGGTCAAATTGAAAAGGCGCTTTCAGGAGTAGTGGATGTAATCAAAAAGACGTTAGTCGGCTTTAAAGGAGCGGTTGAGGATGTCAGGATGGCGACCGAGAAACTTGAAAAAGTAGCAGGGGAATCTGAAACGATCTCGAAAGAACTCAAGACACAGGCGGACAAGACAGAAAACGATGTACAAGACACATCAGCAGCGATAGAAGAAGTGAGTTCGGGTGTTGAAGAAGTAGCGGCCTCGGCGAAAAACATTACAGACATTACCAACGACCTGTATGAAAGGACGCAAGAGACGTCCCAATCGGCGAGAAACGGTCAAAAGGAACTGATGAAAGTAGCAGACATTGTCAAAGAAGCTGAAGAACAGGCAAAAGCAACTTCCAGGGTAGTGGAAGAATTACAGACGAACGCAAAGAATGTGGGAGAAATTGTGAAAACCATATCAGGAATCTCCGAACAAACAAATTTATTAGCGTTGAATGCAGCGATAGAAGCGGCCAGAGCTGGGGAAGCGGGTAAAGGTTTTGCGGTGGTTGCGGATGAGATCAGGAAACTGGCGGAAGAAAGTCACAAATCGACAGAAGACATAGCGAAGATGCTCAAAGAGATCGGCAACGGGGTAGGAGAAGTGAATGATGCCTCAGACAAGACCGTGGAAATTGTCAATAAGATGGAGCAAAATTCAAGAGAGGCGCTGGACCAGTTTGAGCATATTCTGGAACGATTAGAGACGGTTACGGATTCGGTGCATAATCTGAACAGCACATCGGAAGAACAGAGTGCGGCGGCGGAGGAAATAGCGGATGCCATGGATCAGTCTGCACGATCGATGGTCAATGCTTCCGCTCAGGTTGAAAATATGGTCAGACAATTAGAACGTCAAGCTGATTCAGTTACAGATCTTTCAATGACATCAAATGAATTAACGATTCTGAACCACCAGTTGGAAGAAGATATCAATAAGTTCATTTTATAGCAGGAAAAGGAAAAAAGTAAAAAACGGGCTGTTATTTGCCCGTTTTTCTATTTGAATTGATACTTTCGTATGGTATAATTTTGGGTAATTCATCAAGACACACCTGATTGAGAAAAAAGATTAGGTGATCAAAAATAAATATAATGAGCAGTTAAATTGAGGTTTAAATATTTCTATCATTGATTTGTAAAAAGGGGGTTTCTATGAAAAGAAAGGTAATCCTGGATTGTGATCCCGGTCATGATGATGCTGTAGCCATTCTTTTGGCAGGAGTTGCCGAGGAAATTGAATTACTCGGAGTAACAACGGTTGCCGGGAATTCTTATGTTGAAAACACCACTAAAAACGCTTTAATTCTTGTTGAAAATGGAAAGATAGATGTTCCGGTATGCCGAGGGGCTTCAAAACCTTTAATCAGAACCCAAATTGTCGCACCTGATATTCACGGGGAATCGGGATTGGAGGGTGCAAATTTACCGAATCCTCAATTAAAAGAGGATTCAAGATCCGCCGTGCAGTTCATTGCCGAAAAAGTCCGTGAATTTGAGGGTGAAGTGACGTTGTGTGCTGTAGGACCATTAACAAACATAGCTACGTTTTTCTTGACCTATCCTGATTTGGTTTTGAAAATTAAAGAGGTGGTCATTATGGGTGGTGGTATTGCTTTTGGTAATACAACACCCGTTGCAGAATTTAACATTTACGCTGATCCGGAGGCCGCTCAAATCGTATTTAATGCTTATGTTCCCTTGACAGTTTTTGGGCTAGATGTAACGCATCAAACGAAAATATTTATGGATGAAATCAAAAAAATGCGGTCTTTTTCTTCTTTTATTGTTTCAAAGATGGGAGTGCTACTTGAATTCTTTCATCAGACTTATTATGATGTATTCAAAATTGAAGGTGCGCCACTGCATGATCCCTGTACGATTGCCTATTTGATCGATCCCGAAATATTTGAATACGAAGAGTATTATAGCCAGGTTGAGTTAAAGGGTGAGTTGACTTATGGTCAAACTGTGGTTGATTACTGGAAAAACTCAGGAAAACCTGTAAATTCAAAGTGGGCAATAAAAGCTGATAGAGAGAGATTTATCAATTTATTATTTTCAAAACTGGCACTATTCAAATAAAAATTGGAGGTTGAATGAATGGAAAATCCGACATATCATATTCAAATAGAGGACAGACAAAAGGTTGGCCGGTATGTTTTGTTACCTGGAGATCGTGGACGAGTTAAGCGAATGGCCAAATATTTGGAAAATCCAGAAATTGTGGGAGATAATCGTGAATATTTTACGATGACGGGGTATTTAAAGGGAGAAAAGGTAAGCGTCATGTCCACGGGAATGGGAGCACCGTGTATATCCATTGGAGTTGAAGAGATTCGTACATTGGGATCTGACACATTTATCAGAGTGGGAACAACCGGGGCCCTTCAACCTTTTATCAATTTGGGTGATTCTATTATTGCAACTGCGGCGGTGCGATCGGATGGAACGATGGATTATTATGTTCCCAAAGAGTTTCCCGCTGTTGCTGATTTTATGGTGATTAGCAACATGAAAAGGGCTGCAGAGATAATTGATCAGCCTCATCATCTGGGAATTGTTCATTCAACGGACTCTTATTATGGAAGGAATTTTGATCCGAATTCGGCAATGGCCTATTCGAAGATGTTGGCTAAGGCAAATGTTTTGGCTGTAGAGATGGAGATTTCAGCCCTTTATGTTTTAGGCTCTTTATACTCATTGAGAACGGGTGCCATTTTGACGACAAGGGAAGCTCGTCAGGATCTCATGGAAGAGTATCAGCAAGCCGGCGAGGAATTTGAGAGAGGAATGGAAAAATCCATTCAGATCGCTTTTAAAGCTATTGAATTAATGATTGAAAAAGACAGGGCATAACGCCCATATACTTCTGGAGGTGTACCTATGAAAAAGGCGTTAATTTTTATCTTATTAACTGTGTTGGTATTAAGTGTTTTTTCAACCCCAAAAGTTCTGAATCTCATTAACGGAACACTTGGTGACAAATCGTTTTTTGATTCAACTGAACGGGGTATGCTGATGTTACAAGAGAAATTGGGACTGGAAACAAAAACCATAGAGATGGGTTATAACCCATCAGAATGGAAACCAACGTTGGAAGATATGTCAGATTCTGGAATGTACGATTTGATTATCGTAGGAACATGGCAAATGGTGGATACATTAGCTGAGATTGCTCCATATTATCCGGATATCACTTATATCATTTATGATACCGAAATGCCTTTTGATAATGGTAATTTAGGAAATGTTTATGCCATGACTTACAAACAGAATGAAGGTTCTTTTCTAGCTGGTGCTCTGGCTGCAATGGTTTCAACGAGTTCTAAATTTGAATATTCAAATCCAAACACCAAGATGATCGGGATGCTGGGTGGAATGGATATCGAAGTCATTAATGATTTTCTTGTCGGATATATTGAAGGTGCCCAGTATATAGATCCACAGATGCGAATTGCCACCTCTTATGTAGGTGCGTGGAACGACCCGGCTAAAGGCAAGGAATTTACTTTGGCCATGTACAGACAGGGTGCTGATGTGGTGTTTGCAGTTGCCGGCGAGACTGGGAATGGCGTGCTTGAGGCAGCTAAAGAGATGAACAGATGGTCAATCGGTGTTGATTCCGATATGCAATTGATCTACGAAGAGAAAGACATGGAAATCGTTAATCATATGTTGACATCCATGCTGAAAAATGTTGATCAGTCCGTCTATAGAGCTGTGGAAATGTACATGAATGGTGATCTGCCACTGGGTGTTAACGATGTTTTGGGACTTAAAGAGGGAGCTGTCGGACTTGCACAGAATCCCTATTTCGATAAGTTCCTGGAAGAAAACCCGGAAATTGCTCAAAGACTTTCTGAGATAGAGCAACTCATTCTTGAAGGGAAGATCACAGTAACGACTGCTTCCGGTATGACTAATGAAGAATTGAATGCCATCAGGGATGCGGCAAAATAAAAGATTGATTCCGTAAAAAAATAGGCTTCCTAAGGGGAGCCTATTTTTTGTCAAGGAGTGATGACATGGAAGGAAATTTGATCCTTGAAATGAAAAACATTTGGAAGATCTATCCTAATGGCGTAGTTGCCAATAGAGATATGAATTTAAGTGTTAATAAAGGAGAGATTCACGCCCTACTCGGTGAAAATGGAGCAGGAAAATCTACTTTGATGAAAATTCTGTTTGGTATTGAACAACCGACTCAGGGTGAGATTATTTTTGAAGGTTCTAAAGTTGATATTTCATCGCCTCACAAGGCGATTGAAAAGGGTATAGGTATGGTTCATCAGCATTTTATGCTGGTGCCTTCACTAACCGTCGCTGAGAACATCATATTGGGTATGGAACCAAAAAAAGGCTTTTCGATGGATATGAATGAAGCGTATCGTTTTGTTCAGGAACAATCAGATCTGTTTGGATTACCAGTGCCATCCAGAGAAAAGGTTAAAGATATATCGGTTGGAATGAAGCAAAGGGTTGAAATCATTAAAACGCTGGTAAGGGGGGCTAATCTAATCATTCTGGATGAACCGACAGCTGTCTTGACTCCTCAGGAAACAGTGGATTTATTCAAAGCCCTAAAAAATCTTACAGAAAAGGGAAAAACCATCATTTTTATTACGCATAAGTTAAACGAAGTGAAAGAAATAGCCCAGCGGATCACAGTGACAAGAAGGGGACGGGTGGTTGGTACTGCCCAAGTGAAAGACATAACAGAAATAGAAATGTCAAACATGATGGTGGGAAGGGATGTAGATATTCGGATCGAAAAGGAACCTGTAAGAACCGGAGAAACGTTGATGGAAGTAGATCAATTGGAATTTACCCGATCAGATGGTGTTAAATCACTAAAGGGAATTTCTTTTTCTTTGAAAGAAGGGGAAATACTTGGAGTGGCTGGTGTTGAAGGAAATGGACAAACAGAACTGGTTCAAATTATAACTGGAATATTACCGAGAGAAAGTGGTGAAATCATACTGAATGGGGTACATCTTCCTTTAAAAACAAATCCCGGATTTTGTAGAAATGCTGGTTTAAGCCATATCCCATCCGACAGAATGGAAAGGGGAGTGGCTAGCGACTCAACTATTTCAGAGAATATCATTAGCGATCGTTTTAATCAAATGCCTTTTGCTAAAAGAGGTATTCTCGATTGGAAAGAAGCTAATCGATTTGGGGGACAAATGATTAATGAATTTGATATTCGTACGGATAGTCCAAAAACCCAAATTAAGATGCTGTCAGGTGGAAATATTCAAAAGGTTGTTGTTGCCAGAGAATTTACCTCGCATTCGAAGATTACCGTTGCTGATCAGCCCACGAGAGGGATCGATATCGCAGCTGCTGATTTTATTAGACGAAGGCTGGTCAAAGAAAGAGAAAATAACCTGGCTGTTCTTCTGATCTCTGCTGATCTGACCGAATTATTAGAGGTGGCTGATCGCATTATCGTTTTGTATAAAGGAGAAATTGTAGCTCATTTTAAACAGGTGAAACAAATCAACGAAACGGTATTGGGTGAATACATGTTAGGCATTAAACAAATGTCCAGAGAAGAAATGGGTGATTTATGATGAAGTCTGATAGACGGTTTACGTTATATCGAATTGGTATTTCCGTTGGTATTGCACTGTTGATTGGCTATATCATTGTGTTTATTTCCAGTATTCCTTCAGGGGATATGGAATGGATAAAGAAAATGAAAGAAGCCTTTAACAGTGCCAATGAGGCTTATAAATACTTTCTGACCGGGGCGCTTGTAAAATGGCGGGCATCCGGTGCCTCATTTAACCAAAGCGGATTTATCCAATGGATTAATGAGGCTGTGCCCATTATTATCACCGGGCTTGCTGTTTCAATTGTTTTTACTGCCAAGCAATTTAACATTGGTGCCGAAGGACAGATGTTTCTTGGGGCTGCAATAGCAACAGCCGTTGCCATATATTTTCCTGGAATTCCTTTTGTTTCAACGGTCTTTGTTATTCTTACGGCGATGGCAGTAGGGGCTGGATTTGCAGCGATTCCGGGTTATATGAAAGCTAAACTAAAAGCCTCTGAGCTGGTGACCTCGTTGATGTTGAACTATGTTGCCTTTTTTATGGGGTTGTTTATCATTAAAACTTTCTTGAGGGATACTCAGGCGGGATCTCTTGTTTCCCTGGCCTTTCAGAAGCAGACCATGTTGCCTTTGTTGAATGATCGTTATCAATGGCATATTGGAATTTTCATCGCTTTGGGCTTAACGATACTTGTTTGGTTTATGATGAAAAAAACAACTTGGGGTTATAAGGTTAAGATGATCGGTGATAATATCAAGTTTGCTGAGTATTCAGGAATCAATTCAGCTAAAATGATCTTTCAAGTTCAAGTTGTTTCAGGTGCCGTGGCTGGGACTGCCGGTATCATTGAGTTATTGGGTTATCATGGAAGGTTTTTATGGCTTTACTCACCGGGTTATGGATGGGATGGGATTATCATAGCTACCTTGGCGAGAAACAATCCTTTATTCGTTCCGTTAGCCGCTTTATTCCTTTCCTATATCAGAGTGGGTGCGAAGATTATGGGAAGATACACCAGTATTGCACCGGAAATAGTTGCAATTTTACAGGCTGTAATCATCTTGTTGGTAACAGCTGAGGCTTTCCTTGCTAAATGGAAGCAAAAATCGATCAATAAAGAAGCAACCAGAAGCCAAAAAATGACAACACCGGTAGAAGTAGGTGAGG
Organism: Thermotogota bacterium; assembly: GCA_035447925.1. Classification (GTDB taxonomy): domain Bacteria; phylum Thermotogota; class Thermotogae; order MWEM01; family MWEM01; genus JASUTC01. The sequence continues at coordinate 39,911 of DAOTHY010000001.1, forward strand.
TAAGATGAATGAAATGCTACAGGGAATTTTATCTTGGGATTTTATAGCAGCCGGCATCAGAGTTACCACTCCAATTCTTCTTGCTGCTTTGGGTGCTTTGGTAGCTGAATCAGCAGGAACTCCAAATATTGCCCTTGAAGGAATTATGTTGATATCGGCATTTATAGGGGTCATAATCAGTGGATTTACAGGAAGTTTGTGGTTGGCGATCCTGATGGGCATCATAGTTGGAATTTCAGTAGCGGCGGTTTTGGCCTATTTTGCACTAAAGTTAAAAACCGATATTATCTTGGCTGCCATTGCCTTAAATATATTTGCCAGCGGTGGAACGATCTTTTTTCTTGCGATGCTTACTGGTGACAAGGGATCTTCGGCCTCTGTTAATTCTTTACTGATTCCCAACATTGCCATTCCGGTTATCGACAAAATACCCGTTCTTGGAGATATTTTAAGCGGACATCATTCCATTACTTATGTTGCGATTCTTTTAATCTTTGTCGTTCAGTATTTGATGTACAAAACACCACTTGGATTAAGGATTAGGGCTGTTGGCGAAAATCCGGATGCTGCTGAATCGGTCGGTATTTCTGTTATTAAAACAAGATTTATCGCATTGATGATTAGCGGTTTTTTGGCAAGTTTAGGAGGCCTTTTTCTCTCTATGGGTTATGTTTCATGGTTTGCCAGAGATATGACTGCTGGAAGAGGCTGGATTGCGCTGGCTGCTCAGGCATTAGGTGGATTAAATGCTTTTGGTGTTGCTGCTGGTTCATTTCTGTTTGGTTTTACAGAGGCGGCCTCTTATTCCCTTCAGATATTCGATATTCCTTATGAATTTACACAATCGTTACCGTTTATCATAACGATTATTGTTCTTGGGATTTACGCTTGGAGAAAAGTAAAAGTTTCCGGGAAATTAGGTCCTTCAAATCCAGCAGAAAATATTTCTAAAGAATAGAAAGTATCTTAAAACAAGCCGGTTGTGTATGTATTTTAAGAGCAACCGGTTTGTTTATGGCTCTATAGGACTCGATTTACCGTAAACTGGCAACGATCTTACCGGTTGTGTCAGTTCAAAGAGACCCCGGTCTATTTTTTCTTTGAGTACTTCGGTTATTTTTTGAGCTTGTTTAATTCTTGTCATTGTCCGTGCAACCGGTTTTTTGCTTGCCAATACGACGTTGTTCTCATGGAGCTGCTCGTAATTAAGGGTGCCTATCGTTTGTCCAGTGGCAAAATCAAATACTTCTGTTATTATGTCCTTATTTCTGATGGATAACGCCCGAGCTATATCGAGGTTGAGAACCGGTATGGCCATGCCAATGGCAACATACAAACTGACACCATAACCGTTGATATAAACAGGAGAGATCCATTCAGAGCTGACCTGTCTTAAATCAGCGGTAATCGAAAGCGTTGCAGAGGGCTTGACGGGGAGATTTGTTTTTTCATCTCTCTCGGCTTCAAAATTATATTGGGTTCCCTCCCAGCTGATATAACCATCTCCTCCACAAAAGAATATTCGGGTTCCTATCCCTATGGTTTGTAAATATGGATCGTTCATTAATGGAGAGATCTCTCCGCAACCGGCGTAATTGACGCTGCATAAGTTCGGTAATAGACTACCCATATACGTCTTTAATTCTTTTTGAGAGGAATTACAGACTGCTGTGTAATTTTGATAACAATTTCTCGGATTGTAAAAATAAACTTGATTCAAATCGTTGATGGTGATCTCTTTCGAAAAATGACTTTTTGGGTAACAGTCAGTAGGCGTTCCTTCTGCTTTGAACTGTATTTTTTCACCCTTTACCAGTTTGCAAATGACATGAGCTCCTCCAAAATGATGATCACAATCGCTTTCCTGAGTCGCCCCCAAGTAAAAATCTGCGGTTGCAATTCCACCGTAAGCCTGAACATTATCTAAAAAAACACGCTGCATTTTCATGTGTGGATTCGTATGTCCCGCATTAATAAATACTCCGGAAGAGCACATGGGACTATATGTAGCGGTGGTAACGATATCACACCTTTCAGCTAAGCTCTTAATACCCTCTTGGTCAACCAAGTTCTTTGCCTGGGAGGCTGTTAAGCAGACTACTGTATTATCTTTTATCCGATGGTTGATTTCATCTATGCTTTTCATTAAAAAACTCCTCGTGAATGGATTTAATAGCGTCATTTCTTTGTTGAGCATCAACGATTATATAGCTTGCAACATCTGATACTCCCATAGAAACAACCTTTGCGTTAATTTTTTTTCTTGATATGGCTGTAAACAACTTTGCAGCAATACCGGGGGTGTCATTCAATCCCTCGCCTACAATGGCGATGAGTGAAATATCCTCTTTTAATGCCACTTCGTTGATGCCATGTACATTCAACCGGTGCATAAGTTGATACGCCTGATACAGATCAGCGGAAGAAAGGAGAATTGAGATGATAGTCTGGGAAGTCAGAACGGATTTGATGTTTATCCCCTCCATTTTCATGGCATTGGTTACATCAGCCAATATACCGGGTTTGACACCTACGCCAGGCCCTTTTAGTTGTAAGATACCGATATCATTTGTGTATGAACAACTTTTGACTATATAGTTGGTTTTAACAGATTTCGATGAGATAACGGTCAATGGTTTGATATCATCTAAATCACCGTCAATATTAAACAGATTCAGTGGAATATTGTCTGCTTTCAGTGGTTCAAATGCTCTTGGATGTATGATTTCTGCTCCAAAATAAGATAATTCTGCGGCTTCTTGATAGGACATTTTTTTGATGTTCCAGGCATTTGGAACGATTTTCGGATCAGCACTTAGAAATCCTTTTACATCCTTCCATAAATCCAATGACTGCGCTTTAACACATTTTGCAATGGCTGCCGCTGAATAATCACTGCCACCTCTTCCAAAGAGGTTAATCTTACCTGAGGGCGAGATACCATAAAAACCGGGAACGATGTAGATCAATTGTTCATTGAAGAAAGAAGCAACTTGATCGGAAGATTGTTCAAAATCGACACTGGCATTCGAGAATTCACCGTCGGTTAATAATCCCATTTCTTCGGGGGTTGCCTCTTTGCAGGAAATCTGCAATTGATTTAAAATCTTAAATAAAGTAAAGGCAGATAATCTTTCTCCATAGCTAAGGACGTGGTCCTTGACAAAATCGGGAGCTTCGCCAATGTAATGTATCCCCAATAAAAATCTCTTCATCAGTTCAACCCGATTCTCTAATTCCTTAAAGGTGAGTTGGATTTGTTCGGCTTCAAAAAGATAGTCTGAAAGGATATCCTTATGAGCCTTCAGTAATTTATGTTTTAACTCATCTATAATTTCATAATTATGATTGACCTGTTCGATAGTGGAAAGGATTGTATCTGTCATTCCATAAAGAGCCGAAATGACAATGATCAAAGGTTTTTCATAACTTTTAATAACTTTAACGAGTTTTGAAATATCCTCTCTTTTCTTTAAATTAGAACCGCCAAATTTGACTATTTTCATTGATTCCCTCCATTAGTTAACATTTCAAAAACCACAGGGCAGAAACGCTTTTCTTTCATTAGTTGATATCAAGGCAGATTATATCATTTGAAGTGTAGATTTGGTTATTCCACCCAGATATATTTCCTGAGATCTGTCGCAAGAAATGGTTCCGAGTGGGGAATAAAATCCAATATGGAAGCAGGCGGTAAGCTTCCTGGAGAGTACAGTTTAACTTTTCCTTTGATTGTCCCTTTTACATCGCTTCCAACTAATGTAAAGGATTGGGTATACAGTGCATCTTTATCAGACTGACTTTGTTCACTTGGCAGGATAAACAAAGAGCAATCAGGATGTTTTTGGGTAAAAATCCGTTCAATGGATTGAATGGGATGGGTTTCATATGGAAGTATCGGTGTTGAGTATATTGTTTCCGCCCTTTTCTGCGCATCTTTTTGCACTAAATAAACAGCTTCCTGGAAAGTTTGATAATCGAGGTTTAAAAGTTCTCTGATGGAAATATCTACTGGGGAATCCAATTCATTCTTCAACCATTGAGATTGTAAAGAATACCACGTTTGAAGATATTTTTGAACACTCGGCCAGTGATTAAGGATCTCTTTTTCATCAGTGAGGATTTTTAACATCAATGCCACATCCGATTGGATATTCGCTTGCATAGCTAAAAGTGAGAGGATTGAAGCTCGAATGCTGCCTATATTGGTAATTTCAGTTAGTAATGAATAATAGGGGTGAATGCCATATGAAAATGAACGTAGGATTCTTTGATAGTCGTTTTCGCTGATATCAGGCCAAAAACCTTTATTGGCTCCTTGTCTGATGAAACTCATTATGAGTTGTAAATCATTGGCTAATGAGGAAGTCCATGCAGGCGGCTTTTGACGCATGGCAGCTGCATTAGTGTCTTTAAAGCCCAGACCGATTCGCATGCCAACTGTTCCCAAACCGTATTGCAGGATGCCGGTTTCGGTGTAATTTCCTGAAACTGAAGCAACATTCCACATGCCGGGAAAAATGGGCAGATAGGGTGGATAATGTGTAGGAATCGTACCAGTAGTGGGTATTAAACAGGCTATTGCCTCATATTTGTTCCAAAAAACAGCCTGGTCTGGTTCATCGCCAGTTGCTTTTGGGAAAACTTTAAAAAATTGGGCCACTTTTTCAGGGTTCAGCATATATGAAGCAGTCAATAACCCCAAGTGGGTGATGTGATCGTCTTGGAGCATTTTGATCTCTCTTAGCCTTTCATAGGCTTTATCTAAAACCTTTTTCTTATCCTTGCTTTTGTAGTGAGTGTCTAAAATCCTTACCGGTTCCACAGACATGATTCCTAATGCAGCTAACTCAATGTCCCCTAATTCACGTGTGATTGATGCATTGTAATTCCTGGAATAGCCTTGAGATACCACGTTAAATGATCTGTCAAGTGCTGTTTCCAGTTGTTCGTCGAGTCCTCGTTTTAATTTATCCTCTAAAATTTCCTGCGTCCTGCTCCCGCTACTTCCTGTAGAATAAAAGACTTTTCCATAGCCTCTTTGAGTGTGGCCTTTTCTGCCTGCCCTTCCTTCAAATTGAAGAATATCCAAAAAAGTTGGCCAGAGATTATCTTCGTTATACGGAGAGTACTTAACAAAAATCAAAATATCATCTGTTGGCGAATTAAAACCATACGCAAGTGTTTGCGTAGAACATAAAACTGACAATGTATCATAGGGGTCTTTGAATCGTTTTTCAATGTCATAACGTTCATCTATTGGAATATCAGCGTTGTGAAATGCCACCATTGCATCCTTATCAATCGGGTGTTTGATATAGGGTACAGCCTGATTTAAAACCGGGATTCCCAATTCTTCAAACCCTTCAAGCAAATACCAACCGCTTTTTTTTGAAGGAACGATAATCATCGTTTTAATGCTGTTTTTAATATTATCTTCTAGAATTTGAGTATAAACAGTTTTGGCAATCTTTTTTCTGTTTTTTCGGGAGGGAGCAGATATTTTAACAAAGGAACGATGAAGGTCAACCGGTCTCCAATCACTTTCAATCAACAGTGAGGCTTTAATCCATTTGGCCATTTCCAAAGCGTCCGGCATAGTAGCTGAAAGAAGAAAAAGTGTTTTTTTATCTCCAAGTGAATGTACCACGCTCTCTTCATAGACAATTCCCCGTGAATTTTGAACCAACATGTGTGCTTCATCAATGATGATTAACTCTGCAGCCTTTGTCCATGAAGAATTGGAATGACGTGAGGCTAAATAGGCTTCAGGGGTTGCAACAACGATGTCAAAATTCTCTTTGACATCCATTTTATTCTCACCGGTTCTGAGAAATAACTTAAATTTGGTTTCTTTCAGGTCTTGATAGACTTGTCTGGCCAAAGCTCTGGTAGGAGAAAGATATATGGTTCGCTTGACCGACTGATTAGCTTTGAGGTTTTTTTGCATGGCCATAAATGCTACAACGGTTTTCCCTGAACCGGTTGGGGTGGCAATGACCGCATTGCCTTGATTATAATAATTATGGAAGGATTGTTGAATAGGATTTAGTAAAAATGGCGCCAATTCTCCTAAAAGTTCTCTGCCGTCTTGGGCATTTATGAATGTGTTTTTTCCGTTTATCATGATGTTGTAATGCCCGGTTTCTTTGTGTTTCTTTCCTTGAGTGTCTGAATCTTTTGCAATGTAGATACTGTCCATTATGACCCCTTCTGTTATCATTTCTCGATTTTAACATACTAGAACAAAAATTTGGGAAGCTTACATTAAGAAAAATCAGAAAAACTCATAAGAAGTAAATTTATTTGTATCTAAAATGAAGGATATTCGTTTCCTGTTAAATTGATGAAAGACTGGATAATCCAATGAATATAAGTATTTCGGGGGTTTTATTTTTCGAGAGTCTATGTTAACTGTAAAATTTTTTTTGTTGTATCGATAAAACTTGAAAATGTTTTGTAATTATGTTAAAATCTTAATTGAGAGTGCTTGAACGTGATTCAATTATATAATATAAAAGGAGCTGAATAGCATGAAGAGAAAGATATTAGTAGTGGATGACGAACCTTCCATCGTCGAACTTCTAAGCTATAATCTTAAAAAAGACGGTTATGAGGTTTTGAAGGCATATAATGCAGAGGAGACAATGGAATATGCCGATAACGATGAGGATATCGATCTGTTCATTATCGACGTAATGCTTCCCGATGTGGATGGTTTTGATTTGACCAGAAAGCTTAGAGCGCATGAAAAGCATCAAAATAAGCCAATTATTTTCTTGACGGCTAAGACGGAGGAATTTGACAAGATTTTGGGGTTAGAGTTAGGCGCAGATGATTACATCACTAAACCTTTTAGCGTTCGAGAAGTTTTGGTCAGAATCAAGGCGATATTCAGAAGAATCCAACGCTCTTTAGAGCAAAAAGCGGAGAAACCAAAGAGAATTGCTGTTAAGGATTTGGAAATCGATTTGGAGAGGTATGAGATATTGGTTCGTGGAGAGGCTAAAAACCTCACCCCTCTTGAATTTGAACTTTTGAGATTCTTAGCTGAAAATGAAGGGAAGGTATTCAGTAGAGATGTTTTGCTGGACAGTTTGTGGGGTTATGACTATTACGGAGACACCCGAACAGTGGATGTCCACATCCGAAGGTTGAGGACCAAGATTGAAGAAGATCCTTCCAATCCCCAATATATCATGACGGTTAGAGGAAAAGGGTATAAATTTAAGAATCCAGGTGGAGAGGCTTAAAGCCTTAGCATCAATAACGTCATTCAGCAATTGATAAAAAAATGATAAGATGGGATACATGCTTTTGGTGTATCCCTTTTTTGTGAGGTGGCAGTAAATGGCTTTTATCGTGCAAAGACCTTCTTATCGAGACAAAGAGTCAATCATTGAGTTATGCTCTCAAATTTGGGAGGGCTATGACTATATTCCCTATTTACTTGACCGTTGGCTGACAATTTCAGACCCCTTTTTGATTATTCGTGACACGCAAACTAACAAAGTTTGTGCCATTGATCATGCAACTATTTTCAATGACGTGGCTTATGGGGAGGGATTAAGAGTTCATGTGGATTACAGGGGCAAGGGATTAGCAAAACTTATAACCATGGAGATCATGAAAGAGGTTTTTAAAAGGGGTATAAAGGATTATAAGGCTTTGATCTTTTCCCAAACTCTGGATAGCATCCATTTATCTGAAAAGGCCTTTTTTGAGAAAGTAAACGGATTCTATTTATTAGAAAAAAAGGTTCAATCACTTCATCAAGATGATCAGCCTGTTGATGATATAAAGATCAGGCCGATATACCCTGAAGAAATTACGAGAAATAAAAGTGATTTTAATGAATTATTATTTTCTACAAATCATGAGATTGTGGATGTTTGGACCTATTACCCTTCAACAGATTATTTGACAGAAAAATTCTTGTTTGAGTGTCCTCAAGGGAAGCTGATTGCCGGACTACACGAACATGAAGAGGAAATCTTTTCTATTTGTTTGATGACAAAACCCGGTGATTGGCTAAAAGAAATGATACCGGTTCTTGAAGTATACGCCAGCCATTTCGGTTGTGAGGTTATCAGTGTGGCGATTCCCTTTACGTTGAATCAATGGGTATCAGACTTGATGAACATAGGTTTTTCTACTCTTTGGGATCTTGATGAATTGAGTCTTGAGGACTCATCGGCTTACCTGTATTCACTAAATCGGGCGAAGATGGATCACATAATTTTACCCAAACAATTAGAAAAACCAGCATTGCCTTCAAATTATTATCGTTGCTTGAAGAGATGTCGGTATGGTTTTAGTCAGGTTATAGAAAGTTTTCCCTTGAAAGATGGCGAACCTTTTCCAACCACTTATTACCTGACTTGCCCTCATCTGCGTTATCACATTTCTAAACTGGAAGAGTCAGGTGTTATATCTGTTTTAGACCATCTCAAGCATACGGAAGCCTACAAGCAAGTGGATACCTATTATACAAAGGAAAGAAAAAGCAGATTAAGTCATTCAATATTGGATAGCCAGCAGGTATTGGAACAATATGAAGATGCTTTAAAATTAGGGATTGGTGGCATAAAAGATCAAAGGGGAATCAAATGTCTTCATCTACACGCAGCAACTTATATGGCAAAATTGGAAGATCCCGTTGGACATCGTGTGATGGCATTATTGGATGAAGCAGGTGTCATGATGAATTGTGATAATATGTGTTGTTTTGAACATTTTAAAGAGTATTACATGAGGTGATGTGTTGAAGATTGGACTGATTTTTGGTACAAGGCCTGAAGCCATTAAAATGGCCCCTTTGTACCTTCACTTAATCAAACGGGGTGTAAAAGCCCAAATAATTGCTACGGCTCAACACCGGCAAATGCTGGATCAGGTTTTGTCTCTTTTTTCAATTCAAGCTGATTATGATTTAAATATCATGCAACATCGGCAAAGCTTAGCCGGACTCACCGCAAGATTATGCGATGCATTGGATCAGATTTTTAAAAAGGAATCCTTTGATTGGATTCTTACACAAGGAGATACCACTTCCACTTTTGTCGGTTCTCTGATGGCCTTTTACCATAAGATTCGGATAGGGCATGTTGAAGCGGGATTACGTTCCTTTCAGCGTGATGACCCCTTCCCTGAAGAAATCAACAGACGCTTAACCTCTCAATTAGCAACGCATCATTTTGCGCCAACACTTCAGGCTAAAATGAATTTAATCAAAGACAATGTTTCTGAAGATGCCATTGCAATTACGGGCAATACAGTGATCGATGCCTTAATGTGGATTATCAGAGAAAAAAAGGAAGAACTAGATCGATTGGTTGATCGGTATTCTATGTCAGGTAAAAAATACATATTGATGACGATGCACAGAAGAGAAAATCACGGCAATCCCATGCGAAACACAATGAAAGCGGTTAAAAGCCTGATCAGACGATTTGAGGAATATCACCTTGTGTTTCCTGTCCACTATAATCCGGCTGTCAGAGAGGTTGTTTATCATGAATTGGCAGGTGAAGATCGGATTCTTCTGACAGATCCTATGGCGTATATGGATTTTGTTGCCTTGATGAGAGATAGTCGCTTTATCATGAGTGATTCGGGTGGGGTTCAGGAGGAAGCGCCTTCTTTGGGAAAGCCGGTGCTGGTTTTAAGAAAAACTACTGAACGTCCTGAAGCTATTGAATCAGGAGTAGCAAAATTGATTGGCACAGATACTCAGTCCGTATATCAAAATGCCTCAGCATTAATCGAAGATGAAGCATTGTACCATCGAATGGCCAACGCTTCAAATCCTTTTGGAACAGGAGATGCGTCTGAAAAAATCGCAGATTGTTTGTTGAATATTCAAAGTCAGGAGAAAAGGAATGAATGCTGAAAAGAAAATGAAATTGGTTTTAGCCCCCATGGCCGGTGTCACAAACCGAGCCTATCGGCGGTTGATCAAAGAGATCAATTCCACTGCTGTGGATCACATCTTTACTGAAATGATTAATGCTACTGGCGTTTCACGGCTTGACAATGGAACACTCAATCTCTTGCCCTCAAAAGAGGAAGTGTGTATTGTTCAGATTTATGGTAATAATTCTCTTGATTTTGCAAAAGCAGCAGAATACATTCTGTCAAATTATGAAAATGTGTCTGGAATTGACATTAACGCAGCTTGTCCGGTGAAAAAAGTTGTTAGAAACGGATCAGGATCAGCATTGCTTCATGATCTGAAAAAACTTGAACAAATCATCATTGAGTTGAAAAAAGTCTTGTCCGGATCGGTTAAAAGTCTGAGTGTTAAGATCCGAAAAGGTTGGGAAGGGTATGAAAACTATCATGAGGTTATCGAGATGTGTGATAACCTGGGGGTTGATTTTGTCTCCATTCACGGCAGAACAGTTGAGCAAATGTATAACGGTTGTGCTGATTTTTCAATTCTCGATTCGATTTCCTCTAATCATTGTGAAATCTTTTGGACAGGAGATATGTTTGATTTAGAATCTGTTAAAAGAATCTGCAACTTTCGAAATACGATCAGCGGGATACTTTTTGCCAGGGGTACATATGGAAACCCCTGGATCATCAATCAGGCAAATGATTTCTTAAATGGACAAATCATTCAAAAGATCCGCTTGGAGGAAAAAATCAAAACGATTTCAAGGCATGTGGAACTGCTTTTGGATGATTATTCTTCAGTCAAGGTGACTGGTCAATTGAAGCGATTTGTTGCCGGGTACACAAAGGGAATAAGGGATGCCAGGCAACAACGAAATGCCATTTTGCGAATGGACGATCTTGATGGGATGGTAGATCTTTTAATTACCACCATTTCCGCTGACTATGAAGATGATGAAGATATATTGGTTACCTCGAAAATAAATTGGTAAATATCTTGCCATTTTTTTCCTTTTTGTAAGATAGAAAAAAAAAAATACCCTTTTTTTTGAGTATAATAAAATCAGGACGGGTTCGTTTCTCAGAATGGAGCGAGCCTTTTTTTTAGAGTCTTTGTGGGGAGTTGCGTTCTTATTCAGAATAATAAGATAACCATACTTGGGATTGACCCCGGTTATGGGCGAATCGGGTTTGGTGTGATTGGGTTGACAGGAAACAAATACAAACACATTGCCCACGGAGTTATTGAAACCTCAAAAAAGGAGAAACTTTCCTATCGGTTAAATGAAGTATTTGAATCTTTAAACGAGATAATCGACACATATAGTCCAGAAGAGTTGGCAATCGAACAATTGTTTTTTTTCAGAAATGTTACCACCGCTCTAGCAGTCAGTGAAGCCAGAGGCGTCATACAGTTGGCATCCTTTAGAAAGGGGTTATCGATCTTTGAATATACTCCTTTTCAGATTAAGTTGGCTATCACAGGAAATGGAAGAGCTGAAAAAGGGCAAATGCAAAGAGTGTTGAAATTGTTTCTTGGATTGCAAACTACTCCTAAACCTGATGACGCAGCAGATGCATTGGCTGCGGCTATCTGTCATGCTAATTCAAGAAGTTCAGTAAAAAGATAATCATTCTGTAGATGTCTAGTTTCAAAATAGATCAGTTTATTTGGAGGCATTATGGTAATTGAGATTGAGGAGATTGATATACCCATTGCAAAATTATTGAAAAGACTGGGGCTCGCAGATATGGAATTTGAGGGTATTATCAGCAGCGTTTCCTTTGATTTTAGCGGGGAAGAAGAATACGGTACTCTTGTTGTGAATTGCGAGAATGACTCTCAACCTGATTCGATCGATATTATTTGCGATGCATTAAAGGCTTATTTTCACTGTGATTTGAAGGTCGTTACAAAGCAATCAGACCTTTCCCCCGCCAAAGAAACCGTACTGAGATGGCGGAAAATTTTGGAAATTTTAAATGGCAGTTTTTCATATGTAACCGATGCGGTTTATGTACAGGCAATATCCGAAAATATGGTTTGTTGCCATGTTCCCAATGCATTTATACTGAATAAAATGAAAAGGAATCACAGTAAATTAACTGAAGCGATTGAACAGGTTATTTTGAAAAAGGTTGAAGTGATATTTGCCTTGGAAGACACCCAAAATATTTCGGAAAGCGATCCATATAAACCGGAAACAAAAATGCTTGACATGCAGGAATATCAATCACTCATATCACCGACTTCTTTACCATCGCCCTTTCAAAAAAAGTTCGAAAAAGAGCCCCCGAAAACAGAATTTTCAGATAATCCAACTCCAATCTATCAGATGGTTTTTAATCGATCGGTTTTTACAATAGAGGGAGAGGTATTTTCCTTGGAATACCGAGAAAACTCATCAGTGGCAACATTGGGATTGTATGATGGCACGGATTCTGTTAAATGCATTGCATTCCGTGATAGTGCAAAATGGTTGAATGAACATTCAAAAAACGGGACGAGAATCAAAGCAGTGGGGAAAGCCACTCTGGACACTAGAACTCAAAAACCTTCTTTTTTCATCGATCAGGCGAAACTAGCTGAAAAAAAAGAAGAGATCGTCGATGATGCGTCAGAAAAAAGGATCGAATTACATGCACACACACAGATGAGTGCTATGGATTCAATTTTGAAGATCGATGATTACATCGAAACAGCAGCCAAATGGGGATGGGAAGCTGTTGCAGTCACCGACCATGGTGTGGTACAAGCCTTTCCGGATTTATACGAAAAATGTGTAAAAAAAGGAATAAAACCGGTTTTTGGAATGGAAGGCTATTTGGTGGATGTCACACCAATCGTTTATAACAAAGAATTGATTGATAGTGAAACCTTCAACCAACATGATATGGGAAAACATGAATATGTGGTTTTTGATTTAGAAACAACAGGTTTAAGCCCCTTAAATGACCAGATCATCGAGTTTGGTGCGGTGAAAATAAAAGAGGGTCAAGTGATCGATACTTTTTCAACTTTGGTTAATCCAAAACGTCCAATTTCGAGTATAATAACGGAAATAACAGGTATCACAAACGAGATGTTAAAAGACAAATCGACGATTGAAGAAATCTTGCCGAAATTTTTACGATTTCTTGAAGGAAGTATTTTAGTTGCGCATAACGCCAACTTTGATTATCGATTTTTAAAGCAGCAAGTCAAGGTTGTTTTGAATCAGGATTTAAACCGTGCTTATGTCGACACACTTTCTCTTTCCAGATCTTTACTGAGTATTAAAAGCAATTCATTGGATAAGGTAGTCAAGGCACTAAATCTTGAAGAATTTAATCATCACCGGGCATTAGATGATGCGGATATTACGGCAAAGGTGTTTCTATCATTGATGGAGATCGCTGAAAAGAGAGGAAAGAAAACATTATGTGATCTTGATTCCTTGAAAAGTGAAATGGATTTGAAAAAGCTTTTTGGAAAGGATATCACCATTTATGTACTCAATGTGAAAGGGTTATTCAATTTGTATCGGCTCGTTACTGAAAGTCACATCAAATACTTTGGAAAAGGCGTTCCATTAATCCCGAAGGATGTGCTTTCACAAAACCGTGAAGGGTTACTGATTGGAACTGGAAGTCCAATGAGTGAGCTCGCTTCTGCTTATCGTTATGGTTACGATGAATCAGAGCTAAAAGAAATTGCACAATTCTATGATTTTATTGAAATCATGCCCCCTGATGCTTACACAGAGGTAGAAGAAGGTCTGAATTATGACAAAATGCTTCATATGTATCAGATTTTTTATCAACTAGGCGTTCATATGGGTTTGGATTGTATTATGAACGGGAACGTGCATTATCTTAAAGATGAAAACAAAAAACCCTGGTCGATTATGAAGATAAGCGAAAAGGCTTTAAGAAGACGAAACAAGAAATTTTCACCCGATTTATTTCAAGGGGTTCATTTACAAATGAGAACAACTCAACAGATGCTTGAAGTGGCTCAGAAGATAACGGGATCGATAGAAAAGGCAAAGGAGATTGTTATCGTTAATCCAAAGCGTTTAGTTGAAAAAATGGAAGATATCAAACCCATCACTCGAAAGCTACACACGCCTGAAATGGATGGAGCGGATGAAAATATCAGAGAAATTGCCTATCAGAGGGTTCATGAAATATACGGAGAAAATCCTCCGGAGGAAGTTAAAAAACGGCTTGATTTCGAACTCGATGCCATCATCGGGAACGGCTATTCTGTTTTATACTTAATTGCTCAAAAAATCGTTAAAAGATCCATGGAAGACGGTTATTTGGTCGGATCGAGAGGATCAGTAGGCTCATCTCTGGTGGCAACCATGTTGGGGATTACAGAAGTTAATCCTTTAGCACCTCATTATGTTTGCCCTTCATGTAAAAAAACTGAATTTGCAAATTTTAAGGGGTGTTCATCCGGATACGATTTACCGGATAAGAATTGTCCCCTTTGCAATACAAAGATGGTAAAGTTTGGCCAGGAAATACCTTTTGAAACATTTATGGGCTTTAACGGAAACAAAGTTCCTGATATTGACCTGAACTTCTCCGGAGAATATCAAACCAAGGCACATAAATACATTGAAGAACTCTTTGGTTCAGATCATGTGTTTAAAGCAGGAACAATTAGTACGGTTGCCGATAAAACGGCATATGGCTACGTTCTTCGCTATGAAGAGGCTACCGAGCAGTCTATCAAAGATATTGAAAAAGAAAGAATAGCTCAGGAGATTGCGGGTGTCAAAAGAACGACGGGTCAGCATCCGGGTGGTTTAATGATTGTTCCTAAGTCCAAACAAGTTTTTGAATTTACACCCGTTCAGCATCCCGCTAATGATAGGAATTCCGATGTTCAGACAACGCATTTTGATTATCATTCCATCCATGATGACTTGGTGAAAATAGATGCCTTGGGGCATGATGATCCGACCTTTATGCGTTATTTGGAAAATATTACAGGAATCAACCCACTGGATGTTCCCATGGATGATCATGAAACGATTGAAATCTTTTCGAGTCTTCGACCATTGGGTTTGAAAAAGGGAGATATACCGGGTGTAGAAAATGGTTCGTTGGGAATTCCAGAATTTGGGACAACATTTGTACGCAGTATGTTGCTGGAAACCCGCCCCAAAACTTTTGCTGATTTGGTGAGAATTTCGGGGTTATCTCATGGAACAGGGGTTTGGATTGACAACGCTAGGAACTTGATTAATGATAAAGTGGCAAAGCTTTCAGAGGTAATTGCCTGTCGAGACGACATCATGAACATGCTTATTCACAGCGGCATTGAACATGTGAGGGCCTTTCAGATCATGGAGACCGTCCGAAAGGGGAAAACCTTAAAAGAAGAAGATGTTGAGATAATGAAAAGGCACGGGATCAAAGACTGGTTTATGAAATCCTGTGAATCCATAAAATATCTGTTTCCCAAAGCTCATGCAGTGGCTTATGTTTCGATGGCTTTTAGAGTAGCTTACTTCAAAGTCCATTATCCGTTGGCATTCTACTCGACATATTTCACAGTCAAGGGTGGAGAATTCGATATTAATCTGATTCTAAGCGGACCAGAACAAATAAAGAACTGGCTGAAGGATCCTGAATCGCATACTGATGTGAGTAAACAAAAACTGACCGCTTCAAGGGTGGTTAATGAACTAGCTTTAGAGATGCTTTTAAGGGGATTCAAATTCTTACCGGTAAATATAAAAAAGTCAAGTATCAATCAGTTTGATATTGAAGATAATAAACTACGAATTCCACTAAGCAGGGTCAACGGTTTGGGTGAACGGGTAGCACAATCGATTGTTTCGGAAAGAGAAAAGAGTGATTTCGTTTCTGTCGATGATTTTGGGCGGAGAACGTTAGTTTCGGTTTCGACAGTCGATACTTTAAGAGAGATGACGGCTTTTGAAGGATTGCAAGAACATGCCCAATATTCTTTATTTTAATGGAGGAAAGAGATGACAGAGAAAATCAAAATAGGCAAAAAGAAGCATATTGCCTTGATCGCACATGATTACAGAAAGAAAGATTTGATTGAATGGGTTCTTTATAACAGGGGAACACTCTCCACACACCATTTATATGGTACAGGAACTACCGGAAGTTTGATCGAAGAAAAAATTGGTCTTCCGGTTAAAACCTTTAAAAGTGGTCCGCTTGGTGGAGATCAACAAATAGGAGCTAAAATTGCTGAAGGCGTGATTGATTGTCTCATCTTTTTTTGGGATCCTCTTTCGCCTCATTCTCACGATGTGGATGTCAAGGCTCTATTGAGGATTGCAACTGTTTATAACATTCCCGTTGCAACCAATCGGGCAACAGCGGATTTCTTAATCAGTTCTCCTTTGCTGGAAGAAATTTATGAAAGGAACTTGTACGATTATCAAGCGAGGCATCGAAAGGAGACTTTAAGAGCTTTAGAAGAAGAATGACCATGCAATCGTTTGCAAGCTTTTGATGTTATCTATTAGTTTTTGAATCAAGCGAAAGACTTGAATGAATATTGAGTCAAAAGGGTTAAAAATTGAAGCGATTCATTTAAGGAAAAGAAAAAAATGAAGGCTTGAGTAATATTTGATAGCAGAGCGGATTTCAATATGTTATAATAACTCGGGAAAAACTGAAAATCGACAAATGTCCATGGGCTGTCTTTTTTTTTATCAGCTTGTGAATTGAATCACGAATCGGAGGTGTTGCTGTTGTCAACAGGTGAATCACATGTCGTATGTGCAGAACACAATGAGCTTTTCAATGCACTTGACACGTTTATTGAAGAAGTAAAAGATAAACCCGGAGTACTGATTGAAGTATTACACAAAGCACAAGAGATGTTCGGGTATTTACCGCCAGAGGTTCAAAGTTATGTGGCAAAGAAACTAAATCTTCCAGAAAGCCAGGTGTATGGTGTTGTTACGTTTTATAATTTCTTCACCATGAAGCCCAGGGGCAAACATCAGATCAAGATTTGTCTCGGTACTGCATGCTATGTAAAAGGTGCAGATAAAGTATTGGACAGATTTAAGGAAGAATTAAAAGTTGACATGGATGAAGTCACTGAAGACGGGAATTTTTCATTGCATGGTGTGAGGTGTCTTGGGGCATGTTCAATGGCACCTGTTGTGCTTATTGGTGAAAAAGATTTTTATGGAAAAGTTACGGCAAATGAAATACCAAAGATATTGAAGAAATACAGGGGGTGAATGTGAATGGCAAAGATCAAGAGTTTAGATGAGTTGATGAAAATAAAAGAAAAGGCCGTTAAAGAAATTCAGATGAGGGATACCGAGAAAAAAGGTAAAATTATTGTAGCAATGGGAACCTGTGGTATAGCAGCCGGGGCAAAAGAGACGCTTCAGGCGGTTGTTAATGAATTGGAAAAGAACGGTATCAATGATGTATCCGTTGTACAATCGGGATGCATGGGATTATGTGATGTGGAACCTACCGTTGAAGTTATTATGGAAGGCAGCGATCCTATCATTTATGGTCATGTTTCACCCGAACAGGTGACAAGAATTGTTGATCAGCATGTTAAAAACGGAAAAGTTGTCAGTGATTTGCTTGTTAGAAAGGGCGAAATCTGATCTGAAAAATGATTGCGAGGTGAGTGGAGTTGCCGGTTGCAACTAATACAATATTAATGTGTGCTGGTGGAGGGTGTATATCCTCCGGAGAAGAGAGTTGTTTACAAGCGCTGCAAAAAGCTGTTGAAAAATATTCGCTTCAGGAAGTTGTCAAAATAGTAGAAACAGGTTGTATGGGAATGTGTGATGCAGGCCCTTTGATGGTCATCTATCCGGAAGGAGTTTATTATCAAAAGTTGACTGCTGAGGATGTTGAAAAAATTGTGTCCGAACACATTCTCAAAGGCAGAATAGTAGAGGAAAAATTATTGGATAATCCAATATCCAGTTTAAAAACACAAAATCCATACGATGATCATCCTTTCTTCACTAGACAGGTGAAAATAGCTACCCGAAATATGGGAATTGTAGACCCGATGAAAATTGAAGAGTATATTGCCCATGACGGGTATTTTGCTCTCCAAAAAGCCCTTTCCATGAAGCCTGAAGAAATTATTGCCGAGCTTAAAGAGAGTGGACTCAGAGGACGCGGAGGCGCAGGTTTTCCTACATGGCTGAAATGGGACTTAACTAGAAAAGTGCCGGGAGATGAGAAGTACGTTCTTTGTAATGCTGATGAGGGAGATCCGGGTGCATTTATGGATCGTTCCATATTGGAAGGCGATCCCCACTCTATTTTGGAAGCCATGGCTATTGCCGGTTATACCATAGGAGCAAGTAAAGGTTATATTTATATCAGAGCCGAATACCCCCTTGCGATTGAAAGGTTAAGGGAAGGGATCGAACAGGCAAAAGAATTGGGTTTATTTGGCGAGAACATCATGGGATCCGATTTTTCTTTTGATTTAGAGATAAGAATGGGTGCCGGGGCATTTGTCTGCGGTGAGGAAACGGCTTTGATTGAATCCATAGAGGGCAAAAGAGGTCAACCAAGGGTTAAGCCTCCATTTCCAGCACAAGTTGGCGTATGGGGCAAGCCTACGCTCAACAATAATGTAGAAACTTATGCCAATATTCCACCGATTTTGACAAAAGGTGCCAAATGGTTCTCCAGTATTGGAACGCCAACAAGTAAAGGAACAAAGGTGTTTTGCTTAGCTGGAAAGGTCAAAAATACAGGCTTGGTGGAAGTCCCAATTGGAATCACACTTAGAGAAATTGTATACGATATTGGTGGCGGCATTCCTAATGGAAAAGAGTTCAAAGCTGTTCAAACGGGCGGTCCCAGTGGTGGATGTATTCCAAAGGAGCATTTGGATACGCCAATTGATTATGAGACACTCAAAGAATTGGGAACCATGATGGGCTCCGGTGGGATGATATTCATGGATGAGGACACCTGTATGGTGGATGTTGCCAAATATTTCCTCGATTTTTCAGTAGAAGAATCATGTGGAAAATGTTTGCCTTGCCGTGAAGGAAACAGGGTGATGTTGGATATGCTGGAAAAGATTACTCAAGGCGAAGGAGAAGAAGGTGATATTGAGAAATTGATCGAATTAGGAAAAAATATCATGGATACTTCTCTATGTGGATTAGGACAATCATCGCCTCAGCCAGTAATCTCAACCATAAGATATTTCAGAGATGAATATGAGGCACACATCAAGGAAAAAAGATGTCCTGCAAAGGTTTGTAAGCCGTTGATCAGATATGTCATCGATCCTGAAAAATGTGTGGGCTGTACGGCTTGTTCAAGAGTGTGTCCTGTTAGTGCCATTAGTGGTGAAGTTAAAAAGGTACATGATATCGATAGCGATGTTTGTACAAGATGCGGCAGTTGTATTCAGGTATGTCGTTTTGGTGCAATCAGTATCGTATCACCATAATTAAGAATAGAGAAGGCTGATTATTAAATCAGCCTTCGAGTTTTTGAAATAATTGATCATCAGGGGGTGTGATAGTGGTATCAGATAAAGAATTGCAAGCGATCGAGCAAATTATAAACGGTGTTGTTACGGATGACAGTCTGGCTGAAGGAGACGTGCTAATTAATTGTCTTCATGAAATACAGAATCATTTTCACAACTTTGTTCCACCAGAAGCAGCTGAAAAGGTTGCTCAGATATTGAAGGTTCCAGAGTCCTCAGTATATGAAGTGTTAACCTTTTATACCATGTTTTCTGTGGAAAAGAGGGGTAAATATGTAATCAGGGTTTGCAACAGTTTGCCATGCCATGTTACTGGCGGGAAGGAAATCATTGATACGCTGAAAAAGGAATTGGGATGTGATTTTTCTCAAACTACGCCAGACGGGTTATTTACACTTGAGAAAACCGGTTGTTTGGGTTTATGTGGTGTTTCTCCCGTTATCATGATTAACGATGAGTTTTTCGGTAATTTGACCAATGAAAAGGTTTTACAGATCATCAATCATATTCGTGAAGAGGAGCGTGGATGATGATGAAAATTCAGACGGTTTTGGTTTCTGTAGACTCAAACAGCGCACTTCGCGGAGCAAGACAATTTAAGAAGCAAATTGAAGAAGCGGTAAAGAACTTCCAGCTTTCCGATATGGTTGAGGTTTTGGAAACGGGAAGTCTGGGTGTTTATAAAGAAGGCGTTATCGTTGCAGTTTATCCTGAAGAGATTTTTTATGAGATCAATTCTTCCGAAGATGTAGAATTGCTAGTGATGGAGCATTTCCTTAAGGGAAGAATTGTCAAAGATTTGATGGTGGACAAATCAGTTATCAAGCACGAAAAAATGGAATCCGGAAAAATCAATCAAGAGGAAAGAATTGTCCTGAAAAATGTTGGTATTATTGATCCCAGAGATGTTGAAGAATATATCGCCCGAGATGGATACATGGCTTTGGCTAAGGTTTTAAACGAAATGAAGCCAGAGGGTGTTATCGATGTGATCAAAAAGAGCAGTCTCCGAGGTAGAGGCGGAGCTGGTTTTCCAACTGGAATGAAATGGGATTTTACTGCTAAGGTAGAAAGCTCTGAAAAGTATGTTATTTGTAATGCAGACGAAGGAGAGCCGGGGACTTTCAAGGATAGACTGATTATGGAAGGCGATCCTCATTCTGTGATTGAAGCGATGACTATTTGTGCTTTTGCAGTGGGTGCGAATAAAGGATATATCTATATCAGGGGCGAATACTATGGTTCGATCGACAACATCAGAAAGGCGATCAATGATGCTTATGATATGGGATTACTTGGAGAGGATATATTAGGTAGTGGGTTTAACTTTGATCTTTCTGTTCGATTGGGTGCTGGTGCGTATATTTGCGGTGAAGAAACAGCATTGATCGAATCCATTGAAGGAAGACCGGGTAGGCCTAGATTGAAGCCGCCATATCCTCCTGTTGAGGGACTTTATGGGAAGCCAACGGTCGTGAATAACGTAGAGACCTTTAGTAACATTCCCTGGATCATTAACAATGGACCAGAAGCTTTTAAAAATATTGGATCGGAGGGCTCTGCCGGGACAAAAGTGTTTACATTAGTAGGTAATATCATCAACCGAGGTTTAGTTGAAGTGCCTATGGGAACGAGCATTTTCGATTTGATTTACAAATATGGTGGTGGTATTCCCGACGGAAAGAAGTTAAAGATTGTTCAAACGGGTGGAACTGCTGGAACATTTATGAATACCGAGAAATTAAATATTGGTTTGGATTATGATTCAGGAAAAGAAGGAGCCTCTTTAGGTTCGGGCGTTATTCTGTGTATGGATGAGGATAATTGTGCGGTTGATTGTGCAAAAACTGTTATGGAATTTTTTGCTCACGAATCATGCGGCAAATGTACCCCATGTAGAGAAGGAACCAGAGTTTCAGTAAAGATTTTGGATAAGATTTCCAAAGGACAAGGAAAAGAAGAGGAAATCGATCAACTGCTCATGATTTCTGATGCTATGGAACTGACTTCTTTTTGTGGATTGGGACAATCCGCTGCGATCCCTTTGAGAACGATTGTAAATTCCTTCAGGGATGAATTCTCAAAGCATGTACAGAAAATACCCTGCTCTGTTTGTGCCTATGAAAAACCAAAAACGAAGAAAAAGATTGGAAGATAATTGACATCCAACAATTCATTTAGGTCGTGTTAAATAATAGTAAATTCTTTGAGAATAAAGCGGGTGCGGTTGACAACGCACCCGCTTTAGTAGTAAAATACGCTCGGTTCATTTCAAAATCAAGGAAGGAGGTATTTTCTAATAGATGCCGACAATCAATCAGTTAGTCAGAAAAAGCAGGAAAATCATTAAAGACAAATCAAAGGCACCTGCGTTACAAAAGAATCCTCAAAAGAGAGGTGTTTGTGTTAGGGTAACTACCATGACGCCCAGAAAACCAAACTCTGCTTTGAGAAAAATTGCCAGGGTCAGACTTGCAAATGGCATGGAAGTTTCAGCTTACATTCCCGGAGAAGGACACAATTTGCAAGAGCATTCTGTTGTGATGGTTCGAGGAGGAAGAGTCAAGGATCTAGCAGGTATTCGTTACAGAATTATTAGGGGAGCGCTTGACACAGCGGGTGTTGAAGATAGAAAACAAGCACGTTCCAAATACGGAACTAAGGCTCCTAAATGATGTATTTATGCAGGAGGGAAATTCATAAATGAGAAGAAGAAGAGCTGAAAAGAGAACAATCGAACCGGATCCGGTTTATAACGATTTGTTGGTTTCTCGTTTGATCAACAAATTGATGTATCACGGTAAAAAGTCCAAATCGCAAAAGATCGTATACGGTGCTTTTGAGATTATCAGGGAAAAAACCGGGAAGGATCCGCTTGAAATGTTTAAACAGGCAATGGACAACATTAAACCTGAAGTTGAAGTGAAGCCAAGACGCGTGGGAGGATCAACCTATCAAGTCCCAGTTGAAGTTGCGGAACCAAGAAAAACTTCGTTAGGTTTAAGATGGCTTTTGGCTGCCGTAAGGTCAAAAAGAGGCAGACCAATGAAATACAGATTATCTGATGAAATTATGTCAGCCCTAGAAAACAACGGAGCAGCTGTTAAAAAAAGGGACGATACACACAGAATGGCCGAGGCGAACAGGGCATTTGCTCATTTTAAATGGTGATGGATAAATAATAAGATGGAGGAAATATAGTGTCCTATAAAGAAATTCCTCTCGAAAGAGTCAGAAATATTGGGATTATGGCGCATATTGATGCGGGAAAAACAACCACTACAGAAAGAATATTGTTCTATACCGGTCGTAAACACAAACTGGGTAGTGTTGATGATGGCACAGCTACAATGGACTGGATGGAACAAGAGAAAGAACGTGGGATTACCATTACCTCGGCTGCAACAACCGCTATATGGAAAAATCACAGGATAAACGTTATTGATACACCCGGGCACGTTGACTTTACAGTAGAAGTTGAACGCTCTTTAAGAGTTTTGGATGGTGCCATTGCCGTGTTTGATGTTTGTGCCGGTGTAGAACCTCAATCAGAAACTGTCTGGAGACAAGCGGATAAATACCATGTGCCCAGGGTTGCTTTTATGAATAAGATGGACAAGCTTGGGGCTGATTTTGAAATGTCAGTCAAGAGCATGATTAAAAAACTTGGTGCTAACCCACTTCCCATTCAGTTTCCTATTGGTGCGGAGGAAACCTTCGTGGGGGTAGTTGACCTTGTCCAGATGAAGGCGCATCTTTGGCAAGACAGTGAAGGCCTTTCGTTTG
Source organism: Thermotogota bacterium (assembly GCA_035447925.1). GTDB lineage: Bacteria > Thermotogota > Thermotogae > MWEM01 > MWEM01 > JASUTC01. The sequence continues at coordinate 63,084 of DAOTHY010000001.1, forward strand.
AAACGGTCGAGATTCCGGAAGAACTTCTTGAAAAAGCTCAGGCAATGCATGAAGATTTAGTTGCAAAAATGTCTTCTTATGACGAGACTATCATGGAGCATTATCTTGAAGGTGAGGATGTACCGGTAGATAAACTAAAAAGTGCTATACGAAAAGCTACCGTATCAGGTGAATTTGTACCTGTCCTTTGCGGAACCGCTTTTAAAAACAAGGCAATTCAACCGCTAATCGATGCAATCGTAGACTTTCTTCCTTCTCCGCTAGATGTACCACCGATAGAAGTAACAATACAAGGTTCTGATAAAACGTTTCAGTTAAAGGCTGATCCTTCAGGTCCTTTTGCTGCGCTTGCTTTTAAAGTTGCCTCGGATCCGTTTGTGGGAAGATTAACGTATTTCAGAGTTTATTCAGGTACACTCCAAAAGGGAAATTACGTTCAAAACATCAACAAAGATAAGAAGGAACGTTTAAGCCGTTTAATTTACATGCACTCTGACAAGCGTGAAGATGTAGATGAAGTAACAGCAGGAGAAATTGTTGCAGGGATAGGTTTAAAATTTACGTCTACGGGTGACAGTTTAGCCAATGATGACATGCCTCTATTATTAGAAGAAATGGTTTTTCCTGAACCGGTTATACAGATTGCAATCGAACCAGAAACAAAAGATGATCAAAATAAATTGGCCAAAGGGTTAATTGCTTTGAAAGAAGAAGACCCCACTATAAAAGTTCAAGTAGAAGAGGAAACCGGACAAACGCTTCTGAGTGGTATGGGAGAATTGCACCTTGAGATCATTATTGATCGTTTGAGGAGAGAATTTGGAGCAAATGTACGAGTGGGGAAACCTCATGTTTCCTATAGGGAAACGATACAACTGCCTGTGGAGACAGAGGGAAAATATATCAGACAAAGTGGTGGAAGAGGTCAATATGGTCATGTTAAGGTAAAATATGAACCCCTTGAAAGCGGAAAAGGATTTGTTTTTGAAGATGCAACCGTAGGGGGAAGTGTGCCCAGGGAGTATATCAATCCAATAAGAATTGGAATTGAAGAGGCAATGCAGGATGGTGCAGTTGCGGGTTATCCGGTTGTTGATTTAAAAGCGACTTTGTATGATGGTTCATATCATGAAGTGGACAGTTCTGAAATGGCTTTTAAAATTGCCGCTTCCATGTCTTTAAAAGATGCTTTGAAGAAAGGCAAATCCTTTTTATTAGAACCCATTATGTCAGTTGAAATAACGACTCCGGAAGAGTACATGGGTGATATTATTGGCGACTTGAATACCAGGCGAGGAAGAATCGAGAAATTTGATTCCAGATCCAACGCCAGAGTTGTTGAAGCGTTTGTTCCACTTTCAGAGCTATTTGGTTACGCAACGATACTCAGATCGTTAAGTCAGGGAAGAGCCACTTATACCATACAGTTTTCACACTATGACCCAGTAAACGAGAAGACACTTGAAAAGATTTTACATAAAAAATAATACTATGAGAGTGATTAACAATAATGAGGAGGGAAATAACAAATGGCAAAAGAGAAATTTGAACGAACGAAACCGCATTTGAACATTGGTACCATTGGTCATATTGACCATGGTAAGACAACTTTAACAGCTGCTATAACAAAAGCACTCAGTTTGAAGGGTCTTGCAGATTATGCAGCATTTGATACGATTGATAAGGCCCCTGAAGAAAAGGCAAGAGGTATTACCATCAATACCGCACACGTTGAATATCAGACTGATAAAAGACATTATGCCCATATCGACTGTCCCGGTCACGCTGACTACATCAAAAACATGATCACTGGTGCAGCACAGATGGATGGAGCAATTTTAGTTGTTGCAGCGACCGATGGTCCTATGCCTCAGACAAGGGAGCACGTATTGCTTGCCAGACAGGTTAACGTTCCTGCAATCGTTGTTTTCTTGAATAAGTGCGACATGGTTGACGATGAAGAATTAATTGATTTGGTCGAGATGGAAGTTAGAGACCTTCTCAGTAAGTATGAATTCCCTGGAGACGATTTGCCGGTTGTAAGAGGCTCAGCTCTCAAAGCTGGAGAGGAAGATACTCCTGAGGGAGAATGGATGCAGCATATCTATGAGTTAATGCAAGCATGTGATGACTACTTCCCAGAACCTTTAAGAGAAGTTGACAAACCTTTCCTTATGCCGGTTGAAGACATCTTTACCATTACTGGAAGAGGGACCGTTGTTACTGGAAGAATCGAAAGAGGAACTGTTCACCCCGGTGATGAAGTTGAAATCGTAGGAATCAGACCCACAACCAAGTCGACAGTAACGGGTGTAGAAATGTTTAGAAAGCTACTTGATGAAGGGACAGCTGGTGACAATGTTGGATGTCTTCTCAGAGGTATCAAAAAAGAAGAAGTAGAAAGAGGACAAGTCCTTGCAAAGCCAAAGTCTATCACACCGCACACGCATTTTAAAGCCAATATATACGTTTTGAAGAAGGAAGAAGGCGGAAGACACACGCCATTTACAAAGGGTTACAGACCTCAGTTTTACATCAGAACAGCTGACGTCACCGGAGAGATTGCAGATCTGGGTGAAGGTGTTGAAATGATTATGCCTGGTGACAATATCGTTAGTGAAGTTAAATTAATAAAACCGGTTGCTCTTGAGAATGGTATGAGATTTGCCGTACGTGAGGGTGGAAGAACCGTAGGTGCAGGAGTCGTAGCTGAAATAATCGAATAAGCAACAGTAACGAATATTTCATTATATCGTTACTATTATTGTGTATAATGCGGGGGAGTGTAAATCCACTCCCCTTTATAGCGTAATTTTTAAGGATTGGAGGGAAATAATTAATGGCCTCACAGAGGATTCGAATTAGATTAAAGGGTTATGATCATGAATTGCTTGATCAGTCTTCAGGGAAGATAGTTGAAATCGTTAAAACGACCAATGCACAAGTCTCAGGTCCTATTCCTTTACCAACAGAAAGAACAGTATACTGTGTTCTCAAATCCCCTCACAAGCATAAGGATTCCAGAGAACATTTCGAGAAAAGAGTTCATAAAAGGCTCATAGACATTTTGGACCCCAAGCCCAAGACAGTGGAAGCTCTCATGAAAATTGATCTTCCTTCCGGGGTTGATGTCGAAATTAAGCTCTGATACATAAACGGAGGTGTACAGAATGAGCGGTATTATCGGAAAAAAGATTGGAATGACTCAAATTTACAAAGATGGCATTATGGTTCCTGTGACAGTCGTACAGGCAGGTCCTTGTGTTGTTTGTCAGAAAAAAACTAAAGAAATAGATGGCTACACTGCCATACAGCTTGGTTTCGAAAAGCAAAAAGAGCAGCGTATGACAAAACCGATGAAAGGTCATTTCAAAAAAGCAGATGTTGCGCCTATGAAACATTTAAGGGAATTCAGATGTGAAAACCCTGACGATTATCAATTAGGTCAGGAAATCACAGTTGAGGTTTTCGAAGAAGGAACAAAGATCGATGTTGTTGGCACTTCAAAGGGTAAAGGGTATTCTGGGGTCATGAAGAGATGGAACTTTTCTGGCGGAGAAAAAACACATGGTTCTAAATTTCACAGGGGACTTGGTAGTACCGGACAGCATTCCTATCCGGCTAGAGTATTCCCCGGAAAGAAAATGCCCGGACAGTACGGTAATGAAAGAGTAACAGTTCAAAATTTAGAAATCGTCAGAATTGACAAAGAAAATAATTTGATTGCTGTTAAAGGAGCGATTCCAGGTTCAAAGAACAGCATTGTATATTTAAGAAACACAGTAAAATCATATTAATCAATCAGCATTATGCTGGAAGGAGGAAAAATGGCAAATATTAAGGTTCTCGACCTAAATGGACGAAGTACCGGTGAAGTTGATTTGAGAAATGATATCTTCGATATCGAGCCCAATCACGACGTCATGTTCAGATATGTCAACATGCAACTCACCAACAGAAGACAGGGAACGGCATCTACTAAGACAAGGGGAGAAGTTAAAGGAACCGGTAAAAAACCGTTTCCGCAAAAACATACCGGAAGAGCTCGTCAGGGTAGTTTAAAAGGTCCTCATCAAAGACATGGTGGTGTTGCATTTGGACCAAAACCTAAAGAATGGAAAATCAAACTTCCAAAAAAGATGAAGAAATTAGCATTAAAATCAGCATTAAGTGCACGTTTTAGAGAGGGCAATCTAATCGTTATCGAAGAATTCAAAATGAATGAGATCAAGACAAAAGCATTCAAAAAAGTATTAGAAGCTCTTTCTGTAGATAAGAATAAGACTTTATTGGTTTTACCATTCAAAAATCAAGAGTATGAGAACACAAAAAAATCAGGTAAGAACATCAAAGATTCAAAAGTTATCATAGTCGACAATCCAGGTAATCAAGATCAAAAGACAAATATTGATGGTTTGAATGTTTTTGATATCATAAACAGTCAAAAGATTATTATTACCAAAGACACGGTTAAAAAGATTGAGGAGGTGTTGGGTAATGCCAATTAAACTCCACACCAGAGATATCCTTATTCGCCCGATTATAACTGAAAGTACGACAATGAATATGGAAAACAATATTTATACATTCGAAGTACACAGAAGCTCCAATAAACCGATGATTAAAAAGGCGATAGAGGAGATATATGAAGTTAAAGTTGAGAAAGTGAATGTTTTGAACTGTAAACCAAAACCCAAACGAAGAGGACAGTTTACAGGCAAAACAAGAAGTTGGAAAAAGGCAATGGTAAAGCTTCAAGAAGGTTATACCATTCCTGATCTGGAAAACATCTATTAATATATAGAAAGGGGAGCTGAAAATGGGACTTAAACGATATAAACCAACAACCCCGACTAGAAGATATGCCATTGGACAGGATTATTCAGAAATAACAAAATCAAAACCAGAAAAATCTTTGTTGGAACCTTTAAAGAAAACCGGAGGTCGAAACAACAGAGGAAGAATTACTGTCAGGCATCATGGTGGCGGTCATAAAAGAATGTATCGTATCGTCGATTTCAAGAGAAACAAAGATGGAATTCCTGCTAAGGTCATGTCCATTGAATATGATCCAAATCGTTCAGCAAGAATTGCATTACTGTATTATAGTGATGGAGAAAAGAGATATATATTAGCACCTAAAAAGTTAAGTGTTGGAGACGAAGTAATGAGTGGACCAAGTGCTGAAATAAAAGCAGGTAACAGTAAAATGCTAAAGGAAATACCAGTGGGTACTTTGGTTCATGCTATCGAGTATGTTCCTGGAAAAGGAGCTCAAATAGCAAGGTCAGCCGGCATAGCGGCTCAGATTATGGCAAGAGAAAGTGGTTATGCTTTGCTAAAAATGCCCTCCGGAGAATTACGAAGAGTATTGGAAACCTGCAAGGCTACGGTTGGCGTAGTTGGGAATGAAAATCATAACAATGAAGTTTACGGAAAAGCTGGGAAAAAAAGATGGCTCGGTATAAAACCTACAGTAAGAGGTATGGTTATGAATCCTGTCGATCATCCGATGGGTGGTGGAGAAGGACGATCTAAAGGTGGAAAACATCCACAGAGTCCTTGGGGAACATTAGCTAAGGGTTATAAAACCAGACGTGGAAAGAAAGCATCTGACAAGTTCATCGTTAGAAGAAGAAAATCCAAAAAGAGATGATAATGGAAGGAGGTAATGCCTTTGAGTAGATCTTCTAAAAAAGGGCCATTTGTACATGCAAAACTGCTAAAAAAAGTGAGAATGTTAAATCAGGCCGGAAAAAAGGAAGTTCTGAAAACTTGGAGTCGAGCATCAACGATCATACCAGAAATGGTTGGGCATACAATAGCTGTTTATAATGGCTTAAAGCATATACCTGTTTATATCAGCGAAAACATGGTTGGACATAAATTGGGTGAATTCTCTTTTACCCGAAAATTTGGCGGCCATGCTGACAAAAAAGCGAAAGCCGGACAGGTCGGTAAATAGGAAAGGGGAGTTATAGAAAATGGCACACAGCAAAAGATCTGTATTTCATAGAGAGCGAAAAGAACAGCTGGCGAAAACACCCGTGACCGAGGCTAAAGCGACAGCGAGATATGTTAGAATCTCCCCGAAGAAAGTAAGATCTGTTATTAATGCAATTCGAGGAGAAAAAGTCGGTAGGGCTATGGACATCTTGGAGTTCTCACCAAAAAAAAGTGCTGCGTTGGTAAAGAAAGTTTTGAATTCTGCAGTGGCAAATGCTGTTCACAATTTTGAACTGGATGCGGATAATCTGATTGTTACTGAAACTTACGTCAACGAAGGTCCAAGACTAAAGCGAGTATGGCCTAGAGGCCGTGGCAGAGCTGATATACAATTAAAACGGATGTCTCACATAACAGTAGTTGTAGGAGATATGACCAGGACAGTTGAAAATGACGAAAGAGAAACGAGGTGATTTGAACCGTGGGTCAAAAGGTACATCCCAGAGGGTTTAGACTAGGAGTTTCGGAAGATTGGCAGGCAAATTGGTTCGGCGGTAAGAACTATTCTGATTATCTTATAGAAGATGAAAAAATAAGAACAATGATCAGAAATAAACGGTACAAGATAAAAACGAAAAGAGGTCAGATAATTGATTCAGATGCCGCTGTAGATGAAGTCTACATCGAAAGACCGAGTGCAAGCAAGGTCAAGATATCCATACATACAGCCAAACCTGGCATCGTTATCGGAAAGAAAGGTGCTGAGGTTCAAGTCTTAAGAGAAGAACTTGAGAAACTAACAAGCAAGCAATGTTTCGTAAACATAAAAGAAATCAAAACACCCGAAACAGATGCCCTGTTAGTAGCAGAAAATGTAGCTGCAATGCTTGAAAAGAGAACATCGCATAAAAGGGCAATGAAAAGGGTTATGAGAAATGCCATGAAAAGTGGAGCCAAAGGAATCAAGGTAATGGTATCTGGACGTTTAGGTGGAGCTGAAATCGCCAGAGTAGAGTGGTATCGTGAAGGAAGAATTCCACTTCAAACACTGCGTGCAAAGATTGATTACGGTTATACCGTAGCCAATACGAAAAGTGGAGTAATAGGTGTAAAGGTTTGGGTGTACACCTCTGATAAGTAAACTTCACCGTTAGAGAGGAGGTAATTTAGATGTTGATGCCCAAGAGGGTCAAATACAGAAAACAACAAAGAGGAACAATGACCGGAAAAGCAAAAGGTGGTACCAGTGTACATTTTGGTGAGTATGGCTTAAAAGCGCTTGAAGCTGAATGGATAACCGCAAGACAGATAGAAGCGTGCAGAGTAACGATGGTCAGAACATTAAAGAGAAACGGTAAGCTTTGGATGAGAATATTTCCAGATAAGCCCGTAACAAAACAAGCGCAGGATTCACGTATGGGTAAAGGTAAAGGAAATGTTGAGATGTGGGTGAGTGTAGTCAAACCGGGAAAGATAATGTTTGAAATAGGTGGCGTTCCTGAGGAATTGGCGAAAAAAGCTTTGAAAAAGGCTTCGGATAAACTGCCTATAAGAACAAAGATTGTTCAGAGGCATGCCGTTGGAGGTGAATAAAATGAAGGCTAGTGAACTGAGACAGTACACCGATGAAGAGCTGAACGAAAAATTGGAAGAAAAAAAGAAAGAGTTGATGAACCTTCGTTTTCAATTGGCGTTAAAACAACTTGATAATACGAATCTTATAAAGACATGCAAAAGAGATATTGCGAGATTTATGACAATTCTCACTGAACGAGAACTAGGTATCAAAAGATAAGGGAGGGTAGACGATGCCCAGAAGAATTTTAACCGGTGAAGTAATTAGTGATAAGATGGATAAAACAGTTGTGGTCGAAGTAAAAAGACAGATCAAGCATACTGTTACGGGAAAAAGGGTTAAAAGGTCCAAGAAATATATGGCACATGATGAAGAGAACAAGTGTAAGATCGCAGATGTTGTCAAAATCATTGAATCTAAGCCTATAAGTAAGCACAAGAGATGGGAAGTTCTCGAAATTGTAGAGAGAGATATTCTCGATGAAGAGGAAATCAAAGTTGTAAATACTGAGGGAGGCGATTCAGAATGATATTTAGAGAAACCCTCATGAATGTAGCGGACAATTCTGGTGCAAAAAAATTGTTAGTTATCAACATTCTCGGAGGATCCAGAAGGAACTTTGGAACGATTGGAGACATCATTGTCGCCTCTGTTAAAGAAGCGATTCCGCATTCCAACGTTAAGCAGGGAGAAGTCGTTAAAGCAGTTGTTGTTAGAACTCACAAAGAGATTCGTCGACCAGACGGTACTTATGTTAGATTTGATGATAATGCCGCTGTTTTGATAGACAATCAAAATGCTCCTAAGGGAACAAGAATTTTCGGACCCGTTGCCAGAGAGTTAAGGGAAAAGGGATACATGAAGATCGTATCCTTGGCACCAGAGGTATTGTAAAGGAGGTGCACTTGTGAAAAAGCCAAAGAAAACAAACAAATTCAAATACATCATTAAGAAAGATGATCTCGTTGAAGTAATCTCCGGCAGAGACAGAGGCAAAAGAGGAAAGGTTTTAAGGGTTATTCCTTCCGTGTCTAAGGTTATAGTCGATAAGGTAAACATTGTTAAAAGACATCAAAGACCTACTCAACAAGAAAAGAATGGTGGCATTATCGATACAGATCTGCCTTTGAATTCAAGTAAGGTCATGGTTGTTTGTCCAAGTTGCGACAAAAAAACCCGAATTGGATGGAAGGTCCTTGATGATGGAAACAAGAAAAGATACTGTAAAAAATGCGGTGAATTAATTGATAAAGATTAATCTTCAAGGAGGTGTACTCAGCGAAATATCCCTGTAAGGATATTCATGTGCTGGGAAGAAAATGGCGAACAAAGAAAATGCAAAAAAAGAAAAGCCAGTAAGAATTGACAGTTTTCTGAATGAGTTATACAAAAAAGAGATCATTCCAGTTATGATGAAAGAATTTTCGTATAAAAACCAAATGGAAGTACCAAAGCTTGCTAAGATAGTTGTCAACATGGGAATTGGTGAAGGATCGAGAAATAAAGATCTCTTCAGAATTCATGTTGAGGAATTGAAGGAAATTACCGGTCAGAAGCCTGTTATTACATACTCCAAAAAGGCTATTGCAAATTTCAAGCTTAGAAAAGGAATGCCAGTTGGAATTAAAGTAACACTTAGAAATGGAAGCATGGAGAATTTTATGTACAAACTTTTAAATATCGTTTTACCCAAGGTCAGAGACTTTAGAGGACTCAACCCTAATTCATTTGACGGAAGAGGAAATTACGCATTTGGCCTTTCTGAACAAGTAATATTTCCTGAGATAAGACCTGAAAATGTCAAGCGGATTCAAGGGATGGATATAATCATCGCCACGACTGCGAGGACAAACGAAGAAGCCAGGAAACTGCTTGAACTAATGGGTATGCCTTTTAAAAGAGGATAATAGGAGGGTAAGAATGGCAAAAAAAGCAATTGTTGAAAAATGGAAAAAGCCGAAAAAATATAAAGTAAGAGAATACAGCCGATGTAAAGTCTGCGGAAGACCGCATTCAGTTTACAGCGAATTTGGAATTTGCAGGGTATGTCTCAGAAAAATGGCCTTAGAGGGAAAACTGCCTGGTGTTAGGAAGGCCAGCTGGTAATAGAAGGGAGGTAGTTACAGGTGTGGAGCGATACTATAGCTGATATGCTCACAAGAATTAGAAATGCAAACTCCGTCTTTGACGAAAGTGTTGATATTCCTGCTTCCAATATTAAGAAGAGCATATGTGACGTTCTGAAAGAAGAGGGTTACATTAAGGATTACAAATACATAGAAGACGGCAAACAAGGAACATTGAGAGTCATGCTTAAATACAAGGGAACCAGAAGAGAGCGCAAACAGGTGATAAAAGGAATCGTTAGAGTTTCAAAAGCAGGGAGAAGGGTCTATTGTACAAAGGACAATGTACCTTCTGTTAAAGGTGGTCTTGGAATTGCAATACTAACCACCTCCAAAGGTGTTATGACAGACAAGACTGCCAGAAGACTTTCTTCAGGCGGCGAAATTATTGCTTATGTCTGGTAGTTCGAAATTGTTTACAGGAGGTGTGAATAATGGCTGAAAAGAAGGTAATATCAAGGCTTGCCAAAAAACCGATTGAGATTCCAAATAAGGTAGAAGTGACCATAAATGATAACACTATCATTGTCAAGGGGCCTAAAGGTGAGCTTAAAAGGACAATCAACGAAAGAGTTCTGATTCAAATTGAAAACAACGAAATTAATGTTAAACCAAATTTAGAATTAATGAAAAGAACAAGCGAAGCGAAACACTTTAGAGCAATGACTGGCACTTTTTGTTCTCATATAAAAAATATGATTATCGGGGTCACAGAAGGTTTCAAGAAAGAATTAACCATCGTTGGTGTAGGTTATAGAGCGGCTTTAAAAGGAAAGACGTTGAACATGAATCTGGGTTATGCCCACGAAGTCAATGTAGAACCACCTGAAAACATCACTTTTGAAGTGCCAAAACCCAACCAAATTATCGTAAATGGAATTGATAAAGAGGTCGTCGGGCAAATTGCAGCCAATATTAGAGGCTGGAGAGAACCTTTGGTTTATGGTGGTAAAGGCATTCGATATGTCGATGAGATTGTACGAACTAAAGTTGGTAAAAAGGTTTAATCGGGGGTGAAATGATGATCAATAAGACTGATAGAAAGTACTCTAGAAAAAAGAGACATCTGAGAGTTCGAAAGAAGGTAGCTGGTACCCCTGACAGACCAAGGATGGCGGTATTTAGAAGCGAAAAACACATGTACGCTCAGATCATTGATGATACCAAGCATCAAACAATTTGTTCTTCTTCTACTTTAAAGGGAGAATTAAAAGGTTCCTTGGAGAAAACTTGGGACTTAAATGCCGCTGAAAAGGTAGGAGAAGACATAGCCAAAAAAGCAAAGGATGCAGGCATCGAAGAAGTAGTATTTGACAGAGGCGGGTTCAAGTATCACGGGCGAGTTAAAGCGTTGGCCGATGGTGCTAGAAATGCCGGCCTTAAGTTTTAAGGAGGGATTGCTTTGCCTCAGAACAGAGTGAAAACAGATCAAGTTGAATTAGAAGAAAGAGTTGTCGATATTACCAGAACAACAAAGGTTGTTGGTGGGGGTAAAAACCTTCACTTTAGATGTGTTGCTGTAGTTGGAGACAGAAACGGAACGGTAGGAATAGGTATCGGAAGCGCTTTAGAAGTGCCAGATGCGATTAGAAAGGCTATTTCAGATGCTAAGAAGAATCTGATCACTGTCCCCATAATAAAGGGAACGATTCCTCACGAAATTCAGTCCAGATGGACATCTGCTGAAATATTAATGAAACCTGCTGCTCCAGGTGCCGGTGTTGTTGCTTCAGATTCCGTTCGTGCTGTCGTAGAGCTTGCCGGTGTTCATAATATCCTGACTAAAAATCTTGGTTCAAGAACTCCTTTAAATGTTGTCAGAGCAACCTTTCAAGGCTTAAAAGAGTTAGAGTCCCCTGTTGAAATCGCAGCTAAACGCGATATAAAAGTCCGTGAAGTTTTTAATGGCATAGACAGAGGTGAAAAACATGTCTAAATTAAGAATTCAACTGATTAAGAGTCCAATAGGTTATAACAGCGATCAAAGAGCAACGGCATTAGCTCTTGGACTTAGAAAAATAAGATCGGTTGTTGAAAAAGAGGACTTACCACAAATTAGGGGAATGATCAACAAGATCAGTCATCTTGTTAGGGTAGAGGAAGTATAGTTTAACAATAAAGATTGGGAGGAGGTTTTTGGATGCCCCTTAAATTAGAAGATTTAAGACCAACAAAAGGTTCAATGAAAAAAAAGGTTAGAGTTGGAAGAGGTCCTGGTTCAGGATTGGGAAAAACAGCTGGAAAAGGACATAAAGGACAGAAATCAAGATCTGGTGCGAAGAGTAAACCCGGTTTTGAAGGTGGTCAGACACCACTTTATGTAAGAATACCAAAAAAAGGTTTTAAAAACGTTAATAAAAAAATATACACCGTTTTGAATCTTGATATCCTTGAAGAAAGATTCAACGATGACGAAGAAGTCACTGTTACTGAATTAATGCAAAGAGGAATTGTTAAAAAAACGTTGGACGGTGTCAAGATACTTGGCGATGGAACGATCAGCAAGAAGCTGACTGTAAAAGTCAATGCCTTCAGTAAAAGCGCAAAGGAGAAAATAGAAGCAGCTGGCGGCCAAATTGAGGTGATCTAAATTGTGGACTGCATTTAAGAATGCTTTTCGAATTCCGGAATTAAGAGAAAGAATCATTTTCACACTGTTAATGCTGATTGTTTACCGACTGGGAGTATATATACCGGTTCCTGGTATTAACTTATCGGAATGGTCTTCAGCTTTCCAAGGGTTTCAATCGGGCGCTGCCGGCGGATTATTCAGTTTTTATGATGTATTTGCAGGTGGTGCACTCCAGCAATTCTCCATCATGATGATGAGTGTTACACCTTATATTAATGCGTCAATTATTCTTCAGCTTCTGATGAGCGTCGTTCCTAGTTTAAAGGAATTGTCAAAAGAAGGAGAAGAGGGTAAAAAGAAACTGGCGAAAATTACCAGATATTTAACAGTAGGATTGGCTTTGTTGCAAGGCTTTATTCTAAGTTTTAGTATTTCAAGAAATCCCGCTTTAGTTGTAGAAGGAATCGCACCATTTTTCTTTGTTTTTGTTTCAACTATCACCATTACTGCAGGAACCATGTTTGCTATCTGGTTGGGAGAAAGAATAACCGAAAAAGGTATCGGAAACGGTATATCTGTTTTGATTTTTGCCGGTATCGTTTCAAGATTCCCATCCTATGTTGGACAAGCAATCATCGGACAGTTAGGTATAATGGAATGGATTATTATGATTGCTGTTATGGTTGCAATGATTGTCGGAATTATTTATGTACAACAAGGTGAAAGACGAGTTAGAGTACAGTATGCCAAAAGGGTGACCGGAAGAAAAGTGTATGGTGGACAGACCACCTATATACCCATGAAGGTTAATCAGAGTGGTGTTATTCCTATTATATTTGGACAGGCAATTATGATTATTCCTGCTGCTTTAGCTTCTTTGTCCAATAACCCTACCTTAACCAGATGGCTTGGAACAGGTGGATATCTTTATGTTCCCATTTATGCCGTTTTGATATTCTTCTTCTCCTACTTTTATAGTATTATTACTTTTGATGTTCATGATGTATCCGATAACATTAAAAGATACGGTGGTTTTATCCCTGGAATCAGACCAGGTGCTCCTACTGAGAAGTACCTGACAAAGATACTAAGCAAAATGACATTTATGGGTGCGTTATTTTTGGTTGTTATTGCAATCATTCCTTACATTCTTTCCGGTGCGATTGGCATCAATATTTGGCTTGGAGGAACTTCTGCATTGATTGCTGTTGGTGTTGCTTTGGACATCGTTCAACAGATGGAACAGCATATGATCATGAGGAACTACGATGGATTCATGAAAAAAGGAAGACTTAAGGGGAGAAGATGATTTCAGTGAAGAGCTTAAATCTTATTTTCTTGGGTCCCCCTGGTGCAGGAAAAGGAACGGTAGCAAAAGATGTGGTGGAACGCTTTGGCGTTCCTCACATATCTACTGGAGACATGCTTAGAGATGCCGTGTCTGCTGGGTCTGCTTTAGGCAAAAAGGTTCAATCCGTAATGGAATCCGGTCAATTGGTCTCAGACGATCTGTTATATGATCTCGTTGAAGATCGTTTATCAAAAAAAGATTGTATGAATGGTTTTATTCTGGACGGATTTCCAAGAAACGTTAAACAAGCAAATGATTTGGACAAGATATTAAATGAATTGAACCTAAATCTATCAGCTGTAGTTTTTCTCGATGTTTCTGAGGAAGAAGTGGTTAATCGAATCAGCAGCAGAAGAGTATGCCCGAAATGTTCAAAAGTCTATAATTTGATTTCACTAAAACCTAAAAATGACATGCTTTGTGACGATGACGGCATAGAACTGATTCAAAGAGAAGATGACAAACCGGATACCGTCAGAGAAAGATATCGCATTTATGTTGAAAAAACAGCGCCGTTGGTCAAACTGTATACTAATAGGAATCAGATTGTTACAATAGATGCTTCTGGACCAGTTGACAAGGTAGATGAGATTGTGTTTAATACCTTGGATGAGTTAAGTCAGTGAACATCATGGTAGCCCCGGTAAAGACTGAAAAGATCCCAGGATTTACCTGGAGATCACAAGACATGAAATGTGAACGATCAGGCGAGGGGGAATAAATGCCTAAGAATAGCAGTGATGTCATTAAGATTGACGGTAAAGTACTCGAAGCTTTACCTAATGCGGTGTTTAAAGTAGAATTGGAAAATGGTCACGAAGTTATTGCCCATATTTCCGGAAAAATGAGAAAAAACTTTATCAGGCTTGTTCCAGGAGATAGTGTTGTTGTGGAACTGTCTATATATGATTTAACCAAAGGTCGTATTGTTTACCGTAAGAAAGCTTGATTGAATAGACAATATGGAATGAGAAAGGAGAGTGTCTGCCATGAAAGTGAGAGCATCTGTTAAGCCAAGATGTGAATTTTGTAAGGTAATTCGAAGAAAAGGAATTGTGAGAATTATTTGCAGCAGAAATCCAAAACATAATCAAAAACAAGGCTAGCAGAAAGGGAGGTAAAAAGATAGATGGCACGTGTACTTGGGGTAGAATTACCCAATCAGAAAAAAGTATTTGTGGCTTTAAGATATATTTACGGAATAGGTCCCACAAGAGCCAACGAAATACTGAAAAATACCGAAATTGATCCTGATAAACGGGTCAAGGACCTAGCAGAAGATGAGATAAGAAAGGTTACTCAGTTTATCAACGAGAATTACAAGATTGAAGGAGAACTGAAACAAGAAGTTCAAAAGAATATCAAACGACTCGTTGAAATTGGTAGTTATCGAGGAAGAAGACACAGATTAGGCCTTCCAGTCAGGGGACAAAGGTCAAAAACAAATGCCCGAACTAGAAAAGGCAGAAAACCCGGAATAGGCCGGAAGAAAAAATGAGGAATGGAGGGCTGTAAATGGCGATAAAAAAGAAAAAGGAAAAAAAGAAGAAAAAGAAACTACTATCTGATCGTGCGATAGCTAAGATCAGATCGACATATAACAACACAATCATAACGATCAGTGATACCAACAGCAATACTATTTCCTGGGCAAGTGGTGGTACAGTTGGCTATACAGGGTCAAAGAAAAGTACACCGTATGCTGCGCAGATAGCCGCTGATCAGTTAGGTAAAGACTTGTTGAAAATGGGACTTAAGAAACTGGACATCGAAGTAAATGGACCCGGACCGGGTAAAGAAGCGGCGATTAGAACTTTTCAAGCATCTGGGTTAGAAGTCAATAATATTAAAGATACCACTTCAAACCCCCACAACGGTTGCAGGCCTAAAAAAAGAAGAGGAATGTAAATTTAAGGAGGTAGACTTAATGGCAAGATATAGAGGTCCTCTGTGCAAATTGTGTAGAAGAGAAGGTAAAAAACTTTACCTTAAGGGAGACCGCTGTTTTAGTTATAAATGTGCTTTTGATAGAAGACCGTATGTACCGGGTCAACATGGACCAACATCACGAACAAAACTGACTCAATACGGTATGCAGCTTAGAACTAAACAAACTATGAAAAGAATATACGGTGTTTTGGAAAAACAATTCAGAAATTATTTTGAAGAAGCAAGAAAAAAAGAAGGAGTTACCGGAGACAATTTGGTGAAGATTGTTGAATCCAGACTCGATAATACTGTATTTAGAATGGGATTTGCTCCTTCAAGGAATGTAGCTAGGCAATTAGTCACACATGGTCATTTCAAAATTAACGGCAAAAAAGCAACGATTCCATCTATGAGAGTAAAACCTAATGATGTTGTAGAATTAAAAGAAAAAAGTAGATCCCTGTCAGTTATCGGTGAAGCGATTGCAGCTGCAAAAGACAAAGGCACTGCACCCTGGTTAGACGTTAATTTTGACGCTTATCAGGCTCAATGCCTGAGATACCCAGAGATAGAAGAAGCAGGCCTGCCAGTTGATGTACAGTCGATAGTCGAATTGTACTCGAAGTAATACCGAATAAAGAAGGTCTTAAAAGGCCTTCTTTTGAATTGATACAGACAAGTACAAGTCTGTAATGAGTTTAAGAAAATAAACTCTACTGGGAGGGATCAAAAAGTATGATTAAATATGTTATGCCTAAGAAATTAATCATAGAGGAAGAAAGAGAAGAAGGGGATTACCTGTATGGGCGTTTCTCCTTGTCTCCTTTAGAAAAGGGATTCTCAACAACCATTGGGAACTCTTTGAGAAGGGTTCTTTTATCTTCCATCATGTCTTTGGCAATAACCAGGATAAAAATTCCTGACAAATTTCATGAATATGACACAATTGAAGGCGTAAAAGAGGATATTCTTGAAATTATCATGAATGTCAAACAGATTCAGCTTCGAAAAGAAATCAAATTAGATGAAATGGTGGAGTTGAAGATAAACAAAACGGGTCCCGGAATAGTGACTGCTGCAGATATAAAATGTCCTGCTGGTATCATCGTAACCAATCCGGATCATAAGATTGCAACTTTAAATGAAGATGCTGACTTCGAGATGTTTATGTATGCTGAAATGGGTAAAGGCTATGTACCGATTGCTGAATTTGAAGAAATAGATGATATTCAGATGATTCCTATTGATGGAATATTCAGTCCTGTAATGCGTGTGAATTTTAGGGATGAAGACGTTCGTGTGGGAAAAAAGACAGACTATGATAAGCTGATACTAGAGATATGGACAAAGAAAAATATCACACCACGAGAAGCATTGCGTGCATCCTCTAATATTCTAATCGGACATTTTGAGAAAGTTCAGGAAAATCTTCCGGAATTGACTACAGTCGATATGATTTTTGAAAGCCCTGAAAAGCAGGAGAAAACTGATTATGATGATGATGATTTATTAATTAGTGATTCAGACTTGGCAGACAGCGACTCTTATATTGAACCGGAAGAAGAAAATGAAACAAACGATGAAGTGGAAGTTTCAGAAGTTGAGACTGATGATGAAGAAGAGGAAGTTCAATCAGGCGATGAAGATATTTCTGCTTTACCGATTGAACGATTGGAACTCTCGGTCAGATCGTTGAACTGTTTAAAGCGTGATAAGGTAAATACCATCGGTGATCTTCTCAATAGACCCATACAGGAACTTTTAAAAATCAGAAATTTTGGTAGGAAATCACTGACAGAAGTCAATGAGAAGCTTAGGGAAAAATTCGACATATCATTAGATATTTAGAATACTCCAATATTACTGCTCAAGGGTATTAATTACCCGAACAAGAAGGAGGAGGCAAAATGAAACACAGAAACAAGCTTAAAAAATTATCAAGGCCCAGTGATCATAGAAAGGCTTTAATCAAGAACTTGATGAGATCGTTATTTGAGCACGGCAGTATTGTTACGACTTTACCAAAGGCAAAAGCGGTAAGGCCCTTTGTAGAAAAGGTCATAACAAAAGGGAAAAGTGGATCGGTTCATTCCAGAAGATATATTTATTCTTACTTGGGTGACAGGAAATTAACCAACAAAGTGGTTGATGAAATTTCAAAGAAATTCCAAAGTCGACCAGGCGGTTATACAAGAATATTAAAGATGGGCCAGAGAAGGGGAGATGCAAGTGAAATTGCCCTCCTTCAGATATTAGACGAATAATATTTTTTAATTGGATGAAGGACGGTCTTAATGACCGTCCTTTTTCACAGGTGCGGTTATGTTAACAAAGAAGAGATTGACAGTTTTTTCCATATTCATTATTTTAATATTCCTTTCGCTGACTTTCATGGGGTACTTCAATTTAGAAAGCGCTGTGATTAATTCGAGATACATGCGCTTACCACATTTACAAATCAACTGGATTTTAATAGCTGTTTTTGCGCTGTTTTTGACTGTTTATATAATGCAAAAAATAAATGTCGAAAGATTGATGCTGCCAGGTTACATTGTTTTCTTAGTTTTGCTTATGCTGCTGTTATTAGTCGGTGAAAAATGGGGTGGTTCTAAAAGATGGTTTTCAACACCGTTTGGCGGACTGCAACCTTCTGAGTTTGTTAAACCTTATATAATCCTCTTATTTTCATACATATACTCGAGCGCATCGGACTGTTCCAAAATGTCAGTGATCAATGCCATTTTGTTATTTCCGTTAGTTGGTTTGATCGTTTTAGAACCGGATTTCGGGACCGGTATGGTGTTTGTCTTTTCTTTCTTAATATACTATCTTTTAGCAGAAAAAAACAAAAAAAGAATAATGGTGTTTTTCTTGTTTTTGCTTATCATTCTGTTTTTGGTATATTCATTTGGCTTAAAGCCCTATCAAAAAGAGCGAATAAACGCATTTTTTAATCCATCAAAAAATCCTGATACCTATTATCATACACAACAGTCCATTACGATGGTTGCATCGGGAGGAGTTTTTGGTAAAGGATATCAAAGAGGATTGGGAAACCTTTATGGTTATATCCCAGCAGATCATACGGATTTTGTGTTAGCTGTTTTTGCTGAAGAGGAAGGATTTCTTGGAATGATGATCTTTTATATCCTATGGTTTGTTTTGTTTCTGATAATCCTTACCTTAATACGTATCAGGAAAGGACTTAAGAAATGGATTTCAGTCGGGGTATTCTCAATATTCTTTATTCAGTTCACGATTAATGTTGGAATGGTTATTGGTCTTTTGCCTGTTACCGGTTTACCCTTACCTTATTTTACATATGGGGGAAGTTCTACTCTGTCAAATGCCATCATCACTGGTTTATTATTGTTCTCATCTCTGAACGATGAGAGGAAAATGGAGGTGTTATTACGCTGAAAAGCCTTCCTGATTGTGAAACGGAACAAAAAGTTCTCAGTTTGCTATCTTTTGCCAGTCGTATGGGAACATTGATATACGGAAAAGAGAAACTGGAAAGGTACTTATTTTCAAAAGGAGATAAGATCATGTTCATAGCCTCTGATTCTTCCTTAAATACAAGAAAATATTGGCTTAACAAATGTAACCAAAACCACATTGATCTCTTCATCCTTAAATGTCAGTCAAAAAAATCTCTGGCAGAAAGATTAGGGAAAAAAGAATTAAGTGTGGTTAGTACATCAAATCAAGACATTGTTAATGGTATCAGACAAATGATGAGGAAAGATTAGTGTTTGGATATATTCGGCCTATAAAAAATGAATTCGAAAATTATCTTTTTAAAGCTCAGTATTGTTGCCTTTGTAAAGTTCTTGGTCGGCAATACGGTTTTTTTTCAAGGAATATTTTATCTTTTGATATCACCTTTCTTGCTCTAATGCTGCACGCTTTGAGTAAACATGTTTTTGTATACCGTTACGAATCTTGTATCATGCATCCAATTAACAAAAGGCGTGTTAAGAAACCTAATCAAATTGACTTTTCATGTGCTGAAATTACGGTGTTTTTAGCAAAGAAAAAAATTGAAGATAATATCAAGGATGAGAAAAACCTTAAGCGACTTTTTTATCGATTTCTTAATCATATTCCTTTCAGCTGGAATGATCAGCTTACACTTGAAAATAACCCTTTAAATAGGTTATTTTCAGATTTTGATGCCATGGAAGCGTTGAAACACATTGGTTCGGACCAGTTATCAAATCAGTTTGGGAAGATTCTCGAACATATCATTCTATACACCTCAGAACGAACTCAAACATTATTGCCCGAACAGACAACTCATTTTGCTTTTTTGATAGGAAAACTCATCTATTTGTTGGATGCATTTGAAGATATTGAACGGGACCTGAAAAGCTGGAAATATAATCCTCTTATCTTTGAGAATAAGGAAATTATTCTATCTTATCCCAAAAAGCATGATGCGGCATTGTTCATTCGAAAAGAAGAAAGGTGGCGACTCTTTCTGTTGCTTGATCATATTCAATATCTGTATTCGTTTTTGAGAGAATTTCTTGGTGTCTATATGACAGAAATTGATGGTATAATATCGAAGTCGTTGCCTGCAATGATTAACAAAGTGATCAAAGATGATACTAATCAAGCGGAAAAAGGTGATTTTCATGAATCAAGACCCTTATAAGATTTTAAATATCAATCATAATGCTACCAAAAAAGAGATAAAAGAGGCTTACAACAAATTAGTCAAGCAATATCACCCAGATTATTATAAAGAAAAACATATGAAAGAGTTGGCAGAGCAGAAAATGAAGGAAATAAATGAAGCTTACGATTACGTTGTCAACAATGGAAATACAAAACAATACGATTATGATTCAGAATACACACAGTCAAGTTCTAATTCACAAAATCAATCCTCCGGATACGATTATGGTTATATACGAAATTTAATTCAGTCCGGTCGTTTCAACGAGGCGAGGAATATTCTGAATGAAATAAAAGTAAGAGATGCAGAATGGTTCTATTTAATGGGTGTAGTAGAGATTTCCATGGGAAATTATAATCAAGGTAGAGTTTACTTTGAAAAGGCGATCAGACTGGACCCGCAGAATCAGGAATATCAAGCAGCTTATAGACAAACTGTAAATGGCTATTTTTTCTCCAGAAGAGCGGGGCATGCCAGAACTGACACAGACACCTGTTGTCAGGTATGTGCAACCTTATGGTGTTTGGATTGTTGTTGTGAATGTTCCGGCGGAGACTTTATAACCTGTTGCTAAAATTCAAGTAAATGAAAGGGGAGTAAAATATGGATATGTCCTTGGAAGAGATTATGACTATTCTCATTTCAAGAATTGAGGGGTTAAACGCATCGGTCGAAGACCTTCGATTTAGAATGAATATTATTGGTTCTGCTTTAGCGGATAGTGAAGCGATCAACAAAGAGACTGTAAGAGTTGCTGTCAGGAAGCAATTGAACATTATGAAATATTTAGGTTCTGCAGAAAATGTCGACTACAATACCGTTGAAGGATTAACTGAAAGTATTATGAATTGGTTTAACGCAGATATGTCGGCTATTAAAGCCGAATATGAGGCATATGAAAAGTTGATGGAAGAGACTCAGGAAAAAATGAAAAAGGAAACGCAGAGAATTGAAATAGCCGGCGCAGGCTCTTTAGGAGATTTGAAAGGAAAGAACATTATACATTAGGTGGTTTTTTTGGGAGAACCTTTAGATGTTGAGATAAACCGAATCGGTAAAAAATTTGGTAAGATACAAGCTCTAAAAAATGTTTCCTTTAGCTTTAACAAAGGAGAAATATTTGGATTATTAGGCCCTAATGGTGCTGGTAAAACCACTTTAGTCAGGATCATGACAACAATATTGGAGCCTGATGAGGGATCCATTACTTTATTCGGAAAAAACATTCATAAGAGAAGAAAAGGGATTCGTCAGATCATCGGTTATGTACCCGCATCGATCATTTTATACCCGCATTTAAGCGCACATGAGAATTTGATCCATTCTGCAAGTTTATATGGCATGGGAAAACGCAAAGCTCATGAAGCTATTGAGTATCTTTTAACCAAATTTGATTTGTGGGATTGGCGAAATGAAAAGATCAGAAATTTTTCATCTGGAATGGCGCAAAAAATTAATATCTGCAGGGGGATTTTGCATGAGCCTCAGTTACTGATTCTTGACGAACCGACGAATGGATTGGATCCTAAATCTCGTCAGGTGGTCAGAGATTTTATTTTGGAAATTAACTCCACAGGCACAACCGTCTTGCTGACTACTCATGTCATGTGGTCTGTAGAAGAGATTTGTAAAAGAGTAGCCATTATTGATAAGGGAAATTTAATAGCCATTGATGATATTTCAAACCTAAAATCTTCTGAAATGCGTAAAAAAGATAGTATCAAAGTAACTGTCTCAGGTTTTGTTGAAAATCAAAAAAAATTTGAGAAACTCATGATCACTAATTGGATTTTGGATGTCAAACACGAAGATCAAAAGAATTACGTCTTTACTATCAATGGAAGTGGAAAAGTGAAAGAATTACAACAATTACTTTTGGAAACCTTTTCAACGATAGAAAACATCAAAATCAACGAACCAACTTTGGAAGATGTGTTTATTTCCTTAACTAAGAGGATAAATTAAACTGGAGGTGTAACATGAGAAGAGTTATTTTAGGTTTTTTAGTTCTTTTAGCACTTGTAACGGTTCAGTTTGCGGATGTAGCGGACTATATTCCTTCTGATTCTGTGTTTGCTTTTACATCAGTGAATAACCAAGAGAATTATGCAAAATTGAAGGAACAAACAGTTTTTGGTCTGCTGCTTAGAGATATGGGTTTGGAAGGGATGTTATCCCAACAAGTTGAGAGCATGAAATATGCTGATCCTGAATTTCAGTCAGCAAATGTATGGGCTCTTTTAAAAGGAGATATTGGACTGTTTGTCGCCGGTGAAATCAATTACGAAGCGCTGGCGCAAATGGATGAGATGTCAGACCCTGAAGCCTTGATGTATATGGATCCAATGATGGCACTAGGGCCAGTTATGGAATCAATAGAAGATCTTAATTTTGCTTTGATTTTACAACCTACCGCAAGTCCAAAAGATGTTTTAAAAACGTTGGGCAAGCTCCTTCAAATGGAACTTCAGTTTGGAGCTAATGGGCCAGTTGTTATCGCCGAAGATAACGGACATCTATTGGTTGCAATGGATCAAGAATCAATTGATATGGCTTTGAACGCAAAAAATAATAGTATCAAATCGAATGCTGTTTTTTCAAGTCTCTATCAAGATGACAATTGGATGGTATTCTATAACGGCAAAATGGACACTCAAAAAATGATGGAAGCGATGCAAAAAAGTTCCGGAATGGAGCTTGATTTTGATTTAAGTGAAAAAGTTGAAATGGAATACGGATGGACAAAGGGCTATATCAATAATGGTTTGGTGTTAGAATCTTTTAATCAGTATAATTATAAAGATCTTGAATTTAAAAACATGGCTATTAATACAGGAAATACACAGTCTGCCTTGATTGAAAAGATGAATGTTCCCGGTTTTGTCCGAGGAGTTATGGCTTTAAGAAATATGGATAAGATTTGGACGATCATGGATCCACTGATGAGAAATCTTTTTACGCAAGCCATGGAAATGAGCGGCGAAGAAATGCCGCCTGAAGCAATTGATATGATTTTGAACCTCATGGAAAGTTGGACCGGAGAGATGCGATTAAGCTTAGATGTCAGCATGACAGACAGTGGGGAGATGGCAGTAGATCTGTATGCTGATCTTGGAACCACTGATATGGCTTACATTGAACAAATGATTGTTTCATCTGGTGAAACGCTTAATGCTGTAAACGGCTTGAAATATCTGAAATTATCAGGCGAAATGGAAGAAGAGACTGATCCATATTTGGAAGAGTACGGTTCAGGTGAATTTGATCCTTATATGATATTGGATCAAAACAAAATAGTGATTTCTACGATAAAGCCTGAAAATCTGCATAATAAACTCTCTGAAACAAAATCTATCACTTCAAATAGTCAATTTGCCAGTATGAGCAATGAGTTTAAAACGGTTGATTATTATTATGGACTAATGTTTGTTGATATCAGTGATATTTTGACAAGTTTGTTAGGCATGCCTTATCCTTCAGCAATATATGTAGAAGTTGGTGTGAATAACGACGGAGATTCGCAATCAGTATTTGTCATTAAGTAAGGTTGAAGATGTTTTCAGTAATTTTCTGGTTATTGGCGCTTTGTTTATCTATTGGTCTGCTGTTTGAGAAAAATCTGAAAACATCGATTTTATTTTTTGGGCTATTTGGCACAATCACATCCGGAGCTTACCTTTTTATGGGTGCTCCGGATGTTTCTTTTGCTTCTTTAGCCTTGGGAGCGGGTTTTACCACCTTTGTTTTTCTGATTGCCATTAGAAAAACCGGTACCGTTAGAGTCAAATATATTCTCACACCCTATATGGTATTCAAGAATCCTGATGATAATCTGACAGGTTTTGAGTACGAACTTTTAAAAGCCTTTCTTTTGGAACAGAATCTCGAAGCAGAATATACGCCATTTGTTCTTGACAGAATTGACAGAAAAGAAACGGATATTCTAATTGGTGGAATTTTCGATATTAAAAAAATGAATATTGATGAAAAAAAATGGCTCAAAGTAGAAGTGTTAAACACAAAGATTTTTAAGGATGATTCTTCGGAAGAAATTGATCTGGTGAGAATAAAAAAAGAAATACTGAAAAAGGGAATGCCTTCAGAGTCATTTAAGTATCTGAAAGAATCTCAGTATCTTTTCTTAATTGAACATCATAGACCTGAACTGGCAGATGATTTACGACAGTTCATCAAAGAATTAAAAAATTCAGGAGAATTTGAAGATATGGTGAGGAGATATATCGGATGAAATATTTTCCTTTGGTTGTCTTTTTGTTGTTGGTTTTGTTCGGCGCGGTCATTTTTTTTAATATTGTCCAAAATCAGTTCGAGAATCATCAAAACCCCTATTTTGAAAATCCTTTACAAAAAAACACTTCATTAAATATTACCAGTGCCATTTATCTTGATTACCGATTTTATGATTCAATTTTCGAAGTGATCGTTTTTTTTGTTGCGGCCTTTGGTGTAAATATGGTTTTAGAAAAACTTCCGATGAGTTATCAAAATGAATCAATCAATAGGATTGTCATTCATTCAGAAGAAGTGGATTTAAGGATGGAAACATCGGGTACTTTCATCTTTTTGCTCGCATTTATTTTCTCAATCTACATTGTTTTTACCGGACATATTGGCCCTGGAGGCGGTTTTGTCGGTGGGGTTGTAGCTGGGAGCGGTTTGTTGGTATTAAGTGGATCGAAAGATTTAAAGCAAATAGAAGATAATTTGAATCGTCTGAAAATTCATACTATTGAAAAATTCATCATGTTGTTTCTTCCACTTTCGGGATTAATTGGTCTGATTTTTTCAAATGCCGGTTTTTCCAATTTTTTCCCCCAAGTTCTCGAAGGATCATTTTTTTCCGGAGGTAATGCCATTCTGTTGAATTTTTTGATCGGTTTTAAGGTTTTTTCAGGGACATGGACGATTTTGTATCATTTTGTAAGACACCGAGGTGTTATTTGATGATAAGGCTGAGACTATTGATGTGGCTTCTTCTTCTTTGTGTTCAAGGGGCATTTGCTTATCAGTTGTTGGAAATTCATAATATTCTTCAACCCAAAATAGCTGATTCCGTCATATTGGGTCAATTTGATATCCAGTTATATGGTAATCGCTTTTCGATAAAGGAATGGTGGGAAAAACAACCACTGATCACTTTCTCTTTCGAAGGCGAACAGGCCTATAAGGATGAGATTGAAACGGTTTTGCAGAACCTGGGTTTTGTATTTGGAGAAGGAAAGTCGCTGATAATAACAGCCAGGAAGATACAGGATCGTTTTTTATACTTGGAATCCACATACGAATCAAATACCATCACTAATTCCAACTCACTATTTATGATCACGAAAGATTTGAACAAACAGTTCAAGGAGTTTTTTCAGAGTGCCTATGGCCAGCATGGTTCAAATCTTCCTAAATTAATACTCATACACACCCATCAAATGTTTCAAGTAAATGGAGACATCCTTTACAGGGGCCCTGAATATTCAGTTGTTAAAATATTTGATCAAAAAATGGATATAACAATTGAAAATGAAAACTTACAGCTAGAACTCCCCTTTTCACCGGTTATGTTTTTAGATTTGACTCAAACGCAATTTCGGCTGACACTGAAAAGTGCAAAGGAACAAACCGTTTTCATTGATGGTATAGCCTTTAAGGCACCGATTCAGATATATCTTGACGAAGGGGTTCACGAGCTGCAATATTCAGATCACTCTCAGTATTTATACCTTACTAAAGATACTCAGTTAATGCTGGACGATATTGAAGAGGCATCGCTGCAGATACTTTTAAATGTTACTGCCAAGATAACGATAACAAAAGATGGAAAGGAGTTTTCATCTGTTGAATCAGATCATCATACTTTTACCATCCCTCCGGGTGATTATCAAATTGCTGTTGAGAAAACAGGATATATCAATTATGAAGAAGATTTTTGCCTTATATCCGCACAAAAAGAGAAATTTGAGATCAATTTAAAACCCAATCCCGGTCAAATCATCTATCGCATTAACTTAACAGAACCATTTCCCGAATTATATTTTAAAGGAAACAAGATCATCTTGACTAAGCCAGAACATTCTGTCGTCATCGATATAAAAAAGGATGAAATACTGGCTATTCCAATAGAGGTCCTGCGGTTTGACGGTGAACTGATCGTAACGGATCAAAAGATCATGAATTGTGAGCTTCAGACCTTGTTTTCAACAGATGATCTCATCATCGATGCGATAGAAACTAAAAATGCCTTGTGGCTTTTCACGTCTGATAAAAAGGTTATTTCAGTTGATTTAAGCAAATGGTCACCTCAATGGACAAGGATGGTCAATTATCTTCCTTTGAGAACAATTACTCTGGGAGCAAACGTTTGTATTTTAGATCCATTTTCAAGGGTTATTTTGATCAACACAGAACTTGGTTATCGGGACTTTTTTGATTATCGAGTACCTGGAGTTGAAGATATTCGTTTTATTGAAGATTCGAGTGAGAAAATAAGCATCTATCTTGAAGGATGTCAAAGTGTTATAGACTATTATTACAAGAGCAAGTCAATAGATCTTCGAAAAGGGTTTACGATTGAAAAAACGATCGAATTTCAGCAGATAGGCGATCAGTTCTATCAAAACGATCAGCCTCTAATATCCATAAAGGGGTCTTTGATCAAGGCCGTAAAAGAACAAGATTTCCTTGCTGTATTAACAGACCAGGAAATCTTGGTATGTACCTCATATTGAATGATCTATATTGGAAACAATTCCCCTCTTTTTTGAGGAGAAGATTGTTTTCTTCGTACTAAGCATTTACAGCTATATTTGTTGGTTGTGAAGTTTCAAACTGTTTCTTAAGCCTTTCATATTTCTCTATCGTTCTTTTGTTTTCTTTTTTCATCAGTTCATTGATCTTGTTGATCGAATAGTTAACTGAAGAATGTGTTTTTTCAAACCACTCTGCTACACCGGTGACGGGCTCTTTCATGGTTTTAACTGCAAGATACATGGCCAACATCCGAATCTCGCTGACCGGTTTTTTTCTTGTGGGTGAAATCAGTTCTTTTTGAGTAATACCAAAGAGTTTTTCTACTGATTCAAATAAATGATCTTTTGGAGATTGCGTTTTCCGTGTCGTTTGAGCAGATGGTATGATTTCGTTTAGGATAAGCTTAATGGTTAAAAGATCCACAGGCTTACCCTGCAATCTGTTAGCCATGATGATTTTGATCAGAAAACCGATTATTTCTCGAATATTGCTGGAGGAAATCTCTGCTAAATATTCGATGGCATCTTCAGGCATTGAAATGTTTTCAGCTTCTAAGAAATTCGTAATAATTCTTTTTCTGGTATTGACATCGGGAGACAGCATTTCGATGACAAGTCCCATTTGGAATCTTGAGATCAATCGTTGGTGAAAAGTACCAAGATCCTTTGGATTTCTGTCGCTACAAAAAGCGATTTGTTTTCCAGAATCATAAAGAGAATTAAAGGTGTGAAACAATTCATTTTGAATGCCGTTTTTTCCAATGAGGAATTGAATGTCGTCAATGAGTAATACATCGATGTTTTGTCTGAACCGTTCTCTAAATTTTTCTGTGGTATTGGTTTTAATACAGTAGATAAGTTGATTCATAAATTCTTCGGATGTTATGTAAAGGACTCTTAGTTGGGGGTGTTGTTGCATAATTTCATGGGCAACCGCTTGTAAAAGATGTGTTTTTCCCAGTCCTACTTCGCCATGAATAAACATGGGATTAAACCTGCCAGGATTATGGGAAACTTCTATCGCTGAATTATAAGCAAAAAGGTTTCCGCCACCCGGAATGAAACGACTAAAAGTGTAGTTTTTGTTCAAATTGGATAATGCCACGGGTTTTCTTTGGATCAAAGGTTTATTGTTGCTCTTTGCCTGTTGAGATTCTGCTATATTTTGGTTAGTATCAAGGGAAGAAAAATCAAGTCGATAGCTATATTCTTTTCCAAAAAATTCACGAACGGCATGATCGATGGTTTTTCCGTATTTATTTTTCAGTCTTTCTTTTAGAAAGAGATTTTCCACAGCAAAAGTTATCAGATGTTCATCATCTTTTATATCCGAAATATTTAATGAACCGAACCACATATCCCAATGATTTGGATGAATACTCTTTTGCAATAAACGGAAGAACTCTTTCTCCTTGTTAGTAACATTCGATTTTATATGTACCACCCTTGAGAAAGAATTGTAGTAGTCTCAGAGTTATTTTTAAGATAGCTCCTTTATTCAGCGAATTAATGATAGCATTTTTTAAGGATCAAATACACAGGAATTTGTTAAAGATTCTTCTTTTTTTCTCGAAAGGGTAAAAAAATAAAATTTGACTTGACTTTTGACTATTCAAATAGATATAATTTAGCGAATTTTATGAAAACATATAAGGAGGTGGCAGGTTATGAAGAGAACATACCAACCGTCACGCAGGAAAAGAAGGAACACACACGGTTTTTTAGCAAGAAAAAAGACAACTGGTGGTAGAAGGGTTTTAGCGAGTAGAAGAAGAAAAGGAAGGAAGCGAATCGCACTCTGAGCACGCATTCGTTTTCGAAAGCTGAACGATTAAGGTTAAATTCACGGATCAAAGACATCGTCCAAACGGGTCGCATTATTCAGACTGCGGATTTTATTGCATTTATTAAAAGAAATGAAATGGGTCGAAGCAGATTTGGTATTAGCGTCAAAAAGAAATTCGGTAATGCTGTCAAGCGAAATCGATTTAAAAGGTATTGCCGAGAGTTTTTTAGATTAAATAAAAATCGATTCCCAAATGGAACCGATGTCTTTGTTTTACCGAGAAAAAGAATGTCAAAAAAATTTGATGGCATGCGGTACCGTGATATTGCCGATCATTTGGAGGAGTTGTTTAAAGGACTTGCTTAGACTACCCAGTAAATTGATGATTCTCATGATAAAACTTTATCAAAAATGGTTATCTCCATTGAAACGAACTCCAACCTGCAGATTTTATCCAACTTGTTCAACCTATGCCTTGATAGCCTATAAAAGGCATGGTTTTTTTATGGGAACTGTTTTAAGTTTTTGGAGAATTATCCGATGTAATCCTTTAAGTAGAGGGGGTTACGATCCAGTCCCAATCAGTATTCGAATCAAAAGAGGAGGAGAAATCGATGAAATTAAATAGAATTACTTTCCTAATAATCATACTGTTGTCTGGTATGTTTGTTACCGTCATCTTTGGGAACAACGAGATCAATGTTACCTATTTAGACGGTATGTTGAGTGTCAAAACCAGAATTGCACATTACGTCTTTAATGCCCAAGAAGGTGTTTTAAGTGAAGTGACACTTACTATGGATACTCAGCAGCTCATATACAGAAATGATAATGATGGTTTCTATATAACTCTAGAGGCTAGTCCAATTGTTCCATCTCAAGTATTGGTAAACGGAACGGATATTTCGGAATTTCAGAATAAAACTAAAAAATTTGATCAAGATATTATAGTTACATTTGATTACGGAGTTTTTCAAAAGGTGATAACTATTTTATTTGGACCACTATACCAGATAAATGTCGAACTAAACGGTGAGATTCCTGCAAATTTGGAAATGGCGTTCCCAAGAGTCGGGTTTGTGTCTGAGGATCGGGTTCAAGAAGATGGAGCAATCATGACCAGTTATTATGAAAAAACTAAAGCGTTGGCTATTTGGAAGTTGAACGCTCAAAGTTCTTCATTCTTCAAAATTGACGGTTCAAAAGATGCCAACAAATTAACTGTTACATATCATGGGCTCTCTGTAACGGGTTATATTGGTCCGGCAAAAAAAATGACTTTCATCAATCGAGCATTTCCGGAAGATACAGTATGGATTTCACGAATAATCAACAGTTATCCTGGTGCTTCAAGTTGGTATGATCCTTTATTTTACCTGTTTGTGGGATTGATCGATTGGCTAAAAAGTATCACGGGTAATTATGGATGGGCTATTATTTTGTTCACGATTATTATTCGAACGTTAATGTATCCTCTATTTCATATGCAAACAAAATCCATGATTGACAGGAAAAAGCTTGAAGAAGATCCTGAGTATAAAAAAATCATGAAGATAGAGGATAAACAGAAAAAGCAAGAAGCCTTAATGAAATTTTATAAAGAAAAAAAGGTGAGCCTTGCAGGTGGGTGCTTACCCATGTTAATTCAGATGCCATTCTTCTTTTTGCTTTTTGCGGTCATTCGATATGAATCCGAGCTTTTCATTTATAGTCGGGGTTTTCTCATATGGCAGGATCTGGCAATCGGCGGGTTTATGGAGAATATTCCTCTTGTCTTAATTTCAGCTGTTATTGGATTCTTTAACAGTTTGATCACCACCTCAGATTCGAAAATGGCCCTTCAAGGTGTTTTAATGGGAGCCATATTCCCGTTTCTGTTTATCACATTACCAACCGGACTACAACTATATTGGGTGACTTCAACTCTTTATCAGTTTATCGTTACATTTTATGCTTACAAGAAAAACGACATACACGGGTTATCGGTTAAAGAATTTTTTACCAGTTTAAAAAAGCAATGAGGTGTCGTTGATGAGAGAGTATGAATTATCGGGGAAAACCGTTGAAATTGCTGTTGAAGAAGCAGAAAAAAAGTGGGATTTGAGGACTAATGAGTATGATTTTGAAGTTGTCGATCCCGGTTCTAAGGGATTTCTAAAGATTGGTTCTAGAGATGCTTCTATAAAAATAATTGTAAAAATTGATTTTTTTGCCAGAAAGGTCTGTGAATACATCAACAGCATTTTAAATTACTCACATGGAATCAATCACGACCTGAAAACGAAATACAAGATTAGAAACGGAAAGATTTATATTAACCTTTTCGGTGAGGAACTCGGAAGAATCATAGGAAAACATGGAAAAACCATTAGCGCTCTACAGCATATTGCCAATATCTATGTCAATAGGATTACAGATGTAAAGGCAATCGTGTTGCTGGAAGTTGGGGATTATAAGGACAGAAGAAAAGAAATCATTGAAAAGATTGCCGTTCAAAATGCTAAAAAAGCTAAATACCAAGGAAATAGGGTAGAACTTGATCCCATGTTTTCGTTTGAGAGAAGAATCGTTCATGAAACAATTAAAAAAATGAACGGTGTCAGGAGTTACTCAAAAGGACTAGAGCCTTATCGATTTGTTGTTATCGAACCTAGAAAAGGGTTTAAGAACCACACTACACAAAGAAACGATAGGGAGGGAAGATAAATGAAAGAAGGCAAGACGATTAAGTGGCAAGAAATCGAGCCCGAGATAATCAATACAACAGAAGTTAAAGGAGTTAAAAAAAGAATAGTAATTGGTGAAAAAGAAGGGGCTTCAAATTTCATATTAAGAGTGTTTACCTTATCCCCTGGTGGATATTCTCCAAGACACACGCATTCTTGGGAACATGAGGTGTTTGTGTTGAATGGGGAGGGAAAGGTTTTATTAGGACAGGAATTTTCTTCAATATCTAAAGGGTATGCAGTTTTTGTACCTGAAAACGTGGAACATCAATTTGTCAATACATCCGAAAGTAATGAGTTAGAATTTATTTGTGTGATTCCAAAAGGTGGACAATAATCGTCTGCAAAGTGAGTTACCTATGTTATAATTTCAAAAATTAAAAAACAAATCGAGGTGATATACATGACGAAAAGTGAAATATTTAAGCATTTGAAAAAGATGTTGATGGAAAAATTCAACCTTGAAAGTGATGATGTAAAGCTTGAATCAACGTTTGTCGATGATTTCGGTGCGGATTCACTTGACTTAGTTGATTTTGTTATGGCCATTGAAGATGAATTCGGAATAAGAATAGACGAAGATGATACGGATAAAATAACTTGTGTGGAAGATGCTGTTAATTTCATTTTTGAGGAAATGGGCGGTTCAGCTGATGAAGAAGATGTGATTGACGATGATGAGGAAGAAGAGATCAATTAACGATTAGTGTTTTTTTGATAGTCATTAATGGGGCGGTAAAACAAATACGCCCCCGATTTTTTTTTTGGAGGAATCATGATAAAAGTAGCTCCTTCTATATTGTCTGCAGATTTTTTAAACTTGGAAAAAAGCATTGAACTGGTTTTGGATAGTGCCGATATGTTGCATATTGATGTGATGGATGGACACTTTGTTCCAAACATCAGTATTGGTTTACCAGTAGTGAAGGCTATCCATTCCAAATTTCAAATTCCCCTTGATGTCCATTTAATGATTACAAATCCCGATGACTATATAGAGGATTTTGCCAGAGCAGGCGCTGCTATTTTGACAGTCCATATAGAGGTATGTCCTCACTTGAATCGTACTATTCAACAGATCAAATCATTTGGTATGAAGGCATTTGTATCCCTCAATCCACATACACCAATCTTTTTCCTTAACGATATCGTAGAATATCTCGATGGAGTCCTTCTTATGAGCGTAAATCCGGGGTTTGGAGGGCAAAGCTTTTTGCGGAATTCCATTAGAAGACTTCAGGAGCTTTTTGAACTCAAAACGAAAAGAAACAACCTTTTGTCAATAGCAGTTGATGGCGGGATTAACGCCTCCAATGTAAGTTTAGTTAAAGAGGCGGGTGCTGACATCATTATTGCAGGAAGTGCAATTTTCAATTCCAATGATCCAAATGCCCTCATCAGGCATATGAAGGGACTCAACTGATGAAAGATTTCAACGAGGCACGTCATAGAATAGAGTGGTTAAGAGAGGAGATTAATAAACATGATTACCAGTATTATGTGTTAGCTTCTCCAAAAATCAGTGACGTGGAATATGATCGGCTGTTCAAAGAACTGGTTGATTTAGAGCAAAAATTTCCCCAGTTTTATTCTAAAAACTCTCCGACACAAAAAGTTGGCTCAAAGGTTCTACAAGATTTTGTGAGAGTTGAACATTCACAACCTATGTTGAGTTTAGATAATACGTACAATGAAAAAGAATTATTTTCTTATGCTGATCGAATAAACAAGAGTCTTCAGCAACCTTTTGGATATTGTGTCGAACTCAAGATTGATGGGGTTTCTTATGCAGCGAGATACATCAACGGAGAACTTGAAAAGGGTATATCCAGGGGAAATGGAATGATTGGTGAGGATATCACTGAACATCTGAGGCAAACGATTGGTATTCCAAGACAACTCATGCAACAAATTGACATAGAAGTCAGAGGAGAAGTTTATTTGGGTAAAAAGGTATTTGCTCATATAAACAGCGTGCGAGAAGAAAACGGACTGACGGTTTTTGCCAATCCCAGAAACGCCACTGCTGGAACATTTAGACAATTAAATACCATTGAAGTCCGAAAACGAGGGATTCGTTCTTTTACTTATTCTATTGTGGAACCTGAAAAGCATGGAATTAAAACACAAACACAACAGTTGGAAAGGCTGGAAGCATTAGGTTTTTGTGTTGAAAGCCATCATCAAAGGTGTGAATCCATCGAAGAAGTAATCGATTATTGGCGTTTATGGAATCAAAAAAGACATGAATTGGATTTTGAGATTGATGGGCTGGTTGTTAAGGTGGATGAAATAGAAGCTCAAAATGATTTGGGTAGTACATCACATAGCCCCAGGTGGGCAATTGCATTCAAGTTTCCCGCAGAGCAAAAAGAGACCTCACTTGAATCTATCACCTGGAGTGTTGGAAGAACCGGGGTGATCACACCTGTTGCTCATTTAAAGCCCGTTGTCCTTGCGGGAACAACTGTTAAAAATGCCAATTTGCATAATATTGACAATATTAGGGACAAAGATATTAGAATACAAGATGTTGTGATTGTTGAAAAAGCGGGAGAGATTATTCCGCAGGTCGTCAGAGTTGTTCCTGAAAAGAGAACTGGGAAGGAAAAGTTCATTGAATTACCCGGTTGTTGTCCGGTGTGTGGGTTTCAGGTAGGGAAAGCAAAAGAAGAAGAGGTGGCCATCAGATGTTTGAATCCACTGTGTCCGGCAAAAATTAAAAGAGCACTTGAGGCGTTTGCTTCAAGAGAGGCGATGAATATTGAAGGTTTGGGGGAAAAGCTCATCGATCAACTGGTTGAAAAAAAATTGATTGGCGATATTGCTGATCTTTATTTTATTAAAGAAGAACAGCTGATTGCATTGGAGAGAATGGGTCAAAAATCAGCTAAGAATTTAATGAATGAAATAGAGAAAAGCAAGGACCGACAACTACACCAATTTTTAACCGGTCTTGGAATTGCAAACATTGGCAAAAAGTCGGCTAAAGACATTGCACGTCGGTTCAGATCTTTAGAGGGAATTATTAAAGCCAACGTTGATGATCTGAAAACCATTGACGGTGTGGGTGAAGAAATGGCAAGAAATCTTTTCAGATTCTTCAAAAGTGAGAGGATACAAGCACTAATGAAGAAGTTCAAGCAAGCAGGCTTAAATCCCACTGAGCAAGAGTTGGTAACTCAGCAGACGACCCTGCGAGGTTTAAAATTTGTGATTACAGGAGAGCTTCAAACCCTTACCAGAATAGAAATCAAAGCATTAATTGAATCTGAAGGGGGTACAACAACAGGAGCTGTTTCTAAAAAAACAGATTATTTGATTTTTGGTGAGAACCCCGGGACCAAAATTGAGAAGGCAAAACAGCTTGGGATTGAAATGATCAGCGAAAAGGATTTTTACAAATTGTTAAACCATTCATGACTATCTTAGGCGTTATCTTTTTTAAACTATCCAGATAACTTTGAAATACGCTCCTTGAACAGATACAAAATCTGCGTGTCAAGTAAAAAATAAAAGATCATTCCGATAAAAACAAACAGCATATCTGGTCCCCATGTTGCAATGATAGGGTTGAGATGCCAAGGACTCCATCGGTCCGCTCTTCCCATTGCAGCCATCCACTGTGTAGAACCCTGATACAGAGCGATGAGCAAAAAGGTGAAGATCACACTCCAGGCTTTGCTTTTGATATTAAGGGCTAAGGATAACGGGACTCCTAAAATTGCAATGACAAGTGGTCCAAAAGATTGTGCATAACGCGTATGCAATTCCACTTCGAAAGTAAAGCTTTCACGGTTATGTACCCCTCTTGCGTTGTTTTCTCGTATGATGTGAAGTAATTCAGTAGAGGTCATATTGTAAATATTTTTATTGGTTAGCATAAAATAATAATTGATGTCTTCGATGATTTGCTTTTCTTGGTCCTCAGTGAGCGGTTGTTGAGTCATTTTAGAATCTTCAAGGGCACTGTAAAAACTCATCGAAGAAAGATCCCAATTTTCACGTTCATCATCATATGTGATTTCATCTGCGTAATAGACGTCCATTCTATTCTCTTCCGAATTGATGTCGTAAATAAAAACACCGTTAAGTTCGTTTCGATTTGTATAAACCCTTTTCATGAAAAGGTATTGATCGTCTCGTAGAAGTAAAAATTTATCGTTTCCCGATGATAGGTATATTTCCGCCTCTTGGTTTCTGTATATCTGAGGTACTACCATTTCCTTTAAAAAGAATGTGAATACCGATAAAAGGAGTCCAAGGATTAAAAAAGGCGTGACGAGGCGTTTCAGCTTCACACCATGTACTTGTAAGGCAATAATTTCATTATTTGACTCAAACTTTGACAATAACCAGAAAATTGACAATAAAACCCCAACTGGAATGGCTTGAGGAATGTATTTTGGTATTTGGTATAAGATAAATGGAAACAATCTCCAAAAAGAAAGATCATTTCTGATAATCTCGGATGAAACTTCAATCAGAATAAAGACATTGGCGTATAGCAAAAAGCCAAAAAAACCCAGAATAAATGGCATGAGCGATGATTTAAAAATGTATCTTCTTAAGATACTCAACAGGAGTCCTCCGTTTCATTTTCTAACAAATCTTTCTTTAATGAAATACATCATTTTTGAATCCAACAGCAGGAAAAATAATATACCTAAACACATATAGATCAAATCCGGTGACCAAACAGCAAAAGAAGGATTTAAACGATACCTGGTATTAGAATAGAATGCCACATTGTGTAACGCAACACTCTGCATAAAGATTTCTCCAGCTTTGAAACTTCCAATGAGCAGGAAACTGATCACGATACTCCAGGATTTGCTTCTGATATTGGAAACCAAGCATATGGAAGTGCCTAACAGTGCAATGATAAAAGGACTCAAGGATTTAGCTAGTCTCGAATTCAACTCTAAAAAAGCTCTTTGGTACTTTTCTTCACTTTTCAACATTTGGATGAGTTCAGTGGATCTGGCGTATTTATAAGGGTTTTGTTCATTGTTACTTTGCTGCCCGTATATATTGACTTCGCTGAACAAACTCATGGCATCTCTTAATGAATCACTGAGTTCATCGGATAATTCCTCAAATTCCGTTTCATCGAATGTCACATTTAACGTCAAACCCCGCTCGTCATCCAAATCAACGACCTGACCATCAAGCATCAACCAACTGTCTCTATCATTTCTTTTTCTTAGTTCATTTGCAAATATTGTTTTAACTGAAGAATTTCTAATTTCATAGACCATCACATCATCTAAGGAGACTTCGCTGATCGGTTGTTTGACATAAAAATACTTGTTTCCTGTGATACGTAGAAACTTGTTGGATATAG
This sequence comes from Thermotogota bacterium, assembly GCA_035447925.1. Classification (GTDB taxonomy): domain Bacteria; phylum Thermotogota; class Thermotogae; order MWEM01; family MWEM01; genus JASUTC01. The sequence goes on from DAOTHY010000001.1 coordinate 99,888, forward strand.
TTGAATAACCAATATTTTCGGACATAAAATCGGATAATTCTGCTTCTTTTTGCCGGTTAAAAATTGGAATAATCGTGTCATTGAGAAAAAAAGTAAAGAGACTCAGCATAAATCCGAAAACCAAAAAGGGAATGACAACCGATTTAAAGGAAATTCCATGAACTTGTAATGCCATCAGTTCGTTTTTTGTAGACATTTGGGATAAAATCCAAAAAATAGCCAGCAGAACTCCCACGGGAATAGCTTCAGCTCCCAGTTCGGGTAAAAAAAAGTACAGGAGTTGAAATAATCGCCAGGGAGGAATACCATAATCGATAATGTTCAAAGAAAGAAAATACAGCAGATTCACGCTGACAAAGATAATAAACCCAAAAAAACCAAGAAAAAAAGGAGATATTGAGTTTTTCCATACATAAGAATTTAGTGTTTTCAAATTACGACTCCTTCTATCATACTCAAGATCAATTTTATCATATTTCTTTTGATTTCCCCATGATCAATTGTATTTATGGTTTCTTATTGACATAATCTGTACTATCTGTTATAATACACTAAAGGAGGCTGAGGATATGAAAAAGAATTTAGTAATTTGTTTGGTCATTCTTTTCTCTTTATTGACGGGAATGGCAAACGATGATGTTCAAACCGTGTTTGAAGAATACCTGGAGTCATTTTTGAACGGTGATTATGAAAGGGCCATTCTATTACAAACAGCAGAGTTAACAGCTGTATTCAATCTACAGTCTATGGAGCAGTCAGCCGGTCTTATCATTAGCCAATATGGGAAGGCTGAATCAGAGTACAGCACGGAACTGATTGAACAGGAAGGTTATTATTCTTTCCTTCGAACGATGAAGACCACAAAAGGGTATATCCGTTTTACCGTAACAGTGAATGAAGATTTTGAAATAGCCGGTTTTTACGCTGCCCCGGTTCCTGCACCAATTAAAACCATTGACTATGTTCAAACGGAAGCCATTGAAGAAAGGGAAGTTCGATTTGGTATCAAAGATTGGGAATTGGAGGGGTTACTAACGCTTCCGGTTGACCATTCAGAATATCCATTGGTTATTATTGTTGGTGGGTCAGGGCCAACTGACATGAACGGAACGGTCGGTCCGAATACACCTTATAAGGATATTGCCCAAGGGTTAGCCTCAAAAGGTGTAGCGGTTCTCAGGTACAATAAGCGCACGGCGCAATATGGCTCCAAAATTAATGAGGCCATGTTAGAGATTGAAAATATGGTTGAGTTTGAATATGTGGAGGATATTTTTGAGGCCTTAGAATATGCTGCTGCAATTGAAGAAGTTACTGCTATTTTTCTCGCAGGACATAGCTTAGGTGGGACAATTGTTCCAAAAATCGCTGCTGAATCCGAAAGGGTGGATGGTTTGATACTTTTGGCACCAGGCGTTAGAAGGTTGGCGCAGATTAGTATCGATCAAAACAAATATGCAAAAGAACACCTTGGTATTTCAGATGAGCAGATTGAACAGGTGATACAGTTTTTTTCGATGATTTTAAATCATGAACTGGACGAAAACTATCCGATACAAGCTGGTTTAACAGCCGAGTATTATTATGAAATGGATAATTATAGTCCAATAGATGATTTATCTGAATTCAAAAAACCAGTTTTGGTTTTACAGGGCGAGGAAGATTTTCAGGCAACTATGGAAGGAGATTTTTTGCCTCTAAAAAACAGGTACAATGATGACAGTCATTTCACTTTTATTTCTTTGGATGGCATCAATCATTTATTTATGAAGGTTGAAAAAGGAGTTTTTCATTGGACTGATGAGTACAATATTCCTGGATTTGTTGATAAAAGAGTGATTGATCAACTGTCTCAATGGATTCATTTGAACAAGTAATTCTTCGCCCATGAGTTTTCTGCTATAATCTCATAGGTGATAAATGTGAATGCGAATGAGATAATGTATCGAAGTCTTCAAAAATGCTATCCAGAACATGTTAATGAGTTATATGAAGCCATACAAGAAAGAATCAAGATGTTTAACAATGACCAAAAAAAACAAAAAAAGATAACAATTGATGAAATCAATGCCATTTTAATAACCTATGCAGATACGCTAAGAGGGGAGGGTTCTCCTCTTAGTGTTTTAACAAGGTTTCTTAAAGATTATGTTGGAGCTACTTTCAATGTCATTCATCTTTTACCTTTTTTTGACTATTCATCTGATGATGGATTCTCGATCATCGATTATCAAAAAGTCAATCAGGATTGTGGTCGTTGGGAGGACATCGCAATTCTTTCCGAGCGGTATCATTTGATGTTTGATGCAGTTATCAATCACATCTCACAAAAAAGCGAGTGGTTTCAGGGCTATTTAAACGGTGCGGCTGAATACCAGGACTTTTTTATTGCGTTGAAGGGTGATGAGGACTTATCTCAAGTCACAAGGCCTAGGACTTCTCCTTTGTCAACTCAATTTCAAAGTATAAACGGTCAAAAGGCGATTTGGACGACCTTTTCATCTGATCAGATTGATTTGAATTATCAAAATCCGAAATTGTTTCTGCGGATAATTGATACTCTGTTTTTTTATATTCATCAAGGGGCCAGTTTGATCAGGCTTGATGCTGTTGGCTATCTTTGGAAAGAGAAGGGTACGAGCTGTATACATCTTGAACAGACTCATGAAATTGTCAAGTTGATTCGATGCTGCTTGGATAAATTGATTAAAAATGCCCTTGTCATTACTGAAACCAATGTTCCCCATTCTGATAACATCCGGTATTTTGGTGACGGTAAAAATGAAGCGCATATGGTTTACAATTTCTCTCTCCCGCCGTTAGTTTTACACGCTTATTTACAACAATCTTCCAAAGAATTGAGTCAATGGGTGAATCAGTTGGATTACCCATCATCAGATGCCACCTTTTTTAACTTTCTGGCTTCGCATGATGGGATTGGCTTGACACCTTTAAATGGATTGGTGGATGTCAAGGAGGTTAATGATATCGTTCTATCGTGTGTTAAAAACGGCGGGAAAATCTCTTATAAACGTCAGGTTGACGGCTCTCAAATACCCTATGAACTGAATATTAATTTTTTCGATGCCTTGTCAGATAGGTCTCATGATGAAGTCCTCAATATTCGAAAATTTCTTGGAGCCCATGCGATTGCCATTGCCTTAAAGGGAATTCCGGGAATTTACATACACAGTCTTTTGGGCTCAAAAAGCTGGAAAAAAGGGGTTGAACAGTTAGGCTACAACAGAGCGATTAACAGAGAGAAATTACAAATCGAACAGGTTCTTTCTGAATTGAAAGCGGTGGATTCCACAAGGCATCAAATATTTTATCCGTTAAAGAAAATGCTGGAATTTAGGACAACTCAAAAATCCCTTTCGTTGAAAGCTTCTCAAAGAGTTATTTTAGTTAGTGAGCAAGTGTTTATCTTAAAAAGGAGTTTTGAAGATGAAACGATCTTTTTACTTGTGAACTTATCAGATACAGAGCAAGTAATCGATATCAATGAATTTCCAAAATCCGGTGATTTTCAGGACATGATGAATGAGGGAAAAACGCTCGATCAACTGATAATTGATCCCTATGCTTTTCTTTGGCTAAAGCAAAGTGGAGGTGAGTAATTTGAAAAAAGTGCAAAATGATAGATGCCTATGCATTCAAAATTGTGTTTCCTCCATTTTAAAGGAAATCGATTATAAAAAAAATGAGGGAATGCAAGCAAACTTGCGTATGCAAACCCAAAAGGCGATTACAAGCCAATTAATCCCCGAATTGATCAACAATCAATTTCAGGACCTGAATCCTGAAAGATTGGAACGGTTACCGTATAGCTTGACATTGAAGCTGAATAAAAAAATCGATCAACTGCCAGATTTCTACGTTCCCTCACCTAAAGTTGAATTCATTGCCTATGAAAGATTGGCCATTCCGGCTCTAATCGGTGCAGTCATTATTGGCCTTATTTCCTACTATACACTGGGATCTTTTTTCAAAGAGGAATTATTTGCACCGTTGATAGGGATGCCGTTAGGAGCAGCTCTTTTTGTCTGGTTGTTTTCGAAATCTATTAGACATCCCAGAATCAGTAAGGCTTTGAAATGGACATTGATTTCCGGATTGACAGTTTTTTCCATTGGGACTTTATTTTCGGGTCTTAAAAAGAGCGTTGTCTTTAAACCCAGAATTTCTTTTCTACAGTGGTTATGGGTAGCCATTCTCACACTTTTTACTTTTTGGATACTTCATCTGTTTAAACCTCAAATGGTAAACAATGAAAAAGAGGTAGAACGTAGTTTATCAGCACAATTAACCTTATTGTTAAGAGATATTTGGGATCTTTGCATCACATGGACAAAAAACGGAGAGGATATCGAGAACACAAAGACTACCACACCACAATTAGAAACACATCAACTATTTGGAGATTCTCAGCTTATCACTTCATCTATTGATCAAATGCTGTTTGCCCAGGAGAATCAAGATAAAGAAGCTGCTTTAATGTCTATCAACAGTTTTCTAAATAGTCTGCGGTCTTTGGGAATTCATGAAAGAGTGAGTGAACCGGTTTTTACTTATCAAAAGGGGGATGCAGACTATTACGATGTGTTTGGTATTGTTCATGAGGGTGATGTTGTTGAACCAATATATGATGCATGGGTAGATGATCAAGGACGTTGTTTTTTTAGGGGAAAGGTTAAAAAGGTCAGAAAATGAGAGAAAATGATCAGCAGGAAATCAGACATATATTCGGACTTGATTTTGGAACATCTAACACTCATATGAGTATTTCTGCAGCAGCAGAAGCGGTTCCTATTGTCGATGATGTCAAGATTGAATCCAATGCCTCAATACCTTCTGTATTGTTGTATGATGAACGGAATTTCGAAGTCTTAGGATTTGGTCAACCGGCTCTGGAAGAATGGTATTCCATGAGTCATTCAGAACGAAAAAAATATACCCTTGGAACGGGATTTAAACAGAGAATCGCTTTTAACAAAAGAGCTGAGACTGAAACCGAGCTGTTTTTAGATGCCCTTTTTTCAAATTTAAACAAACAAAAGATTTTCGATGTAAAAAATTTTATCAACAACACGGAAATGGTTTGCGGAGTGCCTTCCAAAACCCTTGAAACGCATACTGAGAAATTGTCAGCGATTTTATTCAAGATCGTTCAGAGAAATCCGATTCTGATCGAGGAACCTTTAGGTGCGCTGTATTATCATATCATCAGAAAAGATATCACAAAAGAGGACGGTAGAGGCGGGGTATTGGTTATTGATTTTGGCGGTGGAACGCTGGATTTTGCATACATTAAAAATTTCCAAATACAAAAGGTTTGGGGATCTCCGATTATCGGAGGTGTCTTATTTGATGATTTATTCTATAACATTTTTCTGGAACAAAATCCAGGAATAATTTCCTTTATTGAGTATGAGGGATTAAGCGGTTATTTGAGAACGGTTTTGTTCAAAAACCAGAAAGAAAAATACTCGATTCTACATGCTACCTCCGAACATGCCCAGTTGACTGAAAATATTGTTTTTGGAAGAACATCATATGGAACGTTGATCATACCTGATTTTGAATATCTCTACGATAAAATGACACATTATCGGATGAGCGATGAATTGAAGCTGGATCTAAGCGGGTCACAGTATTTGGATAAAATGGCTAATGGTGAGCGAATCAACTTACCGCAGATTATTACTGACGAGGTTTTACGAAGTAGAAGGGAGTTTGATATTCGTTCTGATAATGTATCTTTGATTATTCTAACTGGAGGCAGCAGCAGATGGAAATTTTTTGTCGACCTGATTGAAAAAGAATTCCCGTATACTCGGATACTGGCTTCTTCTGACCCGGAATCAACGATCAGCAGAGGATTGGGACTTTGCTATTCGGCAAAACTATATGAAATGAAAGTTCGTAATGAATTGTTGGGAAATAAAACCGAACTGACCAAAAGATTGGGTGAATCCTACAAAAAGGTTGTCAAAGATACATTAAGCCAATATATTCAGGGTGTTTATGCCATTTATTCTAAGGTAATTGATACTGTTTTGTCTCATTATTTTCAAGTAGGTGGCTCGATTAGTCAATTGGAAGAAGAATTTAAAAAGACATTTTCAGAAAGACAATCCGAATTGGATGAACTAAATGGGGGATTTAAGAAAGAAATGAATTATCGGATTGAGGAAAAGACCATAGAAGAATTAAGTCGCTGGTTCAGCCGTTCTTTTATCCATTTTGATTATATTAAACAAGGCAACATTACTGAAGGAACAATCATTAGTCCATATGAACAAAAAAACGTTTTAAATGATGCCATTTATTCAAGAATAACCATGCTTTCTTCAGTCATTGTGGGCGTTATTTCCGGAACAGTAATGGGCGGTTCGGGAGTTGCTCTCATCGCTTCGGGCCCTTTAGGCTGGTTAGGAGGATTTATTACAGGTGTATTGCTAGTCATTGCTTCTTCTTTCGGGTTAAAAAAACAAACAACCAATGCATTGAAGCAAATCAAAATACCCCGGTGGATGTTAAAAGGTCTTCTGATTTCGAAACCAAGGATGATTAAAAACGCAGAAAAAAAACTTCAAAAGGATTTGAACCAGGAAGAAAATAAAATCTATGAACAGTTTTTAAATGGTTTGAAGAGTAATGATCAAAGACTAAATTCGTTGATAGAAGAGCAAATCCAAAAAATAAGTTATTCCAATATTGTTGATTGACAAAGTTAAGGGGCAGGGCAAGAAAAGAATGGATCAAATATGATAGAATGATCAGAGTAATCATGATGGAGGGAGTTATTATGAAAAAAACAGTGATGTTGATGGCTTTATTGGTAACAGCAACGGTTATTTTTTCGGCAATCATGGCAACAACTGATGATGGCAGAAGAGTGGTACTCAACAGTAACGGAACATGGGAATGGCTTAATCAACCGCAACCCGGTCCAATACCTCCCACGCAACTACTTTATGACATTACGGGCTCGTGGAGTATTTCTTTTACGGTCGGTATTTTTGATGAAAGTTATCCAGTGGAGATATTTTTAGAGAACGGCTCTTATGTGCTTCTTTGGCATGGTACCTTTTCAGATGAGAAATATCCAATCACCATTGTTAATAATCGGGAGATAAAATTCCAAGGTAAATCATTCCATAATGGGATTGTATCATTTGATGCTGTGATATCTGATGCCAATAGTATGCAGGGAGTTGCTTCCAGTAGTGGGACCTTTGCTAAAACAGGATCTTTCAAAGCAGTCAGAAAATAGGAGAGGTGATGAAATGAACAAGAGTATAGAACTTGGTGTAAAGAAAATGGAATGGGCTTGGCAGTATATGGATGTTCTTCGAAAAATCAAAGAAAAATACCTCAATGAACAACCGTTCCAAGGTGCGAAAGTGGTAGTCTGCTGCCATCTTGAAGCTAAAACGGCTAATCTTGGCCGACTGATAGGGGATCTGGGGGCTCAAGTATGGGTTACAGGTTCCAATCCCTTGTCAACTCAGGACGATATAGCTGATGCTTTAAGGGAACATTATGGAGTAACTGTACATGCTAAACATACCAATGATGATGAAGAATTCAGAAAAAATCTTTACAAAGTATTGGAATTAGAGCCGGATTTGATCCTAGACGATGGTGGGGATTTGGCCACAATCGTTCATACGGAGTACACAAATTATCTTGAAAATTTAAAGGGGATTTCAGAGGAAACCACAACGGGAGTACATCGCTTAAGAGCGCTTGATGCGGCCGGCAAGTTAGCTGTTCCCGCTATTGCCGCTAATGACGGCATGATGAAATACCTGTTTGATAACCGATACGGAACAGGTCAATCAACCTGGGATGGTATTATTCGCAGCACCAATGTTTCCATAGCCGGTAAAACAGTGGTCGTTGCAGGGTATGGCTGGTGTGGTAAAGGAGTAGCCATGAGGGCAAAAGGGTTGGGTGCGAAAGTTATCGTAACTGAAGTCGATCCGATCAAATCAATTGAGGCGGTTATGGATGGATTTCAAGTCATGCCCATGAGAAAGGCTGCTGCGTTGGGTGATATCTTTGCCACTTTGACAGGAGACATCAATGTCATTACAAAAGAGCATTTCTCTTTAATGAAAGAAGGAGCTATTCTGGCTAATGCCGGGCATTTTGATGTTGAGATATCCATGAAACAGCTCATTGAATACAGTATTGAACAATGGGAAGCTCGCCCGAATGTTATGGGGTATAAGCTGCCAAACTCAAAGTGTATTTATGTGATTGCACAGGGAAGATTGGTCAACCTGGCAGCAGCAGATGGACATCCCATAGAGATTATGGATACTTCATTTGGAGTACAGCTGATGAGTTTGAAACATTTATGGGAAAATCGCGGCAAGCTTGAGAATCATTTGATGACTGTTCCTGCTAGTATCGATAGAGAACTGGCATTGATTAAACTCCAAACCATGGGCATTCAAATCGATGAGTTGACGGATGAGCAAAAGAAGTATTTAACAAGCTGGTGATGAAATGAATATCGAGCGTGCCTTGATATCAGTCTATGATAAAACCGGTATTGAACACTTGGCATCTTATCTCAATAACAACGGTGTGGATATTATTTCAACCGGAGGAACTTATGAATACTTAAGAAAATTTGGCATCAAGGTTCAATCCGTTGAAGATTACACCGGTGTTGTGGAGATGTTTGATGGCAGGATCAAAACCATTAGTCCGAGAATTGCGGGTGGAATTCTTGCGGACAGGTCCAAAAGTGAACATATCAATCAAATGGTGAAAGCGAATATCCCCAACATTGACATGATCGTGGTCAACCTTTGTCCTTTCCGTGAGTTTTCGAAAAAAACATTTGATGAGTTTGAGCTGATCGATAAGATTGATATTGGGGGGATTAATATCATTCGATCAGCTGCAAAAAATTACAGAGATGTACTTCCTATCGTCGATCCGGAGGATTATGATAAGATTATTAAAAGTTTTGATTCGTGTGGGGATATTCCGCTGCAAACCAGAAGGAAATTTGCACTTAAGGCATTTTACAGTACGATGAAATATGAAGAAAGTATACATGAAGCATTGTCGTTTTTATTTGCGGAGGAGAAGTATAAACACTTAACATTAGAAAAACTTGAAGAATTTAAATACGGAGATAATCCGCATCAAGAAGCTTTTTTATTGAAAATAGCTGGTGAGGAATCTTTGTTTGATCAAGTAGAATTTTTGAAGAAAGAATACCTCAGTTTAAGACTTTATCGGCAAATATTTAATGGTATTCATTTTATGAGGAATTTATCAACCGGCGGGTTTACCCTGTTGATCAACTTGCAGCCGGTATTTTACTCCAACAAGGAAAATGATGAGATTTATTTAAAAATGATTGAAGAAGATTTTCGCAAAAGAAACCATGCAAATTCCGCTTTTATCTGTAAGGGTAGTTTAAGTAAAACAGTAGCTGAATACATTATCCGAAATAAAATAAGCACAGTAGTAGCCGTTGATTATGATCACGATGCGCATGATTTGCTGATGAACTCTGATATTCAACTGTTGGTTAAATGTCACATTTCTGACTATTCAAAGACCCATCGCATTTTTTTGGAGAATGAGGTTCTCTTTCAGCAAAGGGACAATGTGGAGGATTTCGGGAACATTATTCAGGTTTATGCCCAGGAGAAAAATCGTTATCGAGATGATCTCCTTTTAGTTATTCAAATCATACGTGTTCTGGAAACGAATGCACTTGTGAGGGTCAAGGATGGCAGGGTCATTTCAATTGCCGATTCGCAGTTGGATGATGAGGAATTACTGGAAGTTGCAGCATCCAGATTCAAACTATTGACACAAAGAAACAAAGGAGGAGTATTAGGATTTGATGCTCCGCCCTCGTTAGCTGTTATTCAACAGGCTTATCAGCAGTGGCATGTTGACTGTATACTCAAACCAAAAAGCGAAAGAGATCGAGAAAAGATTATTGATTTTGCTAAGGTCAAGGGCATTGATTTATATGAATTTGAAAGAAGGCATTACGCATAAAAGAGCGACTCGGGAGGCCAATATGAACAAGCATATCGCAATATTTGAAGAACTCATTAAAGTTGAAGAACAGGCATTGAAAGAAATAGAAAGTGTACAAAGCCAAAAGGAACTTGAAGAAATCAGGATCAAATACCTCGGAAAAAAGGGAATACTGACCACTCAATTTCTTAAGCGGTTGGGAACTCTTGATCCTCAAATAAGACCCGAAGTCGGTCAGAAAACCAATGTTAGCAAAGATGTGATCAATGAACAGTTAAGCATTAAAAAGGCGAGCTTAGAAGCCAGCGAAAAAGAAAAACTGGAAGAAGAACTATTTGTTGACATCTCACAGCCAGGTACAAGAAGACGAATAGGATTTGAACATTTACTAAAAAAAACCCAAAAGGAGATTGAGGATATTTTTATCTCACTGGGATATGCAGTGAAAGAGGGACCTGAGATTGAAACGGTTTTCTATAATTTTGAGGCTCTCAATACACCGGATTGGCATCCGGCAAGAGATGAGCATGACAGTTTTTATTTACTCGAAAACGAAAGACTATTACGTACACATACCTCTCCTGTTCAAATTCGAACGATGCAAAAAGAAGCTCCCCCCATTGCAGTTATCGCCCCAGGGAAGGTTTATCGCAGTGATTATGACGCAACTCATCTGCCCATGTTTCATCAAACTGAAGGTTTGTTTGTAGATCGGGATGTGAACGTGGGGCATTTAAAAGGGACTTTGGAATATTTTATGAAAGAATTATTTTCTGAAGATGTTGCCATTAGATTAAGGCCTTCCTTTTTCCCATTTACCGAACCCAGCTTTGAGGTTGATATTAGTTGGAAAGATAAGTATGGAAAAGAACAATGGCTTGAAGTTCTTGGTGCTGGAATGGTTGACCCCAATGTATTTCTAGCGGTTGGCTATGATCCTGAAATCTGGAGTGGTTTTGCATTTGGAGCCGGCATTGAACGGTTAACCATGCTCAAATATGGTCTGACTGATATCAGAGATCTTGTCAGAGGCGATATCAGATTCCTAAGACAGGAACTTTAAGGAGGACAATCATGCTTATTTCCAAAAAATGGCTAAATAAATACATTAATGTCATGGATATCGAAGATGAGAAACTGGATAAGATGTTGAGTTTAAGTGGCACTTCTGTTGAACAGATTGAAAAACCGTGGGAAAAGATTAACGGAGTTTATACGGGGACTATCGTAAAGATTGACAATCACCCGAATGCTGACAAATTGATTATTTGTACAGTAGATACAAATGATCAGCAGCACCAGATCGTAACAGGAGATACCTCTCTAAAAGAAGGAGACATGATTCCATTAGCAATAATTGGTGCAACCTTAAGGGATGGTTTTACGATCAAGAATGCCCAATTGCGTGGAATTCCTTCGCAAGGGATGATGTGTTCTTTAGAGGAGCTAAAACTAGAATCAAAATCCAAAGGGGTTTACCGTTTAGAAGAAAAGGTTGAAAACGGGCTAGATGTTGTTCAACTGTTTGACCTTAATGATTCTGTTTTCGATCTTGAAATCACAGCCAACAGACCTGATGAATTATCTGTTTTAGGTGTTGCCAGAGAATTAAAAGCCTTGTTAAGATCTCAGGTTGAAATCAAACAGCCTCCTTTTCAATATCAAAGCAGCGGAAAGAAAACATCAGACTTTATTTCCATCCAAATAGAAGCCCCCCAATTCTGTAATCGCTACACTGGTATGATTATTGAAGATGTAGAAATAAAAGAATCACCATTATGGCTTAAAAGAGATTTAATGGCCATTGGAATAAGACCCATTAATAATGTGGTTGACATTACAAATTATATTTTGATGGAAACCGGCCATCCAGTTCATGCTTTTGATTACGATCAGCTAAAAAACAAATCCATAGTTGTCAGATTAGCTAAGGAAAAAGAGCGATTAAGATTACTTGACGAAAGTGAGCCTGAATTTGAAGGTGATGAGCTATTGATTACCGATGGTGAAAATCCGCTCGCTTTAGCTGGTATTATGGGCGGAGAAGGAACCGGTGTTAGTGAAGCGACCAAAACAGTTTTCTTGGAAGTAGCATATTTTAATCCTGTGAAGATCAGGAAAATAGCCAGAAGGTTAAATATCATGAGTGATTCTTCTTATCGTTTTGAGCGGGGAGTAGATCCAAATGATGCGGAATATGTTATCAAAAGGCTTGCTTACATGATTTCAGAGATTGCTTGCGGTCATCCGGCTCAATTATTGGACGTTTATCCGTCACCGGTATCTGAAAAAAGGATTATTCTCAGGAAGACAAAAGTTGAGAGGCTTTTGGGAATCAAGTATACGGATGAACAAATCGAAGAATCATTACAAAACCTCGGTTTTGAATTGAACAAGATATCGGATACACCGAGTTGGGATGTTGTATGCCCGACTTTCAGACCAGACATTGAAAGAGAAGTGGATTTAGTCGAAGAAATTGGAAGGATTGTGGGCTACGAGAAAATACCACCCTCTATTCCCTATTTAAAGGGTATATCAAAATCAAGAGAGTCTTTTCAATCCTTCAGATACAAAATCAGAGAACTGGTTTTAGGAGCCGGTTATCATGAAATAATACCGATTTCATTGATTGACCCTGAGGATATACAGAGAATATCAAAAGACACTGAATTTTTATGGAACAAAAATAAAATAGAGATTTTGAAACCGCTATCAAAGGATATGTCCGTTTTAAGACCGTCATTACTCATTACTTTATTAAAAACGATAGGATACAACCATTCTCATCAACAGTATGACCTGAAGCTTTTTGAAACTGGAACCTCTTTTCTGCTGGATGATACAGGGGATTTCCAAGAGCAGGAGCGTCTGGTAATGGCGTCGTCGGGGAAAATTGATCCTGAAGATTATCAATCAAAAAAACATGTGGATTTTTTTAATTTCAAGGGTTCAATAGAGGAGATTTTAAGACATTTGGAAATAGATAATGAAAAAATTATCTTTGAAAGGCCCAAAAATGGTACTATTTATACACAGATTATGTATCCGGCACAGTCCGCCATTATCATGTTCAACGGCCAAGAGATTGGTTTTTTTGGATTGATTAGAAATGAGATTCTTCAGTCATTTTCGATTACTGAAGGCACATACATGTGTGAACTGGATCTTAATACGTTGCACTCTCTTCAAAAGATATCCAAGAAAAGATGGAGGTCCATTTTGGGAACGAATTTCCCTGCAAGTCGAAAAGACTTTTCAGTTCTAGTAGGAAAGGGAACTGAAATAGGACATATCATTAAAAAGATCAGAGAGATAGAGTTTGTTGAAAATGTAACCATCATTGATGTTTACAGCGGGAAAAGCATACCAAAAGGTTTTAACAGCATCACATTATCAGTTTTATTTCGATCGACTGATCACACACTCAGCGAGGAAGAGTTGAATAAAAACTTCAAAGCAGTTGTTAAGATTTTTGAAGAAGAAAACTTGGAAATGAGAGAGGGATAGTGGATGTTCGTTACGAAAATCTTTAAATTTGATGCTGCTCATAACTTGATTCATTATCACGGCAAATGCGAGAAGTTACATGGCCATACCTATCGTTTGGATGTAACGGTATCTGGCGAATTAAATGAAGAAATGATGGTTCTTGATTTTATACAATTAAAAGAGATTGTTAAGAAACGAGCTTTGGATGTTCTTGATCATTCTTATCTCAATGAGTTGATCGAACAACCTAGTGCCGAGAATATCGCAATTTGGATTTGGGATAGGGTTCAAGGGGATTTAAAGACTGATAAGTATCATTTGTATGAAATTAAGGTTTATGAAACACAAACTAGTTATGTCGCTTACAGAGGAGAGGGACTTTGATCGATACCCTCATGTTTATCTTGTTAATGGTTCTCATTGGTTTACAGGTTCTACATTCGTTGATAAAAAAAAATAATTGGAATATACTCGTTCAAATGAACTCCATTGGCATGAAAGTTTTGGTTCTATTTCTAATTTATGCAATGATCAACGATTTATCATATATTCTGGATATCGTTGTGGTATTACTCGTATTGAATGTTGTTGGAACGATAATTATTTCCAGATACAACAGTAAAAATTAACAAAAAAATAATTATCATTATGTTTATTTGCAACATAAAACTGATAAAATTATCATTAGTTAAGATGTAGCATATGGGAGGTGCTCAAGAAAGAAATGGTAAATGATATTTTGAGAAAAGAATTAAAGGATAGAAATTTTCGTATAACGGCTCAAAGGGAGCTTATTATGAAAATTTTCGCTGAATCTCCTGAAGATCATCTAAGTGTTGAAGAAGTATACAGAAAATTATTGGACAAGAGATCCAGAATAAGTAAAGCAACTGTTTATCGAACGGTAGAGTTGTTAAGCGATTTGGGATTATTAAGAAAGATTGAAATTGATGAAGGCATTGTTCGTTTTGAGTTGGCTGATTCTAATAAACACGGTAAACATCATGTTATTTGTACGGATTGTGGTGATACAATCACCATACCCGATAAGCTGGTAGAGAAGATAGAAGAAATGGTAACAAATGAAATGGGATTTGAACCAGAGGATCACAACATAAAGTTTTACGGGAAATGTGCCAATTGTAAAAAAAATCAGAAATAAAATCACATGATCAACGGGTGAAATAACTTTTTCACCCGTTTAAATGCTTTCCATTTGTTTTTTTTCCACAAACCCTTCACTGATTACTTCGATCTCCTCGATGTATTTTGATGCAATCGATTGTAGATAGTCATTTTTGCTGGCTAAAATACCGATAGTCAGCCCAATGTAATCAAGTGAATCTTGATGATGACTTTCGGCAACACATGTGTTGTTTGCGCTAATGATAAAGGTTTTAATCCGGTTTATGATGGATCTTTTTTCTTTAAGTGAAAAAACACCACTGATTTTAACTGTTAGTGTTAATTTAGCTAGTCTAAACATCATCTATTTCCTTAAAAGCACCTGTGGCTTACCGTTATCTTCATGGTACACAATATAGGAATCGGCATGATAAACATTCTCCAATAGTCGATTGTTGATGACATCGCTGGGGGCACCCACATTCTCAAGATAAGAATCATTTAGAACGGCGATTCTATCGCAATAGAGTGAAGCAATGTTGATATCGTGAAAAATACCCACCACTGTTATACCATCTTCCTTGTTTTTTTTATATACTCGTTGAATCAACTGTTGAACATGACCGATATCCAGATGAGCGGCAAATTCATCTAATAAAATAATGGGAGTATTCTGGGCAAAGCACTTTGCGATTAATACCCTCTGTTTTTCTCCTCCGCTAAGGCGATTAAAGAGTTTGTCCTCAAAACCTTCTAGTTCCGCTTCCATGATAGCTCTTTTGACCATCAGACAGTCTTCTTTTGATTCGTCTGAAAACAGATTAAGATAAGGGGTCCTTCCTAAATGGACAATTTCTTCAACGGTAAAATCATAGGCTGGAGAAAATTCCTGCATCACCGCAGAAATCTTTTTTGCGATATCCTTTCTCTTCATTGTATTGATTACTGTTCCTAATATCTTAATGGTACCGGTAGCGGGGGTTAAAAATCCTAACAACAACTTAAAAAGGGTTGTTTTCCCCGCTCCGTTTGGTCCAATAATGCCAAAGAATTCTCCACGATTTATTTCAAGGGATATATTGGATAAAACCGGTTTTGTTCGTATATCATATGCAAATGATAGGTCTTTTACTTGAATCATCTTCACTCCTTTCCTTCATTTAAATCAATTGATCTGTCTATGATAATCAAATTGATCCCAAAAGGGTGTTTTGAATTCCGATCTTTGGAATAATTTGATCGCCGATAACCAAATCGATGCTAAGCCTAAAATCCAGCCAGTATTGGATTCCGACATCATACCAAATTCCAATAATACCGGCAAATGGCATTTGTTTCGAAAGATCGATGTTTAGTCCGAAATGTGCAATTGGTGATGATATCTTGAATTTTCCCTCAGATGTTCCTACACTTGAAATAAAGTTCATAGGATACCAGGCTTCAGCTTGTAATGATGTTTTCGAATAGGCTGTTCTTTGACTGATCATACCGATCATTGAAGCTGGTAAAGGTAGTCCAATCCCGGTTTGAGAGAAAAATCCCGACGTGCCAAGCTGTATGACTTGCAAGAATTGTGGTACAGAAATGGGGTTGTCTGGGTAAACGATTGGTTGATAAGCCTGATGCAGGTAGACATCTGTAATCATTTTCCAGGATAAATCATCTGAAGTGTGATTGATTCCCATATTAATTGCTGTTTCGACATAGGCATTTCTTTGATCATTTCGTAACATGAATGGAAAATGAAAAGCTGCTTTGAGTTCTTCGTATGATTGATTTCCATTCCAAGTTAATTGAAAATCCGGAAACCCTCGGTGTATGATTGAATAATCCCAAGTGTATATCTCCCCTAACGAACCTAAATAACCATACCAAATCCATTCTTTTAAGTCATCCCAACCGGCAAAACCTGTAACGCCTATTAAGTGATTATTCAAGAGAAATAATGCGGGAATGCCAAAACGTGGTATTGGGAAAGGTGTGTACTCTGTTTTCCATTCTTTGAGTACATTATCAACTGCAAGGTTTTCCTTTAAAACCAATTCAGAATAACTGATTTTATTTGTCTGGATAGTTTTTTCGACGTTAGCTGTGTGAATTAGTCGATTAAAATCAAAGCCTTTACCTGAATAAGATCGGAAATAAAATTGCCCTTCAAAAAATACTGGTTTAAAGGCACCAAAATGAGAATCTGTCAGCTTTTTTTGGGTTGATTGAGTTTCATTAAAGTGATAAATGTCATACTGGCCATCTTGATCACAGGCGTAGAGGATTCCCTCAGAACAAAGAAAAACATCTATTTCATTAGCCTGTGTCTGGAATAATACGTCCAATTGATTGCTTTGGACATCTAATTCGTAAATATCAGCATTTTTGTTATAAGTAATAGACATAATCAATCGTTGATCATAACAGCTGATATTGTTGATATAAAAATCAGGGCTGGGGGAAAGGAAATAAGAAATTTCATGAGTAAAAATATTATACGAAGCCAAACCCGTTCCCCCTTTTTCTAAAAAGGTGAAAAACAAAGTTTCATCATCCATCCACTCGCAGGAAAGTGGTCTGTGAATATCATCAACTTTGTTGAATGGGCCGGGGAAATGACCGATATAGAGTCCAAAATCATAATCTTCTAATCCATTTGCATTGGCGTATATCAAAGCACATTGATCTGAAGGAGAAACTGAAAAAGCAGTAGGTATGGGAAGATGAATAGAGTTTTTCTCCAGTTTGTTTAAACGAATTAATGTAGTCTGTTGTCCACCCATTTGAGAGAAATAGTAAAGAGAATTATCAGAAACTGAACTGATACCGGAGTAATAACCGGAATTTGTCATATTTTCAGCTGTAACGGTTTCAGAAGACTTTTGCAAAGCAGTTTTTTCTTGAAGCCAAATATGCCAATCCGAGAGAAATAGGGAGAAAGACTTATCACTTATCTGTTCGATCATATTTATTAGATTGAAGCGATAAGTACTGCCGTATTCATTGATAAACTTCAAAAGCACTTGTGTACCGTACGTTTCTTCTATATATTGTATCAAATAAGCACCGTAGAGATAATTGAATCCAGTGGGAGAAAACTCATAAGAGGTCATTCCTCCTGCAAGGCTAAGACCTCTAAAACCGTTATCCAATATTTCAGCTTTAAGATAGGAAAGATAACGAGAATCGTTAAGTCTTCCTTCAGGGAATAGCAGAGATTCTGAAAAAATAGACACCCCTTCGTGTAAATAGGATGGAGTAAAAGCGGTATCAAACAGAATGGATACCGGATGTCCGAAAAGGCTTAATATGTCCTTTGTCCAATCGGATTTGTTGGCAACGAGAATATGAGTTAATTCATGGGAAAAAACAAAAGGTACCCACCAAGGATAAGTATTGTTATAATAATCCGATGAATTTCTGTTGATATAGATGATAATGACATTTGAAAAGATATCTGCATAGGCGTTAGAAAAATCAACCGTGTCTAAAAGATACACTTTTAATCTTTTTTTTAATGTAATGCCGTAAAATTCGGAAAGCTCTTGATATATTTCATTGCCTTCCTGTACAAGTTGAACGGCAACTTCCTGATACTGTTGCTGGTAAAGAACATCAAAGTATTTAGTTGGAAAAACAGAAAAAGACTGTGAAAAAGTAAGTTGAACAGCGATCAGAAACAGTAATAATGATAACCATCTTTTCATAAATTAGCCCCCTCAGTGATACTTTGCATTTTGACAAATATGATATATAATAAAAAAAACAAAGGGGAGGTAAAAAGTGGATATATACGAAAAGGCTCTTGAACGCCACAAAGAGTGGAAAGGTAAGATCTCAACTCATGTGAAATCCATCGTTCAAAACAAGGAAGATCTTAGTTTGGCTTACACCCCCGGGGTTGCAGCTCCGTGCAAAGAAATTGTAAATAATCCTGAAGCCCTTTATGATTATACAATAAAAGGCAATACAATTGCCATAGTAAGTGATGGGTCAGCAGTGCTGGGATTGGGAAACATTGGCCCTAATGCGGCATTGCCGGTAATGGAAGGAAAAGCAGTTTTGTTCAAAGAATTTGCCGACTTAAATGCGTTTCCCATATGCTTAAATACTCAAGATTCAGAAGAGATCATTCGAACGGTTATCAACATTGCTCCCGTTTTTGGCGGGATTAACTTGGAAGATATTTCAGCCCCAAGATGTTTTTACATTGAAAAAAGACTAAAAGAAGCTCTGAACATTCCTGTGTTTCACGATGATCAACACGGAACTGCCATCGTGGTTCTTGCCGGGATCATTAACGCACTTAAATTGGTGAATAAGCACATCAATGACTGTAAAGTGGTTATCAATGGAGCGGGTGCTGCCGGAATTGCCATTGCAAAACTGCTGATTGGTTATGGATTTGAAAGACTTGTATTATGTGATAAAAAAGGTGCTATTTATGATGGGGCACAATGGTTAAACGAAGAACAAGCTTCAATGGCTCTTCAAACAAACCCGCAAAAAGAAACGGGTGATTTGAGAAATGTAATCGTCCAATCAGACATTTTCATTGGAGTGTCTGCTCCAAATATTGTAGACGAGAAGATGATTAAGAGTATGAACTCCGATGCTGTTGTTTTTGCAATGGCCAATCCTGTTCCAGAAATTTTACCTGAAAAAGCAAAGGCTGCCGGTGCGAGAATTGTAGGCACCGGTAGATCAGACTATCCCAATCAGGTCAACAATGTACTAGCTTTCCCGGGAGTGATGAAGGCTGCAGTTAAGTGGAGAAAACAGATAACCGATGAAGTTAAAATGGAAGCAGCCGAGGCATTAGCGGCTTTTATAAAACCATGCGAGTTATCGGATGATAAAATATTGCCTTATCCATTTGAGAAAGGGATTGCCGATCACATTGCAGAAGCAGTTGAGAGAATATTTCATGATTGAGTACAACTATCGGAGGGGATGATGAGCAAAGTATTATTATTGGGAGAAGCTCTTATTGATTTTCTTTCAGAGGACTATTCAGAAACCTTATCAGAAGTAGAGGGTTTTGTCAGGCATGCGGGTGGTTCACCGGCAAATATCACGGCAAATCTTCTAAATCTTGGAGAAGAAGCCATATTGATCACCAGAATAGGCAATGATCCATTTGGTGATTATTTGAAAAGCTCATTTAAAGAGAAAGGCATAGATACATCTTATGTCCAAGTGGATATGCAAAGAAATACTTCTTTGGTGTTTGTTGCAAAATCAAAAGGCAACCCGAAGTTTTTACCATTGAGATCTGCAGATTATTATATTGAGAAACCAAAAACAATCAAAAATTTGCTTAATAATGTTCAATATTTTCATATCAGTACTTGGAGTATTTCACATCATCCTGCTCGACAAACGGTGTTCAGCATTTTGGAAGATATTGAGAATTTTAACATTCGATTATGTTTTGACCCTAATTATCGGAAGATATTATGGCAAGAAAATGATGATCCACTTGTGACTATATCAGAGGTTTTAAGAAAAACCTATCTTTGTAAACCATCAGATGATGATGCCTTTCATCTTTTTGGTAGAATGGAACATGAGGCGTATATCCGTGAGTTTCATAGTTTGGGTGCAAAGAATGTTATTCTAACTTTGGGAAAAGAAGGGGCGTTAGTATCCAACGGTGAAAAAATCGTACATCAACCTTCTGTTAGTACAACGGTTGTGGATACAACCGGTGCTGGTGATGGCTTTTGGTCAGGTGTTTACAGCGGTTTACTTAATCATCAGGATATTTTTACTGCCGCTCAGTGGGGAAGTGCTGTTGCAGCTTTCCGTTTGAAAACCATTGGTTCAGATCTGCCTCTGCCAACGATGCAAACGATCCGAGCTGAGTTCTTGATTTAAGAGTAATTAGAACAATATTTAATCCAACTAATCTACAAGATTATCTTTTGCGTCTTAAAAGGAGTGAACGAATGAGAATAGCTTTTTTAAATCCACAAGGAAATTTTGATTCAAAAGACAGTTACTGGACACAGCATCCGGATTTTGGCGGGCAGTTGGTCTATGTCAAAGAGCTGGCTGCGGCTATGTCTGAAATGGGAATTAAAACAGACATTATCACAAGAAGAATCATCGATTCTAAATGGCCAGAATTTGATTCAGAATTTGATGCCTATACAAATAATGACAATTTGCGTATTATTCGAGTCCCATGTGGACCTAATGAGTTTTTAAGAAAAGAAGACCTCTGGCCGTATTTGGACGAGTGGTCTGATCGAATTCTAGAGTTTTACAACAGACAAAAAGAACAACCTGATTTTCTGACGGGCCATTATGGAGATGGAGGAATTGCCAGTGCCATGATTTCAAAGAAAGCCTCAGTCCCCTATTCTTTTACAGCCCATTCATTGGGTGCTTTGAAGATGGACAAATTGGGAATCAATCGTGAAAACATCAACGATTTTGAACGCATTTTTCATTTCAGCAAGCGATTAGCTGCTGAAAGATTATCCATGAAATATTCATGTATCAATTTTGTGAGTACTGAAATGGAGCGTTTTGAACAGTATGGACATCCGAAATATGAAAAGTGGATCAATGTAAAGGATGATTCGCATTTTAAGGTTGTTCCTCCTGGGGTAAACAGAAAGATATTTAATGAAGAGCCAACCGACAAAGATGCGGCAGTTGTAGCATTATTAAAAAAATACTCAAAGCCGTTGATTATTCTATCCAGTAGAATTGATGCAAAAAAGAATCATTTAGGTGTGATCAAAGCTTTTGCTACTGACCAGGAATTAAGAGAAAAGGCCCATTTGATGATTGTGGTCAGGGGTGTGGAAAATGTATATGAAAGCATTGAAGGGTTAAAAGAAAGCGAAAAAAAGATAGTAAAAGAATGGTTGCTGTACATTAAGGAACACCATTTAAAAGATGATATTTCATTCTTTAATGCCAATAATCAACAGGATTTAGCCGCTTTATACAGAACAGCTCAATTTCATCATTCTATATTCTGTAATCCAGCACTTTATGAACCCTTCGGATTAACGGTGATCGAAGCGATGTCTTGCGGTTTACCGGTAGCGGCAACCAAAAACGGCGGGCCAAGTGAAATATTAAGTGAAAATGGCTTTAAATTCGGGTTTTTGTTTGATCCGGAAGACGTACAATCCATTATTAGTACACTAAAGGCAGCTATTTTGCAGAAGAAAGAATACAGCCATTTTTCTCAGTTGTCCATATCCCGAGTACTTGAAAAATACACCTGGAAGAAAACTGCGCAAGACTATCTGAAAGAAATCAAACCTATACTAGCAGGATATCAAACAAAAGAGATTGACTTATCTGTTTTTTATAAAACATTGGAAAGACTTTAATGTAATGGTGGAGGCGGGGGGAATCGAACCCCCGTCCGAAAACAGCGCATAAAAGGCATCTACGTGCGTAGCTCTTGTTTGAATTTCAGATTAATATGGTACAAAAGCAAACCACATCAATCCTATCTGCAAAGTTTTCCTCTATTTTAACGCAGAGATAAAAAAGAGTGAGCCCGAATTATCGTCGTTCTTTCATCCCGTCTCGAGCTAAACAGTCTGAAGAACGGCAGCCTTTTTAGGCTGCTAATGCAAATTCTGTTTCGTCAATTAATTTGATTGTTCACCCGTTTAACGAGTCTGATGAAAACTCGGCACGCTTCCTTATATTTGTCAGCTTCCGTCGAACCCTGATCGCCCCCGTAAGGGTAACCTTTTTTTTCTTCAACGATGATTGTACCATAAAACACTTTATTTTACAACTATCACTTTTTCAGAATCATTCAACCTATTATTATTTGATGACCTGATGATCAAGCCAATACAATAACTCATGACAAGCGAATTGTAATTCTTCCAAAGTTCCCATATTATAGATGACGTAATCGACTTTACTTGCATCAACACGTTGATTATCCAGAATCAGTTTGGTTTCTTCGAGAGTTTTTCTGTCCCGTTGTATGATACGTTTGATAATCTCTTTTTCCGCAGCTTGTATTAAAACTGTGTAATCCAAAAAAAGTTCCATTTTCATTTCAAAAAGAACGGCGGCTTCAATGAAAACTAAACTGTCTCCTTTTTCATGATGCTTGATAATCCATTTTTTAGCCTCTTCATTCATAATGGGGTGTAATATGGAGTTGAGTAAGGCAAGTTTTTTTTGATCGACAAACACAATCTTTGACAATTTTTTTCGATCGATTTTTTGTGACTCATCCAAGATATGTTGTTTAAAACAAGATGTGAGTTTATTGACAACATCCTTTTCTCCCAGACAGTCATGGCCAACCCGATCCATAAAAAGGACCGGATAACCGGTCCTCATTAGATAACGTGCCACCTCACTTTTTCCTGATCCCATCAATCCGGTAATACCGACGCTGATTTTTTTTTGCATCAGCATTTATTCGTTACCGGCAATATCCATTTCTTTGATGAGAACTGACGGAACATACATTCCGTGAGACATGACCATAGCCATTTGCTTATCCGATCCAATTTCTTGAATATTTTGAAGCATTCTTAAAAGATTTCCCGAAAGGGTTATCTGTTCGATCGGATAGGCTTTTTTTCCATCTTCGATTTTAAATCCTTCGGCACTTAGTGAAAACTCACCTGAAACCGGATTTGCCCCTGAATGCATTCCTTGAACACCCGTAATATATAAACCATCCTTCATGTGTTCAAATAAATCGTCCAAGTTCGCTTTCCCCTCTTGAAAATCAATATTTATGGGAGAAATGGACTCTGTTCCTTTATAACTTCTTCTGAAAGCGTTGCCTGTTGGTGAAACGCCGTCTTTTAAAGCTGTTTTAAGACTATGGAGATAGGTATTGAGAACCCCGTTGGAAATTATAGCCTTATCTGTTGTAACGATTCCCTGAGAATCTGCCGGGCAGTTAAAAATGCTGTCTGGATAGTATCTTTTATCCAGAATGGTAATCTTTTCGGAAACGATTTTTTCTCCCAGTTTGTTTTTCAGCAGTGAAAATCCTTTTTGAACATTCTCCGCTGATATCATTTGAACGAGTAGTCCCAAGATGTTTCCCAGGACATTGTAATTTAAAACAACTTGGTATTTGCCGCTTTTGATGCTTTTAGCATCCAACAGACCAACCGCCTTTTCAGCAACAGAATTGGCTAATTTTTCAATATCTAACTTTTGTGGGTCCGTAGTAAAGTCAAAATCCATGCCAAATTTATTCTGTTTGCCGTTAGATGCCATGGCGCCGGCATACATTCCACCACCACCATTTTTATAAGTATATTCAATTTCATTTGAATTTGCAAAAAAAACTTCATTGTACATGTCATTATAAAAGCAGTATGGGACCATGATAATTCGACTGTCTTTCTTTTGGATCTGTGCTTCCAGTAATTTTGTATCAGCAATTTTTTTGTTTGTCGAAATTTCATCAAAGGCCATGCTATAATCTTTCCAGTTTTTGATAACCACTTCTGATGTGCTGATCGCATCGATATCATCCGAATCGATCAGTTGAAGATTTTCAAGGGCATCTATGACAATTCGCATGGCTTCATCTTCATTATAGTCTTCTGTATAACTGTAGCCCGCTTTTCCGTTCTTTACGGCTTTAAAACTGGAACCTCCATTTTCTGCATCTTTATAACTTTGAATTTCCCCTTTGTTGATTGAACATTCAAATTCATGAGAACTGGTATGAAATAATTCGAAATTGTCAATTTCCTTTTGTCTTGCGTTTTGAAATACAAGCCTTTTGAATTCTTTGATATTCATCAGCTTCTACCCCCTACTAAAAGTTCAGAAACTCTTATGGTTGGTTGGCCGACATCAGCCGGAATTGAACCCGAAAGGGACCCGCACATCCCCTGATCTCTGGCCAGATCGTTGCCGATCATATCGATTTTCTTAAGAATCTCAAATCCTTTTCCGATCAGTGTTGCGCCCTTTACCGGTTTTGTAATTCTTCCGTTTTCGACCAGATAACCCTCTCTGACTGAAAAATTGAATTCGCCGGTTGAAGGATTCACCGATCCTCCTCCCATCTTCTTCGCATACAGAGCTTTTGGGGTATTAGCTATGATCTCTTCAGGAAGAAATTCTCCGGGTAAAATGAACGTATTTGACATTCTGGAAGTGGGCGAATATGTATAATTCTGCCGTCTTGAGCTACCGGTAGAAGGCATGTTCATACGTATGCCACCGAGTTTATCGATGAGAAAACTTTTCAGAATGCCATTTTCAATAAGAACCGTTTTTTGTGTCGGGGTACCTTCATCATCAATATTGGCAGATCCCCAGCCATTGGGAATTGTTGCATCGTCTACTGCGCTAACACATTCATTAGCAATTTGCTGCCCGAGCTTGTCGGCAAAAACAGAAGCGCCTTTGGCTACTGATGTAGCTTCCAACGCATGACCACATGCTTCATGAAAAATGACACCGCCAAATTTATTTGCAATGATTACAGGCATCATTCCGGCGGGTGCAAACTCTGCATTAATCATTTTGACAGCAATTCTTGCCGCTTCTTTGCCCATTTCTTTAACATCAAAAGTATTGTAAAATTCAAACCCCATGCCTGCTCCGGGTCCGACAAAACCGGTTTCTTTTTCATTGCCTTTTGTTGAAACGGCAAATATCATCAAACGGGTTCTGATCCTTTCATCTTCCGCCAACAATCCTTCAGAGTTTGCGATGAGGATGTTTTGCCGGTAGTCAAAATAGTTCACTTTCACTTCACTGATTTGATCTGAATAAGATGAGGCACCTTCGTTTGCCAATTTCATCATTTGGTATTTTTCGTCTTTTTTTATTTGATCTGGGAATAGTAATATGGGGTTTAGATTATTTCTCTTGTTTTCAATCAGATTGAGTTCCACAACTTGATTATTTTCTACTTCAATAGCTTGGGCGATTCTTTTCGAAGCGTTAACGACAGATTCTTCGGATAAATCATTTGTGTAAGCGTATATGGCTTTCTTCCCTGCAATGCCTCTCAATCCGACACCATGTATGACTCCTGAATTGACTGTTTCCAGTTTTCCATTATTCATCTCCATGTTATGGCCGGTTCGTTTTTCTAAAAACAGCTCGGCAAAATCAGCCCCACCAGCTTGAATGATGTTAAGGGCTTTCTCGATCAGTTTTCTTTTCATTTTAGCTCCCTCCGTTTTTTAATTCACGAACAACCTTTTTGTTGTAGTTTTTGATTAATTCGATTTCGTCCACTGTTAATCCGTTTTTCCAGGAAAAACTAAGTATGGTATTGTTTAACATAAGTGGATCGAACCCGTTTGGTAATCGATCGTTTCCGAAAACTTTTCTAAAATCCACAGTACCCGGAATAGGAGTGTATTCGTTAATCTCCGGCATGATATCTAATCCTTTACAGATATCATGGACTTCTATGGCTTCTTGAAGGCTTTGACCGGGAAGATTGATTAGAATAAATGCAGCAATTTCATTTTTTGTAAAACCAGTTTGCTTTAAAATATTCACAGCCCGGAAAAATTCTTTGTTTGTAACTTTGCCACCCGTAGAAGATTGCAGTTGAGGGTTTATTGTTTCCAAAGCTACTTTTATTGTTTTTACATTTGCCTTCATCATCAATTCAGCTGTATCTTGAGTAAGCAATTTGGCATGAATACCGTTCGGAATATGAATTATTATACCACGATTGATGATATCTTTGTTGATCAGTAGTTGCAAGATTTTATCAAAATGGTTTTTGTGATTGATTAAAATCGCATCGTCAAAAAACGCAATGTTTTTTACATCGAACATGACAGAGTATCGGTCAATTGCTTCCACAATCTTTAGGGGATCTTCCTGAATGAAATCCTGTAAAAAAGGTGTTGCACAGTATGTACATCGATACGGACAACCCAAAGAGGTTAAAAAAACCAAATGGCTCATAGGATGATCATACAAGTCATACAAAGGAATGAAGTCATGTCTTTTTTTGACTGTTTCACCAATTTCGATGCCGTTCAAAGAAAGAAAATCGAGTACTTCGGACATTTTACTTTTTTTACAGACCAAATCCGCTCCTGAAAGATTTGAATGGTCTTGCATCAGATTAGCGTAATTTCCTCCTAGAACAACGGTTGTATTTGGCATCATCTCCTTTACAGTTTTGATGGCTTCAAAAGGACCAGGATACCAATAGGTCATTGCGGAGGTAACAAAAACATAATCGGGATAGAATCCTGAGTTCTTGATTCGATTGAGTTTTTGCTCAAACAATTGTTTGGGTATTCCATATCTTTTAAAAAATCTTGGTACATGCGCTAATTGTGCTGGTTTTTTTACAACTTCGGAGAAAAATTTCCCAGTTCCATTCCATTTACTCTTAACCGGTTTTTCCATCAATGCGACAAAATCAGGATCATAGCGATCAAGACAATCGATAAGTCTCAATTCGTGATTACTTTCGTGAAGCTTTCTTGCCAGCATTAACAATCCCAAAGGTTTTAGCCAATAATCATAGGAAGCGACATCATAAATCCATGGATTGATCAACAGTATTTTCATCAGAATTTTCGCCTATCAGCTTGAGATAAAGTTTTTCTCCATGGAGAAAAATCCTACAACCGTTGGATCAAAGATCAAATTGATGCTTCCGACGGGACCGTTTCTTTGTTTGCCGATGATGATCTCTGCGGGATGTGGATGATTGAGCATTTGGACTTCTCCTACATCCTCCTCATCTTCAAATTTGGATCGCTTATAGTATGATTCTCTGTGAATGAATATCACTGTGTCGGCGTCCTGTTCGATCGCCCCCGATTCTCTCAGATCTGACAATCTTGGCCTTTTGTCTTCCCGCTGCTCCACTGATCTGGAAAGTTGTGAGGCTGAGATCACAGCAATGTCCATTTCACGTCCCAACACCTTTAGACTCCTTGAGATTTCTGATATTTCCTGTTGCCTGTTTTCTCTATTTCGACCGCTATTCATCAATTGCAGGTAGTCCAATACGATGGCATCTAAACCATATTCCTTCTTAATTCTACGTACCTTGGTTCTAAGCCCTCTTGGATCGAGCATGGAATCGTCGTCAATGATAATGGATGCTTTCATGAACTTACTGGCTGCATCAGTTAATCTGTTCCATTCATCAGCAGAAATATCAGCTTTTCTAAGTTTTTCAAAATTAACCTTTGATTCAAGGCTCAGTAATCGTAGGGCAATTTGTTCGGATGACATTTCCAGACTGAATATCCCAACTTTATATCCGTAATCAACAGCCATATTGCGAGCAAGCTGTAAAGCTAAGGCAGATTTTCCCATAGAAGGTCTGGCTGCAACGATGACCAAATCTGAACGATGAAATCCAGTGGTCATTTCATCTAAGGCTTTAAATCCTGTAGCCAATCCTGTAACCAGCAGAGAACCCTCCGGAGAATCGTGCCTTACTTTAATTTGATCCAATTTGTCAAAAGCATCATGAACGATTTTTCCAATGGGAGCGTAGGATTTTTCGATATACCTTTCGCCAATGCTTAAAATGCTTCTTTCAGCTTGATCAAGAATATTGTCTACATCATCCAGACTGAAAGCACTCTCAACTATCTTACTACCTGAATTAATCAGGTTTCTTAGGATGCTTTTTTCTCTTACTACCTTAGCATAATGTACTGCATGAGCTGAGGTGGGAACACTGTCAGCCAGTTGTGCGATAGATAATTCGCCCCCAACTGTTTCTATCTGCTTTTGCTTTCTCAAAAGATCAGAAACGGTTAACGGGTCAATAGCTTCTGCATCATCGTAAAGCATTTCCATGCAGTTAAATATTAATTGGTTTGAATGATTGTAAAAATCTTCATGCCTAAGTATTTCAAATACATCTCCAGCCACTTCAGGATCGAGTAAAATCGATCCGAGAACAGCCCTTTCCGCTTCTAAGTCATTTGGCGGGATCCTACTGATTTCTTGCATACCTTTTGATTCATCCTTTCAGTCTAAGTCCTTAAAAAAGCCCTTCTCAAACTTTTTGAGTATTTCTTTTTCTGCCATATTTTCTAATGACAATGAACAACATTATGCCAAAGGCAATTAATACCAGACTGATCACTTGGGCAGCCCTAAAATCTCCCCAGTAGAGACTGTCTAATCTCAAACCTTCTATGAAGAACCTCGCAATTGAATATGTGATCAAATACAGTGACAAGATCTCTCCGAAATTCTTTCGTTTATTTTTATAAAACCAAAATAAGAACACGAAGACACCTATATTCCAAATGGATTCATATAAAAAAGTCGGATGAAAGAATTCATACGATTGATAACCAGGCATTCGATATTCGACGGGTACATACATTTTCCAAGGCAAATCAGTTGGAGAACCGTATGCTTCATGATTGCAAAAATTCCCCCAACGACCGATCGCTTGTGCCAAAGGCAGCAGTAAAGCGGCAATGTCAAAGCCTTGGAGAAAGGTAAATGTACATTTTTTTCTGAGTTTGGTATAGATATAAACCCCCAGCATAGCACCAATAATACCACCATGAATTGCCATACCGCCTTGCCAAGTTTTGAATATATCCCAAAATGATCTTTGTGAGTAGATATGCCACATCGAAAAAACATAATACAATCTTGCACCAATGATTCCCGTAATAACTCCCACGATAAGTGCTTCCGCTACATGTTCATCATCGATTCCTTCCTTAATTGCAAGCTTTCTGCCAATTAGATAGCTCATAATGATGCCTGTGGCGATGATCAAACCATACCAATGAATCTCAAATGGACCAGCGATAAAGATCACTGGGTCGATGAAGATTTCATTGGCAAAACTCGCTTTTAGGAAAAAAAATAATCCGATACAAGCCGCAAGAATTAAAACACCCACTGCTATCTTTTTCAAAGTTCTTCCCCCTTAATTCTTTTGATTTTTTAGCTGACCGCAAGCCCCTGCAATATCTGTTCCTTTTTCATGTCTCACCACCGTTTCTATACCGCCTTGTTCTAAACAAGCTTTAAAAGCAGCAACATGTTTGACACTTGGCCTTTCAAAGTCTGGATTGACAGGGTTTACGGGGATAAGGTTTACGTTGATCTTTAATTCTTTCAATGCCTTCAATAATTGAGTGGCGTTTTCCATTGAATCATTGACACCTTTGATCAATAAATATTCAATAGTGACTCGTTTTCCTGTGTGTTCATTGTATTGTCTGATTGTATTGATCAGTTGCTCAAAGGGGTATTTTTTATTCACAGGCATGAGTTGATCTCTAATCTCGCTGTTTGGAGCATGCAGAGATATAGAGAGAACGACTTCCGGAAAATCTTCTGACATTTTTAATATACCGGGAATAATCCCTGCAGTGGAAATTGAAATTCTTCTTTTTGATATATCAAAAGCCTCTTTGGAATGGAATATGTGAATGGCTTTTTTGACGTTGTCGTAGTTTAAAAAAGGTTCACCCATACCCATAAAAACAACATTTCCGATTCTTTCCCCATGCTCTGCGCTCATGGCCAAGATTTGAGAAGTGATTTCTGATACCTTTAAATTTCTTACGAATCCGCCTTTTCCTGTAGCACAGAAACTACAGTTCAGACTGCAACCAACTTGAGTAGAAATGCATGCTGTAATTCTGTCTTTGTGAATCAGAAGGACGGATTCAATTTGCTCACCATCGTGTAAATCCCAAAGATATTTCTTTGTTTCGTCAACTGAAGATATCAACAGCTGATTTAATGTCGGTAATCCAATGGTGTATTCTTTGATCAGGCTTTCTCTGAAGTCTTTTGAAAGATTATGCATTTTTTCAAAACTGAACACATGCTTTTTATAAACCCAATCAAATACTTGTTGAGCTCTAAATGCCTTGATATCTCGTTGTTGAAAGTGTTCCTTTAATTGATTTAGTTCAAATTCAAGAATGTTTATCATTGATCGTCTCTCCATTAATTAATATCCGATTGTAAGCAAATACCGTTTCTTTAAGCAAAAGATGTCCTTTTTGTAAGGCATATTTGATTTTCCCCTTTAAAACCAGAAAAAAAGCAGCATCTAAATCTTGAAGGGATAATTTTCTCAATTCATCTATTCCCGGATACACTCGATTTTTCTCCAATGAATCGGCAACAAAGATGATTTTACCAATCTTCGAACCAAACTGATAACCACTTGTATGATAGTGAACAGCTTCAGCTATTTCATCGATCCTTGATAATTCAGGATATCTTTTTTTTAAATCGTCAGCTGCCAATCTTCCATGCAGGAGTAAGGGATTTTTCAGTTCTTCATCGGACAAGTGCATTTGGTTTTCATTCGCTAAAACAAGTAGTTCATCTCGTTTCCGATTCCTAAAGGCATCATGATAGAGTGCCGCAATTTTTACCTGGAATTGTTCTTCGTTGTGTTTATCTGCCAACAAAACTGAATAATCCAAAACACCCATGGTATGCTGTAAGCGTTTTGGATTCAATTGGTTTTTTAGTCTTTTGGTTATTTCTTTAACGATCATATCTGATTTCAAAAGTGATCTCCGCTTCCATATTCGAGTGTAAGATAAGAGGTATTTGCAACAGTGTTGCACTAGGTCTTTCAAAATCGTAAACATCCACCTCAACATCTGAATCTCTGGGTAAAGTAAAATTGAGCTGAATGGTTTTTTCTTCATCCGAGAAATTTTTTGTTGTAAACTTATAGGCTTCAAAATAGGTATTACCACTTCGATTGGATTGAATCAGTTCAACTTTTCCCTGCAAATCATATGCTTTTCCGAAACTGATTTCCAAAGCTTGCCCTTTATTTGAATTGCCTGTGGTGTTTTCTCCTAAAAATACAGTTTTTCCGTCAGTTTTGTTCTGTAGTCTAATCTTTCCAGCCATCAAATCTTGAGAAAGTTTAGATATTTTGATGGTTTGATCTAAAGATTCGAAATCAGAATTATAATTGGAGTAATGTGTATTAAAAGTATAGATTGTTTCGTATGATTCTTTTGCAGAAAAAAACTGAATATAATCTGCAGTAGATTTTGAAAAGCAGAATGTCCCAGGAATAGAATAAATCTTATAATCACTTATATTTTCTGCTGTGACGCCAATACTTGACATTTCGGAATCATACAGATAACTTCGTGCGGCTTTCATGGCATAATTTGATGAAACACGGTTGGGATCACCTGAAAAAATAAAGAGGTTGTCAGTTTGAATATCTTTTGTAGTCTGATTGTTGATAACAAGGGTTCCAAAAATGTCAACCTGATGATTAGTTTCATCTAAGTTCATGTTGTAGATGGTCTGATAGGATAAGTTTGTAAACATATAGGAAAAATCCACTTTATCGATATAATTTTTAAAATCAAGATCCAGATATTGATGTGGTTGTCTGATGTTAACTGTTTCAAAAACCGCTGTTCCTTCATTTGGAATAAAAACACCGTTATTATCTGACAGAAGAACTGGTTGATTCAAAAGTAGCGTAAATGGTTTGGTTGTTCCATCATTGAATCGCCATTTAATGGTTTGCCCTACAGATTCTCTTAACGCTTCGTCGTAGTTGAACGATTCAACGATCACATGTTGATAAGATTGAGGATAGGGATCGGAGGAGAATGAATCGGATAGCCAGCTATCAGGAATTTCCAACTGATAGTTCTCGGATTGAACAGCCACAGTCCCCCCTTTTATTGCCAATGCATTGGGATAGATCATGAGAAATTCATTCCCTAGCAGTGTTAATGATATTAGAAACATGATGCAAACAATCATTTTTTTCATTAGAATAGCCTCCTATTGCCATAGTTGTGTTTTACTTGTAGAGATGGCTTTTGCGCCACACTGAAATAGACGATTGGTTTCTTCTTTGGTTTCAATCAAACCGGCTGCAATCATATCTTCTGTTTTCAAACGATTGGCTTTAAGGTAATTGTATACCTTAGGGAAAGCGCTACCGGGAAGTATTTCCAAAAACATAGGATTGATATTTGTGATCATCTCATTAATTCTCAACAATGAATTGCTATCTAGGGCAAAACTTCTAAGTACATTAGGAACACCATAACTGTTGGCTATTTCTATCATTTTGGGCTTTACTGTAATGATGCCATCCACTCCCTGTAAAGTAGCATATCGAAATGCGTATTCTCCATTTCCCAAGCCCTCACAAAAATCAATATCCAAAAAGACTTTAAACCCCTTTTTTTTAATAATTCTAATGTGATTTCCCAAATTAACCAGGTCTGAACTTAAAAGAAAAACAGTATCGCCGGTATAAAGATCGAGTTTATCGATTTCCTCTTTGGGGTTCCATAAGGCCGCAATAATCTTTGATAGTTGAAACGATTTCATTCCAATGGCCTGCTTTGAACAAAAGATACAAATTTTGCAGCTAGGTCCGGATCGAACAGTTTTCCTTTATCATTTGCGATATTTTCCAACGCTTCAGAGGGACTCATCACACCAATTGAAAATTCAGAATCGACAGTGTTGAGTGCGTTATCAAACCAGTTAATAATAGCCAATACTCTAACCCAATACGGAATTTCTTCGCCTTTAAGGCCATCCGGGAATCCTTTGCCATCATATCTTTCATGATGTCCCCTTACAAACGGAACAAAATCGTTTAAAACCTCTAAAGTTGATATATAAACCGAACCTGTAATGGTATGATCCTGTCCTGTTTCTTCAAATGTCCTTAAACGGGTGGGTGAGTATAACATGAGTTGTTCCACTCCGATTCTACCCACATCATGAAGCATACCATAATGGATAAAGAGGTTTCTTTCCTGCTTGGCAGCTCCTAATTCTTTTGAAAATTGATCAAAGAGATTTGCCACACGTTGTGAATGGCTGTATCCTTTGGAATCTTCGACTTCCATTAAAACAATCAACGGCTCCAATACAGATATGATGCGTCTTCTCATTGAATAAGGAGAGCAAAAATCAAAATTGGCATTGATATGATGCTCCAAAAACCAATTGACTCCTAAGAAGATGTTTTTGTTGTTGATGGTATCTTCAAGAAAGAACTTCATTTCACCTTCAATAAAACCAAATATTCCCTTTCCTTCCAAAATCTGCAGATGGGTGCCACTTTTTTTAATATCATCTTGATCACTTATCATTGCGTTAACAGGGTATGGAATATATTCCAAATAAACATCCAGCAACTCTTCGATTATTTTTCTGAAGATATCATTATCGATTTTTAGAAAATCATAAGACTTCTTTTCTGCAATCATATTTTTTCCTCCATTGTTATCCGAAGATGCCGGATAGATTTATAAACAACGTGTTGAATCCTGAAATAATAGGGTTCATTATCGCTTGGACTACACCGGTCAGGATGAGTACCAACAACAACAGTATACCGTATACTTGATATTTCATGACTGTTTTCATATGTTTTGTTGTTATAAATACAGACCATAAAGCTGCAGCATCTAATGGCATGATCGGAATGAGATTAAATACTGCAATGACTAAATTTACTACCATAAATGAACCCAAAACATCAGATAAATAGTTTATCATAAAAAAGGTGTTTTTTGGATTTTGATTTAAAAACCAGCTGTATTTATGGATACCGAAACCATAGAATACCAGAGCAGACAGAATGGCTACAATGATACTTAATGCAGGTCCTGAAAATGCGAGAATGAATGTATCTTTATTTTTATTTTTCAATTTAAGTGTGTTTACCGGTATTCTTCTTGACCAGCCAAAACTAAACAATATAAAGCACAATAATCCGATAGGGTCGATATGTTTTAACGGGTTTATTGTATATCTTTTCAATAACAGGGGGGTGTCATCTCCCATTTTCTTTGCCATAAAAGCATGACCAAACTCATGAATACCAAGTGCAAATAATATAGCTGGAGTTCGCACCAATATCTGCCTTAAAAAAACAGTCAAATCAAATACTTCAAAAAAGATCATAAAAATCCTTCATTCATACAATCTGACGAATTTATCCATGAATTGTTTCTTGATTTCTTGCTCATCAATGGTTGGATAGGTGCCAAAATGATAAATCAATTGGCCGTCTACCATTGTTGCCACAACATCTGACCCCCTGCCTGAATAGACGATGTTGGAAATAGGGTTCTTAAAAGGGATCAAATTGATATTTTCTGTATCAATAAAGATGATATCCGCTTTTTTCCCTTTTTCGATTATTCCGAGATTTTTGTGACCGAATGCTTTTGCTCCATTTACTGTTGCCATTTTGAAGGAAGTCAATGCTGGGATTACTTGCGGATCCTTTGTTTTTCCTTTGTGAATCAGTGATGCGACTAACATTTCCCTAAACAGGTCCAATGAGTTATTGCTGGAAACACTGTCAGTGCCCAGACACACGTTGATTCCCGCTTCAATCATTTTGTCTACAGGAGCTATACCATTGGCTAATTTTAAGTTGGAGATGGGATTATGAGCTACTGAAACATTAAATTCTTGTAAAACGTTTATATCTTCAGGACTTGCATATACACAATGTGCTGCAATTGTTTTTGTGTTAAATAAACCAATTTCAGCCAATTCCCTGAAAGTATATTGATCGCTTTCTCTTTGGCTTTCTTTTAGGTGTATGTGCATCAGGGCATTCAGCTGGGACGTTACATCACTGACCTTTCTTAAATAGTTTTTTGAACACAAATAAGGCGAATGAGGTCCAAATCCGATGGAGATTCTGCCGTTAGAAGATCCGTGGTGTTTTTCATATGCGTCGATGTTTTTTTTAAGCCTTTGACCGTCATCCATGGCTTGATCCTGTAACCCTCTGCAGATGTAAGCACGCATCCCAAAATCACTAACTGCACGGGTTATCGAATCCAATGACATATACATGTCCACGAAAGTTGTAATGCCGTTCCTTGCCATTTCCATTTGAGATATCATTGTAGAAAGATATATTAGTTCTTCATCTAAGCGATCTTCCAAGGGGACAATACGGTTAAAAAGCCATTCTTCAAACGGTAAATCATCACCTGCACCTTTTAACGCTGCCATCCCGGAGTGAGTATGTGAGTTGATCAGGCCCGGCAAAGCCAAGACTTTTTTGTTTTTCAAATCTATGGTTGATAAATCTTCTTCATTACAAAACCCTTCGCCAATTTCTGAAATGATATCATCTTCTATGATCATGTAGCCGTTGTTGATGATTTTTTCGTTTTGTAAAATTTGTATCCCTTGAATGAGTTTTTTCATGATTCATCCCCTTTTTGAAAAGCGGTTGTTTTGTTCATATTCATTTTTGGATTTGAAATAACCGTTTTTTACGGCTCTTTTTCCTACTGATACCTGATCGATGGAGTGTTTCGTTTGATGAGTTAGGTTTTTAAGCATTTCTAGCATTTCGGACTCTAGTTTTTCTACTCGACGAAGCACTGATCGTTCAGCTTCACGATCGGTGCTTTTGGCATGAGCCAATGAAGTTATCATTTCACTTCTTATATCTAGATTAGAGGCCAATAATTCATATTTTCCCGTCTTTATGAGTTCCATTATTTTTTTTGAGATGTTTTCGATCTCAGTCATAACTTCCAAAGCTGATTTCATGCACCATCACCCTTACATCAATGCTTTTGTGTATTATAACATTTAATCACCATAATCAATGTAAGAAGTTGTTAAGATGTGGTAGAATAAACGAAAATTATTGGAGGTGTTATGATGAACAATAAGTTTTTTGTGATCTTGATCATAGTTGTTCTATTAGGATGCTATTCTTTTTCGAATTCTTTAAGAATCGCTTGCTTAATTAACGGTGAATTAGGTGATAAATCCTTTTTCGATTCTGCAGCAAAGGGGTTAGATATGATTGAACAGCGAGTAAACGCTCAAACAAAAATTGTTGAAATGCAATATAACACGGCTGTATGGGAGCCCACGCTGGATGATATTTCAAGCCTTGGGTATTACGATCTGATCGTGGCGGGGACTTGGCCGATGGTTGATCCGGTTACAAGAATCGCACAATATTATCCTGATAATCACTATATTATTTATGATGCGAAGATTGATTTTTCTCAGGGGAATTTGAACAATGTTTATGCTATATCTTACAAACAAAACGAAGGTGCTTTTTTAGCCGGAGCTTTAGCTGCTTTAGTTTCCGGTTCTAAAGATATAAAATATACCAGAGATACCAACACGATTGGCGTCTTAGGAGGTGTAGATTCACCAATTGTCAATGATTTTATCATCGGGTATATCAAAGGGGCTCAGTATGTGGATGAAAACATCAAAGTGTTAGTATCATATGCCGGTGTTTGGAATGATCCTGTCAAAGGAAAAGAATTAGCCAACGTCATGTATCAAAATGGGGCAGATGTAATTTTTAATGTAGCGGCCAATACAGGGAATGGTATTTATCCTGCTGCTGTAGAGCATGATGCTTGGGCTATTGGGGTTGATTCCGATGTTCATTTGCTTTTTGAAGACTCTCATCCTGAGTTTAACGAACATATCTTAACATCTATGCTGAAGGATATCGGGCTTTCACTATTCAAGGCAGTTGAGCTTTACAAAGAGGGAAAACTGGAATTTGGCAGCAACTGTGTGATGGGAATCAAAGAAGAAGTAATCGGATTAGCATACAATGATTATTTTACTCAATTTTTGAATGAAAATCCGAATATTGCCTATCAACTACAAATGATAAAGGAACAGTTGTTAAGTTCTCAGATCAAAGTTCCCACCGCTATTGGAAAATCAACTCAGGAAATATATGGTATAATTAATTCAGCTAATTGATGGATATGACAAATGAAAATCTGCTAAACTTGATTAGATACGAATGAGGATATAATGAGCCTCAATGATTATGATTGTGTGAAAGGAGTTTGATATGTCGAAAGCCAAAATGGGAGATACGGTTCAAGTACACTATACCGGTTCATTGGAGGATGGTACACAGTTTGATACCTCTTTGGAAAGAGAACCATTAGAATTCAAAATAGGAGGTCATCAGGTGATACCGGGGTTTGAAAATGCAGTGATTGGAATGGAAAAGGGTGAAAAAACAACCATCAGAATTCCACCTGAGGAAGGTTATGGAGAATACGATGAAAAACTCAGGTTTATTTTTGATAAATCTCAATTCCCAAATGACTTGGAATTGGAACCGGGGTTAAGATTAAATGTTCCGGGTGAAGGAGGCAAGGTTGCGTTATTCACTGTTGTAGATATTCTCGGTGATGAGGTTATTCTGGACGGCAATCATCCCTTGGTCGGTCAAACACTCATTTTTGATTTGGAGCTAGTAGGGATCTTATAATATTCTATTAGGAAATTGAACCCTTTGAATGAATTTGATGATTCTTTGCGTCTGATAATGATAGCAGTTGTTGGTGTCGATATAATCATAAAGGGGGTCGTTATTATGAGATTTACCGTCGATTATTTAACAGGAGATACAATCAAATCGGTCCATGTAGATGCAGCGAACCAAAAGGAAGCAAAGATAAAGATTAAAAAGAAACTAGGAAAAGAAAAAATTGTAGGGGTAAAAGTACAAAATTGATAGAAGAAAAGGTGCTGAAAAGCACCTTTTTTATTGGATTGTCTGACAGTAAAAATTGCATTTTTCAACACTTTGTGATAGCATAAAGTGTATGATTAGGGGGGGATTATGGCGGTTAAAAATGTTATTTTTGATATTGGAGGGGTCCTTTTAGAGTGGAATCCCATGAAATTATTGACTTCAATGTTTGATGTCAAAAGAGCAGAAATATTAAAGGCAAACATGATGGATTCTACTTATTGGGCTGAATTAGATAGGGGAACTTTCAGCATCAATCAAGCAGTCACGTTATTTTCTCAGAAAATACCCGAACTAACAGAAGAAATTAGATATGTCTTAACAGCGATGATCAATTATCTTCCGGTTATCCAAGAGAATGTGAACATTCTTTATGAGCTTTCAAAGGCAAATTACCGGCTCTTTGTTTTGTCCAATTTCCAACGTGAGGGTTTCTCTGAAGCTTATAGAAAACATGATTTTTTTAAACTTTTTGATGGATTGGTCATTTCATCGCATGAGAAAATGATTAAACCAGAAAAACAAATATATGATCTGATACTCAACCGTTATTCTCTTGTCCCTTCAGAGACAGTATTCTTCGATGACTCGTTTGAAAATATCAACAAGGCAAATCAAATGCATATCATAGGCGTTCATACACCCACCCCTTCGCAGCTAAATCATTATTATTTAAAAGAATTAAAAAGGAATAAATAACATGTTCTTTGAATCCATAGTGGAATGGTTTATTTACTCTAATCTTGCTATGATCAATATGATGGCACAATATTTCGAAAATGCGCAGTTCTCGCCTTTACAAATAGGTGCACTCATGTCGATCGTACCAGGAATGGCTTTGATCGCCAATCCATTTTGGTTTAGTCTAAAAAGAAGGGTTGGCGAGAAAAAAACGTTAAAGTACCTTACCCTTATCCCAGCTGTTTTAGTTTGGGGCATTTATCTTTTACCAGGTTTTTCCCCAAAGTTGATTGCTTTAATTCTTTTTGGCTTTTTTGCCAGTTCAATAGTACCCATTGGAGAAGCCGGAGTCATGGAATCATTAATGGCAAAGGGTTTTCATTTAGATAAAGCAAGGTTGATGGGGACGATCGGTTTCTCAAGTATCTCTTTTGTGTCTGGATTTCTCTTTGAAATTAGTTTTGTTTTTATGTTTATTATTTCAACTGCAGCCCTTGTATTAACTTTTTGTTTCTCAAAAAAACTGCAGACGTATGAAATGGTTAGTCAGAGAAAATATACAACCGATAACTCAGGGAACTCAAAGACTTTTTTATTTATGCTATTAACGGCTACGATTGGTATCATGGGAATCTCTTTTTGTGGTTCTTTTTTACCTTTGCTTGTTTCTCAAAAAGGGTTCCCTGATAGTACCGTGGGTATTAGTTTTGCTGTACTTTCTATTTGTGAAGTGCCTTTTTTATTGTTTGCAAAAACCATCATTAAAAGAACAGGTTCTCTTTTTTTAGTAGCAACCGGGATTCTTGCTATTGGAATCAGATTAATCATAACGCCTTTGGCTCAAACACCTCTACAACTTGTATTAACGCATATCTTACATGGTTGGAATTATATCGTGATCTACTATGCTATTTTTAACTATATTCATTTCAAGATTCCCGAAAAGCGTGCAAACAAAGCGCAAGCAGCTTTTTGGATGATTATTCAAGGTGGAGGTTTTTTGGTCGGGTATCTCGGGGGAGGGATCATGGTTGAACTCTTTGGACTGATAAGTACCTATCAAATTCTTTCAGTGATGATGTTCATCTTATCAGTTCCTCTTTTTGTATGGTATTTTGCAACTTTATTTGGAGGTTCAAAATGAAAAAAACCATTCTTGCATATACGGTTATCCTTATGATTCTTGTACTTATATTGTATTTTTTTTCCATGTCTTGGATGAATTTTTTATTTCGTCCCAACCTTAATAAAGAACTTGAAATTCTTATTTCAGAGCAACCAATGTTACATCCAAAGATTAGTGAGAAACAAGTGTCAGACTTTACCAATGCAGTTGAGTTGGTTTCTGGAAAAATTGGTTTGTTTACCGATCATTTTAAATATTTTGAGAAGTTAGCTCCAGCCTTTACGTTTTTTCAAGATACGTTTACCTATTTGGATTTCTGGGAGGGAACACTTCACTCCGCTTCGGTTTTTCCCTGTCTCTTTTTTTATAGAGGAGGAAAGGTGTTGGTCCGGGAGTCGATTGGGAATCGTGTTCCTCCTGGAGCTGAGATTAAAGCAATTAATGACCAGCCTATTGATGAGATAATGAAATATTATCAACAATTCGTTTATGCCTCATCCGCTGAAGAAAGAAGTTTCTGGGTTATTGAAAGGGATTTGCTAAATTACTATCCGGAATTTTTCAAAGCGAAAGAGTTTCTGATTAAATATGAACATAATGGAACGGATTATCAAGAGAGCGTTGAAAGCGTGCCTTGGAAGGAGTTTAACTCATGGAGACAGCGGATCCAATCAGAGGTCTATCGTTTCAAACAACAAGGTGATTTAGCGGTCTTAAAACTTTATGATTTATCCTATGCTGAACAAACTGTTCATAAAATTAAAGAAATAATGCTTCAAATTATCGATTCAAAGGCATCAAAGCTACTCATTGACTTAACAGATACAAAAGGAATAGGCGATAACTATTATTCGCTTCAAATGCTTTTATCGTTTCTATCAGGAAAAGAAGATTATTTGATCCAAAAACAAACTACTCGATATACTCAGCAGTCAGATGCGTTTGCGGTGATTCAACAGAATGAAATTTTTCAAGGTGATGTGTATTTTTTGATTAGTGACTACTCAATATATCCGTATATCTCGACTCTGATTTCCTTTTGTCAACGAACACATACTGGACAATTCATCGGAGAGCAACCCTTGAGTTTGGAATCCTTTTTATCAAATCCCAATCATGAACCTCTTTACATCTCTTATCTTATTCCTAAGGTATGCAGAACATACAATGAAATTCAGTCGATAAATGATGAGGAATACATCGTTAAATATTTTTCACTAGCTAATGAAGATTATCTGGAACTAATGTTTTTTACCAAAGATTATCTTTCATATTTATCAGATTTTAAGTGATCCAGTAAACGATATGGTAAAATAGTCTATCAAAAAAAGATGTATAATTTCGAGTATTGCCAGTTTTCAAAAAGATTTTTTTTTGAGTCATGAAGGAGCGTGTTTATCGTGGATAATCAATTATCGATATTGCTTGCTGAGGACGATTTAATCAGCCGAA
Source organism: Thermotogota bacterium (assembly GCA_035447925.1). Lineage (GTDB taxonomy): Bacteria > Thermotogota > Thermotogae > MWEM01 > MWEM01 > JASUTC01. Next base: position 141,287 of record DAOTHY010000001.1, read on the forward strand.
GGTTGATAAAAATTCTCATTGAGAAATTGGGGCATAAGGTTTTTGTAGTAGAAAACGGCAAAAAAGCCTTCGAAGCATACCAAACAAACCAATATGATTTGGTTCTGATGGATATTCAGATGCCTTTGATGGATGGATTGGAATGCACGAAAAAAATTAGAGAATTCGAACAGCATACAAATCGATTACCTGTTACAATCATTGCGGTAACAGCTCATGCCATGATTGGAGATAAAGAAAAATGTATAAAGGCAGGTATGGATGATTACATCACCAAACCGATTGAAGAAAAGGTGTTAATGGAAAAAATCGATAAACTTCGTTTGAATCAAACAAAGACATTAAAAACAGGTAATATTGAATTACTAAATAAGCTTTTTGACAATAGCTCAGATGTTCGGGAGATTGTTTCAGACTTTTTGGAGTATTATCCGCATCAGTTAAGCTTAATTAAACAAAAAGCAAAGGAAAAATCATTTGATGAGTTTGCTGAGCTTGTACACAAGCTCAAAGGTAGTACATCAAACTTTGAAGCGGAGAAAGTTGTAGACACTCTGAAAAAACTGGAAGTTTATGCTGGACAATCCGATCAAGCGTCTATAGAAAAGTTACTGCTGACACTTGACACTGAACTTGAATCTTTAAAGCATTATCTCCATAAATATCAAAAGTAATTGATAACGGATCTGGAGGCAAAAATGGTCAATAACAAAAACTACAAAGGTTATATCAGAACTTTTTCGCAGTTTGTCTTTATTAAGGATAATGAAAAGTCTGAAAAGGATTTTCCTGGTGCAAAAAAGGCGCTGGATATCTTTAAAAACCTTTTGACAAATTATGGTCATAAAGTCCAAAAAACAGAACTATGTGAAATATTTTGGCCAGATATGAGTGAAGAAAAAGCAAAACAAAACCTCTCTTCAAATTTGTACTACTTAAGAAAAGGTCTGGATAAGATATTTGAAAAGGAATCGTTTGGTAAATTTTTTATCAGATCCAATTCTCATGTTTGCTGGTTAAATAAGCCCCCTGAAATGGGATTGGATTTTGAGGTTTTTGAAGAACTAATTGAACAAGGGGACAGTCAATCCAATCAGGCTCTGAAAAAACGTTACTATTTCGATGCCTTGGAAATTTATACAGGTGATTATTTACCTTTTTCAAATTACAATTGGGCGATACGAAAAAGAAAGGAATACCAGGAAAAGGCAATTCATGTTATTCTCAAATTGATCGGAATGGATGATGTGCTTTCTGAAAATGAAAAAGAGAATTTATTTGAGAAAGGGTTCTCAATCGCTCCATTAAACGAAGTATTGGTTCTAAAGAAACTTGAATTTTTAAGACAACAAGATAAGGTTTTAGACATAATCAAGGTTTTCAAAGATTTTAAAAATAGACTTGAGTCTGAAGTATCCATAGCAGTTCCCCGAGAAATTGAACTCTTTATGGCTGATATTCTTAAAAGAAATACTGTTTCAAAAGTACCAAATGAATTTAAAGCCCATCAGAATTATGTGGAAATAAATGAGTTGCAAAAACTGATCTCTTTTGAGTTAAATGCCAGGAATCCAAAAACACTTTTATTGTCGGTGAATCTTCTGAATGGCTTGGAAAACCAAAAGGATATCAAAAAAATGTCAGAACATCTGTTTAGAAGTGTTAGAGGCGGAGACCGCATTTCATATTCGAATAACCATTTATTTATTCTTTTTACTGAGATACAAAAGATCGATTTGCCAAGCCTGATTGAGCGTTTTTATCCGTATTTTGAAAAATATTTTAAAGAAACGGGTGCAAAATACAAGTGGCATGAAATTAAACATAAAAAAACGAAATTGATAACATATGGCGAATGGAAATGAAAAATGAGGTGAAAGGGACATGCTTGATGTAAAAGAATTGAGAATCAATCCAGAGCGGATTAAAAGAGCAATGGAAACAAGAAATGAAGATCCTGGACAAATTGATGCAATCATTTCTTTGGATGAGTCCAGGCGCGAAATCATACAAAAAGCGGATGAGTTAAAGGCTCAGAGAAATATACTTTCAAAAGCGGTTGCCAAATTAAAATCATCCGGTAAGAACGAAGAAGCCAACAAGAATATTGAAGAAAGTAAAGAAATAGGGAATAAAATAAAAGAATATGATGACCAATTGAGGGAAATAGAAATACAGCAAGAAGCAATGGTTTCCCGATTGCCAAATATTCCATCGGAAAAAGTCACTATCGGTAAAGATGAGAAAGACAATGTGGAAGTTCTAACATGGGGAGAACCAAAGGAGTTCGATTATGAACCAAAGCCGCATTGGGAAATCGGTCCTGAACTCGGAATGATGGACTTTGAAAGAGCTTCAAAAATGAGTGGAGCGAGGTTTGTTGTTCTGACCGATGGAATTGCAAGATTAGAGAGGGCTTTGATTAATTTCATGCTGGATTTTCATATTCAAAACGGGTATAAAGAGGTTAATATTCCGTATCTTGTTAAAAGAGAAACCATGTATGCAACCGGTCAGTTACCCAAATTTGAAGAAGAGGCCTATAAAACAACCCCGGATGATATGTTCCTGATACCGACAGCGGAAGTTTTTCTGGCAGGAATGCATAAAGATGAAATCATGGAAGAGCAAGACCTGCCGTTAAAATACTGTGCCTATTCAGCGTGTTTCAGAAGAGAAGCCGGCAGTTATGGCAAAGACGTCAGGGGGATGATCCGTGTTCATCAATTTGAAAAAGTAGAGCTGGTTAAATATACTAAACCTCAAGATTCTTTTGATGAACTGGAACGATTAACGAACGATGCGGAAGGGATATTAAAGGCTTTGGAATTACCCTACAGAAAGATTATGTTATGCACGGGTGATATGGGATTTGGTTCAGCCATGACGTATGATTTAGAGGTATGGCTTCCATCATACAATAGTTATAAAGAAATCTCGTCATGCTCCAATGATACTGATTTTCAAGCAAGACGCGCAAATATGCGATATAGGAACAAAGAGAACAGGTTAGAGTTCCTTCATACATTAAACGGCTCGGGACTGGCTGTGGGGAGAACGTTAGTCGCTATTTTGGAAAACTATCAAAACAGAGATGGTACGGTTAGCATTCCAGGAGTTTTAAAGGGATATATGGGAGGGGCAGAAAGGATTTTCGGATAATTTGAACTTTCATCTTTTTGGGGGAGTCTAAATATCTGTAGTATCAATAAAAACAAACCCCTCAAAAAGATGAATAAAAATATGAAACCCCTCACATTTAAAAGCGGACATTACCCCCTCGTCCGCTTTTGTGATGATGGTTGACCAGTTTTTTTAAAATACTTAGATTGAAGTGAAAATTATGGTCTGCCTCAGATGTCTTTTTTTTTAAATGATATCGACGGTCATCGTCTAGAAATGAAAGGAAGTTGTGAATGAGAATGTCATCTGATCAAGAAATGCTTGATTTACTAAAGAAAGAAGTTATACCGGCATTGGGCTGTACAGAACCGATAGCGGTTGCATTGGCAGCAGCTAAAGGAAGAGAAACTCTGGGAGAAGAAACAGGGAAAGTCCATGTATTTGTCAGTCCTAATTTGTTCAAAAATGGAATGGGAGTGGGAATTCCTGGGACTGGAATGGTTGGTCTACATATGGCTGCTGCATTAGGAGCATGTGGAGGAGAATCCAAATATGGGTTAGAAGTACTCAAGCATGTGAGAAAGGAACACATAGAACTGGCTAAACAAAAGCTTGAGCGAAATGAAATAGAAATTGAAATTAAAAAACATTCCAATCCTCTGTTTGTTGAATGCATCTGTTATAACAAAAACATGACTCACGAGACAAAAGTTGTTATACAGGAGGAGCATTCGAATATTTCTTTGATAGAAAGAGACAATCGAATCTTATTTCAAAAAGAAGCCGGTGATTTAAAAGACAGTAGTGAAAATATCAATGAGAAATTAACAGTGGATCAGATCATCAATTTTTCAATAACTGTTCCGATCCAAACATTATCCTTTTTAACAAAGGCAGTGCAGATGAACATGGCAATTTCAAAAGAAGGTTTGGAAGGTGACTATGGACTAAAAATCGGAAAGACCATGCTTTTACAATCCAATCATGATGATTATCATTCGTGTCTATCATCATATGTTGTTGCTTTGACAGCATCAGCAGCCGATGCCAGAATGTCAGGCTGCGTGCTTCCTGCAATGAGTAATAGTGGAAGCGGAAATCAGGGAATAAATGCAACAATCCCCATTGTTGTTTACGCTCAGAAAATGCATATCGAAGAAGAGAAAATGTTGAGGAGTCTTGCGATGAGTCATCTTTTAGCTATTCACATCAAATCATATTTGGGAAGACTTTCAGCGCTTTGCGGTATAGTCGCTGCATCAACGGGAGTAGCAGCAGGTTTAACTAATTTAATGGGTGGCTCCAAGGAAGCAATTGTTCTATCAATGAAGAATCTGATTGCAAACTTGACGGGGATGATTTGTGATGGGGCAAAGCCAGGATGTGCTTTAAAGGTTGCATCCGGTGTCAATGCTGCTTATCTTGCTGCAAGATTAGCAATTGCCGGCAATGGTGCTACCGAGAATGACGGGATAATCGAAGAAGATATAGAAAATACAATAAAAAATCTTGCCAATATCGGTTCTCAAGCCATGAAAATAACAGATGAGTATATTTTAAACATCATGGTATGTAAATAATCATGTTCTTTAAGAAAAAGACAAACAAAACGAATACAAGTCAAGGAGTTTTAAAAATCGGTGATTGTAACTAAAAAAATGAGTCCAAAACAAATTTTAAAACAATACTACGGCTATGACGAATTTCGATCAGGACAAGAAGCTATTATCGAATCGATCTTGAGCAAAAAAGACACCATGGCGGTTATGCCAACTGGAACTGGAAAATCACTGTGTTTTCAGATTCCTGCATTGATATTTGAAGGGAAAAGCATTGTCATATCACCACTTATTTCTTTGATGAAAGACCAAGTGGATAATCTTCGAACAATGGATATTCGGGCGGCTTATATCAATAGTAGTCTTTCTCAGGAGGAAGTGCATTTAAAAACACAGGAATTTGTCAATGGTGACAGCAAGATTCTTTACATCGCACCGGAGAGAATGAAAGCTTTTTCTTTTCAAGAAGGAGTATCTTCAATAGAAATAGAACAGGTCGCCGTTGACGAGGCGCATTGTGTATCACAATGGGGACATGATTTTCGGCCGAGTTATCAATTGATCAGGGAGTTTGTGAATCGTTTAAAAGGTAATCCGGTGATAAGCGCTTTTACGGCGACGGCCACAAAAGAAGTTAGACAAGACATTGAACAATTATTGGGGCTAAGGCAACCTCGCCTTTTTAATTTGGGAATAAAACGTTCCAATATATACATTGAAGTAATCAAGGGGCAAAACAAACGAAGATTTCTTGAAAACTTGATTGATAAGCGATATGGCGAATCCGGAATCATTTACTGTTCCACTCGCAAAACAGTAGATGAAATGTATCTTTATCTGAAAAAGAAAAACATTAAAATCGGAAAATATCACGCCGGTATGGAATCTGAAGAACGAAAGACAATGCAAGAATCGTTTATTTTAGAGGATACCGACATTATGGTTGCAACGAATGCCTTTGGGATGGGGATAGACAAGCCAAATATCAGATATATTGTTCATTACAATATGCCTAAAAATTTAGAATCCTATTATCAGGAAATTGGGAGAGCCGGGCGTGATGGCGAGGCTTCACAGGCATATTTGCTATACAGCGAACTGGATAACCGTGTTCAACGCTTTTTGATTGAAAGATCGGAACTGAAAGATGAAAGACTATTGAGTGTTAATACTAAGCTACAGGATATGATCAATTTTTGTCATACCCATGAGTGTTTATGGAATTCCATTGCTCATTATTTTGGTGAGGATGTAGAAGGTGAATGCAAAAACTGCAGGAATTGTTTAGACGAAAACCTGATTAAATCAGATATTACCATTGATACACAAAAGGTACTTTCCTGTGTATATCGAATGAATCAATCTTATGGTGCATCAACGATTGCGAAAGTATTAAAGGGATCAAATAGCTCTAAGATCAAATTAAAAGGATTTGAAAGATTGTCAACTTACGGTATAATGAAAGAGATGAAAGAAAGGGATATCAGAGAACTGATCAACTTTCTATCTGCAGAGGGATATCTGGAAGTAAGTAGCGGTTTATATCCAATTATCAAACTAACAACTCAGTCATGGCAGGTATTGAAAGGAAAAAAAAGAGTCTTTAAAAAGACAAGTTCGTTCAAACATAAAAACGATCAAGACACACGATTATTCCAGGAATTAAAGGAATTAAGAAAACAGATATCCCTTGAAGAAAATGTTCCGCCTTATATTGTTTTTCCTGATTATTCACTTCGGGAAATGAGCTGTTTGAAACCACAAACCGGTGAAGAACTTTTGAGCATAAAAGGAGTCGGGGAAAAGAAACTGCAAAAATACGGACAGAAATTTCTTGAATTGATTATGACTTATAAAGGATAAAAAAATGGATAATGGATTGATAAAACTGGGTTCCAAGACTTTGACTGATGATCTTGAAAGAATATTTAACAATACGATAAGCGAGTACTCATTTAAAACCTTTTTTAATGCCTTGAAAGATGAAAAAAAGGTGTTGGGTTTATTCGTTTATACCAAAGGTTTTCCGACAATGTTCATTTATATTTCTCAAACAGGTCCATTTCTGATTGGTCTTTCAAGTACCAATGATGTGCCGAAAAAGGCTGTAACCAAGAAAAGTATTACCATTCCACAGGAATTTTCAGAAGAATACTGTGAATTATTCAGAAGACTACACGTTCCTCAACCGGAAGAAACGAGCATCAAGATGTTTTTGGGTATGTTCAGCGAAGCGGTTTCCATACCTTCCTTTTCTTTGGTAGGGAAAAAACGAGAAACGGTGGAACTTTTAAATCGAGAAGGAGTCTATGGAGAAAATTTTCTGTCAGCTGCTGGACTCTTTTCTGAAGAAAAGCTTTTGAAAATTCTGACTGCTTATGAAAGATGGAAAGAGGAAGGCTATCGATTTGATTTCCAAGATAACAAAGCCCTTTTTTCAATGAGAATGCCAAAGAAATCAAAAAACACGGAAAACGAAGACCGGGCAATAGCGGCCATGATTAATCACATGCTTTCTAAAACCTATCCGAATGTTTTTTTGCCTACAGAAGGTCTTTCTCTCAGCGGTGTTCCGAATGTTTTAACGACTTTTTTTATCAAATTCGATAGATTACCAAAATTTCTTTCAAACTTAGATCCCTTTATTGCACGCTTTAACAAATCGTCAGGTGAAATTGATACGATTATTGAAGAAATATTAGTTCCTAAGATGAATTTTCTAAAGTAGGTGCTTGATGAACATTTTAGAGGATCAAAATGCAGACTTTATCCATTATTGCTGGAATATTTAAAAATCATAAGATAGAATTGGTAGAAGATGCTCGGACGAGATATACACCTGCGAAGGTCAAGAATGCGGTTTTTTCCATATTAGAATCAAGAAAAGATATCAATGGTTCCATGTTTCTTGATTTATGTGCCGGTAGTGGGCAAATGGGTTTTGAAGCACTTAGTCGTGGTGCTTCACTGATTCATTTTGTGGATATCTCAAGTCATTCGATTAAAACTCTTAAAAACAATGTTCAAAAGCTGATGGTTTGTGACCAGGTCAGACTATTCAAAAAAGATGTGATTCGTTTTTTAAGCAGTCCTCCACAAACATACGATTTGATCTTTATCGATCCGCCATTTACTGAAATTTTATTTAATAAAATTGTCAGAAAATTACTCGAAACTGATTCGATTTTAAAAGACAATGGAAGAATCATCGTAGAGTCTGAAAAAGGATTTAGCGTTGATCATTCAGATCTATATGAATTAGAGGATGCATATCTCTATTCATCGATAAAAATAGAAATATTCAAGAGAAAGGAGAAAATAGATGAACATAGTAGGTGTTGATTTAGGTGGAACGAATATCAAAGCCGCTTTAGTTGATGAAAGTGGTGAAATTAGTATGCAAAAAACGACAAAGACCTTTGCCAACGAAGGAACTGAAATGATCTGTGATCGCATTATTGAACTGATAAAAGACTTAGCTCAGAATGAAGTTGTAAAAGTTGGTATTGGTTCTCCCGGTTCAATAGATAGAGAAAACGGTGTGATTAAATACGCTAACAACATTACAGCTTTAAATGGTGTCAAAATTGTTCAAAAGATAAAAGAAAAGACAGGTTTTGATGCCTATCTTGAAAACGATGCCAAAGCAGCAGCTCTCGGTGAAAAATGGTTTGGTTCCGCAAAAAATACTGAAAATTTTATCGTTTTAACCTTAGGTACGGGTGTGGGTGGCGGTGCATATACTGAAGGCCATTTGATTGTAGGTGGACATGGATTTGGTGGAGAAATCGGACATATGATTGTTGATCCTAGTGGTCCAGTTTGTAGTTGTGGCAGTAAGGGGTGCCTGGAAACTTTTTCGTCTGTTACCGGAATGAGGGAGTGGGTTAAGATTTTCAAAGAGCGGTATCCCGATTCGCTTGTTTTTAAACATTCTGAAAATGGCTTTATTGATGCGAAGGCCATTTTTGATGCATATAAGGAAGGCGATCGCTTGGCAACATTGGTTGTAAGGAAGTTTAACTGGGGGTTGGGTATTGGAATTGGATCTTTGGTGAACATTTTCAATCCCGATTTAATAATTTTATCAGGGGGAATATCAAGGGCAAATGATATCTTTCTTGAGGAAGTTAAGCAAGTAGCACATGAACATACATATCCATCATTATCTCATTCTTATGATATAATAATCAGCGAATTAAAAGAAAAAGGAGCAATCTTGGGAGCTGCTTCAGTGGCGCTAGAGAGAACCAAATAATCTTTATCTTACTACGGAGGTGTGGTATGTCAGTAAATCTAAAGGGAAGAGATTTGATTAGTATTAAAAACTTGACCCCGGAGGAGTTTTTCCAGTTTATCGAAACAGCCATTTCGTTAAAAACAGGCCTAAACATGGGTCAAAGGCCGGATATCTTGAAGAACAAAACCCTAGCTGAGATTTTTCAAAAACCGTCTCTAAGAACAAGGGTTTCTTTCGAGTCATCAATGACCCATCTGGGAGGACATGGTATTTATTTAGGACCCGATGATATTAAATTGGGACAAAGGGAAACAACTGAGGACATTGCGAAAGTGCTTTCAGGTATGGTAGACGTAATCATGGCAAGGGTATTCGAAAACAAAACAGTCAAGGAACTTGCTCAATATGCAACAGTACCTGTAATCAACGGATTGTGTGACTACGAACATCCCACTCAAGCTTTAGGTGACTTTTTAACAATTTACGAGAAATTTAGACGTTTTGAAGGGTTAAAAATTGCATATATCGGTGACGGAAATAATGTTTGCAATTCCACCATCTTTTCCGCCGCTTTGATGGGAACACATATCACAGCCATAACAGCACCCGGATTTGAACCCACACCGGATGTCATAAGTGATGCTGAAAAATTAGTGGAAAAGTACAATACTGGTTCAAAGATAGCGGTTACCAATGATGTAGATGAAGGCATAAATGATGCAGATATTGTCTATACGGATGTTTGGGCAAGTATGGGCCAAGAGGCCGAAGCCGAAGAAAAGAAAAAGAAATTTCTCGCTTATCAGGTTGACATGGAAAAATTCAACAAAGCTAAACCTACTGCTATCTTTATGCACTGCTTGCCCGCTCATTATGGTGAAGAGTGCACGCATGAGGTTGCTCATCATGCAAGAAGTGTCATTTTTGACGAGGCTGCAAACAGAATGCACTCAATAAAAGCAATATTGGCATTAGTTACCCCATAACCAATAAAAATTCAGGGGCAATGATTCATTGCCCCTTTTTGATGATTTCAATTACTTCAAACAAAGGGGACAATGATGATGAAAAAGATGAACTCAATACTCTTTTTTTTCTACACCATTTATTATCTTTTTGCGGCAGTGATCCTGTTGTTGTACGGATATATACAACTAAAAAAAGCTCTTAAAATAGAAAAAAAGAATGGGAAAGCGGCTGCTCAAAAATATATCAGAAAACGTTCTCCCGGATTTTCAAGGAGATTATTTACTTGGTGTGGCATTCATCCACAAATTCAACAATTGGATAATATTCCTTCTCAGGATAATTATATTATTTGTATGAATCATCAGAGTTATCTTGATCCCATGTTAATCCTGGGATTTATATCAGAAAACATTTTTTTACTTGCCAAAGAAGAACTGAACCGTGCTCCTTTCTTCAAAGAGGCTATGAAATTATTTTGTATCACCATTGACAGAGATGACCCCAAAAATGCGGTCAAGGCATTAAGAAAGATTTTGGAATACTTAAAAAATGGCGAAAGCATAGGACTCTTTCCCGAAGGAACACGGACAAAAGACAACTTAATCGCAACTTTTGCCCCTGGCAGTTTAAAAATTGCCTATAAGAGCAAAAAAATACTCGTCCCCCTTGTTGTGGATGGAACAGGCGATGCTATGCCCAGAAAAAGTTGGATCGTCCGACCTGCGAAAATACAGGCTATTATCCTTGAACCTGTTCACCCTGATGATTTTCCATCATACGAAGTATATGAATCAACCATTCAAGAAAGAATGCAACAAGGATTAAATAGCCTGAGACTTGGTCATTAGTCCAAACGATAGGGCTTCTGGATTCTCGTTCAGGTATCCTCACCAAAATTCCGGTTTTGGTTTTCTTTCCATTAAATCTTCGATGCATTTTAAAGGGTCGCTATCCTCATAAAGTACCTGATAGACCTTTTCAGCAATGGGCATTTCAATTTTTTTAGTTTTCAGTATTTTCATTAGAGCCTTGACCGTGTAAATACCTTCAGCAACCATGTTCATATTTGATAGAATCTGGTCGATTTTTTTCCCCTTTCCAATCTCTTCACCTACATATCTGTTTCTACTGTGTTTACTCGTACAGGTGACAATCATGTCGCCGATTCCGGAAAGCCCCATAAAAGTTTCTCTTTTAGCTCCCAGAAACTCTCCAAAACGTCTCATTTCCATGATCGCCCTTGTAATCAGTGCCGCTTTTGTATTATCCCAGGGTCCAAGACCGTCAATAATGCCAGAAGCAATGGCGTAAATATTCTTCAGTGCCCCACATAGCTCTACACCGACGACATCGTCGTTTGTATAAACACGAAAATAATCGGTGCTGAATATTGCTTGTACTTCTTTTAGAGTATCTCGATTATGGCCCGCTGCGACAATATTAGTAGGAATCATATCCAATACTTCTTCTGCGTGTGTTGGGCCTGAGAGTGAACAATAGGGCGCTTTTTCACCGAAATGTTCCTGACAAATCTGGTGGATGAATTGACCGGTTTCTATTTCGATCCCTTTGGATAAATTGACGATGGTCTTTTCTGTAGGAGGCAATTCACTTATTACTGTTCTCACTGCCTGTGTGGGTATCGCAATGACGATCATCTCTGCTTTTTGGATAGCCTGATGCAGATCATTCGTTAGACAGATGTTTTGGGGTAATTTTTTTCCAGGGAAATAATAAGGGTTTTCGTTCCATCTCATACTTTCGATGACTCTTTCGTCTTTTGTCCATCCAACCATATCATGACCCCTTAAGGCTAATAATCTCGAAATGGCAGTTCCCCAACTACCAAAACCTAAAACGGTGATCCTCACGATTATTCCTCCCTTTGATAGCAATTTTATGTGTTGTTTATTGTCTTTCGTACTGCATCCAGATATGCTTTCATAGCTATGAAATCACGTTTTTCAATGATTTCGGTTAGAGTATTTAATTGAGAATGGATCAGCTTGATTTGTTTAGTGGTATAGGGGTTGAAAAGTATCTCTGCCAGTAAATAATCATCTTCATTCATCAAATTTTGTGCAATGTGCATATGTTTTTTAAATGTTGTGCCCGGTACAGCTTTTTCCTTTAGGCAACTACCAAATACCAAAGAAGAAATAAAGGGTGTAGCCAATGAATAAGCCATGATTTGATCATGATCTTCAAATGAATACTCATACAGATTTAGTCTCAAAGAATTGAAAAAAGCTTTAAAAAAAGAATGACCGATTTCATCGGATTCTTTAATAATAACTGCGTTTTCTGAAGTAAGATCGTTAATATTGGCAAATGTGGGACCAAACATGGGATGAGTAGAAACGAAACGATGGGAATGGTTCTGATAAAAAACTTTAAGTCCGTATTTTACAGATGTAATATCCGACAGAATTGTGGAATCAGGAATCAACGACATAATTTCTTCAAAGGCGATAATGGTTTTGTTTAGAGTGACGCAATTAATAACCATTTCAGGTTCAAATTCTTTTAACTCTTTCAAAACCGAAAAACGTTTGACATGATACAAGTGTTTCATTTGTTTTGGATCCGGATCGTAAATCGCTACTTCATGGTCTTGATTTAACTCCTCAGCAAACCATTTCCCCATTTTCCCGGCGCCTAAGATAAATATCTTCATAGATTCCCCTCTCTTGATTAAAAAATGAAAAGCTCAGCACATTGTATCACAACGAATCAGTAACCGGTTTATCTGTGTTATGGTATTTGTTTCCAAAAATGATCAAGAATGGATCTGATTTCTTTTTCATTTCTGATACTAATGGCATGAGACCAATCGGCAGGAAAAATGAACGGGTAAGGTTTTCTGATAAAGCGTTCGTCTATGAGAATAACTGCTCCCTTATCATCATGTGATCGAATCACTCTGCCAACTGCTTGCATAACTTTGTTGGCTCCAGGAATAATATAGGCGTATTCCCAACCTTTCCCCAGTTTTTCTTGATAATAGTCTTTTATAATATCTCTGTCAAATCCAATTTGAGGCAAACCAACTCCAACAATGATGGCTCCGCTTAATCGACTGCCGATTAGATCGATTCCTTCACCAAAAATCCCGCCCATCAAGACAAAACCGACAAAAGTCTGTTCGGGGGAGTGTTTGAAAGCATCTAAAAATGCTTCTCTTTCAGATTCGCTCATGAGAGGTGTTTGCATCCTTGTTAAGATATGTGGGCATTTTTCTGTGAACAAATGGTAGATCATTTCCATGTATTTGTAGGATGGGAAAAAAACCATATAGTTACCCGTGTGTTTGGTCATCAGTTCGATATTCTTTACGATAGCAGCTGCAGAGTATATTCTCGCATGGTATTTAGTGGAAATCTTAGAATTAACCAGTAAACAAAGTCTTTGTTGATTAAACGGCGACCTAAGAATCAGAGAATAATCGTCATCTTTAGAACCAAACAACTGTTTGTAATAATCCAGAGGTGATAATGTTGCAGAAAAAAAAACGCATGAGCTTCCTTTTTCTATCATTTCTCTAATATGAAGAGAAGGATCGATACAGTAAAGGGTTAAAGTTTCTTCGGTATTATCGTAAATGGTGATATAATGATCGTCATATCTTTCCATTGCATTATTGAAGGTGTTTAATTCGAAAAAGTAATCAGTGAGTTTTTCCTTTAACGCATCAAACCCAGGCGTCATCAGGTAAGAAGCAATTTCTTTTAAAACTGTTTCAAGGGGTTCTTTGATATCTTCAGGCAGTTCTTTTTTTTTCCATTTTGTCTCCAAATTCTCATTGAGGAAATAATAAGCGACCTCTGTTTCCAATTTTCTGGCACTGATGGCTATTTTTGACTCAGTATGCCTGACATCGTTTCGCAATTTGCGTAAACGATCAAGGGAGAGAGGTGCTGAATACATTTCTCTTGATCTATCTGGAAGGTTGTGGGCTTCATCGATCAAAAAGATATAAGGTCCTTTTTCTTCAAAATATCGTCTCAGATAAGCCCGTGGATCGAATAAATAATTATAATCGCAAATAATGCAATCCGAAAACTCTGACAAATCCAATGAAAGCTCATAAGGGCAAATTGAAAATCGCTTTGCATGCTCTTGTATCATTCTGCGGCTGTAATGTCCTTCTTCTTTTATTATTTCAAGTAAAGCATCGTTAATCCTGTTATAATGGCCATTGGCATAAGGACAACTGTAAGGATTACATTTGAATTCCTGATTGATACACATTTTTTCTTTGGCTGTGATCACGATTGATTTTAATTTTAGTCCTTTTGTTCTTAGAAGATTTAGGGTGTTTTCTACAGTCTGTCGAGTGATGGTTTTAGAAGTAAGATAAAAAAGAGGACCGGCCAAGTTTTTCTCCATGGCTTTAATTGATGGAAATAGCGTTGCCAGAGTTTTACCGGTTCCGGTAGGTGCTTGTGCAAATAATTTCTTGTTGTCCTTTATTGTATGGTATACCATAATGGAGAACCTTCTCTGACCTTCCCGGAAATGAGGGAAAGGGAATTGCAGATTCTTGATGCTGGTATTTCTCAGCTCAATCCAGTCATCTTTTAACTTTAACCATTTGGAATATAGAACACACAATTCATTGAAAAAATTCTCAAGGACTTCTTTGGAGTAAAAAAAATCAAGATGCTTCATGTCTTCCGTATCGATGTTAAAGTAAGTGATTCGCAAATGAACAGATTCCAATTTTTCTCTGCTACAAATCATATGACCATAACACATACACTGTCTAAGGTGGTTTTGATCCAAAATAGCATCAATATCTTCCAAAGGTACTTTTGTTGTTTTTATTTCATCAACTGTTATTTCTTTCTGATGAGTGTGTATTCCATCGGCTCTTCCGAATATTGATAACAACATTTTTTGGTTTTGATAAATGCCGTTCAAATAGACTTCACTTTCATATTTTCCTGGAAAACTGTCTTCATACTGTTTTTGAATTCGCTTATGTGCTTTAGTCCCAATAGTGGCTCTTTCTCTCATATCCGGGGCATTGAAGCGATTATCTAGATTTCCCGATCTGAATAAAAATTCAATAAGTTCCCTAACCGATACCGAATGCTCTTTCAACAATAGTTTTCTCCTTGGACGTTCTCAGAAAAAGCCTCAGAAAAATCCGTTGAATGCAAGTTGGTATTTGATGTAATCAATCGAACAGGGGAATCGTCCCCATAAATAATGAAGCCACCCCATATCCATGAAGGGGCTTCTCCCCACTGGCTTCTCAACTGATGAATCAATTTCTGTTTTGAGGCCTTTAAAGCTTCGGATTTTTTCATCCCGGTCAGTAGGAAATTGTAAAAAAAAGACATTAGTTTTACCGTAAAAACATCCGGTACATTCCATAGGCTGACCATAACTGATGAAACACCTGAAGAAATCAAAGCTGAACAAAGCCCCATGATACCCTCTCCTGGATTTATTTGACCAAGACCGGTTTTACAAGCAGAAAGTACAACAATTTCTGTATTGAGTAAATTTACTGATAAAATATCCGATGCCGTTAATAAGCCATCTTCATAAATTTCCGGTATAGTCTCACCTCTAAGAATATTGTTAATGCCACTTAAAGCTATACCGCAACGCGCATAGGGATGTACATCTACCCGATTTTCGAGATAAAAACCATGGGTGGCCAAATGGAGAATAGACGGGGACGTTATTTTTTTCATTTCACCATCATTTACAGAATCTTTGCTGAATACGAACACATCATCCTTTTTTAAGCCTTGTCCAAAGAGAAGGTTTGATATTTCCTGCGCTTCAGAAGCGGTTCCAGGTAATTCTTCAAATTCTTCCAATTCTTTTATCAACAGCTGGTTCTGGTAAGAGATTTCTTTTTTAAGGTTTGGATCATTATTGATTTCAAATGAGGGGTTGGCAAAAATATATACTTTGTTATTAAATTCTTTGACATTTTCTTTTTGATTAATCAAATCCCTTCCTGAACAAAGGTATTGAACAGCGTAGTTTTCTATGAGATAATGACCGTTTTCGCAAATAAGTGTTTCAAAAGGAAGGTTGTTAAACTCACCATCAGGTGAAACAAATAGTTTGTTAATTCGGGAAAGATTAAGTTGCGTTTGATTTTGAAAAAGAATCTGCCATATTTTTTGATGGAATAACTCAGGTGCTGAGCTGTTTTGAAGCACAGCCGAAGGGGATTTCTCCCCACGCATATGGCCGGTTTCACGAAATTGGCCCTTCTTGATGATCTGTTCAATTTCGCTGGCATTGTCAATAAAATAATAATGTGTTTTGTCATGATGGATATAGAACAGGATATAGCCAGTCGTTTGATTTTGTCTCGTGGATCTTTTTTTGTCTTGACTGTAGACAACCGATTCATAAAAATCAAAAAAGTTAAATTTAAAAATATCCACAAACAAAGCGTCTTGAGGAATCTTGCTTTGTAGCAGTTTGAGCGTTGCTCTTTTTGTTTTTGAATGTAATAGAAACGTTGATTCAGGTGACATGCGGAAAGCACTGGCTATTCTGCTTTCAATTGTATCAGCCTTTGAGTTGAGTTCTTTTATCTTTTTTCTGTTTTCCTCAGCAGTTTCACTAAAATAACCTTTGGTTGTCCGCAGTACAATTTCTTCTTTTATCCTGATCAACGACTCAAAGAGGTCTTTTAAAAATGGGTTTGTGCCTTTTAAAATGGAGTGATAACGTTCGACTCCTGTTTCAAAAACGACCGCTTTTCTTCTTAAAATAATGCCAAAGATCTCTTGCATCATGTCGTTTATTTGAGAGTCATTCACTTTTTGTTCTTTTTGGAGTAGATAAAAAAGACTAAGAAGTTTGTTCAATTCACCATCTATTCGTTGTAAAAAATTCCATGCATAGTCTCTGGAAAAGGATGTTGATACTTCAAGCAGTATATCATTTTGGATATCAGTCGCTTCCTTGAGGATGTTATAAGCTGCTTCTGGTTGAGAGAAGACAATGAAACTGTGTGCGAGCATACCTAAGATCTTGGTATACTGAATATGTCTTTTTCCGGTTAATTGTTCTTGTATTTTCAACGCCATTTCCAAGTTGTCAAAAGTGGATAAGTCATCTTGGTTGATGAGATAGATTTTTGAAAGATTGGAAAGAATTTTAATTTTAATATCAGGAATCATTTCACAGGACTGCAACGGTTTTAATATTTTCATGGCTTTAGCTGTATTCCCCAAGTTGATTAGCAAAACAGCATAATTAATTTTGATTTTCAACAACGTAATCGGCATGTTTTTTGTATTACAGTTCAGCAATTCTTCAAAGCCTTGTTGAGCAACTTCCAATTTACCCAGATGAAGCTGTGCTGAGAGAAGGTTGTTGCAGGTGGTGATGGTTTTTGGATGATCCTTTCCGAAAATTTTTTGTGAATAATCAAATGATTTTTGTAAATGATTTTCCGCTGCTTCGTAATTCCCGGTTTCCAAATACAACACACCCATATTATTTTCTATGGTGTCTGTTAATTCATCTGTTCCGTTTAATTGTGAGATTTCTAGTGCCATCAGATATTTTTCGATAGATTTAGCGTATTTTCCCCAATACTGATACAAAAGTCCCGTATTCCAAAGGGTTTTGATATAGTCTTCAATGTGTCCGATAATTTCGCTTTCGAAAATCTTTAAGACTTCAGTAAAAATTTTTTCAGCTTCCGTAAATCTACCTAATTCAGTATATAAAAGCGCTAAATTGGAAGACGTTTCAATTGTATCAGGATGAGAACCGCCAAAAAGAGCTCTTCGACTATCATAAGCTTGTTTATAATAATCCATTGCAAAATCATAATTTCCTTTATAATAATGCAATTCTCCAAGGAGGTTTTTGATAAAGGCGATAAAGTCATTATTTGGTTGAGTTCTCTCCATTTCCTGCTTTAAAATTTTTAGTACTAATGCTTCAATATGATCGAAAAATCCAAAAAGCAAGCAAGTTTGATTAATCATCAGGGTTAATTCTTTTTTTGACGAATAATTATATTGATTGTCTACAAGCATTTGTTCAACGATTTGTTCTGAATACTCAAGAAATTGATCAGTTTGCTGCAGTTTTGCGAAGCCTTTTATTTTTTTTTTAATGTTTTTGAGAGATGAATTTTCCATTTTTACCCCTCTCTTTCTTTTTAGGAGAGTTTGCTCTGCTTTTGTATAGAAAAGGGTTCAAAAGCTAGTAGGTATTTTCCTGGGTTTAACCCTTCAATTGAAACCTCAAACTGATCTTTGTTTTTTGATTCGTAAGCCGTTCGAATGATGGGTTTTCCGCTTTGAGTGGGGATTAATATGATCACGGGTGAAGATTGCCAACCTGGTGCTTTATTGCAAATAATGTGTATGGCCTTTGTTTGAGAATGAGCCTGTATTTCTAATATCATCTTTTCTTGTAAATAGCCATTAAGTATATTTTCGCGTTTTTTCTCGAATGGTGTGTTTGTGTTTCCCCTCATAGCGAATGATTCCACTGGGTACTTGAATACAAGAGGGTTTTCCGGATTCATGGTGCTTTTTTTAAAGATTTTTGTAATATTTGATATGCCGTTATATGAAGTATCCATGACTACATCCACAGTATTGCTTATGAAAACACCCCATTCTTTTAGCCAGTTTAAAATTCTGATTCTGATAGATTGATCTTGATATGGAAGTTCTTTCAGAATATTGATCATCATTTTTTGGCTCCGGGTAGGTTTTTCTTCTGTCCATTCCTGAAAAGAAATTGAGAAATCCAAGGCCTTTGTGAGCCTTGACAAACACAGGTCACATTCATTTAAATGCTCTTCCATTCGGATGATTTCTTCCATCGGTAAAACTGGAATTTCCTTGCTATGATGAATAGGAGGGTAAAAAACAGACCTTTTTTGGATATATTCAGAATCAATGTATTTTTCGATTTGTTCAATCGTCAAATGCTCTTTCATAATAACACCTCACTATTCTTGTCGATCACATGATTATACTTTGCTTCTTATGATCATGTCGCATGACTTAACTTTCCAGTACTTTTTTTCTCAGCCTTTTAAGAACTCGATGATTCCAGTCTCTTATATTTTTTAAAGGATCCTTTCCAAAAAAAACGGATAATGACAAGTCCGCTAATGGATCATCAAGATAATCTTGTAGATAGCTTCTTGATTGATGATCTTTGGTTGGGATTACATCCTTAAGGATTAACATCAACTGATTTTCAAGGGGTTTGAAGATCTCCTCTAACTCTTCAATATCATGAAAAGAACTCTTTGAAAAAGATGTTTTCATCTCTTGAAAGAGCCTTGATAAAGGCAAATCGGATAATGCTGTGATGTCGGTTCTCTCATCCGTTATCTTTGTTAATAAGACGACCAACACTTGCCAAGGATAACCTCCTACCGCAACCATTTGTTCCAGGAAATGTCTTTCTTGGGTTGTTTTTTCTTGTATTTGATCTGGTGAAGGGTCTTTTGAGATCGCCCAAAAAATTGGAGTAGTATCCTGCTCGTTTTGTTCGTTAAAATCTGAAACAAGTGTTTCAGGAATTGTGGTTTCATCTTTAACCAAATGATCTGCGATGGAAATCAGATAACTAAATAGTGTGCCTTTGTATGGATTAAAATTCGTAGCGTATCGTTCAAAGCGTTGAAAAGTTTCCAACATCAGATCAGTACATCTATTATTGAAATACTCGGTTCCCTTTATCCCTAAAAGATTTTTACTAATGTATGATTTGATTGGTAAGCTGTATTCTCGATACAATTCATTCATTCCAGATGCTTTTCGTTTTGTTATCAGTTTTAAAAGTAATAAATCTTGGCAGATTCTGAACATCCACATCCGATAGAGTTCCATCTGATTATCAATATGTTCTTCATACACAAAGCTATTAATTCTGGTCCATGATATTTCTCGTGTTTGTTTGATGAATTGTTCTATCGTTTTTTCCATTTTCTTTTTATCGGATGATTGACCTTCAAACTCTTTTCGAAAACGAAGTTTTATTTTTGATTTAAGCCTTGTTATCAAAAAAGGTGACTGGTCAGTGCTAAATGCTATATACTCATGATAAAGTTGTTTAGTCTCATTGATCAGTTGTTTGTTTACCATGTTGTCCTCCGTCAATTCTCTTTGTGATCACGGCCTTACTATTTTAGCATATCATCTGATTCATTGATTTCTGGTTGAGAAAACAGATTGTAAATATCGTTTTCATTTAATTCTTTATATTCTCCTGGTTTCAAAGATGGATCTAATCGAAGAGATCCAATGGCTATTCGATCTAATTCAATGACTTCAGAATGGACCGTTTCAAACATCTTTTTAACTTGATGGAATCTTCCCTCCGTAATTCCAAGACAAATGGTAAATTGATCTGAGTTTACATCACAAATCTTAAAATAAGTGACAGGTTTAGTCTGAAAGTCTTTAGTGATTTGAATGCCTTCGAAAAAGAAGTGTGTATCCTCGGGATTAAAATGTATGACAACGGCTTTGTATAATTTTTGGACTTTTTTTGAAGGCGAAATAATTGAATGTACCAAATCTCCCTGAGTGCTTAATATAAGTAACCCCGTTGTATCAACATCTAATCTTCCTGCAATGGCATAAGTCGGGTGAGGTTTTTTAATCAGTTCAATAACCGATGGATAACCTGACTCACTTTCGTTAGATGAAACAAATCCCTTTGGCTTATTCATCATAATCGTACTGATTGGTTTTATCGTAATAGGTTGACCTTTAAGAGATATGTTTGTTTCAAAATCAACTATTGTGGAAGGTTCTAAACAGATTCTACCGTTCAAGGAAATCAATCCGCTTTTAATCCATTTTTTCACTTCACTTCTTGACCCATAGCCTGTATTTGAAAGATAACGATCAAGTCTCATTGCCAATTTTTACTGCCTCTTGCAAAATAGATTTCAGAACAAATTAATCTCAATCTTTCCAACACAAAAGCTTCATCGGAATGAATCAGATAACCTGTGTTGAAATGAGTCAAATTGATCAATCTCGGATCTTTGAAGAATACAACTGCCTGATCCAGTATGGGAGCTGCTAACGGCCTGTAAAAAACTTGAAAAGACTCCATCGAAAATCTCTTTTTGAGTGGGGTGATTCCTGCTAAAATGATTTCCTGCCTTAGGTCTTTTTCATTAATAACCTTTTGAGACCATTGCCAATCCATGTGAGTCAGTAATGATGGATAATAAAGTACTTCTCCCGAATAATCAATCACGGCAACGGCCATATCCAGAAATCTTTGTTCCTCTGCTTGGAAATCTTCCAATAAAATTGCAGGAAAGATCTTTTTGTGTTTTAGGTTAAGAATGAGTTCGTCGTTTAAACCGTATTTAGTGCTTAACACAGGGAAAATACCCCCTGCCATCAAGCCGTTTGTAATCCATTCGATGGACTGTGATGCTTTATATGGATCTACGGAAAAAAAAGGGGCAATCACTTCATCAAAACTCCCTTGTATGACTTGTATATTATCAGACATTACTTGACTGTAACCGATCACACAGGCTTTGCTGTCAGAAGCTTTTGCCTTTTGAGCCATCAACAGACCAAAACTGAACAGAATATTGGGATCAGTAATGGTTCCAAGAACAAAAGGACTAATGTCGTTTAAATAATAGGGTAAAGCAGGATAATAAATACCCCAATCAGTATTTGTATGTATGATTTGCTCTTGCAGTCCCTCAACAGTGCTTTGAGCACCAAAATTAATGGAGCAAATCAGAATAAAGATGACTGAGAATGTGATAAACCCCTTCTTCATTGTTGGTTTTATCAAGGCAAAGTGTCGCAGCCTTTTTAAGCTTTGGTGTAGCGTTGGCCATAGCAATAGAATAGCCCACCACTTCAAATGCGTATATGTCGTTGTCACCGTCTCCTATCATAATGGTTTGCTTTGGATTCAGATTCAGGTACTGAAGTAATTCCAATGTTGCGATTCCTTTGTTTGTTGTGTTTGGGATGTAATCTAAATAAATTGAAAAAGACTTAAAAATATTTACCTTCTTTGAGAATAAATTCAGACTATCTTTTTCTATTTCGTGTAGAAATTCAGGTTGACCAATAGCCAATATTTTGTCAACCTTTGTGCCGCTTTTTGTGCAGTTTGATCGGATCAATTCTGTGAGACTTTCTACAACAAGATAATTGATACCGGCGTGAGCGGCATAATGTTTGATTTGATCATTATCTTCTTCCACAATCAACTGGTTATTGATATAGGCTTGTCTGTGACACCTCTTTGAACGAAGAAATTCAATGATTTTTGCTGCTGTTTCGTTGTCTATGAAATGGTGGAAAATTGGTTTTAGTTCTCCGGGTATTGTGATTAAACTTCCATTGTAACTTATGATTGGGAATTGATCTGTACCGAAATATTTATTGATGATATGATGGGCAGAATCCAGCATTCTACCTGTGCAGAAGATGATGGATATCCCTTTTCGATGAATGGTTTTTAATAAATCAATTGTTTTGATAGATATTTTTAATTCATCATCTAAGATTGTTCCGTCTATGTCTAAAACAACCGTTTTGTAATTCAATTTTTACTCCTTTCGTTTATATAGGGTTCAATCAAATTATGAAGTCATGGTATGTTGGTGGATAATTTCACCAATTTCAGCTTCAAGTGTATTGTAGATTGACTGAGTGCTTAATCCGGTTTCATGTAGTAATTCGTCTCGATTTCCTTGAGTGATAAACTGATCAATACCCAAACAAATTGTCTTAAAAATCTGATTTTGATATTTTTCCTTGAGAAATCCGATCAGATGTTCTCCGAATCCCCCAGTACGCATCCCCTCTTCAATTGATATAACTATTTTTTGTTGATTTGTGATGTTGTTCTCTGGATTGAACAGTTGTTGAATGAGTGAAGTGTCTATCGGTTTAACCGAAGTTACCTTTACCAGGCGAATCGGGAAATTAACCTTGTTGATCATTTGCTTGCATTGATTGAACATAGTCCCCAAAGCAAAAATGATAAGTTCTATTTTGGGATTGTATTGATGATTTTGGATGATTTCCCACTGTTCAGGATCTTTTTTTTCATCGTTGAAAATGATTTTATCAATTTCTTCATAAGATATGTCTTCCAGAACACGAGGATACCGGATAAAAATGGGATTGGCGACATTCCATTTTTTCCCCATCAGAAAATTCATGATTCTTACCATATTGCTTACGGAGTCAGGGGCATATACTTTGATATTCGGAATGGGGTTTAGCATGTTTATGTCAAATGTTCCGTGATGAGTTGGTCCGTCATTACCAACCAAACCAGCACGGTCTACAGCTACTACCAGCGGTATTTTTTGTAAAGCTATGTCGTGAATAATCTGGTCGTAGGCTCGTTGTAGAAAGGTGGAATAGACCGCATAAAGAGGATGAAATCCCTTTAGTGCCATTGCACCGGCAAAGACCAGTGAGCTTTGTTCCGTGATACCCAAATCGAAAAAACGTTCTTCGCACGACGCCTTGAAATGGTGAAGGCCGGTACCGATATCCATCGCTGAAGTTATGGCTATCAAACGGTCATCGTAATCAGCAAATTTGGCAAGTGTATAACCCATTGCATCACTAAAGGATAACTGATCAGATTTCTTTTGATCGGGAGATGTATTCTTTTCAAGGGGACTGACACCATGAAAGATATTTGGTTTTGCCTCTGCATAGTCGATGCCACATCCTTTTTTAGTGTGAATGTGCAGTACGACGGGTTTTTTATATCCGTCTTTGATATTTGCCAAAACCCTGATGAGTGTCTCTAAATCATGACCATCAACAGGCCCAAGGTATTTAAAACCCATTGATTCGAATATCGAATCGGGGAGAAGATTGTGTTTCATGTTGTCACGGATCCATTCAAGAATTGTTTCTAATCCGGTTAAGTGTGTTTCACGTAAGAAGGATTTCAATTGTTTTTTAAAGG
This sequence comes from Thermotogota bacterium, assembly GCA_035447925.1. Taxonomy (GTDB): domain Bacteria; phylum Thermotogota; class Thermotogae; order MWEM01; family MWEM01; genus JASUTC01. Next base: position 165,131 of record DAOTHY010000001.1, read on the forward strand.
TATTATAACCTTTTCCTGTGCGTATCAGCGAGAAATTATTTGCGAAAGAGCCAACGTTGTCCGATATGGACATACCGTTATCGTTTACAATGATTTTTAAATTACTTTTTTGACCTACCACTTGATTCAGTGATTCCAATGCATTACCTGAAGTAAGAGCACCGTCTCCTATGACAGCAATAACTTCGCCCGGTTCTCCAGAAAGTTTTTTTGCCTTTTCAAAACCCAAAGCAGCTGCAATGGAAGTTCCAACATGTCCGGCTCCAAATGAGTCATATTTGCTTTCGAAGATATTGGTGAAGCCGCTTATTCCTCCCATTTTTCTTAATGTTTTAAAGGATTGCATTCTTTCGGTAAGGATTTTGTGTGTATAGGTCTGATGTCCTGTATCCCAAACAAGCATATCCTTTTCTGGAAAATCAAAGACTCGATACAAAGCCAAAGTCAATTCCACTGTTCCTAAATTAGAAGATAAATGTCCTCCGTTTTGTTGAACGGTTTCTACAATAAAATCTCTGATTTCATGGGCTATGCTTTGAAGTTCTCCAATATCAGAATTTTTAATCACGTTGATGAGATTTTTAGATTCAAAAAGGACTTCTTTAAAATCACTCATTTTCTAGGCTTCTCCTGATTTCTTCTATCTTTATTTGAGATTCTTCAAGTTGTTGTTGAGCTTTTTTGTATAAATCAACTGCCGTTTGATACTTTTTTATCGCTTCTTCTAGGCCTACATCATCTTTCTCCAGCTCTTTTGCTATATCAGCCAATTCATTTAAAATATCTTCGATTTTTCTTTTCGTTGCCACCCTATCGCCTCTAAATTAAGTTTTTATTGATTGAAATGATTTTTGAATTTGCCATACCGTCTTGTAGATAAATGTTTACCAAATCACTTGCTTTCAATTGTACCACACTATTTACGGTTATTCCGCCTTTTTCTATTTTAGCATACCCTTTTTTCAGATATTTTAAAGGATCGTTTGCCTTGATTTTTTCAATATTGACTACCAAATTGGTATGCAATTTACTGAATTTTAATTCGGCGAACGGTGTTTGAAGCATTTTGTTGATCAAAGACAACCGTTGCCGTTTCTCACTCGTTATTTTTTCTATATGATTTTCAATCTGATTCATTTGAATCTGAAGACTCTTTAACTCTTCCGCAACAACTCTGGCAGGCTCAAAATGATGGATTATTTTCATGGTATGGTTCAACTCGACAAATTGGTTTTCGATTTTTCTTTTGATGATAAGACGTATTTTCTCAATCTCGTTTTTTTTGGATTCTATCAGTTCTTTCATATCTGGTGTTGCCAAAACTGCTGCTGCTGTGGGTGTTGAACCAACCGCATCTGCAGCATACTCTGACAATGTATGATCTGTTTCATGTCCCACTCCCACGATGATTGATTTCTGGCATTTTCGAACTGCCTTTACCACATCGGGGTGATTAAAGCACCAAAGGTCTTCAATAGCTCCCCCGCCTCTCACCAGTAATAAGATCTCTGACTGAGAACATTCTGCCGCTTGAATAGAATCTACAATTTCATTTATCGCCTTTCCCTGCACCCCCGAATGAAATAACTGAATGACACATTCCGGATACCGTTTTTCGATTGTTTTGATGACATCCTGAAAAGCGGCGCTGCTTCTTGAAGTAATGACTCCAATCACTTTGGGGTAATGAGGTAGTGGTTTTTTTTCTTCTGGAGGTTTAGGAATTATTTTTTCGTTAATCAATGTTTGTTTGATTTGTTCATATTCCAGCATCAGAAGTCCGGTTTTGGAAATCTCTCTCATGGATTTGATATAAAACTGGAACTCTCCCCTGGGTTCATATATTGAAAGATAACCGTATGCCTCTACAATGCTTCCCTCTTTTATGGTATTGGTAATTTGTTTGGGTATCATAAAATAAACACTTTTTAAAACTGCATTTTTTTCCTTTAAAGTCAAATAAGCGTGTTGTGCATGAATTTTGAACGTACCGATTTCACCTTGTATTTGAATATATCCTCCTATCTCATGATGTTGCTCAATAATCTCTTTTGCTTTTTGAAGTATCTCTGTAACAGTATAAACCATATTATCTCCTTCAAGATCTGAAATATTTTCAATCAGTTTTCGTCTTCTATTATACCCCAAGGGGGTATAAATTTTGGAGGTGTCATTTTATGCACAAAAGAATAGTCATTTATTCCACACCCAGTTGTCCACATTGTACTTCTGCAAAAAGATATTTTAAGGAGTTAGGTATTCCTTTTAAAATCTACGATGTATCCAAAGACAGAAATGCTGCAGAAAAGATGGTCAAAAAAACTGGTCAAATGGGAGTACCAGTCATAGAAATAGGTAATCAAGTGATGGTCGGATTCAATAGAGATAGAATTGATAAAATGCTTGACGTATAGTGAAAAAGGAGTTCGCTCCTTTTTCACTGATGTTCTTTTTGAAGACACTTTAGTAATAAACCGTCAAAACTTTTGGAATGGTGATTAGCTATTCCAATGTTGGTTTTTAATTCGATGTTGATTCCAATTTGTTTTATTTTTTTATCATAATAGATATCATCGCACATTTTTTCAATTTTAGATCTTGCATCTTTCTCTTTCAGATTACAGAAATAAAGTAAAAAGGTTCCTTCTTTATAGATGCCCATGATGTCACTATTTCTTATCGTAGCACTAATGATTTCCGACATTCTTTTCAGAATGATTTTTGCTACAGATAAACCGTATTTGTCCTTGATTTGTGAGTAATTTAGCAGTTCTAAATAAACGAGTATTCCACTATCATCATATCTTCTGATTTTGTCTAATTCCCGGTTAACCATCTCACTGAAAGTGGAGAAGTTTTTTGTTATACTGAGTTCTTGAGGGCTCAATCCTTTTTTCATCGCATAGATCAATGAAATGTAACGGGATAAAACTTCGAAGATGGTTTTTCGGATATCACTAACTTCCGTCAGTAGGGTTCCACATAAATTGACAAGATATTCTATTTTGAATTGTCCCAGTTCCAAAATCTGTTGTTGGTGCAAAGGATCTTCATCTGCTGTCGAACCTTTGACATAATCTTCTCTTTCTTTTGAAAAAACGAGATTCTCATTGATGATCAGTTTCATTACGCAAAAGCCCTCATTTTTTTCAAAGGACATTCGAAAAAGCGCTTGAAGTGAATCTGAAAAATCGATTTCTTCCTGATTCATCAAATTGTAAAAGTATTTGTCCAAATAGTCCATATCGTCTTTCAGTTCTAATAGCTGCTCACGATATAGAGACAGTTTTTCAACGTATCTTTTCATTTCTTTTTTGTCATTATCATAGTTCAAAAATTTCTCGTTGAGTTTTCTAAATAAAAGCCTTTGAAAATGGCTACTTGATTCAATCAGTTTTTCGGGAACTTGGCCTTCATCGATGATGACGGATAAAGATTTTTCCATCGCTTCTTTCCTTATTTTATTTTCTGTTTGTTGTTTATATTCGGCTAAGAAAATGACTATTAATCCAAAAATAAAAGGAAGAATGGAAAATAGAAACGGGGGAATAATTTCTTTGATAAAGGGAAGATAAACAACTAATCGATAATTATTCAGATTTTCGGAGTAGCTCATGAAAAGTGATGATTCTGATATAAAAAGTGAAGAACGAATCCAATGAAAATGATCCTTCTCAAAATAATTGACTAGGGAAATATCATTATTTTTATACAAATAACCGTTATTGTTCTCATCAAAAATCAAAAAATGTGCTAAATCTAAATTCTCAAGATTGTTTTTAAAAAAACGCTGTGCTGAAAGTGTTCCCAAATAAATCCTGTTTTTTTCAATAATACCCATGTCAAAGCAGATGTCATTAATGATGGGATCGTAATAAAAATCAGACAAAACAATTCTTTCTGTTTGAATCTTAGTAAATATGGAATGACCGCTGATGTTCATAATGGAAGGGATCAATTCGCCATACTGTAGCAATACATCCCCTTCTGTATCTGAAACCAAAACCCGCTGAAAATTTTCCGGATTAGATACCATTTGAATAGCACTCTGATTATAAAGGGTATCAAAAAGATTCACAAGATAGGTTGTTCGATCTTTAAGCAAGTTGATTAAGGACTGATAATTTGAAAAACCATAAAAAATCATGTAAATCAAATATAGAACAATCCATATTAATCTTAAACCGTTATATGTTATTTTTAAGGTTGTTTTTTGTTCTTTCATTTGACTCCCTTAATCTTTAGTCTAATTTAGATAACACATTTAAACCTTCTTCGGAGAAAGAAATAAGGTAGAAAGGTGTGTAAATTTGGTTTCCTTCAATCCTTAAAGGTATTTGCGGGTTTTTTTTAAGATAGGATTTGAGTGATTCTGAATCCAAGGGTTGATTTTGTAAAAAGAGTTGTGCTAATAAATTGGAGATCATCGACAAAAGGCTGTTTTCATTATTAAAGTCAGTTATTCCGGTAGGATTAGCCAAAGTGATTCCATTAACACCATAGACATTTGAGCCGCTATAATACCTTACACGTTCACTGGAGTTCTCGATCAGTAAAATGATTTTATTGCGTGGGAAGCCTACGATATGTTCCAATAAATCAATTGTATTCTTTTCCTTTAGATTAATGATCAAAAAATCGGGGTTGATTTCTGATAAAGTTTTTCCCATAGAATTGAAGAGATTTTCTGAATCGGCCCTTTCATTTAAAAAAATACTTTCTTTTTTTCCGTCGAGATGAAGTAAAAAGGATTCCATTTGATCTTTGTTGTTAATTTCGCTTATCACCAAAACCGATTGTGTCGGATTTATGTCAAATAACTGGTTAATCGCATTGGCTACGAGTTTGGGAAGAGGGAGTATATTGAGTACATTATTCTTGTTATCCGACACTTCAAAATGCCCATTGTAAAGAGTGATAAAAAAAGAGGATGCGTATTCATTCGATTGCGAAAAGGCATTCAATAATTCTTCATTATTGAATTTACAAACAATAACATCGGATACACCTGATTTGATAATGCTTTTTAAATGCGACTCAAAATCCAATGTATTTTGATAGTATTTTAATAAATAATCTATTTCATGAATAGACAGCTGAGTATGGGTTTGAATCTCCTGATGGATTAAACTTGATTGAGTCAGTTGAACTGTCTCGCCCTCTTTTGGCGCCAAAAAGGCGATTCTCAACTTTTCTCCTTTTTCCAGGAAAAAGAAAAAAACAATGCCGCTGACTATGATGATAATAGACAAGTAGAACACCGTGGTCAATTTTTTCATCAGACTAACCTTTCAGATAAGTAGATCCTAATTCCTCCGCTTTTAACAAGTGTTTTTACATTACTAAATACTTCTCTCATAAACTGCATAATTCTATTTCCACCTTTATTATGATAAGCAACTACTTGAATTGTTCCGTTCTGCCGAAGATGATCGTGAGATTCTCTAATCGCTCGCATCCATACTTCTTTTCCGGCTGCTAAAGGGGGATTGAATAAGATCATATCAAATTGATTTTCTAACCAAGGTTCAAATAAATCACCCGATTTTGTGATTGCCTGTATATTATAATTCAATGCATTTTCCTTGGCAAATCTTACAGCTCTTTCGTTAATGTCGCTCATGTACAGATTTAAATCAGGATTTTCTTTGACAAGAATGATTCCCACCGTACCGTAACCACATCCCAGATCTAACAAGTCTTTTCCGTTTAACCGGATATTGTCAATAAAACATGTTGTTGCACGGTTGGCTTTTCCAAAGGCAAAAACACCAGAGGGGCTTTTTAACTTGTACTGATGACCATTTTTAAGTTTGATGCAAGCCTCTTTTACAATCAGATGAGACTTTGGTTGTTTTGAGTAATAATGATCTGAAGTTTGTGTCATTCATTAATCCTCTTCTTCCGGTAGTTCCTCTAAATCATCATCTGAGGATACTGGTTTTGAAATGATGGAATCTTTTCTTTCCCGGAAATAATCAAAAGGGATGTCCCTTTTGTTACCATCATCAGTAGTCGCTGAAACCATTTTTTTAAAGATATTGCAACCAATGACTTTACATACTTCTTCATTATACTGGATAATACTCCCCGGATCTGGGATCTCTGCCAGAATTTCTTCATAATTGTCCAGTTCATATTTCAGACAACAAAGTAACCGTTTACATTGACCGGATATTTTTGCCGGATTGATCATCATTTGCTGTCTCTTTGCATCTCTTAGTGTGATTTTATCAAATTCTCGTTTGAATCTTCTACAGCAGACCGGTTGACCACACATACCAATGCTACCAATAAATTTCAACTCATCCCTGACACCCACTTGCCTTAATTCAATGCGGGTTTTAAAGCAATGAGCCAATTCTTTTACAAGTTCCCTAAAATCAACTCGTCCTTCAGCACTGAAATAAAAGAGAAGTTTGGAACGATCGAACATGTATTGCGCTTTTAGCAATTTCATCGGCAAATGAAGTGAACGGATCTTTTCTTGACATATGCCAAATGCTTCTTCAGCATCCTCATTGTTTTCCAGCTCAGTACTTATATCTTGTGGCGTTAATGGTCTTAAAATCGGTTTGACTTCATAGTCAATATCATCCATATCCAGTTCTTTTGGACCATTGATAACCTTTCCCACATCCAATCCGAAAAAACTCATTCCTAACACCTTTTCGCCTCTTTTCAGATCTCCTTCATATGTAAAATAATATTTCTTCCCAAACTCGAGAAATTCCACTTCATATACTTTTGCTATCATTCCCATTATTTTCGCTCACTTTCATGTATTAATTTCTGTGTTTTCATAAGATAGTTGATCATCAACAGTTCTGTATTCATCGATACTTGATGCATGTTTTTTATAGTTTCTAAGAAAAGGAAATATTCCCGTAATGTGTTTTTTTGTGTTAATATTTTCAGCTTCTTCTGAATGAATAATTTAGTCAAATAGGTATAACTGTTCGAACCTAATAAAGCCTCTGCATTAAAAATAAGCAACGCATAGAAAATTCTTTCTGTTATTGAAAATAGATCTTTAAAAAAGATGTTATTGAAATGACTTACGGATGATGATTCTTTTGACACTTTATTGATGCTTTTTTTGGAAAATAGATTTCTAAGATCTAGGAGAAAACAGTCAATTTCTTGTGGATTTTCTGAACTGACAAGGAGAATTTTTTCGATCAGAATAAGTGAATAAAGGCTTTTCAACACAGAACCGTTTAAAACAACGCCATTTTCAATTGGTATTTCGTACTCTCCACATGCATTAATTAATTCTTCACATATTTCGGATAATGATTTAGCCCTTAAAGTTTGTATGAAGTCACTTTGCTGTGATTTGGACAATACGGAAAAGTTCGCCCCATCGTTATGGGTAAAAAGCATCTCGGTCGAAAATTTTGATAACCAGACTATTTCATCACAATAATGTGTTTCCAAATCTATTAAAGGTTTTGATGGGATATTGATCTTAAACAAACGGCTTTTAATAGTGCTTAATAAAGCATGATATGAAGTGCTGGAACAAATAAAGAGTGTATCATTTCCAGGTTCTTCGATCATTTTTAAAAGAGAATTCTGTGCAAAGGTGTTAGCCCTCTCAATCTTTTTGATCAATGCGTATTTATGCTTAAGATGCTCTTTTTTCAAAGTAGAAAATCTGATCAGTTCTCTGATTTCATCAATCCTGATTGAATCGGAATTCGAGTCGATTTCAAAAAAATCGTTACTGTTAAATATCTCAGAATATTTTTTGTTTTCATAAGATGAAAGAAATACCTTTATCAATCCATCCACCAGCGTTTTGTCTTCTCCAACCAGGCAAATAGCTGGAATATGAAATGAATTAGCCAGAGAATAAAGGTGGTTGATTTGATCGGTGTATCTTTCTTTAAGGATGTCTTCAAAAGATTCTATATTTATCATCTGTATAAATCTAAAACGAGACCATTAATCTCTTCAACTTTTCCTGCGAAATTCATCGTATTTTTTTCGTTATCCATCAAAAGCCCGGCTAGATGATGAATCTTTTCATCAACCTTTTCAGCTACCATATATAATTTAGGATAATCAACATCCATTCCCATATCCTCTTTTACTTTGTATAAACCTTTTTCTATAAACTGTAAAAACTTTTTCAAAGCATCACGATAACCTTGAAAATTTCGGTGTGTGGGTGATCTTGAAAACCTATTGCCTGCACTTAATACATATTGTAGGTGCTTTTTTGCTTCTTCTTCGATTTGATCCAGTTTCACTTCTCCAAGCATATCAATAAATCCTGACCAGCCATCGGTGCTTTCTGTTCTAGACTGAGAGCCTTTTAAATGCTTTTTTTTTGCTTTTTCAGTTTTTTTATCCTTGTTAACCGAGCTGTTTGGTGGGTTTACCCTCATCCAATCACCTCATATCGTTTTTGTTCGAAAGGATTTTTAAAAAACAAAATGACAATTCACTGTTTCTTTTCAAACCATTATAACATTTTCGATCATAAGAAATACTTCTCAAGGTGTTGGGTTATTATCGGAGTCTATATTCAGTAATTTTTTGCATAATTTCAACGCACCTGAAGCATCATCTGAATAACCGTGACATCCAAATTCAGTAGCTAGGCGCTGGTTCATAGATGCACCACCTGAAATCACATATACTTCAATTCCTTCCTGCTTTAATTTAAGCGAGACTTCTTTAACCTTCCCGACTGTTGTGGTCATCATGGCTGATAATCCAAGAATTTCCGGTTGATGATTTTTCACTTCTTCAACAATTTTTTCCGTTGGAACATCTTTTCCGATATCGATGACTTCAAAACCGCCACTGGATAAAACTGTACCGACAATTTTCTTTCCAATATCATGTACATCCCCTTCTACAGTTGCAAGAACAACTTTCCCTTTGGGGTGAACTTCAATTTCAGACATGGCATTCAAGCGTTCAAACACTGGTTTGGATGTTTCAGCTGATAAGATGAGATGCGGAAGATAGATTTTCTTTTCTGAATATAGTTCACCAATCTCATTCATGGCTTGAGCCAAAACTATTTGACTGATTTCCATGGGACTGCTTTTCCTTAATTCCTGATCAACCAATTGATTTAATATCTCTTTTTCACCATTCATTAAAGCGCTTACGAACGGATTTTGGGTATCAACATTTCTGGTTTCTTCATAATTATCACCTCGAAGATTCAAAGCCCCTTTCATGATTTGAAATAACCCCTTATCTGAAGTGTTCATGATAGCACTGCTGAGACCTTTTTCTATTGCTTGAGCTAAGAAAGCGGCGTTTAATGCTTTTCTTTGAGGCATTCCAAAACTTAAATTAGACAATCCCATTGTCGTCATAACTTGATTCTCATGGAGGAGCCTAATGGTTTTTAGAGTGACTGATGGATCATTATCTGCTCCAAACGATAATACAAGTGGATCAGCAAGAATTCTTGATTTACAAATACCCAACCGTTCAAGTTCACGAATACCATCCATGATGATTTCAAAACGCTCTTGGGCACTTACAGGGATTTTCTTACCCATTGCCAGCAGGATCAGCATACCTCCATGACGTTTTAAAATTGCAGCTTTCGTGCTTATGCTTTTTTCTGTTACCCTGGCTGAATTGATCAAAGGTCTCCCTGGATATTCAAAAAGTGCTTCTTGCAGGTATTGAGTAGTTTGAATGTCGAATGAAATAGGCAATGATGAGGTTTTATCTAAAGCAATGACAGCTTCTTTGAAATGATCAGGCGAAAGGATTCTTTCTATGCCGAAATTCAAGTCTAACACCTTCGCCCCTTCTTTTTCTTGTTCTTTTGAAATATCAATCATACGATTGAATACATGATTTTCTATCTCATCCTGAAAGTGAGTGTTTGATGCTGGATTGATTCTTTCACCAATAGGCGTGAACGGGGCTAACTGAATAAATTGTGTTCTTGAAGACAGATAAACGGAATGATCTTCTAAACGGAATAAACCTTGTGCTCTTTTCTTCCCATCTTGATAAACAAAATCAGGGTTTTTATCCACAATAGCTTTTAATGCTTGTATATGTTCGGGTCCTGTACCACAGCAACCGCCAATGATAGAAGCGCCATGGAAAGCCATATCTGCCGTATAAACTGCGAACTCTTCAGGAGACATCTGATAGGTTAGTCTTCCTTCGATAAGATCCGGATCGCCCGCATTCGGTTCAACACAAAGTGGTTTATCGGTATACTGGGAAAGGGTCAAAAAAACATCATAGATTTCTTTTGGACCCAGACTACAATTAATGCCAACTACATCCACATCCATATCATTCATCAGATTGGCGAAAATCTGTATGGGTGTCCCTGTGACACTTCTTGGCGATTCATGGATTTGGTCATCACCTTTCTCAAAAGTCATGTGAGCAATCAATGGTTTTTGAGTTGTGACATCCCGTATGGCTAATATGGCGATTTTTAGTTCTTTTAAATCAGACATGGTTTCAATAATAAAACCATCAACACCAGATTGATCTAGAATTTTAGCTTGTTCATAAAAGGCATCGTAAATTCGATGAGAGGTCATTGTTCCAATTGGTGAAGGAAATTCCCCTGTGGAAGAAATGTCTCCAAAGACCAATGCATGATTATCTGAAGCTTTCTTTGCTATACGAACTGCCTGATGATTGATTTCTTCTAAATATTCTTCTGTTTTTAGCGAAGTCAGTTTTAGCCTGTTCGCACTAAAGGTATTAGTCAGCAGGATGTCGCTTCCTGCTTCAACATATTCTTTTTGAAGCCTGTAAACCACATTAGGTGCCTTCAGATTAAGCATTTCTCCTGGCAGATTTGTATAGCCCAATTTAAAAAAATGAGCACCATAAGAACCATCTAAATATAACGGTCCATCTACCAGCCTTTTTAAAAATTCCTTTCTGTCCATAATCATCTCCCTATTTCAACTGAGCCAATTGAATAATCTTGGTAACCTGTTCCCAACGGTTCATTGTATAGATGTGAAATCGGTTTATTCCCTGATGCTTTAACCCATCGATTTGTCTAAGTGTGTATTCGATCCCATAAGCTTCCATAGCATCCGGATGATCTGCATATTTTTGGATGGCTTCTGAGAGCTTTTTTGGGACATAGGCATCAGACAAAGCCAGAATCTTGCTGATTTGTTTTGCACGCAAAACAGGCATGATTCCTGGTATTATTGGTTTATGGATACCGGCATCCTTAACCCGATTCAGAAAGTCAAAATAGAGTTGATTATCAAAGAACATTTGGGTAATAAAAAAGTCAGCGCCTGCTTCAATTTTTGTTTTCAAATGATCAATGCTGATTTTTAAGTCTTTGCAGTCTGGATGCCCTTCGGGATATGCAGCAGCTCCAATGCAAAACCTTCCGTCTCTTTTTATGATGCTGATGAGGTCTTTAGCATATCTGAAATCACACCATGCCCCATGCGGAAAAATAACATTCTGGGGAACATCGCCTCTTAACGCAAGAATATTTTTAACTCCAATAGAGGAAAGTTTTTCTAAGATGGGTTGAATATCCTCTTTAGTGTATCCTACTGAAGTCAAGTGTGCTAAGGGAGTCATATCGTGTTTTTTGATGTATTCTGAGATATCTACGGCTTTTCCTTTATTAGTTCCCCCGGGTCCATACGTCACACTAATAAAAGCGGGGTCAAGATCCTTCAAACGCTTGATGGTATTTTGAATGATTTCGAATTGTTTTTTTTGCCCTTTTTTAGGCGGGTATACTTCAAATGAGATCGTATCTTCTCTAAGGTTGAAAAAATCACTAATGTACTCGTTCTCAATCTTTTTCACACTGTCCCGCATAGTCACTCCTTTTTCATCATTAATGATCATTCATACCAGCCTATCATGCAAACCGTGCTTTTTTGAGGTGTTAACATTCCAGAGAGTGAATGAGCTTTAACAATTTTGCATTCTAAAAAACGAATAATTTTATTATTTTCTGTCAGCGCTACTTCAGAATATCCTGGAGAAAAACGCATGGTACCTTTTTGATGGTTCTTCCTGAGAGACAGATCAAAATGATCGTTAAGCGCTTCAATGGCCTCAGAAGCCCAAGCATCCAAAAGCATTGCTTTTGTTGTGTCTCCTGATTCATGGTAATAGTCAATACGTTCTTCAATAGATGTTCCTAATGTTGAGATAAAAAAAGTGATGGTTTGTATCCCTTTAAATATTTTAGGGATTTGAATATCGGCAACACGGTCTGATGCTGTTGTTTGATAAATTATAATAGGCTGCACCAGTGGAATGGCTTCGATATAGATGTCATTGGTCAATAGCCTCATTGTTTTATTCAGTTCATGGTCGCGTTGCTTAAAACCGGCTCTTAAAAGAAACAATTTTTTTGATGGTAAAAAATCCGCTTTTTTAGGGTAAAAGTAATGAGTCATTTTTCTTCCTACAACAAAATAAAGATGATGATCAGTACAACGATTGTAATTAAACCCATTAAAGATGCTACAAGTAGTTGATCAAACAATTTTTCCCTTTGATTAATATGATCAGATTCAGTTCTTTCTGAAGATTTTTTCGGTAACTCATTGGGAAGAATATCTTGAACGGGAGAATGATCTCTCAGGATATTTTTGCGCCTGTTTTTTTGCATGATTCTGATGTTCGACATGATAAAGGCTTTAGCCTCAAACCAATCATCCAAGACTATTTTTAGGAGAATGGTTCCTTTTTCTGCTGAGATGTATTCCATTGCCGTAATATAACCTTCAAAAGGGCTGTTGTTTTTTCCTTTTGCATCAAACTTATCCGGATAATTTCCCATCAACCTTTGCTGGTCTGTTTCATTGCTAAATTGGATGATGGTAATAAATATTGAATCGCCAACTTTTAAACCTCCGGCTTGATTTCCTTCCATGGGATCAACGATAGGATAAAAATCCGATAAATCCAGCAATTCTTTTCTATCTTTGGCATTTTCCAATGCTTCTTGTATCTGCAGCGTATTTTCGGTTTTCGAAGATTCCTCCGAGCTCATTTCGCTATAAGTTGAACAACCACATTCAAAGTTGATTTTGAGGTCACTGGTCCATTCATCAAATACATCTCTGAGCAAAGCACGTACAGAATCAGTATCTTTATTTCCAACAATAGAACTAAGTCTGTTGCTAAAATTGAGCCTTCCCCCGTTTTTATTGATGTAGGATTTTAGATAATTAGTAAAATCGTTGGTTCTTGTTAGAATATCGCCACTCCGAGCAATCAACTTTCTGTATACTGAGTTGAGGTCTTCTTTAAAGTCGTTCAAGTCTTTGTTTAGGTTGATCTTTGCAATATCCTTAAACCTTCTGGCGAAATTAATAAACTGAAAATCAAGCCGGCCTTCAACTTTTCCAAAAAAAAAGCCCAAAATAACTTCATCCGATGATTGACTTTCTGCCAAAATTTTTAATGAAAAAAAATCAAAGTCCATTCATACACCTTTTGATTAAAGAATCTGTTCGATGAAATTATATCATGAACTGGGTGATTCTCATTCTTATCACAATCATTTACTGATGATGCCTGTATAAATACGCATGATAAACTATTTATGTTTACTAACTAATAACATAAACTTTTTATTCCGTCTGATTTAATGTGATAGAATCCAGCATGAGTGTATATAAAAGACTTTTTAAGGTTGCATTACCTATAGCAATTCAACAATTAATATTAAGTAGTATGAATTTCGTCGACATGTTGATGATTGGACAACTCGGTGAGGTATCCATATCGGCAGTCGGCCTTTCTAACCAGTTTTTCTTTATTTTCAATGTCGTGATGTTTGGACTGGTTTCAGGAGGATCCATTTTCATTGCGCAATTTTGGGGTACCAAGCAGGAATTTAATATTTCGAGAACGACGAGCTTAATGCTGATTTGTTCACTGATTCTTTCGACATTCTTTTTTGTGTGTGCATTTTTCTTCCCTGAACAAACACTGAGGATTTTTTCCCCTGATCGTGAAGTAATCAGTGAGGGAATGAAATATCTGCATGCGATCAGCTTCAGCTTTATAACATTTGGAATAACCATGACTTTCTCTTTTGTTTTAAGAAACACTGAAAAAGCTGTTATTCCGATGATCATCAGCATGATCGCAATCGGTTTGAATGTATTGTTGAACTATTCGCTGATATTTGGAAATTTTGGATTTCCAAAGCTTGGTATTCAGGGTGCTGGGATTGGAACTTTGTTATCCAGAATTTTCGAATTGGCTATGATTCTTAGTGTCATGTACATTAAGAAATTGCCCGGAAGGGTTCACATTGAACATTTCAAGGCTTTATCGAAATCGTTTTTTAGCCGTTTTCTCAAATATACCACTCCGACTATTTTGAACGAACTGTTTTGGTCTACCGGGTATTCCATGTACGCAATCATTTACAGTTACATGGGAACAAGGCTTTTAGCAGCTCACCGGATTATGAATAGTATCGAACATTTTTCTTTTGCAATATTAATGGCATTATCAAATGCTGCAGCGGTTATCATTGGGCAAGAATTGGGAAAATCCTCTTTTGAAAAGGCAAAAATGATTTCAAAAAAGATTATCTATCTTGATATGTTTGTAATCACACTGCTTATCATTCCCATGATCATTTTTGCTCCTCAATTTGTTAACCTCTTTTCAGTCACCGATGAGGTAAAAAAATTATCCGTATTGCTCCTGAGACTATCCATGCTGTATTCACCCATAAAAGTATTAAATGGATTGTTTATTGTTGGTGTTTTGAGAGCAGGAGGAGATACCAAATTCTCTTTTTATGTTGAAGCTGGATGTCTTTGGCTGGTGGGTATTCCCATTTCCGCACTTGCCGGTCTTGTATTGAAATGGCCTTTTCCTGTTGTTTATTCATTATGTATGGTTGAAGAAACAACCAAGTTTTTAATTCTGATAAAAAGATATAAAAAGAACGCTTGGTTGAAAAATGTAGTCGAAAGCATGCATTAATAGGAAGAATAAGAGGGAATGAATTACCCTCTTATTCTTCTTTGAATATTAATAAAAAAGAAATTGTCTGGTAAGCACGACCTCTTCATCGACATAAAAATTGATTTTCCAAATCCCTTTTAAAGAATCATCCAAAGCCGAAGTATTCAACCAAGACCAGACATTGTAGTTCCGTATTGTTTTATATCCCAAATCCATAGCTGAATCCAGATTCAGTGTAATGATTTGATCGAAGACCTCGCCGGTCGGTTTAATCCATTCCCAGGATAATTGATGTGCTTTTTGGTATTCTTCTATGGTGATTAAAATATAAATCTTTTCATCGTTTTTGGAAAATCTCAGCTTTGAATCCACTGCTTTACCATCTTTGATCTTAGAACAGAATTCATAATGGCTGATAAAAAGTTTTTCCCGTTCCAATGAAATATCTGTTGCAATTTCTTCTACGATTTGTAAAGTTTCACTGACAGCTATCGTTTGATAACTGTCGTTGTCAAACATTTTGATTTGATAATTGCCGATTTCACTTGGCCCGATAAAAGAGATTTCACCGTCACTTAATCCATTCAGATACTGCCACGACAAATAGTCTGTATTTTCAGAATTCTCACGATAAATACCGATCCAATCTCTTGTGGTATTAGCCGGTGCATTTTTAAACGTTACTTGAATCTCTTCCCCGGGATAAAAAATCTTCTTGTTCATAGTAATGACTGGTAGTGATTCAACCGGTTTTTTGACTTCAAAAGAGACAAAAGCCAGTTCCCTTCCGTTAAAGTCCGTATCATGTAGACGAATATCGAACATTCCCTCTTCAAGGGGTGCTTTCAAGGATAATTTTCCATTATTTTCGTTGATATAAATGAAATTTAAATCGTGTTTGTCATTTTCTGATTCATCTCCATGAGCAACATCAGAGGGGATAATTCCTATCCAAGGGCTTGTTTGTAAGATATTTTCTTTGACCTGATACTCAAATTCGATTAGTGCTTCGGGTCGATATTCTGCATTTTCAGAATTGAGTAATGTAATTTGTGCGCTATCCACTTCAGTATCATCGATTGGGCGCTTTTCTGGAATAATGTCAACCGATGCAATGATATGATTGAGCATAGCTCTATCTTTATACATATTTGTTCCTGTGGCAAGTCCAAAAACCATGAATTCATCATAATCATCAGATGGTGGAAAATAACTCAGTGTAAACCATATTCTTTTTCCTTGATTATCAATTATTCCTTCGTAGTAATCTCTTTCCATCCCGTTCAGATAATTTTTTGCGTGAATCTGTACCTCTGTTGAAGCATCATTGCTCATTTCAGATATCATATTCAAAGCAAAGCCCTTTTGAGTTACAACCGCAAATATTGCCCCTTGAGAAATTTCATTTTCTGATCCTAATTCTCCTTTGAAGTAGACTGTACCTGGCATGAACTGTTTATCATACAAGGGCCAATCATCTGGTATTTTCCAGGTCACAAATTCATGTTCTTTGGTGATAAAATTTTCTGAGCCGATTGCCGTAATTATCACAATGAATAGCAATAGAATAAAGATCAAGTTCTTTTTCATACGAAAATCACTCTCCTTAAATGTTTGTTTTTTTCGGGCGTAAAAGAACTTTAAAAGTAAATCAATTGGCAATGATATTATTCTCCAGGAAATATTGGTAAAACGGTTCTTTTATTTGCCTCATTTAAAACTTCAGCCAAAGCCAAATAGATAGCAAGTGTCCCACACAAAATTCCCACAAATCCTGCAATGGTTTTAATCACACTGTTGGAAAGGAAATCGGCTAGACTTAGCAGGAAGAAAAGCAAAGCAAGTGAAAAAAAGACAGATTGAAGAATTTTGTTTGTTTTAAAAGTACCAAAAAACATGCCCAATGTGAATATACCCCAAAGTAACAGATAAAAACCCATAGAAATATCAGATGGAGCTGATATCCCCTTTATTCCAGGCAGCATCCATATGCCAACTAAAGACAACCAGAATAAGCCATACGCCGTGAAAGCAACATTCCCAAAAGTGTTTCCTTTTTTCCATTCTAAAAGTCCTGCAAATACTTGAGCCATGCCGCCAACAAAAATCCCCATGGCAATAATCACACTATCCAGTTCAAAAAGTCCGACATTGTGTAAATTTAATAGTACGGTTGTCATTCCAAAGCCTAAAAGGCCCAACGGTGCGGGATTAGAAGTTGTATCTTCTACTTTGATTTGATTGTTGATTGTGTTCACTCATACACCTCTTTTTGATTTTATTCTGAAAAACAGCTTATCTTCATAATTGATTTTTTCTACTGCTTGATCTTCTGCCAATTGATTAAGTATATTTTTGGTATTTTCATCTCTTGTTTGGCAAAATCTGATTATACTTGTTTGATCCAGTGGATGCCTTGTAATGATGTCTAGAATGGCTTGATAGGTGTCATTCGTATGACTGAACAGATCAGTATCAGGTATTTCAATGTTTTCATTTGATTTAAAAAGGCTTCTGAGATTTTCCACAAAATCTGAGGGACATCGTTGAACCCATGGTTCAGCTGGAGGCCTGACGGGGGTATTAATGAAACATTTATCGGGGTTCAATTCGTTGATCTTTTTAGTCAGTAAGGACATATTATTACCCTGATCTGTTATTCCTTTAACACACATGACTTCCAAATAAAATTCACCTCGGTAATTCTCACGGAATTTTTTCATTCCGTTGAACATCTTTTCGAAAGTGATCTGCTTAATTGGCCGATTTAATGTGGTAAAACTTTCTTCATCCCATGCGTCAAGGGTCGGCATGACAATGTCAGCTGCCAAGCAGTCGTTATGAACTTGCTCCAGATAAAGCAAAGAGCCATTAGTAATAAGCGCTACAGGTTTGTCAAAATTTTTTTTAATTCTTTCAATTAACTGGCCGAGTGGATGATATAATGTGGGTTCGCCTTCGCCAACCAGAGTTATCACATCAAATTGATCGCTTTTATCTTGATAAACCATTAATTGCTCAAGGAGATCATCGATCTTGAAATACTCTTTTCTTTGCATTGTCATGTTTTTAGTTCTTCCGAGTTGGCAATATACACAAGAATAAGTACAGGTACTAATGGGTATAGGACTTATTCCGAGAGATCTTCCCAATCTTCTCGAAGGAACGATTCCAAAAATGTTGTTCATCTTTTCACGACCTTCCGTTTACTTTTTTGACAACAGATCGCTTATCAGTGCGATTAATGCGATGCTGCCACCCAATATAACCAAAATCAGCATCAGATCAGCAAATTTAAATCTTGCCTTTTCCTTAAGTTTTCTGATAACATGGGTTTCCTTTTTAATTCTATTCGGAAATACCCTTTCTTCTCCGGTCGGGATAGTATCTTCCTCTTCAGGAACAGGAGGTAATAGGTTTCTCTTAAAAATAAGCGTATTGTTAAGTTTTAAGGATCTTAGCATGATGGAATAAGCGCATAAGTCATCCATAAGCCTCACTTTTACCAAAACGTAGGTATCTTTCTTGCCAGTCAGCAATTCCTTGGATACAATATCAGCCTCAATTGGTTTGAGGTATCCTTCTTTGACATCTAAATAATCCTGATAGTGGTTTTTTACAATCGTTTCTGTTTGCTCGTCTGGATAAGAAAGAATCGTGATTTTCAATGGAGTTCCTACTTCAAAAGCATCAATGGGTATTCCTTGAATAGGGTCTATTAATGGATAGAATTCAGCCATTTTTGATAATTCGAAATAATTTGTAAAATTTTCTTTTTCCGGGAAGAATTCAGCGCTTTCAAGTACCTTTTTTGAATAATCTTCTGCCGAAAAAAATTCAATCTTAAATTGTAATTCTTTTTTTTCCACCCAATAATCAAATAATCCGAGAAGCTCCATGTTAATTTCATCAAGATCATTTTGTTGAGACAGATGTGATAATCTTTTTGAAAAGCGTTCTAACCCGCCTATTTTTTGGAACTGAATGGTAACATATTCCATCAGTTTGGCACTTCTATCGACAATCTCAGGATGATCAGGTACTAGCTTATTAACGGTTTTTGTCAACTCTTCCTTAAAATGTAGATGAGGATTGTGGTTGATATTGGGTAATAGTTTTTGAACCGATGCCGGGAAGTTGTAAAAGATAAATTCCAGGTTTTCATTCTTCTTCCCAAAAAAATATCCAACAATAATCTCGTCTAATGAGGTGCATTTCAGAAAGATTTGTGTTGCGAAAATATCAAATTCATGGATGGGCTTTTGATTGAGTTCATTACTATCCATTATCGAGAACCCCCGTAATAGACCTGTAGCCATGATCAGTTACCCTTATATTGACTATTGTTGAAGGCTGAATCTTCTGTCGAATACCGATCAGGATGGCATAGGTGCCTAGTTTTCTTCCGAATGATACATTTCCTTTATTATATTCAATGATAACATCTTTTATGAGTGTGCCGTAAGGAAATACCATTTTTAACATCGGTTTGTCAATTTCTTCCCGAACTTTTTCTTTAAACTTTCTAAATTCTCTAGGATAGGATTTCAATTTCTTGTTTTTTGAGTAATCATACAAGGGGGTATCAGGAAAGACCATGGCTCTTCTAATATTGATCCTTCGTAACAAAATCTTCCGATCCAGCAGTCTTTTGAGATATTCAAAGTTGATATCATAGGTACTAGGGGTTTCTGAGATCAATCCGAAAAGCAGATTAATTCCGGGCAATAATGAGGGAATACCCTCTTTCAAAAACCCCCCAATACGGTTTACCTTAGAACAAGCCTCTATGATAGCTTGTGGTTCTATAGAAAGATTATTATGTTTAATCACATTATCATCAAAACTTTCTACACCGAATGACAAACAATCACCGGAAGTGTTGTGAGTGGAGATGAGTTCTATCCCTTTTTCTGAAACCTCAGGATATCGTTGAATAAAACCCGGATTCGCATTATCGGTGTGTAGCATACTTAATGATGGACACAATTTCCGTATCCCGCAGTACAATTTTTCTAAGTAAGAAGAGTTGGTATCGTGGATTGAATAACCATAAGCCAGAATATTGGCAGCACGGCCCAATCGAAAAAATCTTGCTCCGTGCATAGTCAATGCCTCAATCTCATCCAAAATATCCTCGGGTTTTCTTTCTGTGTATTGACCATATAAAAGGGGTTCAGTACAAAAAGAGCAATGTGTGGATCTTTCGCATCCCTTGGAAACTTCTATTTCACAGATTAGATTTGGGAAATTTGGGTGTTTTTCAATAACCTGAGCGCCAAGAGGAGCAATTCTTTTTAAGACTTCTCCGTTAGCGGAAATTGATTCTTCAGGGAGATCTCCTTTTAAAAGATGAAATAAAAAGGTTTCTAGATTACCGGTAACAGGGCAATCGTATAATTTGTTTAGATTTTGGATAATATGAGCGTTTTTACCCCCTTCGCTTGTATAGCCGATAGTAAAGGGACCTTTATAAATTTTTAGAGGCTTAGGAGCAGATTGGGATATCTTCTCCAATTCATGATATTTTAAGGGATTACCACCAATATATTTTCCCGGAACACTGACACCGCCGATTAATACCAAATGGTCAAAAGTATTGAGGTGTTCCCAAAGATCATTGGTCCTTATTTGATCGATAGTGTAATATTCCGGCTGAACACCATAATAAATATAACATCCATAAGCATATCGACATAAAGGGGATATGTATGGTGGGACACCAAATTGAGCGGGTTCATCTAGATAACCATCAATGATACAAATCTTTTCTGACATAGGATGACCTCTTTTAGTTATACTGGTATATTTTACCATTAAGGAATGAATTTGCCAAAAATATGTCTATTAAGTAGACAATTTTTTCGTCGATAATACTTTAGTACCCTTTATTGAAAGGAGCGTGGTGGAATGGGTGTAGATGGAATATCATCCGGAATCGCTCAATCAGCAATGCAGATGAAAAATCTGGAAATATCTGCTGAGATGGGGACCGCAGTCATGAGAAAGGTTATGGATCAGGCTATTGAGCAGAATCAGCAGTTGTTGCAGACATTGCCTAAGCAGGATGGTCTTGGTGCGGTGCTTGATGTACGGGTATGAATAAAATAAGGGGTGGCGAAAGCACCCCTTTTTTAATATGTTTTTAATAAACAGATGTTATAATAGCGTTTGTATTCTGTTGATTGATAAGTATAAAAATAACAAAAAAAGTTCTATCGTTTTTTTAGAGAATTTTCGGCTATTAAAGGAGGAAGATTTATGAAAAGAATAGCATTTCTGTTTGTTGTTTTCTTGTTAGTGACGGCTTTCCTTTTTGCTCAGGGTGTTTCAGAAATGCCTGGTATGATTTTGGGTTCAGGATTCGAGAATATTACACCTAACATGGCAGTGGGAAATCCTCTTCAGGTTGGAGACAAGTACATTATTCCGGTTTTTGAAGTGAGTACGTTTTTTCTTGGTGGAGCCGGTGGGGATCCATTGATTGCGGCAGGTACTTCAGGAAGCGTCGCATTGATCCCTTATAGTGTG
The DNA here is from genome assembly GCA_035447925.1 of Thermotogota bacterium. Taxonomy (GTDB): domain Bacteria; phylum Thermotogota; class Thermotogae; order MWEM01; family MWEM01; genus JASUTC01. The sequence goes on from DAOTHY010000001.1 coordinate 186,608, forward strand.
ATTATCATCAGTGGTGATAACGTTGAAATCAGATCTCTAAGTAATAAAGAGCCTGTTTTGAAGCAATTAATGGAAGTCCTTCCTCAAGCCATTCAAATGATCATGCAATATTTCTCCGTAGCTTCAGTGACAGGATCAGAAGGTGTTATAGAAAGAGATGTTAAACCGGTTCCCATGAAGGAGCAAGCACAACAACTGGAAGAGAAAGAACCTTTGGATCAAGAACAGATCATTAATCGCTCCATAGAAAGCCTTTCAAGAATGTTGATGAATGATCCAACGATCGAAACCATTAAAGGATCCAGACTGGAAATCATTGGATTGCTTCAGAGTAAGCCCGATGATCCGAGATTATTAGGTTTGCATGCTTATACGACTTTAAGGGTGATCGATACTGTATCACCGCTAGAACAGATGAAAATGGCAATGGATGCCCAAAAAAGCATTAACCTGGGACTTTCAACGGATCCTAATGACTATTTTCTCAACCTTTCCAGCGGTTGGTTAAATCTCTACAGCCCCATGGGAAATATCGAAGCATCAATCAATGGCTTTATAAAAGCCATGGAAGCATCGCCAGAGCAAACTGAACCCTATTTTGGCGTTGTTGAAGCTTATTTAAAAACAAACAATCGAGAGAAAGCATTAGAATATGCACAGAAGGGTAAAACTTTAAATCCAGACACGATAGGTGAATTTGATCAATTATTAAATCAATAAATTTACAAAAAAACAACCGAAAAGAAATCGGTTGTTTTTTTGTACAACTGTACTATTTGTTATAATACAGAAAGAAGGGAGTGAGAGATGAATGATATCAATTAAAAATTTCTCCAAATCATATTCAGAAGGTCAATATGCAGTAAAAAACATTACTCTGGATGTTAAAGATGGTGAGGTGTTTGGGTTTTTGGGACCCAATGGTGCCGGAAAATCGACGACTATAAAATCGATCGTGGGATTACTCCATCCCACAAGTGGAACGATTCTGGTCAATGGTTTTGATATTTGTCAAGAATCGGTTAGTGCGAAGTATGAAATTGGATATGTTCCGGATGAAGCGATGTTGATGGAAAAACTAAAAGGGATTGAATATCTGAATTTCATTGGGGATATGTACAAGGTGGATAATCAGTTGAGATGTGAAAGGATTACCAAATTAGCTGAAGCTTTTAAACTAACATCTGCTCTATCAAAAACCATTGATACCTATTCTCACGGCATGAGACAAAAACTATCTTTAATAGCTGCTTTACTTCATAATCCTGGAGTTTGGATTTTAGACGAACCCATAGTGGGTTTAGATCCTGAATCAGCCTATCGATTAAAAAAAATGATGAAAGCCCATTCAAAAAGCGGAAAAACTGTCTTTTTTTCTACTCATGTGATGGAAATAGTGGAAAAGATATGCGATCGAGTTGCTATCATTTCCAAAGGTGAGTTGTTGTTTTTAGGGACTGTAGAAGATTTAAAGAAAAACCGTGGTAATTCTACGATGGAAGAGGTTTTCCTGGAGGTGACAAAAAGTGAAGCGCAACAGGATGATTTCTCTTATCTGGACTCTGATTAATGCTCATTATGGTTTATCAAAGAAAAAGATTCAATACCTGATTAATAAGAAGGGTCTGTGGGAGCCTTTTCTTTTACTTACTGTTTTTATTCTTTTAGGGGTATTCGTCGGGCCATTGTTTATCAATCTCCAGGGTCTGATGATCGACCAGTATAGGCAGATGGGTTTGGAGGGTTTGTTTCTCAATAATGCCATCCTTGTGACAGGGATGTTCGGTTTTTTCTTGGGAATATTTTTAGTGATTAATGAATTTTTTTATACTAAAAATCTCAACTTATTGTTGTCTTTACCCATTAAGCCAAAAGAGATTTTAGCTGCTAAAATTATTTTAATTTTAATTGATCTGTTTTGGATTTCTCTTTTGTTTTTACTGCCTTCCTTAATCACATTTGGTGTGAAAACGAATGCGGATTTTCTGTATTGGATGACCATGTTTTTTGTTTTAGCTTTTTCTCAAACTTTTCCACTCATTTTACAGATCATCGTATTGCTCCCTGTTTCAAGATATATTAACTTTGGAAAGCATAAAGATTTTTTTGTCTATTTTATGAGCATCTTGTTAGTGGTCGCAGTGATCGGCTTTCAATTTTACGTTACCAACGATTTGGCGGGATCGGATTATTCTGAAGAAAAAATGATTGAAATGCTTTCAAATCCTAAGGGGTTGATCTCTCAAATGGGTAAGGGATATCCGCCGGCTTTTCTTGGGGTAAAAGCGTTATTAAGCAGTGGCTTTCAACAGTTGTTTTGGTTACTGTGTTATGTTATTATGCATTTAGGCGGTATGTATGTTGCGTTGTTGATCGGTGAAAAAACCTATTATCGTACTTATCTCAAGCTGCAAGATCATTATCATGATAAAGATGATTCTTCAAATACATGGTCCTTGGAAAAATCGATGGTCAGCGAAGGGGCATTTCTTTCTCTGATGAGAAGAGAATGGCGGTATTTTTTGAGAATTCCATCTTTTGCTTTTAATGGATTTGGAAATGTGATCGTTTTTCCTATTTTAATTGTAGTTTTTTTCTTTGCGAAGAATAACCCGGAATTCCAGCAGTTCATCAATTTTTTTCAATCTGCAAAAGACTATGCTATTCCAGTTGGAATACTTTTAGGAAGTACGGTTGGATCAATGAATATGCTAGCACCCACAATATTCAGCCGAGAAGGTAAAATGCTAGATGAATTAAAGGTATTACCCGTAGGAAGCGATATGATTTTTAAAGTTAAATTATTCCATGTCATGTTGATGAGTACGATTGGGCCCCTTTCGGTGAGTTTAATATTTTTGCTTTTATTTAACAGCGGATTGCTCAGTAGTTTATTGATCTTTTTCATTTCCGAGTTGTTGGTTTTATTTATGAACCTTTTACAAATTGCATTGGACGCAAAGTTTCCTTACTTAACCTGGGATAATCCACAAAAAGCAATGAAACAAAATATCAATGGGTTATATTCGATTGTTCTTGTTTTTGGATTTACAGGATTAATCGGATATTCCGGCTATTTGTTAAGAGAGAAACTGTCGGGACCTCAGATGACGATGATACTACTAATTATAAGTTTCGTAGGGGTTATTTTGTCTTATTATTTAGCAAAAAAAGCCGTTCAAAAATTCTTGATGAAAGACTATTATCGGAATTAACAGACAATAACCCGTCGAAAAATCTCTTTTCGACGGGTTATTGTCTGATTCATTTTATAAACTGAGGAATTGGCATCTAAGTGTTCTTAGAGTGAATGTTAATGTTTAAAAGCAGTCGAATAAACTTCGCTAAGCGAATAGAAAGGTCGAAAAAAAAGAGGCATTCCAGCCTCTTTGAAAATGGTGCTTATTTTACTTTTTCTTTTAAATCTTTTCCTGCAATGAATTTCGGAACTCTTTTTTTAGGAATTTTAATTTCCTTTTTAGTCTGAGGATTGATCCCTTTTCTGGCTTCATTGACCTTTGTTTTAAAAGTTCCGAAGCCTACTAGCTTTACTTCTCCGTTTTCTGATAACTCGTCTACAATTGTCTTAATCAAGCTGTTAAGGAATTGTTCAGACTGCTTTTGAGTGATATCGTTTGCTTCGGCTAACGCTTTAATGAGTTGAAGTTTATTCATAACACGACCTCCCAATGTTTTATTTTTTTTGATGTCAGGAAAACTTTCCCCCTTACTTGCAGATTATACCATTATCTTTGTGAATATGGCAATTTTTCTAGAAATTGATAAAAATAGTTGTAAATAATAATGAGTTTGATGTACAATAAGTAAATGGTTGTTAGAATAAGAGGTGAATGATTGAGCAGAATAAACAATATAAAAAAAGCTTCTTGGGTTGGATTTTACGGTAATTCTTTTCTTGCTGTCTTAAAGCTTACCGTTGGTTTTATGGCAAATAGTTTAGCCTTATTAGGTGATGGAATCGACAGTGCCACTGACATCCTAACTTCTCTGTTGACACTTTGGGTTGCCAAAATTATTGATAAGCCGCCTGATGTCAATCATCCGTACGGACACGGAAGGGCAGAAACAATCGCAACAAGAATTTTGTCTTTTATCATTTTTTATGCCGGAATACAGTTAATAATGACTTCAATTCAAGAACTTTTTTCGAGAAGTTGGGATGAAATACCCGGTGTAGTAGCTATCTATGTTACTCTTATCTCAATCGTGATTAAATCATTTCTATCATACTATAAATATAAAATTGCAAGAAAAGAAAAGAGTTCAATGCTTATGGCTGATGCCAAAAACATGAGAAATGATATTGTTTTGTCCGTTGGTGTTTTGTTTGGATTATTGTTAACATCGGTTTTTCAGTATCCTCTTTTTGACAAATTAATCGCTTTGCTGATTGGTATGTGGATTATCAAAGTGGCCATTCATATCTTTTTAGAAGAAAACAACGAGTTGATGGAGGGAGTATCTGATACGGGGATATATGCTCAATTGTTTAAAGCCGTAGCCTCTGTTGATAAGGCTTCTAATCCTCATCGGGCCAGAATCAGAAAAATTGGGTCGTATCTGATTGTAGATCTGGATATCGAAGTATCTGGTGAAATGAGTGTTTACGAGGGTCATGAAGTTGCAAAAGAAGTTGAGAAAACAATCAGAAATCAAATCGATAACGTATATGATGTATTAATTCATATTGAACCAAAAGGTAATGTTGAAGAAGAAAAATACGGCGTATCTTCAAAAACCCAAAAGGAAGGAGTGGATGTAAATAATGAGAGCGATTGATATTATTCCCGTTGCGAAAGGGGATATTCCGGCTGATTTCCTTATTAAAAATGCACGTGTTGTGAATGTTTTTTCGGGGGATATACAATTGGCTAACGTTGCCATTTATCAGAAACGAATTGCAGGCATCGGAGATTATTCTCAAGGCAAAGAAATAATTGATTTAGAAGGAAAATATTTAGTTCCCGGTTTGATCAATGCCCATTTACATATAGAGAGTACGATGTTGGAGCCGAGAGAATTCGCAAAGGCGGTTTTGGCAAGGGGAACGACAACTGTAATTGCTGATCCTCATGAAATTGCAAATGTAATGGGTTTAAAAGGAGTGGAGTTTTTTTTAAACTATACAGAGGGGGTTCCTTTGAATATTTACTTTATGCTGCCTTCGTGTGTCCCCGCTACCAGCATGGAAACAAACGGCGCCAAGGTAAAAGTGATGGACATGATCGGATTTATTGAGAAATATCCCAGGGTTTTGGGACTTGGAGAAGTAATGAATTATCCCGGAATACTCAATGGCGATGAAAGTCTATTAACGATGATCGAGTTGTTCAGGCATAAATACAAAAAGATAGACGGACATGCACCTGGTGTATCCGGTAAGGAGCTTAACGCTTATTCAGCTGCTTTTATAAAATCTGATCATGAAAGTACCACTGCTGAGGAGGCTTACGAAAAATTGTCATGCGGGATGCAGGTGCTCATGAGATATGGAAGCGGGGAGAAAGACTTGGAGAATCTTTTGCCTATCGTCAACGAGAGAACACAACCTTATCTTTCATTTTGTACAGATGACAAGCACCCTGAGGATATAGTAAAAGGCGATATTGATGAGATGGTGAGAATAAGTATCAGTAAAGGTGTTGATCCGATCACGGCGATTCGAATCGGTTCTATCAATACTGCCAGACATTATGGCTTAAGAAGCATGGGGGCTATAGCTCCTGGATATAAAGCAGATATGATTGTAGTGAAAGATTTAAAAGACTTTTATCCTGAGATGGTGATCAAAGATGCGAAGATTGTTGCAAATAAGGGAAAGTGTATTGCCAAGTTCCCCCCCGCCCTTACGGATTTCGAAGAAGTGATTAATACGGTTCAGTGCCCTTATTATCAATCTGGGGATTTTCTTCTTCATCTGAAGCAGCAAAATGTTCATTTGAGAGGCATTAAGGTATTTGGTGATTCTGTTCTGACAAGAGAAGTCATTGAACAAACCAAAGTAATAGATGGAGAACCGGATTTGTCTAAAATAGATTTTGCTAAAATATGTGTTGTGAATCGATATACCCATGAAAAGCAATATTCAATGGGATTTGTTACCGGAACAGGGATGAAAAGGGGGGCGATAGCCTTATCGGTAGGACATGATTCTCATAACATCTCTGTAACCGGAAAAGATGAGATGGATATGGAATGTGCGTTGAATGATGTGATTAGAAATAAAGGGGGAATGTCAGTTGCATTAGAAGGTAAAGTGATTGCTTCGCTACCTTTATCAATTGCCGGGCTAATGTCGACCGAACCCTTGGAGGAAGTACTGAAAAAGCAGAGTTTATTGTTAAAGGCAGTAAAGAACGATTTGGGGTGTTCCATAGACAATCCGTTTATGGCCTTATCATTTGTCCAACTTGAAGTCATTCCAGAACTAAAGATTACCAATTTAGGCCTTATTAACACCAATACATTTGAATTTGTTCCTGCGGTGTTTTAACATATTGTTTGAGATTAAGAATAATAAGATAGAGGTGAAAAAACATGATGGATCATGTAGTAAGGGAACTAAATGATCATTGGTTTTTACGAGATACTGCGGGAACTAAAAAATATGCTGCAAAAGTCCCAGGTAGCGTTTACGAAGCGCTTTTAGATAATCAGATTATTGAGAATCCTTTTTACGGAGTAAATGAAAAAAAATGCGAATGGATTTGGGAAAAAGACTGGGAATTTTCTACAATGCTCAATCTTAATAACGAAATTTCAGAAAAAGAAAATCTAATGCTTAGATTTCATGGCTTAGATACAATGTGTGAAGTGTGTCTTAACGACAGAATCATCTTATTTGGAGATAATATGCACAGAACATATGATGTTTATATTAAAACTAAAGATTTTAACTATTTAGAGGAAGTGGATAACACCTTAACCATTACGTTTAGAAGTCCCGTTGTAGAAGCTCATAAACGGTTAATGCAGATTACTCCAGAAATTGATGTTCAAACTCCATATAGCCATTTACCTTTTGCAATCCCAGGTGTTGAAACACTGAGAAAAGCCTATTATTCATTTGGATGGGATTGGGGTCCCAAAATTCCGGATTCTGGTATTTGGAGAAAAGTAGAACTGCATGCTTTCAACACAGCTTTTATTCAAGATATTTATATACATACTGATATTGATTTTATCATAGGTAATGGTCAAGGAACAACCACAGCAAATCAGGCAGTTATAGTCGTAGAAACTGAACTATCTGATTTCTGTCAAACTCAGGATAAAAAAATCTCTTACGAGTTGTATGATAACGGGAAAAATATTCTTACGGATCACATCAACTGTTTGGAGTTGGGATCAGAAAAGTCAATCATTTTAAAAAACCCAAAATTATGGTGGACACATGATCTTGGTGAACCTAACCTCTATTTCTTAAAGATCAAACTTTTTGAGGGAAATCAATTGCTTGATGAATATCAAAGCGAATTTGGTATTCGTGATATTCAGTTAATAAGAAACAAAGACAAATGGGGTGAAAGTTTTTATTTTGAGTTGAATAAAGTACCCATTTTTGCAAAGGGAGGTAATTGGATTCCCTCAGATTCAATACTACCGCAAGGAACTAGGGAGAAAAAATATGAGACGGTTCTGGAATCATGTATTGCCTCAAATATGAATATGATCAGAGTATGGGGCGGGGGGATATTCGAAGAGGATGGTTTTTATGACTTTTGTGATCGAAAAGGCTTGTTGGTTTGGCAAGATTTTCCTTTTGCTTGCCGTCCTACTCCCAATTTTAGTGGATTTGAGGAATCAATCATACGAGAATCCATCGTAAATATTAAAAGATTAAGAAATCATCCTTCATTAGCCATATGGGTTGGAAATAATGAAATTGAGGAGGGATGGCTGTATTGGGGTTTTGAAGATTATGTTCCACAATTCAAAAACTTTTATTTGAGACTCTTTGAAGAAACACTTCCAAAACTGGTCTCTGAATACGATGCAAAACGTTCGTATTGGCCCAGTTCTCCTTCATCTGGGGGAAATTTCTCAAATCCGCAATCTCCAGATTACGGGGACTCCCATTATTGGAAGGTATGGCATGAAGGATATCCGTTTGAATCCTACAGAGAGTTTGATTCAAGGTTTATGTCTGAATTTGGGTTCGAATCCTTTCCGGATTTGAAAACCATCAAAATGTTTTGTGAACCTTCTCAAATGTATTATAACAGTGTTTTCATGGAGAATCATCAAAAAAACACTGCAGGTAACCAGAAAATTTTTGATTATATGAGTAAGCGATTCAATATACCCAAATCATTTGAGAACCAAGTCATCCTATCACAAATTACACAAGCAGAAGCCATGGCGTATGGTGTTGAACATTGGAGAAGAAATCGGAATAATTGTCACTGCATGGGGGCGTTATATTGGCAAATAAACGATTGTTGGCCGGTGGCGAGTTGGTCATCAATAGATTATTATGGAAGATGGAAAGCATTGCACTATTTTGCAAAAAGATTCTATAGCCCCCTTTATATCAACGCATATGAAACTGATCACTATTTTGAGATCTGGTTATGCAACGATTCAGTAGTGAAATTTAACGGGAAGTATCAATGGACCTTATTGGATTTATCCGGGAAAATTCAATATCGGTATCAAGACAAATTGATGGCACCGGGTTTATTTTCGACACTTGCTCAAAGAGTAAATATAAGCGATATCGGTGTAGATGTAAGCCAGTCTGTCCTTTACTTTGAAGCATTTGACGAATCTGGAAGGCTTATTTCTGATGGTTTCAAATTGTTTTCTGCACCCAAAGACCTGAAGCTTGAAAAACCAGAAATAAAGTTTAGTTTACAAAAAGTGGCAGATGGTTATTCTATAGTTGTTGAGACAGACAAACCTGCGCTTTATTGTAGGATTGAATCCAGCCAAGACATCTGTTTCGGAGATAATTATTTCTGTTTGTTGGAGGGAGGAAAAATTATTGAATTTCAATATCCTGGTGAGATTACTCACAAGGATATCTCCATCCGTTCACTCTATGATTATTTACATTAGGGATTTAAGATAGAGTGATTGTTTTATTGTTCTGCAATTTCATAGATTATAATTCTATGATAAGATAAACAGTTTTTCTGATCTTTGCAATCTAACATGAAATAGGGTGAAAAAGAGGTTTGAAAACAATAGGAATAGCCGTTGGTCGAAATCAAATGAAGGGTGCTTTGGTTGATGAGAAAGGGTATATATCTAACGAAATATGGCAACCGTCCTTTCTTTCCAAAAGTCCTGAAAAGACCATTGAACAATTATGCCAAGTCATTAATTTTTGCCAACAAAAAGCGAAAGAAACCGGTAGTGAGCTTTTGAATTATGTAGGAATCAGCTTTCCGGGAGCGATAGATGGTAAAAAAGGAACTATTCAATATATTCCGCAATATACCAATTGGAAAGATATCGATTTAAAAACCCCTGTCAAACAAAGAACAGGATTCGATGTTGTGATGGAAAATGATGCTAATTCAGCCACCTTAGGTGAAAAATGGTTTGGATTAGGAAGAAATTTGGATTCTTTTATTTTAATTACCCTTGGATCGGGTGTTGGTGGTGGAATAGTCAGCAATAACCAGTTATTGACTGGAAAGGATAATATGGGAGGAGAAATCGGGCATATTTCAGTTGAGACTGATGGAAGGTGTTGTTATTGCGGCAATAAAGGTTGTCTTGAAACATATGTATCCATAGAAGGGTTAAAAAGGTTTTATGAAGAGCAACAGGTGCAAAAAAACGACTTTGAACTGAATGCTTTCTTTTCAAATTTAGCCTTAGGATCACCAAAAGACTATCAGATTTTGGTTCAGTACCTAGAAATGCTTGCGAAAGGAATAGCCATAACAATTAGCTTGGTCAATCCATGTGCTGTTATTTTCAGTGGAAAACTATCCTCCTATCTTGAGCCATACATCCCAAAATTAGATTCAATCACGAACAAGCTGATCGTTCCCCCGCTAAAAAAAAGTTTTTCTTTATCAGTGTCACCCTTGAAATCAAATGCTTACGTGCTTGGTGCTGCTGCGTTGGCTTTTGAATTAAATCAAATCACGATATCGGAGCATGAAAAGCAACAGATGAGAACGCATCTTTTACAATTAAAGGGGCTGGTTGACAAAAAAACCAGCGAATTAAGTAAGAAAGAATGGGCTTTACTGGAAAATAATAAAAAACTAACTGATTTACAAGAAAAGTTAAAAATGGCATTCTGGGCATCAGATAAAGGGATTTGGGATTGGAATACACATACCGGAAGGATATACACCGATGAAAAATGGCTTCATGACAATTGCATTAATTTGGAAGATTTTGATGGTTCTTTTGGCTCTTGGAGTAAAATGATTCACGAAAGCGATTTCAGAGCATTCATTAGGGGATTAAAAAATTCAACTTTAGAAAACGAACGCTCATTCGAAATACAGTACAGAATGAAAACCATTGATCAACAGTGGATCTGGATTCTACATCAAGGGAAAAATGTCCATTCCAGTCAAATTGATGGTGTTTATCATCAGCATTTGATAGGGACAATTACCAATTTCACAAAACAAAAAGAAGAAAATGAAAAATTAGCATACCGGGCTAATTTTGATCCTCTTACGAGTTTACCGAACCGAACCCTTCTAACTGATCGATTGATTCAAGAAATCAACCGATCCGAGCGTCATGGAGACTCATTTGCCTTGTTTTTTTTGGATATTGATGATTTTAAAATGATCAATGATACTTATGGTCATGATATCGGCGATGAGTCATTAAAACAAATTGCGGCACGAATTGAAAAGAAAAGAAGAAAAAGTGATACATTTGCCAGAATTGGCGGTGATGAATTTATTCTAATCGCATTAACAGCAAAAGATAAGAATCATCTTATAAGATTAAGTGAAAAGTATTTGAACTTATTCTCAAAACCTTTGCTGATGAAAGGCATAGAACTGAAAGTTAGCTTGTCCATGGGCATTGCCTTATACCCACAAGATGGAAAAGATTCACTGACACTAATAAATAAAGCGGATCAAGCCATGTATTATGCAAAAAGGAGAGGTAAAAACACCTGCTGCTTTTTTGAAGATATCAAATAAAAAAGCTACAATGCTATGTTTATCCGATTTCTATTAGGATCGGGCAATTTTTCCGCAAGGTTCCCTTCTTTTTTCATGGCTTCCATCCAGGTCTCTTTTAAATCCTCCAAGTAAGCTTTACATTCCTCCAGAAGATAAACATCTTTTTTAATATTGGCTTCAAGTAATTGCTTATAGATGTAATTATAAAGAGCTCTTAGATTCTTTGAAATTTCTCCGCCTTTTTCCATGTCGAGGGATACGTTTAACTCCATGATAATATCTTCAACTCTCAGGATTTTGTCGTTGGTGACATCAAAATGTTTTTCAGCGATGGCTTTGATCGCCTGGGACAGAAAATGGATTGCTCCGGAATACAACATTTCAACCAATTTGGCAGGCGTCGCAGTTTCCACTGTCTTTTCAACATAATCATTTTTCTTACGAACCACAACCAAGTCTTGAGGGTTCTCAGCTATCTCGTTATTGATAGAGTTATTTTTTATTCCTGGTTTTAAATGGGTATAAGTGGTGTTCGTATACATCGCATCACCTCGTTTTTTATACTAAGATCTTTTCTGTTTTAATAGTTCTTCTGCTTTGTTAAATAGAATTTTATAGTATTTCACTGCATCTAAAAGATCATACTCGATCAATTGAGACAATTCAGTCCAATCTTTCCGATCAATACTAAGATTTATATTTTCCAATGTTTGTTGGAGTTTTTCTTTTTGACCTTCTAATTCTAAGAAATCTCCTTCATGTGTACCTGTCAAAACAAATAGGTTGGTTTTCATGACTTCGAGTGCTTTTAACCCCTCTTGAAGATTTTTCAAACCATCGATTGATTCAGCATTTCCCGAACGGATATTTTTTGCAAAATCTGATAAAGCATCTTCAAATCTTGTGAAATAGACCATTAAATTGGACAAAAGATTGAGGGTGAAGGGTATCAATTCTTCAAAGGCCATTTCAACCCTTTCTCCGCCTTCAAAAGTAGCGGTAAATATTTCATCTAATTTCGAAACGGGGACCTCTTTATCATTTACAATTAACTCAACAAGTACCTTTCCATCAATTTTATTGTCCTCGTAAAAATCTTGAAAATTGCGATACTTTTGATCATCATATTGTGATATTTCTCCGTTTACTATAGCCGTAATCATTGTCTATCACTCCTCTGCCTATTTATCGGTAAGATATTTTTTTACTTTAGGCAATGCTCTAAGAATCAAAACATTTGTTTTAGCATCATCTATTAGATTCTCTTGAGAAAGTTGCAACAGCTTTGACCATTTCATCCTCACAATATTTAAAAACTCATCCTCATCAGGAATACTTTGCTGTTGCTGTAAATCAAAACCTAAAAACAAATAGATTTGTTCATTCGAAAAACCAGCAGTTGTGAAAATGGAGCCGAGTGGGATGAGTGTTTTTGCAGTCAATCCTGTTTCTTCTAAGAGTTCTCTTTTTGCACAAGTCAAGGGATTTTCACCCAGGTCCAATTTTCCAGCAGGTACTTCTAGCAGAATTTTTTCAATAGGTTTTCGAAATTGCTCAACCAATGTGCAGTTCCCTTTTTCGTCGATTGGTAAGATGGCTACTGCACCGTTATGTTCTACAATCTCTCTTTTACTTTCCTTGCCGTTTTCCAAAAGAACACGGTCCACACGCACATTAATGATTTGACCTTTGTATTTGTATTCCCTGTCAATTTCTTTTTCTGTTAAACGATTCAATAGAATCCCTCCTTTTTGATAATCATATCACATGGCTTTTTTTCAGAAAGATAGCTCTTCATAGAAAAAATGTTACAGATTATGCTGAAAATGATAAACTTTAAAACTTGCTACTTGACAAGCCTAGGCAAATATGATATATTTCCCTTCGTTAAGGGTGGTTGCCCCCTTAGTTTAATGGATAAAACAGTGGATTCCTAATCCACCGATAAAGGTTCGATTCCTTTAGGGGGTACCAGAGAAGGTCATAATGATTAACATATATCAACAAGTGTGGGGACGTGGTGCAGTTGGTTTAGCATGCCGGACTGTCACTCCGGTGGCCGCGAGTTCGAGTCTCGTCGTCCCCGCCATTGATAAAGCTTCTAAAGTCCTTTTTTATGAGTGGGGACGTGGTGCAGTTGGTTTAGCATGCCGGACTGTCACTCCGGTGGCCGCG
>DAOTHY010000001.1:200020-272598 GCA_035447925.1 Thermotogota bacterium
AGTTCGAGTCTCGTCGTCCCCGCCATTTAATTTGTCTTCCTTTTTCCTTTCAAGGAGAATCAATGTTTGTACTTTTATTGGTATCGGTTTTTTGGATTGCTTTAACTTATCAATACGGTTTGGAAGCATATCTCATCTTGTTTTGTTTTGATGCGCTGCTTTTGATTGTTATCAAAAAGATAGTTGCTAAAAGTAAGTTTAATTTTAGAAAAGTTCTCGTTCTTTTTTTTATTCTCAGTTTCTTTTCTTCATTTTTTTCTGCCTTCAAAATTACTTTTATGATGATATTCCAGAAAACTTTTAGAGGAATATATGAGCTTGTCCTAGAAGATATGTCAAATATCGATCAGTTTTTCTTATCAACGGCTATTACAATTGTACCAAACACCATTTATCTTGATCGGATAGGAAATGCGTTGCTGATTCACAAAATTGCCTCTGATGAGCAAGAAGCACATGAGCCTGAGAAACTATATTTCTTATAAGAAAATGATATTTTCTTTTTTATTTTTTCCAATAATGGTATAATTTAAAGCGCCTATTGAGTATTCTCCAATCGGATAAAAATCGTTGATTACACAATAAATGGATTGATTGTTGCAGATAATCCAAAATAGATGAATGATTGTAATTTCAAACCAAATCGCTTCGGAGGTGTTATTATGAAGTTTTTTTTGGATACCGCTAATATTGATTTGATCAAAAAGGCTAAGAATCTTTCATTATTAGATGGCGTCACCACAAATCCGAGCCTCGTATCAAAGGAAGGTGTCAAGGACTTTCACCGGCATATTCAAACCATTTGCGAGATTACACGGGGACCTGTAAGCGCAGAAGTTATCGGAGAGGACTATGATTCGATGATCAACGAAGCCAGAATTTTAGCTAAGTTATCTGAGTATGTAGTTGTTAAGATTCCGATGACATTAGATGGAATTCGGGCGGTAGCTACTTTAGAAAAAGAGGGTATTCCAACTAATGTAACTTTGGTTTTTTCCCCTGCCCAGGCATTACTGGCTGCAAAAGCTGGAGCCAGTTATATCAGTCCTTTTTTGGGTAGAATCGATGATATTGGCTGGGATTCTATGGAAATGCTGGAAAAGACATTGGAAATTATAAGAAATTATGATTTCAAATCCGAAATCATTGCAGCCAGCATGAGGCATCCAAAGCATGTGATTGACGCTGCATTGATGGGCTGTGATATTGCAACGCTTCCTTATAAAACCCTTGAACAATTGTTTGTTCACCCGCTGACGGACATCGGGATCGAAAGGTTTTTATCAGATTGGAATCAATTAAACAAAGAAAAATGAAAGGAATGATAGAATTTGCCACGTAAAAAGGAAGAAGATAATTTTATTGAACAAGAAATACTGACCAATGAATCCGTTGACTTAGATTCATTGGGAACGTTTCCGGATATGGAAGAAGATGAAGAGGTTGAGGAATTAGAACAGGAAAATGACAGAAAAGACAATATCCAAGAGATGGATGTTGATATCAGAAAGCTTAGCAATATGAATATCAGAGACTTGTACACACTGGCAAAAAAATACAAAATAACAGGGTTTACAAGAATGAGGAAAAACGAGCTGGTTTTTGCGATATTACAAGCGCAGGCTAAAAATTTTGGTTACTTTTTTAATGAAGGTGTTCTTGATATTATCCCTAATGAAGGCTATGGTTTTTTGCGTACCGGTAATATGCTTCCGGGAAATAACGATGATATTTACGTTTCACAATCTCAAATCAGAAAATTCAGTTTGAATACCGGCGATATTGTATCTGGACAAGTACGAGCACCTAAAGAAGGTGAAAAGTATTTTGCGCTGTTGAGGATTGAAGCGGTAAACCAACGACCACCGGAAGAAGTTTTTGAAAGAGTTGCTTTTACAAATCTAACACCTATCTATCCGCTTGAACAGTTTCAAACGGAACACGATCAAAAAAATCTTAGTACAAGGATCATCGATATATTCTCCCCTATTGGTAAAGGTCAAAGGGGTTTGATTGTTGCACCTCCCAAAACCGGTAAAACAACCTTACTTAAAGATATAGCCAATGGTATTGCCAAAAATCATCCGGATACTAAGCGTATTGTATTGCTTATCGATGAAAGACCAGAAGAAGTAACCGATATTACACGTTCGGTTGATGCACAAGTGATTGCCGCCCCGTTTGATATGCCTCCAGAGAAGCAGATTAAGGTGGCTCAATTAACATTAGCCATGGCGAAAAGAATGGCTGAATACAAACACGACGTTGTGATTTTATTAGATTCAATTACCAGATTAGCCAGGGCTTATAACAACGTTGTTCCTCCAAGCGGTAAACTGCTTTCAGGTGGTGTCGATCCCAAGGCGTTATATGGTCCCAAGTATTTTTTTGGTGCTGCAAGAAACATAGAAGAAGGCGGAAGCATTACCATTGTGGCTACTGCATTAGTTGATACGGGTAGTAAAATGGATGAAGTTATCTTTGAGGAATTTAAAGGGACCGGCAATATGGAGCTCATTTTGTCCAGACAGTTATCCAATAAAAGGATTTTTCCATCCATTAATATCAATCTTTCCGGTACGCGAAAAGAAGAGTTGTTGCTGTCCTCAGCTGAAATAAAAAAGGTTTGGTTGTTAAGAAAAATGTTAGCTACTATGGGGGAAGAAGAAGGTTTGAATTTAATACTAAGGAAATTGAAAGAAACCGATACGAATGATTTTTTCTTTGCGCTTTTAGATAGAGAAAAAAATAATTATTGACTTTTAAGCGGTTATCATGTAAAATAGACTCGCTGATCCAAGAAAAATGGATTCAGTATTGAGCCGGGGTGGCGGAACTGGCAGACGCGCATGATTCAGGTTCATGTGGGAATTATTCCTGTGCGGGTTCAAATCCCGCCCTCGGCACCAAAATCTATATTCGGTTTCGCAGGAGGTGATTTCATGCCTATTTACAGATATCGTTGCGAAAAATGTGGACATGAGGAAAAAAGGTTACAATCGATTAATTCTGAACCATTGGAAAGATGTGAAGTGTGTGGTGGAAAGATGCATAAACTAATCGGTATGATCGGGATTAAATTCAATGGAAACGGGTATTATGTGACAGATACCAGTTCTGCAAAAAAGACCACTACTCACCCCGGCACATCGGCGAAAGAAAGTCCAAAAAAAGAACCTAAAACGACTCAAAAAGATATTCCGAAGAATTCAGAAGTAAAAAAAGCGGTATAAAAAAAGACTCTCTTTAAGGGAGTCTTTTTTTTGGAGCGGCCGACGGGACTCGAACCCGCAACCCTCAGCTTGGGAAGCTGATATTCTACCATTGAACTACAGCCGCAAAAAGTAAACAACTCATAGAATCATCTGTATTGTAAACGAAAATCTTTCAATTGTCAAGCTGTTATTTATGAACTGCAACATCCGTTGCAGCCGCCGCAAGATGAGCAATCAGTTTGATGATCAGAACAATCATGCGTTTTTTGCTGTGAACACTGTGAGTTTTTGGAAAGATTTTTGAGTTTTTGCTTACTCCACGATTCCAGTTGGTCAGTATTGGGTTTTTTAATACCCAATGCCTTGCAGAATAAGATGACTGCTCTATCTGTTGTACAGCTAAATTTTCTCTCAATCTCGGATATAGTCATCTGATTTTCGATGATCAATCTGCTTTTTGAATCCATAGTTTTCTCCTTTTCTAATTAGCAGGAAGCCATATATTAAAAGCTCCCGGTACGTTATTGATAGATCGCGCATTCATTTTAACCATTTTTGTGCTTCCAAAATTAAAAAACAAGATATAGGTGTCTTCGTAATTCCCGCTGGTTATTTTGAAATTCCTGGGTACAATGATTGTTTTATCCTCGAGAATTACTTTAGGTTCTTTGTAATAGTAAAATTGCTCTTCGGATAATCCCGGTGAAACATTCTTTCCAAATAGGGTTTTCGAATTGCCTTCAATCGATATCCATACAGGTGAGTTTCCACTGATGAAAAGACGGCAATAGCCTAAATTCTTAAAATCACCTAGTTGCGAGATGTTGATAATGTCATCAATGCCAATCAGGTAATCCTCTATTAAATGTGCTGAGATCACGGCTTGATTAAACCATCCGTTTGGTTTTAACATATTATAGGTTTCTTCTGATTGCTGTTTGATATCTTGATACCAGCTGTTGTACTTAGCGCTCATTGCATCAAGTCGTGAATTCGTTGCTTTCTCGTTGCTGTACATCTTTAAAAAAGCTGCTACAGAAAAGAAAACAGCAATAATGAGACATAGATATAAGAAAAATGAATGAGTATTTTTTGTTTTTTTGCTTCTCGGCATATCCATTTCTGAAGATATTTTGATTCTTTCTTTTCTTGGCCGTCTTTTTTTCTTTTCCTCTTTCATTGGTACAGTTTGTTCATCGTTTTTTTCAATGATGGGTTTTTTGATTGATTCTGGTGTGTTCTTGGCACCTGGTCCGGGAATGTATACCATTCAGCTCATCCTTCCTAAAAACCAATCTTGGAAATATCTGAATTCGGCTTGGTACTTGTCAAAATGGTTTTTAAAAATTTTTTTGCATTTTTGAATCGTGTTATCAACTTTTTTCTTTTTCATCGTTTCTTGCTTAGAGATGTCATCATAGGTATATTTTTTAAGAAACATCTCAAATACTCGGTACTCTAATTCTGTGACTTCTTTTTTTAAGGCATTCATGGTTTTATCGATAATCATTTGATCATCATATGGATTCTCATAAATATCCTGTTTTTCTTTAGTAATGAAATAAGTGCCTTCTTCATCTTCCTGAGTTTCATGCAATACTTCTTCAAATGAAATCGATTCAGAAAGCATTTTGTTCTTTTTTCGGTTCAAGTAGGTTAAAAATGATTTCATCTCAGAATTAATATTCATCCAAGCAAAAGTGTTAAAATTTGATTTTTTGTCGCAATCATAGTAGAAGATAGCTTTTAATAATCCAACATAACCGTTTTGAATTATATCACTTTTTTCAGCCCATGAACCATAGTATTGCTGGGACAATTTGTACACCATGTCATGGTATCGCTCTACTATTAACTCAATAGCCTCTTGAGTACCTGTTTGAGCATATTCGATTAATGCTTCCGTACTCATTTTTCTCAGTTTATAGATGATCATGTTTTGATTCTGATTTATTTTCGGAATAAAAAAGGCCTGCTATAACCAAAGTTCCTCCAATAATAGTAGTTAAGTGTGGAACATCTTTTAAGAAGATGCCTTGTGCAAAAGCGGTAACAATTGGAATGGTAAATAAAGAATTGGTTGTTTTTCTCGGGCCAAGGTGTTTAAGGGATTCATTCCAAAAATAATAGGCAAGGCTTGAACAAAATATACCGAGATACAACAGACTGATAATGATTTGCGGGCTTTGAAAAGGCAAAAGAATATCTCCTTTAAAAGAAAAAAATTCAACCGCAGATGGAGGAATCAAAAAAATAAACCCCCAAAAAGTAATCGACTTGGTTACCGATAAGGTCCTAAAAAAATCATTTTTTTGTGAATGGTCATTATTCTTTTTTTCAATTTCGATGAGATAGTGAGTATACATAATCCATGCGATAACGGCAAAAATAGTCAGTAAATCTCCGAGCGGGTTCACTTCAAGCCGAAATTGGTCTCCTACGATGACAACGCCAACCCCCAGAAAAGCGGTCAACGACCCAGCAACATTTTTCTTAGATATGTTAATTGACGAGAACATTTTAAGATAGATTAGATTGAACATTGGAATGGTGCTGATAATCAGTGCAACATTAGTGGGAGAAGTGTATCTCAACGCAAAATTTTCAAAAACAAAGTAAAGCGTTATACCCCATAATCCGCATAATAACCTATGCTTAAGGCTACCATACGGTTTATGACCTTTGGTGATAATAATCAACACAAACCAGGCGATTAAAAATCTTATCATCGCTGTCATAACAGGAGGAAGTGTATCAATAATGACGGATGTTGCTACAAAGGATAATCCCCAAAATACAATCGTTGACCATAAAAAAATGTGATAGATCATAAAGCTCCTAATTGATTTTATGAAAGAGTGGGACTATAAGCCGGATTCTGTCTTGAATGGCCATTTATCTTTGCGGTCTACCCGGAAAGTTTGAGCCGGGCCGCTCGTCTTTCCTGTTTGACCTTGCTCAAGGCGGGGGTTACCAAGCCATCTGATTACTCAGATGCTGGTGAGCTCTTACCTCACCTTTCCATCCTTGCCAAAACGGCGGTCTGCTTTTCTATAGCCCTTACCAAGGATCGCTCCTTCCGATTGTTACTCGGCGCCTTGCCCTAAGAGTCCGGACTTTCCTCTGGATCATTCACTCCAGCGACCATCCATCCCACTCTAAATAAGTTTTAATAAACGATGACAATCTAAAAAAAGATTCTTTGAATTGCTTCTCCAACTGCATGATGATTGTTGCTGGCGACGATCATTTTACAATGTTCTTTTATTTCCTTCGATGCATTTTCTGGCGCTATTGATAAACCGACTTTTTTCAATAAAGGGAGATCGTTGAAATTATCTCCAATAAAGACTGTTTTTTGTGCAGTTGTATGGTAACGCTCTAATAAATGGGTTAGGGCATCTCCTTTTGAAACTTTTGGTCCAAAAAATTCCAAGAAACTGCAATCATCTCCTATAGGAGATAAGACATGGCTGATTTCATTTGAATATTGAAAAGAAACTTGTTCTAATAGATCACACAAATCCATTTCATTACCTATAATTGCTAATTGCCCAATTTCTTTTCGTTTATCAAAGTAAGCATCCAACGAATCCACAAAAGTGATTCTTTCGTGATTATGCTGGAAATAATGATCGAAAGAAGGACAGTCAATCGAATTTTTCTCAACCATCATATCTTTTGATTGGGATGTTTCTGTTTCGTGATAGCCAGTATAAGCTATTATAGTGAAATTTCGGTCTTTTGCCAACTGATAGATATTCCAAGCTACAGAGGCGTTCAAATAGATTTCATTGATCACCTTTCTGGAAGGCATTTCAATAATCAAGGCCCCGTTTTGCAGAGCGACCAATCCTTCTACATTCAAAACCTTTAAATAGTCATAGGCTGAATAAAAGTTTCGGCCTGTAAAAACACTGAAGGCTATTTGCTTCTCACGCAACATCTCAATCGCTTGATAATTTTTATCAGAAATTTTTTTATCGTCATCAAGCAACGTTCCGTCAAGATCTGTGATGAATAATTCGAACATAAATCAACCCCTGCCACAATTAAATGTCTACGATTCGATCCTATGCAGTAAATTCTTTGAATTTCTCTCCCGGTACACCACATATCGGGCATTTTTCAGGAACTTCTTCTTCAACAGTATGACCACAAACGGGACAAATAAATATTTTTGTTGCTGGATAATCCTTTTCATCCTCGGCAATTTTTTTTGCTTTTCTATACATGTCTTCATGAATCTTCTCAGCTTCAAGCGCATAATGTGTCGATCTTTGAGCTTCTTTTTCTCCTTGAAATTTGGTTACTTCATGATAAACAGGATACATTTCTTCAACTTCAAAATTCTCGCCGTCTATGCATTGCTCAATGTTTTCAGGGATAGAGCCTAGTTTTTTCAGTGCTTTGAAATGGTTCTTGGCGTGTACATATTCAGCATATGAGATTGCCTCAAATAAATTTGCTAAACCAGGTTTTCCTTTCATTTTTGCGTCTTCAGCAAATATGGCATATTTCATGTGTGCTTCTGATTCGCCTGCAAAGGCGGCCGCTAAAAACTCTTTAGTCATTTCTTTCATACAGTTCCCTCCTCATATGGATTTCGATCAATTATAACATGGATATTTGTGATATAATCCTTAAAAGCTAACAGGAGGTGAAGCGCATTAAGCGCAAATTATGAAGAAAAAGATCTTAGGTCCGACTTTTGAAGAAATGCTACACCCGGAAAAGATTGACAGAACAATTAGAGAAATGGCTTTAAAGGCTATGAAAGAAGATCCTCTTGATCCGATTAACCTCTTTAATATAACCTGGAAGGATTCAGATAATCAAATCAGATATTTTGTAATGCCAAAGGAAATCACCGGGGTAAAAGCTAACATCGTTGTCTTATATGGTAAAGATTTTCCGACTGAAAGCCATAAAGTAGGCGCCACATATTCCATTTTAATGGAAAAAGTGATAAGAAATGAGATAGATCCTTTTTACAATACACTGATATGGCCATCAACGGGTAATTATGGTATTGGTGGAGCCTGGGTGGGTTGCAGAATGGGGTTTGATTCGGTTGTTCTGCTTCCTGAGATGATGAGCCAAGAAAGGTTTGATCTAATCAGAGAATATGGTGGCAAAGTGATTCCAACCCCTGGGTGTGAATCAAATGTGAAAGAGATCTATGATAAATCCAAAGAATTGAAAGCTCAAAATCCGGAAAAAGTAAGGGTATTGAATCAATTTGAAGAGTTCGGCAATTACAGGTTCCATTATTATGTTACTGGAAATACACTTTTGGAATTAACCCAAGAACTTCATTCAAAAGGGATTGGAACGGGAAAAATCTCAGCCATTGTCAGCTCTATGGGATCATCCGGTACCATTGCCTGCGGTGATCGAATCAAGGAAGAGCAGCCGAGATGCCTGATTATCGGGTCAGAACCGATACAGTGCCCCACTTTGATCAGCAATGGTTATGGTGGTCATGACATTCAGGGAATTGGTGACAAGCACGTCACATGGATTCATAATGTGATGAACATGGATGCCATGGTTGCGGTAGATGATGTGGAATCTAAAAAGGGATTACAATTTTTGACGGACCCTGTTGGAATGGATTTCATTTCCAAACTTGGTGTTAAACAAGAAGAAGTTGAATTAATGTCTAAAATATTTGGAATTTCCGGCGTTTGCAATCTTTATAGTGCAATAAAAGCGGCTAAATATTATGATATGACCGAAAAAGACACTTTGTTCACAATAGCAACTGACAATATCGACAGATACCGAACAGTAATGAATGACCTTGATAAGCAATATGGACAAATGGATACTTGTGAGGCTAAAGTACGGTATGAAATGCTGTTTAAAGGTGTAAAGACCGATTGGGTACAAGAAGCAACATATGCTATTAGAAAAAGATGGCATAATTTGAAATACTACACTTGGGTAGAACAACAAGGTAAATCAGTAGAAGAATTAAACTATACAATGACAGAAGAGTTTTGGCAGGAACAAAGGGATAAGATTAAGGAAACAGACAAATTGATGGAAGAATATCGAAAAAGCGAATAAAAACGATCAGTAGAATCAAAAAAAGGGGCAATAGTAAAGTTGCCCCTTTTTTAATTTCAAAAATATCTTCCAAATACTTCAGAAACGGTTGTCACGTTGTTTATCTTGCCGGCATTTGTTCCGGAAAAAGCAAAGCCGTTTTCAAAATCTCCTATCGAAGCGGAGTATAAGGCCTTTGCTATACAATAAGGTGCTGTTCGAAAATCGCATGTTCTAATACATTGATAGGGGCATGTAAAAGGTTTTTTGATCCCCTGCTGTACTTCATCCAAAAACTTGTTTTTTACTGCTCTTCCTGGCATCCCAACTGGGCTGTTAATAATTTCTATATCCGATTCTTTCGCATTGATAATAATATCTTTAAAAGCCGGATGAGCATCACATTCTTCGGTGGCAATAAAAGAAGTGCCTACTTGTATGCCATCTGCGCCTAAATCATACAGTTTATCAGAGTCTTTTTTAGAAAAAACACCACCTCCGGTAATTAACGGTATCTTTTTTTCCTTAATCGTAGATAAAAATTCCTTTATGGAGGGGATCACTTCTTCCAAATAGTGCTGATGCGGCGTATCTAAAAAATCTCTCTTGAAGCCTAAATGTCCACCAGCTTGTGGTCCTTCAAGTACAAAAGCATCCGGCAATCTGTTGAAATAGCGCATCCAGCCTTTTATGATAACCTTGGCAGCTTTTAAAGATGATATGATCGGCACCAACTTTGTCTTTGAGTCTTCTGGTACCAATCCCGGTAGTTCCAAGGGCAATCCGGCACCTGAAAAAATGACATCAATGCAATTTTTCACAGCCGTTTTAACCATATCGTTGTAATTGGATAAAGCGACCATGATGTTCACGCCGATAATACCGTTTGATTTTTTTCTGGCGGCTTTAATTTCGTTAGCCAATGCCCTTAAATCAGCACCTCTAAAGTCATTAAAGTGGTTTTCATCTCTAAAACCAATCCCCGCTGTTCCAATGACACCAATCCCGCCCGCATTAGCTACAGCAGCTGCGAGATTGGATAATGAAACACCCACTGCCATCCCGCCTTGAACGATTGGGATTTTGGGTATCAGCCCGTTTATATTTAATTCTTTTATACTATCACTCTCCAGCTAAAAAATTGACTAATGGTCATCGAAGTATAACATATTTTTTTTGATTTCAGCTTCTTGTTTTTCAAAATAATTTAGTAGTTTGGTATACTATAAAATGTTTCAAAGAAAGTCAATAGAGTCACATTCCTTTTTTTCAGACCGTACAGATAATTGAGGAATTACTTTCAAGAGGTGAATGAATTGAAAAAAGGGCTCAAAATTAAAAAAATAAGTAAAGTCAAAAGTACAATACCGGGTGATATTGTAGTAACTCAAGAAATGCCATATCCTTTGATTCAAGTGATTGATTATCAATCAGATGAAATCAACGTTCTCAAATCCGTGAAATTAATCGAAGGTCTTTCTGATATACCAACGGGTTTTACAAGATGGATAGACATTCAGGGGTTGGGAGATAAAAAGGTCTTGGAAGAAATAAAAAAGGAATTTCAAATCCATCCATTAATTATGGAAGATGTTGTGAATATTCCCCAGAGAGTTAAAGTTGATTCTTTCAGTGATTATCTGTTTTTGGTTTTAAAAATGTTTCATAGACAAAATAGTGATCATTTTTATGAAGAACAGGTCAGTATCATTTTAGGGAAAAACTATGTTATTTCCTTTCAAGAAAAATACGGCGACTGCTTAGATTCTCTTAGAGATAGACTTTTACATTCAAAAGGCATCATTCGAAAAATGAATGCGGATTATCTTTGCTACGCAATAGCAGATACCATATTTGATCATTATTTTTCTTATTTGGAATATTTATCAGAAAATATTGAGATCCTTGAGGAAAAAGTGACCGTTGCAACAGAAGAAGCAGAGTTGAGAAAGATTTATGAATTAAAACATGCGTTGATATCATTGAAAAGAGAGCTTTGGCCAACACGAGAATGTCTGAATCAATTCACGAAAGAAGAGATGCCCTTTATTAGCGAAAAAGTGAAATTCTATTTTAGGGATTGTTATGATCATATTCTACAAACTCTTGAAATTACAGAGTCTTTAAAGGAATTGACGACTGAGCTTTTGAATATTTATCTATCAGTACAAGGAAATAAATTAAATGAGATTATGAAAGTATTGACAATCATTTCAACAATATTTATACCTCTTTCGTTTCTGGTGGGTTTGTATGGAATGAATTTCGAGTACATGCCTGAATTAAGTTTGAAATTTGGTTATTTCTTCTTGATTGGTGTGATGATAATCATCACTTTATCCATGTTTTTGTGGTTTAGAAAGAAAGGCTGGATTGGCAAAAAGAAAAGCAAACGAGACTAATAAGATGTTTTTATGATGGTTGTTTTTGGCAAAAAATAAGAGGAGGAAATTCAATATGGAAAAAATGATTAAAGAGGGCAGAGAATTTCTTAAATCTAATCGCTTTGAATTATTGGCTCAAAACATTGAAAGTGATCAAAGTAGAGGGCTTCAACAGCCACCGTTGGAAAAACCTGTACATGAAAACGATCCATTCGTAGATCTTCCAGATCCCAAGTCGCTTTCACTCAAAGAAAGCGATATGATCAAAATCATTGAAGGGAGAGAAAGCCGCCGGTTATTTGATTCAGCTTCCATGACAATAGAGCAACTTTCCTACCTTTTATGGGCTACACAAGGTGTGAAATCAATTATGGGCAATCATTATGCCACGAAACGGACGGTTCCCTCAGCAGGCGCCAGACATCCCTTTGAAACGTATTTATGGATTAATAGAGTGGATGGTGTGAATAGGGGACTTTACAGGTATGTAGCACTTCAACACCAGTTGATTTTGATTAAAGAAGGTGATTTCACCAAAGAGATGATAAAAGCTGCGATGGATCAAAAATTTGCTGGTGAATGTGCCTGTACTTTTGTCTGGGCAGTGATTCCTTATAGAGGTGAATGGCGATACCATGTCGGTTCTCACAAAACCATGCTTCTTGATGCCGGACATGTTTGTCAGAACCTTTATCTTGCTTGCCAATCGATTGGTCTTGGAACCTGTGCTATTGCCGCATATTTTCAAAAGCCCCTTGATGAGCTATTCCAGTTAGACGGTGAGGATGAGTTTTCCGTTTATCTAGCACCCGTGGGAGTTTTGAAGTAATTTTTGATTTGGTGTTGATTGTTTTACAAAAGGTGTTATAATATTAGGGGAAGGTTATTGGGGGAAGTGTTTATAAACACTTCCCCTTTGTCGTTTCAAAAGGTGTTTCAGGTGGTATTAAAGCAGGGGTTATGTCTTAAACACTAAAATGAGGTGAAAAAATGAAAGTTGTTGATATAATCTTGCCCGATTCAAGTACATCTTGCAAATTACCCGTTGCGGGATCAAGGATTTCCGCCGGGTTCCCTTCTCCGGCAGATGATTTTATCGAAAATTCTCTTGATCTGAATATGGAGTTGATTAAAAATCCGGCCGCTACTTTTTTTGTCCGAGTATCGGGGTCTTCCATGAAAGATGCTGGGATTTTTGACGGGGATATATTAATCGTTGACAGATCGCTCAGGGCGACAAACAGAAAAATAGTCATAGCCATTTTGAACGGAGAACTTCTGGTCAAGCGTTTATGTATCCATGATGATCAATATATTCTGATGCCTGAGAACAAAAATTACTCGCCGATTTATCTAACCAATGACAGCGATTTGAATGTATGGGGAGTTGTCACAAATGTCATTCATAAGGTATGATGAAGAGGGAACACAACAAACACTTTTTGAGAATCAACTGGATAACAATCAAGCAAAAAGGGAATCAACACCAAATTGGATGAAAAATTGCTGGATTGGAACCAGTGGTTTTTCTTATGCTGATTGGGTTGGTGAGGTTTATCCTCTCAAACTCTCCAAAAATAAATGGTTTGATTATTACTGTAGTTTTTTCAATGCGCTTGAATTAAACATGTCATATTATAGGCTGCCTTCAAAAAAGGTTGTTCAATCTCTTTTGAATCGTGCGCCAAAAGATTTCTTCTTGTCCGTTAAAGCACACCAATCCATGACACACAAAAATCAAATGGATTTTGTCCCGGCTTTTAATGAGTTGATGAACATGATTGGAGATTACGGTGTGCATTCCATTTTACTGCTCCAGTTTCCCAATGCCTTTAAAAATAAACCGGATAATTTTGAATACCTACGTGGATTATGCAGTGCCTTGAATTGTAAAAAAGCCGTAGAATTTCGTGACAACTCCTGGGATAGCAAAGAGACCGTCAACTGGATGCGAAATAATGCGGTTGTTTGTGTATCTGTAGATGAACCTCAGTTAAAGGGGCTGATGTCGCCCAAATTGTTAGATTGTAACGGTTATTACGTCCGATTTCACGGAAGAAATGTCGCTAAGTGGTGGAACCATGAAAAGCCCTACGAACGTTATGACTATCTTTATTCTACAGAAGAGCTGTTAGAATGGGTAAAAAAAATTAGGATTGTGCCTGAAAAACCCAGTGTATTTTTCTTTAATAATCATTACAAAGGTCAAGCGGTTATAAATGCCAGGATGTTCTCAAGAATGCTTAAGAAAACCAACGCTCATCCTATCCAGTGAGGTTGAATTGCTGATGAACGGGAATAGTCATTACGCATTAGTGGATTGTAATAATTTTTTCGTCTCATGTGAAAGAGTTTTCAACCCCGCTCTTGAATCTAAACCGGTAATAGTACTTTCAAATAACGATGGTTGTGTTGTAGCCAGATCACAAGAAGTGAAAAACATGGCCATCCCAATGGGAATTCCGCTTTTTAAGGTCAAGGAGAAATTAGCGTCGGCTAATGTGCAGATTTTCTCCTCGAATTTTGTTTTGTATGCTGATATGTCGGCAAGGGTTCTAAAGGTACTATCTAATTTTTCAGGAGAAATCGAACCGTATTCCATCGATGAATCTTTTTTAAAAGTCAAGGGCATGAATGATAAACAGCTCAATTCATGGGGAAAAGAAATTGTTCATACTGTGAAACAATGGACAGGCATTCCTGTTTCGGTGGGCATTGGGCCCACCAGAACACTTGCGAAATTCTCCAATCATGTGGCAAAAAAGCAACCGCAGTATCAAGGTGTGTACAATTGTGCTGATTGCAGTCTGGACTACTGGATGAAGCGTTATCCCGTAGAAGAAGTGTGGGGAATAGGGCGAAAGCTTGCTTTAAAATGTCATCATGCTCATATCGACACAGTATATGACTTGAAACACGTGGATCTGCATTGGGCCAAAAAGTATTTGGATACTGTCGGAACTCGAACGGTTATGGAACTCAGAGGCGAAGAATGTATTCTTACAACTGTCCCGGCCAAAAGAGGCAGCGTTATCAGATCCCGAAGCTTTGATCCTCCCATTGAGGAGTTTGAATCCCTCTATAGAAGAATTGCTTTGTTCGTTGCAACTGCCGCAGAAAAGCTTAGAGAATACAAAATGTGTGCCAAGGCCTTCACCATTTTTGTCATGTCCTCTCGGTTTATCAGAGACAATTATTATGGTTCGGTTCCCGTCTTATTAGACAGGGCAACGGATAATACCGTTGAAATGCTTAAACTATCCAGAGAGGCATTGAGCAAGATCTATCGGCAAGGTGTTTTGTATAAAAAAGGTGGGGTGGTGATGGAAAAACTGGTACCCAGAGACGCTGTTCAAATCCCCTTAAACGACCCGGTTCCTTATTCCTTTCAAAAAAGAACTGCAAAAATTGTTTATGCGTTGGATGATGTCAATAAAAAGTTGGGACAAAATGTTGTAAAACTGGGAAGTTATTCGATGATTAATAAAACCACAGATAAAAAAGAAATGATTTCAAAACGTTTCACAACGCATTGGCCAGATATACCTGTTGTGAAAGCAAAATAATGAGGAGGAAACAAAGGTGAAGAATTTTGTGTTTGAGAACAAAACAAAGATTATATTCGGAAGAGGTACAGAAGAAAAAGTTGGACAGGAAATAAAACGGTTGGGAAAGAAAAAAGTGCTTTTTCATTATGGCGGTGGCAGCATTAAGAAATTCGGTTTATATGATAAGGTTTTGGGCTATTTGAGAAATGAGGGTATCGAATTTACGGAATTAGGAGGTGTTAAGCCCAATCCGTCTTTGAAGCTAGTGAAAGAGGGGATAGAACTTTGCAGAAAAGAAAAGGTGGATTTCATTCTTGCAGTTGGCGGTGGAAGTGTGATTGATTCTGCAAAAGCTATTGCGATGGGTGTACCTTATCAAGGGGATGTTTGGGACTTTTACGATCACAAGGCGCAAATTCAAGATTCATTACCCTTGGGTGTTATTTTGACATTACCTGCAGCGGGAAGTGAAGCGAGTGATGCCAGTGTGATTACAAATGATGAAAAACAGTTGAAAAGGGGAACCGGAAGTCCGTTAATTCGGCCGTTATTTTCAATCTTGAATCCGGAAGTAACGTTTACTTTGCCTCCTTACCAGACTGCAGCCGGAATTACTGATATGATGGCACATATTATGGAACGCTATTTCACTCAGGAAAGAAACGTGGACCTTACCGATCATATGTGTGAAGCAGTTTTAAAAACAATCATAAAAAATGCCCCGTTGGTTTTAAAAAATCCTGAAGATTACAATGCCAGGGCTGAGATCATGTGGGCAGGGACATTAGCACATAATGGTTTGCTTGATACCGGAAGACTTGGGGATTGGGGAACGCATATGATCGAACATGAACTGAGTGCATTGTATGATTTGACACATGGTGCCGGGTTGGCAATCATTTTCCCGGCATGGATCAAATACGTTTATCAAGCATATCCGGAAAGGATGATGCGGTTTTTTCATGCTGTATTTGATGTTGAGGCTGAATTTGACAATCCGGAGTATATGGTTGAACAAGGGCTGAAAAGGTTGAAAGCCTTTTATCGTTCCATCGGGATGCCGGTGTCATTAAAAGATGCTGGGATTGAGGAAGTCAGATTTGAAGAAATGGCTGAGAAATGCACTACTTTTGGCCCGATCAGTCATTTCGTTAAATTGGAAAAATCGGATGTTGTTAAGATATACCAATCAGCAGCCGAATAATTTTAAAAATCTTCAAAAAAGAATGTATAATAATCACGCTGCTTTTTCAGCGTGATTATTTTTTGGGGGGTGTTTGATATGGACATCAAAGAACAGCTGAAAGAAATGGTTGCAAAAGAAGTTGTGAAATACGTTGAATCAGATATGGTGATCGGGTTAGGGTCCGGATCAACAATGGTTTATGTGATTAATGAAATTGGAAAAGCGATTCGGGAAGGTCGGATGAAAGGAATCGTTGGTGTGCCTACCTCTTTTCAATCAGAGATTTTGGGAAGAGAAAATGGTATTCAAATCGTTGATTTTAATCAGATCGTTCGCATTGATCTGGCAATAGACGGTGCGGATGAAGTGGATCCCGAGAAGAGGCTTATAAAAGGAGGGGGAGGCGCTCATACCAGAGAAAAGTATATCGATTACTTTGCTGACCGGTTGATCATTGTAGCTGATGAAAGTAAACTGGTTCAGCGGTTGGGACAACATTTTGCAGTTCCCGTTGAGGTCTTACCGCAAACTTATCAATCAGTAAAAAAAAGAATGCTTCAAATGAACGGTGAACCACAACTAAGAATGGCCATAAAAAAAGCAGGGCCGGTGATTACTGATCAAGGAAATTTCATTCTGGATGTCAAGTTTCAAGTCATAGATGATCCGATTCAGCTGGAAAGTGAGCTTAATAATATTCCCGGTGTGATTGAAAACGGTATTTTCACAAAACAGGTAGAAGAAGTATTAATCGGAAGTTATTCAGACGGTAAAATGAAATTAATTCGGTTATAGAACGATATTTTGTATAATAGTAGGTGCCATTCATCAACCTGGACATTGAATGCACCAGAATGATGGATGAGGTTTTCCAAAAGTGATAAAATCAAGGGGAGGTCTAAATGAAGAAAAGCAAGGGGTATATTGGGACATTTTTATCAAAAAAATACTATTTGTACATTTGCGGAATAGCAGTCCTTCTTGGTGTTGATTATCTTCAAATTCAAATTCCCATTTATCTGGAACAATTAATTGATGGGGTCAAGTACTTAAATGAAGGCATGGACGAGATATTGGCGATTATTCAAATCATCCTCTTGCTTGCTGTTGGTATGTTTGTTTTAAGGTTTTTTTGGCGATTTTTCATTATCGGGACTTCCAGAAATTTTGAAAAATACGTACGGGCGAGTGTTTTTAAGAAATTGGTGTCTTTGTCCTCGGCTTTTTATGATAAAACCAAAACAGGGGATATTATGGCAAGAACAACAAACGATCTCAATGCCACCAGAATGATGCTTTCGCAAGGTGTGATCATGCTCACTGATTCCATTATTCTTGGTACTTTAAGTGTCTATATGATGATCACAAGGGTGGACCTTCGATTGACTCTGATAGGAATCATCCCGTTGCCTATTCTCGCAGTTGTAGCACTTTCTTATGGCGGAACTATTCACAGGCGCTTTGAGGCTATGCAGAAATCCTTTTCGGATATTACGGATACCGTACAAGAAACATTGGATGGCATGCAGGTTGTTAAAAGTTATACCATGGAAAAGGAACGGGGTAATACCTTTTTTGGTAAATGTCAAGATTATTTTAAAAAGTCCATGAAGCTAATCAAACTCTGGGGGACTTTTAACCCCATGATCGAGTTGATGGCTTCGTTGGGAATGGCCTTGACGATTTTGTATGGTGGCCGTTTGGTTATTCTTGGAGAAATATCTCTTGGGCAATTTGTCGCTTTTTCACAATATTTAATGATGTTAGTTTGGCCAATCATAGCCATAGGCTGGGTTGTTAATGTCATTCAGAGGGGGAGAGCTTCCTATAAACGCATAATGTGGATAGAAGAACAAACATCAGAAGTTAGGGATCCGGATTATGCAAAAACTGCTGACTTGTCAAAGGAGATTAGCATTAAAAATCTTTCTTTTCATTATCCCGGAAGCGAAAAAAGGGTACTCCATCATATCAATATAATGATTAAACCGGGACAGACTGTAGCATTTGTGGGGAAAACAGGAAGCGGGAAATCTACAATGGCCAAATTACTGGTCAAGATGTATTCTGTTAAGGATCAGCAAATTTACATCGGGAATGATGATATCAATCAGTTAAGGATGAAAGAAATAAGAGAACAAGTTGCCTACGTCCCACAGGAAACGTTTTTGTTTTCTGCAACCATCACTGAAAATATTGGGTTTAGTGTAGACAATTATTCTCAAGAGGATGTTGAACAATACGCCCATTTGGCTGCTGTTCATTCTAATATCGAAGATTTTCCACATGGGTATAAAACCATTATAGGAGAAAGAGGGGTTACTTTATCAGGAGGTCAGAAACAAAGAGTGGCTATTGCAAGAGCGCTTATGAAAAAAACACCAGTTGTTATTCTTGATGATTGTTTGAGTGCAGTGGATACGGAAACTGAACTGAGAATCTTGAATAGTCTGAATGAGGAGATCAAAGATCGTACGACAATTATCATCTCGCATCGTTTAAAAGCCGTTTCAAGAGCCGATCAAATATTTGTTTTTGATGAGGGCAGAGTGATAGAAACAGGGACACATGAAGAGCTTCTGGAAAAGAATGGACAATACACTCAATTGTACAATAAGCAATTAATCGAAGAAGAACTCAAAGGAGAGGATATCAATGGCTGAAAATAAAGATTTCAGATTAGAAAGTGAAACAGCCGGAAGTAAATTTGACTTTGAGATATTCAAACGATTATGGGAATATGTGAAACCCTATAAACTGCTTTTTGTTTTAAGTCTTGTCTTTTTAGGTTTGGGTACTGTTCTTCAGTTGTCTATTCCCTATTTTACGAAAATTGCCATTGATAATTACATGTCACAGGATTATGCATACAGTGTATCCGACGTTGAATTAGATCAGGGAATTCAGATAGATTCACAAGGCAAACAGATTTGGATTCAAAAAAACGATCAAGGTCGTTTTCAATTGATGTTTTTAAAAGAGGGAAATGAGACTGGTTTTAACTTAACCGATGGAGAAACGGCTTATTATTTGAGTTCTGAGGATATGAGTATATTAAGGGACAAAGACATTCATTCCTTAAATATCTTGGTTATTTTGCTTATTGCCGTTTTGATTGGAAATTTCTTTTGTACATTTGGGCAAGTCATAACGTCAAATCTAATGGGACAAAAAGTCATTTTAGATATTAGAGACCAACTATTTAGACACCTGTTAAGACTACCTATGAAATTTTACGATAAAAATCCCACCGGTCGAATAGTTACCAGAGTGACGAATGATACTGAAAACTTAAACGAATTTTTTACAACAGCCATAACGAGTTTGATCAAAGATGTTTTATTATTGGCTGGAATTATTGTGTTTATGATTATTATCAGTCCCCAGTTAACGGGTTATGCCATGATAGTCGTTCCTTTTATTGTGCTTGCAACCATTTTGTTTAGGCTTTTTGCACGAAAAGCATTCAGAAAGGTTCGAACCAGATTGGCCAGGATTAACGCTTTTATGGCAGAGCATATCTCCGGGATGTCAGTGATTCAGCTGTTTAACCGAGAGAAGTCGAAACAAAAGGAGTTTGCAGACATCAATCAAAGTTATTACAAATCAACCTTACAACAATTAATGGTCTTTGCCATTTTCAGACCTACCATGGATTTGTTGTTTTATTTAGGGATGACGACCGTTATATGGTTTGCGGCAAAGGATTTGATATCCGGTACATTGACTTTTGGAATCCTTTACGCCTTTATCAATTATATCGATATGCTTTTTCAACCGCTTCGTGATATTTCTGAAAAGTTTAACATTGTTCAAAATGCCTTTGCCTCTTCAGAAAAAATATTTAATTTAATGGATGAAAAAGAAGGTATCGGTGTTGATTCAAAAACAATCAAGAAAGAAATTAGTAAAGGCGAAGTCGTCTTTAAAGATGTGAAACTTTCTTATGATGGAGAAAAACAAGTACTAAGGGGTATTTCTTTTGACATTAAGCCTGAAGAAGAAATTGCAATTGTAGGAGAAACAGGTGCAGGGAAAACCTCAATGATGAATATTTTAACCGCACTATATCCCATTCAGGATGGGGAGATAAGGATTGATGATTTATCCATCTATGATTATCAAACAAAGCTTCTACGCCAGGGGATAGCTGTTGTACTTCAAGATGTATTCTTATTTTCAGGCACCGTTTTGGATAATATCAAATTGTTCAATGAGGATATCACAGATGAACAGGCAATTGAAGCCGCCAAATACGTTCATGTAGATCATTTGATCAATAAGTTTGAAAATGGGTTTCACACTAATATTACTGAAAGGGCGGCAACATTGTCTGCTGGTGAAAGACAACTGATTGCTTTAGCAAGAGCAGTGGTTTCAGACCCTAAGATTCTGGTTTTAGATGAAGCAACCAGTAACATCGATCCGGTAACGGAAGCACTCATCCAAGATGCTATGAAAAAAGTGTCCTGCAACAGGACGGTGATCACCATTGCACATCGACTATCCACAATTAGAAGTGCCGATCGAATTCTTGTATTACATAAAGGTCAATTGGTTGAGCAGGGTTCTCATGAGGAGTTGATGAAACTCAATGGTGTGTACAAACAGTTATATCGCTTGCAATACGATTTGACAGCCTAATAGAAAAGGGTTAACAAGGGTTCGGCTTGAACAAATAGCATCAGTTTTTGTTTATTTCGGACTCTTTTTTTTTCGATAAACCAACAGGTTTCCTTTTTTTGAAATAGATTCAATGAGGTCCATCCTACTAAGACAGTAACAAATCTTTTGAGCTCGATTCATGGTGATGTTCATCGCAGCGGATAGTTCTTTAGTGGTGAAATCATTAAGAATAATATGTTGGGGAAGATATTTCAGTAATTGAATACCATCTACCAGTAAATGTTCTTCATGGACTTTTTTTAATTTTGCATTGATAATACTAACGCCATGGCGTCTCCAGCTTCCGTTCCCGTCATCTTTTCTGATTTCTTGTATACTAACCATCAACAACAACAGTTCCAGATTTAAGTGTCTGAAAAGTTCGGGAATATAAATCAATTCTTCGAAAATGTCCGTTATATCTCCTTGTTTTGGAGACATTCGCTTTCGTAAAACACAATCATCTGAAGTCAAAACAACAATCTCTTTTGTCTTTATGATAGGGTGTACGATCCTTATTCGATTGATATCCAATAATTGATTGAGTTTCTTTTTCAACGCACCGAGGGACTTGGTTTGAATTTCAATGAGCAGATCATCTCGCTTGATATCAATAATAAATCCTTTGTAGGGTACTTCAATTTGATCCCCCGGTTTGAACAGATATTGTTTGATTTCATGATGCAGATCCTTTTCATTGAAGGTGTTAATCATTTGAAAAATACCTTTTATTGTTGTTTGATGAAGACGATTGCCTGTAACGGGCTTGGATAATATTGTCTGGTTTGTGTGAGTTCCTGAACAGTTTGATAATAAAGAATCAGATGATCGAGATGATTGGTATCAATCAAACTAAAATCCATCTGATAAAGGGATTGAAACTTTTGCAAAATGGCCTGGCTTTTCTCACTGTGCTTATCAGAAAAGACCATTATGGTGTTGTTTGTAAAAGTTTCTGAAATCAGAGTGTTGAGTGGTTCGTTGATTAAAAAGTAATTGAGCCCTGTACCACTGAGAATGTTATAATTGACGATTGAAAAAACTCTTGCTGTTTGAGATGTACAATTGATCACATTGATAGTCCCTTCTTTTTCAGCTATTTGAGTTTTACTAAAGGATTTGAAGTCGTCAATTAAAGTGGTCATCCGAGTATCATCTGAATGTATCGATCCGTCAGATGATATCTTATAAGGGTAATTAAAGAAAATGACATCATTCAAATCGCTGATACTCAATAATGTATAAATAATATCCTGCGTGGTAAAATCAGTTTCCATCTGACCTATAATACTTTTAAATTCATTTTCGATGAATTCAAAAGATAATTTGTTCTTAAATTGTATAAAAATACTTTTTATAGCGTTCTTTTGGCGTTCAATTCGCCCTAAATCGCCTTTGCTGTCATCTCTGAAACGAACATAATTCAAAAGATCTTCACCATACATTTCATAAACACCAGGTTCAAAATGGATGCTTAACGATTGCTGATGATCTTCATAGTGCATGGATTCATCTACTTTGATTTCAATTGGACCAACCAGATCACCTAAATATTTAAAAAGAGAATAATCGATAACCGCATATTTTTCTATTTGAACGGTCATAAGGTTTTCGATAACATTTTTAAGTGCTTCCAGACCTCCACTTTTGTAAACCGAATTGATTTTTATGGTATCCTTGGTGTTTTTCGGATCATTGATCATCAAATCACGTGGAATCGATACCAATTCAAATGCAGAGGTATTCAGGTCTAATCCAACCAACATGATGGCATCTGTTCTATCCGATCCGGCTTCTCCGGCATCGTCCACACCTAAAACAAGAAAAAAAACCTTCTCTGAGAGTGCTGTTTCACCTTTATAAAAGGAAGGCTTAGCAATCTGTTCAGGGAAAAATTGAATGAAAGGTCGTGGAAATAGGAACACAAAAAAAAGTATGGCGATCATGCCTAAACAGCAAGATAAAAATTGAACTGTTTTTCTCATCTTTTCATAAACTCCATGATTGTATCAAGACTTTTATCATCAATATAGAGTCTTTCGTATTCAATGGGTTTCTCATTGCTTTCGGGTCCATTTTGCTGTATGGTAATTTTAACCGGTGCCTTGGTCATAAATGTCATGGGGACTTCTTTATTGGCATATTGATTAATATGTTTAATAATTCGATATGAACCATGTTGGGTATAATTATGTTCTGATTGTGCCTGTATGAGTGATTTTGATTGATTGAAAAAAAGAAATTCATACCAATCTAATGTGATATGCTCTATGATTTCTACAAATTGTCCAATGGTTAACTGTTCATAGTTAATGGTATTTTCATTGGTTGATAGATTCACAATATGATTAAAAGCCTCTTGATCGATGGATGAATAAAAACTGGAATCAACCGCACCAAACAATTTTTCCACCGAACGTGAGATTTCTCTGGGATTAGGTTGATCCATCGAAATAGCCATAATGGGTTCATAACTAATTTTTGGTATAGAAATCAGATAATTTATCTTTTCTTTTTTGTCTGTCCTTATTAGGAATATCTTTTCAATCCCTTTCATATAAAAAACATAATCAATCCTGTCATCTGTCACGACTTTGGAATGAATTAAGTTGTTGTACAAAAAAAAGACAACACTCAAAATGGCAATAACAATGATAATTGCTATGGCAACAATAAATGGGAGTTTAGATTTCTTTTTTTTCTTCTTTGTTCTTTTTGTATAAGAATGACTTCTTTGTACGGGGTATACCATTTTAACCTCCTATGGAATGCTGGTGTTAAAAGTAGGACTTGTAATGGTTGCTGGATCTTCAGTCAATAATTCTTTTACCTTTTCGATGCATCCGAGGCTATAAGATACAAGTTCCCAATTGTTTTTGGCATTACGAATATCATAATCTAAAACGGTTAACATGGGATCTATATCATGAACGTCAGAGAATTCCTGCGTAATCAGGCAAACCAACCCTTCTTCAAACCAAGCTGGGATCGGATATTGATGTTTAATTGTAAAATGAATTAATTCATGAATGATAGCTGGCTGAAATCTGCTACCAAGAAGATAACGGCTTTGAATATGAATACCTTGTTTGTTTGAGAAAGCAGATACAAAAAAGGGAGCACCAGTCACTTTTGTAAATTCGTTTAATTGATCATACTCATAAACCTTGGCATCAACACTTTCAATTTGAAATCCTACTAATTCAGACAATCTGTTGAAGTGCTCCTCCGAATAATCCAAAAGATTCAACTCATAAACGGATAATGCATATTGAAGTGTTGAAAGAAGTAAACCAAAGAGAACCAAAATATATTTATTCATGTCGGGTAGATTTCACCCCCCTTTCTGATATACTCTTTGCAATGTGAAAGTACAACTCAATTTCTCTTTGAGAAAAGACTCTGTAATCAGGATATTCAAAGTAAAGACCCGATTTTCTACCCTTGATATAAAAGGGGATGGTCCCAAATGAACGAGCTAACCCGGAAAGAGATTGTTCAGGACTGATATGGTCAAATTCAGAGACATCTTTTTTAAGTGTGTTGAAATGAGAATCGTCTGAATCCTCAGATGCAATTGAATCAGGCATAGGCAATTTCCTCGTATTTATTCGTCCATTTTCTGTAGTTTTGAAAACAATATCATTTTTTTGAACATCATAAAAGGATATGAAAACAGGCTTATTTAACAGTATTCGCATCTCTTTTAGTAGTGATATAATCCATTCTTCAGATAAAAAATCAAACAATTGTATTTGCTCAAACATCTTTAACAGGATGAATGTTTTGTCAATAATATTATCATTCCTTGATAAAAACTTATGTTGCCGAATGTAGAATTTACTTATTTCGAATAGATCCTTAAGGAATTCCTGTTCTTTCAAAACACTTAACATGTTATCTCTTTTCTTAACACATAAGATAAAGTCAGAATCTTCAACGCAAATGCCATTAAATGATGAGGTGTTCGTTTGCATAATCAATTCATTTGGCAATTGACCTTTTTTGATTTCAATCTTTTCACCTTTTAATGTACTGTCAGAAGTTGCAAAAATTCGTTTTTCAGAAAGGTACTTTTGAATCAGAAAGAGTTCTTCAAACATCTGAAAACGGTTTATGAAACTTTTATAGAAATAACTGAGTGCAATATCGCTTTTTTGCTGAAAGTTATTGCTATTTAAGAAATCAAGTAAATAAGCATAATGACTATAGATTTCTTCGGTAATCCATTCCTTTTTCGAAATATCCTTACTCATAAACGTCATTGAATTTTTAATAGTATCGAGTTTTTTTCTGTATTCTAAGGTTTCTGATTTTGCTTCATGAAAAAACTGCATGGCATGTTTCTCCCAATTATTCATATAGTAACCGTAAAAAGCCCATATTAATACCAAGATTAACACTGAAAAAAAGAGGAAATAGATGGTAAAAAGGCTCAGTTCAGGCGCTGAAGTTTGAAAGATCATGATAATTTCCATATTTTTATCAAACAGCTTTCTTTGAGATTCAAAAGCATATTGATATTTGTTTGAAAAAACCAATTCTTCACGCTTTGTTTGTATGTTTGGCGGAGAGATGACAGGAATTTGATCGTCAAAAACATAAAATTGATGTTCTGATTTTAACGGAAGATCGTTGTAAATCTTTTTACCATCAACCGTTAGTTTAATAGCCCATCCCTTTTGACTGTCTGAAGAAAATTCGATCATGCCATTTTGAGTAGACATATTGACCCCCTCAAATGGTGAAGTTTTATAGGCTATGATTTGACCGGCGTGAATCTCAGGGTTTGAAAACTTATAAGACTCAATTTTCCATTGTGCTGAAGCGATCGATGGGGAATTTAACAGGTCGTTGATGATTCGTGTATATTTGTTGGAATAATCGTTGAGTTTCTCCAAAGATAACATGAAAATCTCCTGCGAAACACTAATCTCATTTTCTTGTAATTTCTTATGATTGATATTGACCTGCCAAAAAGCAGTATAAAAAACCATCACTGGAAAGATGGTAAGTAACATAAACAATAAGTTATTTAATTTTTTTGTCCCCTTAATGATTTCGCATGGGGCTTCTTTCTTAATTTGTGAACCAAATAGGCTGATAAGGGAAAATAACGCAATAAAGCCGACCCTGAATAATTCTGAAATGACAAGGGTATAATCAGCCGGTATGATCATGAACAGATTTGTTCGAATAGCAAAATCTAAGGAGAAAAAAGCAACTGATGCTAAAACTCCCCAAAATATTGAATTGACAGATATTCCAAGAAGTATCGATACAAAAATGCTCATTGGGAAAATCCCAATCAAATAAGCGGTGTTGAAAATGATTTCAGTGAATTCCACGACGGGATTGTAAAAGAGTATCAGAGAGATGGGAATGAGTAAACAGATGATGGTCCATAAAAAATACCTGCCAATGTTTATCGTTTGGTTGTAGCTGATAATCGAGTTTCTCAAAAATATCAGAAACCAAGCGTTGTTGATAAAGAAGATACTATAGGCCATTACTTTGAAATTATCCGAAATCGTGCTTGAAAGAAAATAAAAACCGCCGTAAAAAAGGGGGAACAATAAAGCGGCAAAACCTATCGAAACAATGATCTTTTTGCTATTTTCAAACGTGAGTATCTTGTTGTAAATAATCAAATTTGAGATAAATAGTGAACCGAATAATACCAGGCTTTGCCATATTTCCATGATTACACCTTATTTTATTTTAAATTTTTAACTGGGCGATATTGTCGCA
The DNA here is from genome assembly GCA_035447925.1 of Thermotogota bacterium. Classification (GTDB taxonomy): domain Bacteria; phylum Thermotogota; class Thermotogae; order MWEM01; family MWEM01; genus JASUTC01. The sequence continues at coordinate 226,824 of DAOTHY010000001.1, forward strand.
TATCCGATATACGATAATCAACTACCAATCCGTTTACCTGAAATGTATTGAGGACACTAGTAAAACGTTTTATTTTCTCGGATTCAACGTACACTTCCAATTGAATGTGCTCTCCAAATTCGATTTCATCTTTATTTATGCGAATCCCCATTCTTTCGGTTTCATATTGTATTCTTGGCCATTCACTGTAGCCACAGTTTATTTGTAATTGAACGAATAGGCGATATTCACATAAACCGGATTTTTCAATGACGGTCAATGCGGCTTCTGAATAGGCATCAATCAGACCACGAATGCCAAGTTTATGTCCCCCGTAATACCTGGAAACAACAACGGCAATATTGCTGATGATGTTTTTTTCAATAGCACCAATAAGAGGTTTCCCGCCAGTTCCTGGAGGTTCGCCGTCATCTGACGAAAAGAGTTCATGCTGATTCGACCATTCATTCTGACTAATTTTGTAAGCCCAACAATTGTGGTTCGCTTTTGAGTGTAAAGAAGACCGTTCGGCAATAAATGATCTTGCTTCCTGGGGACTTAGAACCATTTTTGCCGAACTGATAAATCTTGATCTTCTAATGACTATTTCGCTTTCAATTTTGTTCTCGATGGAATTGAATCTTATTGCGTTTCCTTTGTCTGCTTGATTTCTAATGAGGTAAATCCTCCGTAAAATTCATTCAGATATTCCATGTCTTTACCCATGACAATAGATGTGCCGTTTTTCATGGAATTTTTATAAGCGGTCATAATTCTCCAAAATCTATAAAAATCAGGGTCTTGTGAAAAGGCATTCGCATAGATCTCCAAAGCCTGCGCATCTCCTTCACCACGGAGAACTTCTGCTGTTTTGTTAGCCTCTGCAATCAGGATATCTGCATCCTTTTGAGCTCTGGCTCGCGTGTCTTGGGCTTGTCTTTCTCCTTCTGCTCTGATTAAAGATGCTTCTTTATTTCTCTCTGATTTCATTCTGTCGAAAACCGCTTGAGCATTTGCTGAAGGCAAGTCGGTTCTTTTTACATCTACATCTAAAATATCAATCCCATATTGGTTCATTGTTTTTTCTGCTGTATCAGTAATAGTTTGAAGTGTTCTTCTTCTTCTTTCAGAAATGATATCGCCTATATATAATTCTGCAAATTTATCCCTCAGTGTGGAATACACCACATCATCCAATCGTGTCAAAGCAGATGTGATTGTTTTCATGGTTTCTATGAACTGTTGCGGTTCAGATATACGCCATAAGACATATGTATCCACTTCAAGCCTTTTTTGATCTGTTGTTAAGATGCTTTCCGGAGGAATATCATATATTTGAATTCTTTTGTCCCTGGTCAAGATGGTGTCAATAAAGGGGGCTTTAAAATAGAGACCCGGTTCGGTGTTCACGGTTAGTATTTTTCCAAATCTGGTTCTAACAGCAACTTCAGCTTGATCTACTTGATATGTGAATAAAGCAAAAACGATAAAAAACAGGATAAAAACAACTAAAGTCCAGACGACTTTTTTCATTTTGAATCACCTCCGGAAAGTATGCCGTCAAGATCCAGGAAGTTCAATGTGTCGTTGTTTTCATTAAACAAAAGAATTTTTTTTGCATCGGGAAGAATCTCTTCCATGGTTTCAATATAAAGTCTTGTCCGGGTAATTTCAGGAGCTTCAATGTACTTTTCAAGAATGTTGACGAATCGTGCAACTTCACCCTGAGCATTCAAGATTTGAATTTCTTTATAGGCAGATGCTTCCTGGACAGTTTGTGAGGCTTGCCCCTGTGCCCTTGGAACAATATCATTATAATAAGCTAATGCGTCGTTAATGGTCTTTTCCTTGTCCTGCAAAGAACTGTTGACATCATCAAAGGCAGCTAATACCTGATCAGGGGGATTGACTTCCTGTAATCGAACATTTTCAACCTTTATGCCTACTTGGTATTTGTCAAGAGCCTCTTGAATCGCTTGTTTAGATTCAATCGCAATGGCATCTCGGTCGCTTGTTAAAACTTCATTCACTGTTCTTTGGGCGACTCTCTCTCTGATCATGGCTTCTGCCACATATTTTACGATAGTATCAGGCTCTTTTACGTTAAAAGCATATAATTCTGGTTCTTTGACACGGTACTGAATTGCCGATTCAACATCCGCAAAATTGTTATCTCCAGTCATCATTAGCGATTCTTTGTCCACATCTGAGTATCTTCCTGGAGCAGTTGTCCTAAAACCTATTTCAATTTTTCTCAAGGTTAACACATCTACAATTGTTACCGATTCAAATGGAGCCGGCAGATGATAGTTGATTCCAGGTTCATCTGTTCTTACAAATTTCCCAAACCTCTTAACTAAGCCCACTTCAGAAGGTTCTACCTGATAAATTCCCGTGGCAAAATAAAGGCCAATAATAATCAGTATCACTAAAACTGAAAAGGTACTGATAAACTTTTTTACTTTTTCGATGGTATCCTGTTGTCTATCAAAATCTCCTTCCATTCTTACACCTCCACCATTTCAACATTTTGGTAATGCAAATAAATCTGCTGCATTCTCACATAAAATTTCTTCTAAATCTATAATAGGTATTTTTTTTATTTTTGCAATTTCCTGAGCGACATATTGAACAAAAGCGGGCTCATTTCGATGACCTCTTTTTGGAACGGGAGTTAAATAAGGACAATCGGTTTCAATAATAAGGTTTTCAACGGGTATTTTTTTAATAGTGTCTCGAAGATCTTGATTTTTCTTGAATGTGATGGGTCCACCAATACCCAAGTATAAATTCAAATCAATAAACTGTCTGGCATGATGCTCATTTGATAGAAAACTGTGTACCACACCACCGGCTTTGGGTATCCCTTCTATTCTTAGAATTTCGATCATTTCTTCGTAAGCATCTCTAATATGTAGAACAATCGGAAGATTGACTTCATTGGCAAAACGGAGAAAACGAACAAAGCAAGCCTTTTGGACCTTAGGAGTTGAATAATTTTTATAGAAATCCAGCCCGATTTCTCCGATTCCAACGACTCGATCCAATTTTGACAATTCTCTGATACGTTCAAACCCCTCATTATTCAGTTCTTTTGCATCGTGAGGGTGGACACCGATGACCGCAAAAACATGATCATTTTGATAAGCTAAAGACAAAGCCTGCTCTGATGTTGCACAATTCACACCAATTTCAATAACATACTTTATATCCTTCCCGATAGAAGTAAGAATTTCGTTACGATCATGATCAAATTGTTTATCCCATAAGTGAGTGTGTGTGTCAATCCACATCTTTGACTTAACCTTTCATCAATTTTGATAGATTTTCTGAATAGGGTGGATAGACAATCCCCTTTTCAGTGACAATCGCCGTAATATTCTCGGACGGTGTCACATCAAAAGCAGGATTATAAACAGAAATATTCAAAGGAGCTACCTGTTGTCCTTTAAACATTGTAATCTCCTCATGCGATCTTTCCTCAATAGGGATGTCATTACCACTTACCGTTGCCAAATCTATTGTTGGAGTTGGCGCTGCAATGTAAAATGGAATATGAAATTCTTTTGCCAAAACAGACAATGTCATGGTGCCAATTTTATTGGCAGCATCACCATTAGCAGCTACCCTGTCGCATCCAACGATCACTGCATCGATCTTTCCTTGAGACATAACAACGCCTGCCATGTTATCACAGATCAGGGTCACATCCATGCCGGCCTCAGATAATTCAAATGCCGTCAATCTGGCTCCCTGATTATACGGCCGTGTTTCGTCGGCGTAGATTTTAAAGCCCCAACCCCTTTCATGTCCCAAATACATGGGGGCAGTGGCAGTACCATATTTGTAAGTTGCCAAAGCTCCGGCGTTGCAGTGTGTTAACAACCCGCTTCCCTTTTCTAATAAGGTCAGAAGGTTTTCGCCTATATTTTTACAAATTTGGATATCTTCATTATTGATCAAAAGAGCTTCGGACAACAATTCTTTCTTTAACTCATCGATGCCTTTTGCAGCATGCATCTGTGCGACGGCAGTCATTCTTTTAATAGCCCAATCCAAATTTACTGCAGTTGGTCTGGCTTGTACCAGATATTCTCCGTTTTTATCAAGCAATCTTAGCAAATCATCTGAAGAACCTTCAAAATCAAGAATCGAAAGGTACATACCATAGGCTGCTGTGATGCCAATCAAAGGTGCGCCTCTAAGCTCCATATCCCTAATTGCACAGAAAACCTCATCAAGGGTCTTTCTTCTATTGTAAACTATTTGCGTAGGAAGTTCTCTTTGATCAAGAATATCCAAGTGATCGTTTTTAAATATTAACGGTAAAAGTTCTTTCTTCAAATTCTTTCACTTCCCTTCAATTATCCAACCATCTAACGAGAGCGGTATCGTGTTTATGCGGTAAAAGCTCATTGTAAGGAATTACACGGATACTGTAATCATAGCGCCCTCTTTCAGGCAAATGGGCTTTACCACGGTAAATATAAGTGTTATGGAGTGTTTGCTTTTCCATTTTCATCGGGAATATTTCATAGCCTTCCATTTCATTGTGAATATTGTATCTTGCAAAATATAGCTCCACTGAAAGAAATTCTGGTTCTATATCCCCTGAAAACAGCATGGCGGTAAAGTCAATGTCCATATTAACCGGGATCTCTTCACCTTGATTATATTGTGTTTCGGTGTTTATTCTTACAGCCTCCCATTCTGCCTTTATCTTTCTTTTCCACGAAGAAAGTTCTTTGGCATTTTTGTAATCATCGGCTTTAATCTTTTGACCATAGCGGTAAGCTGGAATGTACAATTTATTCAAATAATCAATCAACATTCTGTGCGTGTTGAATTCAGGTATACACGATTCCATGGAATGTCGCATCATCTTGATAAAGCCATTAGGTAAACCTTCTTCATTTCTGTCATAATAGAGCGGAATGATTTCTTTTTCTAGGGTATCGTAAAAACTCACCGCATCAACAGTATCTTGAATGTTGGTGTCTTCGTACTCCCTTCCGTCTCCTATTACCCAGCCGTTGTTTCCATTATAGCCTTCAACCCACCATCCATCCAATACACTAAAGTTAACTCCGCCGTTTACCGGTACTTTTTGTCCGCTGGTACCACTTGCTTCATGTGGTCTTCTTGGTGTATTTAGCCAAATATCCACTCCTGAAACCAAAAATCGTGCAACCTCCATATCGTAATTTTCCAAAAAAACGATTTTGTTCTTATAAGGTTCTTCTCGAGTGATTTCGTAAACTCGTTTAATCAGTTCTTGGCCAGGTTTATCAGCGGGATGAGCTTTACCGGCAAATACAAATTGAACCGGGCGCTCTGAATTGGTGATAATGTTTTTAAGGCGTTCGATATTTCTCAACAGTAATGTAGCCCGCTTATAAGTTGCAAATCTTCTAGCAAAACCAATTGTAAGTGTATCAGGATCCAAAATACTTTCAATCTCACGCAATTGTTCAATGGTTTCGCCGTTTCTTTCTCTTTGTAATTTTATCCTCTGATGGATAAAATCAACCATTGATTTCTTCATCTTGCTCTTTACATTCCACAGAACCTTATCGGGTATATCTTCTAATCTTTTCCAATATTCCTTATTAAATAGATTGGACTTCCAATCTTGCAAATACTCATCATACATGTTACGCATATCGTTGTTCAACCAGGTTTCCAAATGAATGCCATTTGTGACATGATCAATGGGAATTTCCTGGACAGGAATATCATACCAGGCGTTTTTCCACATAGCACGAGAAACTTCGCCGTGTAATTTACTCACACCGTTTCTCCATGCTGTCATATTCAGAGCAAAAACGGTCAAGTTAAAAAGATTATGATCGCCCTCTTTTTCTATACCCAACTCTAAAAATTCTTTTCTGGAAATAGATAAACGACTCCAGAAATGAGCAAAATACTTTTCCATCATATGAATTGGAAAGGCATCGTTTCCAGCGGGAACGGGAGTGTGAGTTGTGAAAACAGTCTTTGCCCTAACTGCTTCTAGAGCTTCAAAGAAAGTTAAAGATTTGCCCTCCACTAATTCTCTGATTCTTTCCAAGGCCATAAAAACCGAATGGCCTTCGTTCATATGCCAGACACTGGGTTTGTAGCCGGCCATTCTTAATGCTCTAACACCACCTATTCCCAATAAAATCTCCTGTTTTATTCGCATTTCTTGACCGCCGCCGTAGAGTTGTGAAGTGATTTCTCTGAATTTAGGCGGGTTTTCTTTGATATCGGTATCCAGCAATAAAAGGGTTGTTCGCATGATTTGAACTTTCCAGACCTTTGCGACAAGATTCCCATCGGGAAGGGGGACCGTTATCTTTATTTCCTCGTTTTGATCATTTTTAATGGGAATGACCGAGAAATCAGCAAAATCATATTCTGGGTAATCGGACTCCTGCCAGCCATGATTATTGATCTTTTGCTGAAAGTAGCCATTTCGATATAAAAGGCCAATTCCCAACAAAGGAATTCCCAAATCACTAGCAGATTTAACATGATCCCCGGCGAGAATACCCAACCCACCGGAATAAATAGGAAGCGATTCATGAAGGCCAAATTCCGCTGAAAAATAGGCGATTAAAAGAGTTTCCTTTTCTTCTTCATTTAAAATTTCATTTTCATTGAAGTAAGTTTTTTTATCTGAGAGATATCGAGTGAATTTTTCATAAACATGATCATATTTATTCAAATATTCTTCTGATTTTGATGCTTTGTCCAGCCGTTTTTGGCTGATATGTTTTAGAAACCGAACCGGGTTTCTTTGGACTATCTCCCATAAATAGGGATTCATGTCTTCGAACAAACATCGAACCTCTGGGTTCCATGCATTCCAAAAGCTATATGCCAGTTCTCTCAGTCCCTTGATTCTGTCGGGTATATGTGGAACCACCGAAATACTGTTGAATTTGTTCATGCCTAACCTCCCAAAGCAATATTGGATTTATTATAGCATATCCCTTTTTTGCGATTATTTTTCTACTTTTGAATGGCTTTCACCAATCCTTTTTTTCTTTTTAAGAGCGTTGAAATAAAAAAAGAGGCTGAAAGCAGAAGGATAATCATGGCACCTGAAGGAATATTTAAATAGAAAGAGAGCCAAATGCCACTTATACTGATGATCATTCCAATCAATCCGGAAATGATCATTAATTTTTTTAGATTGAAAGTGAAGTGTTTGGCGATTGCCGTTGGAGCTGTAAGCAATGCGATGACTAAAATAATTCCTACCACTCGAATCAAAACAACAATACTCAAGGCAATCAGTAAAAACATAAAGTATTCCATGAAACAAGTGTTCATGCCGATGATAAAAGAGAACTCATCATCGAACAAATATGATAACCATCGGCTGAAAAATGCCACAATTACAAATACAGTAAAAACAGCTAAAGCGAATATGATGTACAAATCAAAACGTGTGACGGTTAAAATATCACCAAAGAGATAAGATGCCATATCAGGGGGGTATCCTGGTGAAAGATAGATGAATAAAATTCCCAGGGCCATCCCACTTGACCAAAGTATGCCAATCAGAGTATCTGTATTGGTGTTGGTTTTTCTTTTAATGGTGGTGATTAACAGTGATGAGCCTACTGAGAAAAATATAGCACCTAAGATGGGTTCGAAACCCAACCAATAGCCTAAGCCGATACCTCCAAAAGCTGTGTGGGCAATACCACCACTCATCATCACAAGCTTTTTTTCCACAACAATCGTCCCGATAATGCCACAAACGATACTTGCTATAATAGCTGTCATTAAAGCATTTTGCATGAATTGATAATTTAAAATAGCTTCAATCATGATAAATCTCCTTATCCTCTTTAAAAACTCTATGTGGTATGCCATGAGCAATGAGATCCACGGGACATCCGAATGTATCGTCTATGATCCCCTGTGTTAATTGATCAGTGCCGTGATAATGAATTTTTCTGTTTAAACACGCAACTGTATCAAAATAAGAAGAAATAGCCCCTATGTCGTGAGTGACGATGATGATAGTTATTTCAGGTACAAGATGATGAAGAATTTGATAAATCTGATTTTTTGTTTGTGTATCAATACTAGCAGTAGGTTCATCCAGTAATAGAATTTTGGGGTCTTTAACTAAGGCTCGACCAATAAGAACCTTTTGAAGCTGGCCTCCAGATAAATGACCAATTTGTCTGTCCTTTAAATCCAATAATCCCAATTGTTCTAATATTCCATGACTTTTTCGATAATTATCCATAGAGTATTTCTTAAAGGGAATCAAATGATTGTTTAATGTTCCTGTTAATATAACTTCTTCTACTTTGATTGGAAATAATTTGTCAAATTGTGCCGCTTGAGGAACATACCCAAGCCACCCTTTTTCTCTTGCTGCTTTTGCTTCTTCTCCAAAAATGGAGATCTCTCCGGAATCTATTTTAATCAAACCACAGATGACTTTTAAAAGTGTAGTTTTCCCGCCCCCATTAGGACCAATTATTGCCGTCATTTCCGATGCTGGGAAATTGACTGAAATATCTGAAAGGACCTGCTTACTTCCGTAAGATACATTGACTTGATTTAATGCGATGGCAATGTTATTGTCCATCCTGTTCTCCCAAAACATCTTTGAAAATCTGCCCCATACTTAAAAGATTATTGATATAATCCGCTGACAAAGGATCCAGTTTCAAAGCTTTTCCGTTAATCTCATGGGCAAAAGAATCAGTTTGAGAACTGTCTATTTCCGCTTGATAGAAGATGACCTTATAGTTATTTTCTCTTGCAAAAGCTACCATTTCTGCAATTCTTTTAGGCGAGGCCTCTTTGCCGTTATCTTCCAATGCATACATATTCAAACCATAATCATCTGCAAAATATCCGAAAGAAGGATGATAACAAAAAAACCCCTTGTTTTCAATTTTAGAGAGGTTTTCATTCAAATGTTGATGTGTCATTGTTAGCTTGTTGATAAAGTTCTGGGCATTCTGACGATAATATAGATCATTTTCGGGATCTAATGAGCATAAATAATCTCGTATGACTTCCACCATTATCATGACTCTTTTAGGCGAGAGCCAAATATGAGGATCTCTTACATTTTCGTTAAAATACCTCGGTTGATAAACCTTATCAACAGCCTCTTGCAATGAGACAAGTTTCACATGAGGAGCATTTTTTGCCAATTTCGGTAAAATATTGGATAATTCAGCGGGTACACCAATTGTGAAATAAACAGATGATCGTGAAAATTCAATAATTTGTTTTGCTGTTGGGGCGTAATTTGAAGGACTATAACCCGGAGGGATAATCACCGTGATATCAACCAATTCCTTTCCAACCGCTTCCACAAAAGTTTTTTGTGGAATGATAGAGACAGATATTTTCATGATAGAGAAAATGCTTAATTCAAAAACTAAGAAAACAATCAGTAAGAAGGTTTTTTTCATCTTATTCTCCTTTACAATTTTCACACAAACCTGTGAAATAAAAAATATGTGAATGGATATTGAAATGGTACTTTTTCAATACCATTTCTTCTAATGACTGCGCCATACACTGATCAAATACCTGAATATTCTGGCACTTCTCGCAGTACAGAAAATGCTTGAATTTATCTTTGCAAAAAAAGAAACGAACGTTTTTCCCGAAAGAAGCAGAATCCACATAAGATCTTTTTTCTAAGTAATCAATTGCCCGATAAATAGTGGACAAATTCATTTTCGCATCAAAAGAGATAGAGGACGCTTCTAATGTCCTTTTGATTTGTTCTGCTGTTAGAGGTTTTTTAGCATGACTTAAAATTTCAAAAATCCGCTGACGGTTTTTTGTGAATCTCATAAGATCACCTATTTGCAAACGATTCGCATTTTCTGGTTTTATTCTACCATATACTCTAATAAAAAAAAAGGGTCCATACTAAATGACCCTTTTATTTGTTTTTTGCTTTTTCTAGTATTCTTTTTTTGATATCAATGTGTTATTTGAAATTCTCATCTTCTATGGTTTGAACCTGTTCAAATGCATTGGTTAAGAATTCTCGTTTAAATTCAAACCCTTCAAGAAATTCAGTGTTCAGCCATCTATCCAACATATCTATTGCTTCTTGAGGAGCCAGTTTCCAGCCTCCCATGGTTAATATATTGGCATTATTGATGACTTTACACATCTTTGCCGCATAAGATCCCTCTACAACAGCTGCATAAACGCCTTTGAATTTGTTGGCTACAATCGCCATGCCCATACCGGTACCACAACACAATAACCCCTTTTCAAATTCCCCTGATTGCACCTTTTTGGCAACCTTTGAGGCTACTTCATAATACGCTTGAAAATCGTCCGAATTTTGCATGCCTAAATCTTCAATCTCATATCCCTTTTCAATCAAATGTTCTTTTAAGGCTTCTTTTAAAGAAAATCCCGATTTATCTGCACCCATGACAATCTTTTTCATTCTATATCCTCCTTCATTCTTATCAACATTTCTCGGTAAGGTGATTTCATTCGAACAAAAACGGGTGGTTTTCCCAATGGCGATGTTATTTTATAAGTGCCACCACTATAGTGTTGTTCGTCCCAAAGATAAATCCATTCATCTTCAGGAAGAAAGACATTGTGTTCATTTTCTCCCGCTTTCAAAACGGGACAAATTAACAAGTCTCTTCCTAAAAGGTATTCGGTTTGAATATTTTTCGTTTTATCAGTTGGATAATGGGTATACAAGCTTCGCATAAAAGGCAAACCGGTTGTTGCATTTTCTTCGTTCAGAATTTGGAAGTATGGTTTTAATCGAACGTGAATAGCAACCATTTTTCTAAAATGTTCCAACGTATCCTCATCATAATCAAATTGGCAGTTTAAATCGGGCCTATTTCCTTCATGTGTTCTCATGACTGGCGTATAGGCGGCCATTTCAATCCATCTCATCAACAGTTCTTTAGATCTGGTTATCTTCCCCAATTGATTGTCAAAGGTTGTATATCCACCGATATCTGAATGACTAATACCGAATCCGCTAAGCCCGAGAGACAATGATGCTGGTATAACTGAAGGCAACCCATCATCCATACTCCAATCCACCATTTGATCTCCGTTCCACATTAAAGTTGAATATCTCTGTGTGAATGAATAACCCGCACGTGTAAAGAAGACTGCTTCCCCTAATTTTCCCGACTCTTCAATTGCTTCCCTATTTAATTTAGCCCACAAAACCGGAAATTGATTGTGAATTAAAGTCGGATCTTCGCCGGAAAAAAGTTTGCAATCACAGGGAAGGTATTCACCAAAATCAGCCATCCAGCCAGACAATCCAATTGCAAGCATATTGTTTTTAATAATACCTTTTAACCATTGATAGGCTTCAGGATTTGTTAAATCAACAATCGCCGCAGGAAAGGTAGTGACTTCAACCAAATATTCTTCATTATTCTGATTTTTTAGAAGATAATGCTTTTCACTCGCCTCACGGTATAAAGCACCTTCTATGGCTAAGAAAGGATTGATGTATCCCATCGTACGAATACCACGCTTGTTTAGATTTTTGATTGTTTCAGGAAGATCGGGGTACATCGCTTCTTCAAATTGCCAGTTCCACATGAGCTGTTTTCCAAAAGAAGTGATGCGTTTTCCCTCCCAGTCTTGAATCCAAATAGCAGAAAGCTTGATCCCTTTATTTCTTGCCAGTTCAACTTTGGGTTGAACCACTTCGGTGCCACCTTGAAGACCCAATATCAAGCCATCGAAGATCCAATCAGGTAATTTTGGTTGTAATCCGAAATATTTCGCCTGTGTTTGGATCACTTCCTTAAAATCTTCTCCGATGCCGATGATGATTTCTTCAGGAACTGACCAGCATTCAATTTGTGAAAAATCATCGTGAGTAAAGTCAAACTCCATGTAACTTGAATGGTTCACATGACAGAAAAAATTCGAAGTCGTAATGAATGATGGCTGCGGAAAATAGGTGGTGTACCAATCGCCGCCGGCTTTGTCAAACTTATCAGCAAAAAAGGTCAGTAACTCTTTCTTATTTCTACCTACCCCTTGTTCACTAACCCAAAGAGGTAATTTTGAGCCTTTGAGATTGAGTTTGGAGTATTGTTCGCCACCTCCGTAAATGCCTTCATTTCTATTCGATATAAAACGACACCAAAAACGATTATATCTGATGGCTTGATTATCAATTTTCATTTTCAGGATTTGATTGTCTTGAACCTGCAAAGTAACAAAAACCTCTATCGATTCAAAGAAAAATCGGATAACGGCAGTTTCAGGTGTTTTTTCAACGATTTGGAAATTTACCAGCGGATACTTTGATTCCAACTCGTTGGTGAACTCAAAATTTCCATGGTACATTTCATAGGTTGAACAACCCTTTCCGATAAAAAAGGCTGGATTTTCTGATGAATGACAGAGTATTTCTATTTCTCCAAAACTGATTTGAAGTCCTTGCTTGTTTTCATTTATTTTTAGCATTTCCCTCAACCTTTTCTCTTAAGAACTTTTTTGGCGGCTAACACGATGTCATCAGACGTCATTTGGTATTTTTTTAAAAGGAAATCTGTCAGCCCTACTTCACCAAAATGATCTTTGATTCCGATTCTTTCAAGGGGTACGGGACAATGTTCTGCTAAGACTTCAGAGACGGCACTTCCCCAGCCGTTAATAATGCTGTGATTTTCAGCGGTTACGATAGCACCAGTTTCTTCAGCGGCTTTAACTATGGTTTCCCAATCTACTGGTTTTAAGGTATGCATATTTAAAACCCTCGCATGTATCCCTTCTTTTTCTAGAATCTGGGCAGCCACAAGCGTGTTTTTAATCATTATTCCGCTGCAGATAAGGGTAACATCCGTTCCAGGAAGGATTTCATATATTTTTCCCAGTTCAAATTCCGTTCCATCAGGAAAGTATCGGTCATTTGATTTACGAGCTAATCGCATATAAACAGGACTATCAACGGTTGCTATTTGGGGTAAAAGTGATCTTAACTGAGTCCCGTCAGCTGGTTCAACAACGATCATATTGGGAATTGAACGGATAAGCCCAGCATCTTCAACACTCATGTGTGTTCCACCGTTTAACTCAGCGGTTACCCCGGGATCTGTTCCTCCTATTTTTGCGTTTAATTTTGCATAAGCAATTGAAATGGCAATTTGATCAAGTACCCTTCTAGTGGCAAACGGTGTAAAAGAATGTGCAAAGGGAATTTTACCCGTAACAGCAAGTCCGGCTGAAATACCAATCATATTTGCTTCAGCTACACCTACATCGATGAAGCGATCCGGAAATCTTTCTTTGAATGAAGTGGTTCCAGTAGCTTTCATTAAATCAGCTTCAAGAACAACGATTCGCTCATCACCTTCAGCTAAATCCAATAGTATCTCAGCGTAGATTTGTCTTAATTCCTTTTCGTTTGACATATTAAACACCTGCTTCCTTTAATTGAGCAACTGCTTTTTTCCATTCTTCGCTTGAGACTTTCATATTATGGCAACTTATTTGATTTTCAGCAAAATAGGCGCCTTTTCCCTTAATGGTGTTTAAGATAATCATCGTTGGTTTTTCTTTGCTTAATTTTGATTGGTCCAGTGCATCGCATATCTGATTAAAATCATGTCCGTCTATTGAAAAAACATTCCAGCCGAAGGCTTTCCATTTATCCGATAGCGGTTCAAGTGAATTGATTTCATCAGTTGTGCCATCAATTTGCATTCTATTGTAATCTTGCATAACGGTTAGATTGTTTATTTTTTTTGAAGAAGCAAACATGGCAGCTTCCCAAATTTGTCCTTCCTGACTTTCTCCATCACCGATGATACAATAGACCCTTGATGGCTTTTTATCAATCTTTTTGCCTAAGGCAATTCCAATTGCGGCTGATAATCCTTGTCCTAATGATCCAGCTGTCATATCGATTCCCGGAGTGCGTAGCCTATCGCAATGTGAAGGTAAGTTTGTATTCGGTTGATTTAAAGTGTCGGTCCATGATTTTGGAAAAAACCCCTTGTCTGCTAAAACCGAATATAAAGCGGGCCCACCGTGTCCTTTGGACAGAACGAAATGGTCTCTATCTCCCCATTTAGGGTCTTCTGATTTAACTTGCATGGTTCTGTAATACAAAGCCACCAGGGCTTCAATGATGGATAAGGAACCACCGATGTGGCCAACACCAAGTTTGCCTATTTGTTCGATGGTCAAACAACGTATTTCATTCGCTTTTTTTTCCAGTTCCTTCAATTCTGTTTGATTCAACATATTCACCTCTTTAGTAGATTTGATTTAACAGGTTCACTAACTCGTTTTGCTGATATTTTTTGGGATTGAGTTGTGATATGGGAGCCGATAGTGTGATTTGAGCAATCCTTTCTAAATCCTCTCTTTTCACTCCAATTTGACTAAGGGTCGTTGGTGCATTGACATTTTTCATGATTTCCGCAATTTTGTTTGAAAACTGTTGAACCGTTTCGTAATTCAAATGACGGATTAAAATATCCATGTTTGGCTTATCACTATCGTAATTGTCTTTGATGATTTTTGGCAATGCCAATGCACAAGCAAAACCATGTTCCAAGCCATATTCATTGGTTAGAGGAAAACTCAGTGCGTGTAGAATGGTTGTCCGTGTTTGTGCAAACGATATTCCGGCAAGAAGACTGGCGTAAAGCAGCTGTTCTCTGCCTTCATAATCCTTTGGAGAAACGTATGTTTTTTCTATGTTTAGCATGATTAGCTTCATTGCTTCCATTGAAAATAATTTTGACATAGGTTGGGAAGAATCCGCCCAATAGGCTTCAATAGCATGAGTAAAAGCGTCAAGAGAAGTGGATGCGGTCACTCTTGGCGGCATGGAAAGTGTCATCATCGGATCGAGAATTGCATGATCTGGCCAGAAATATTCGGTGACTAACGGTTTTTTTTGACCTCTTTCATGATCTGTATAAACGCCAACATTTGTCACTTCACTGCCTGTTCCGGATGTGGTTGGAATGGCAATTAACTGTGTTGTTCTTCCTTTTAATATTTTTCCGTTAAACAGAAATTCCTGTAAAGTACCATCGGTATCAATGAGACAGGAAATGGCTTTGGCCGTGTCAATGGCACTGCCTCCCCCAAGTCCGATCACTGTTTTTATCTTTCTTTCCTTGGCGTAGCGGACTCCATTATTGACTGTTGAACAAGAGGGGTTTGGCTCAACCTCACAAAAATTAAAGATTGAGTCTTTTGGTTTTAATACCTGTTTAATTTGATCAACTAGTCCAACCTTTTTTAGGACAGGATCACTAACAATCAGAATAGGAGATTCGATATGAAGTGTATTTAAATGTAGGATCTTGTTTTTCCCAAAAAAGATCTCTACCGGTAAATAAAAACGATAGTCCATTCTTTTCCTCCTTGTTATTTTTTTAGCGTTATTTTTTATCTGCTTTTTTGTTCTTCTGGACTAATATTATCCCCATTGTTGAGAGTAATACAATAATCATTCCGATTATTTGCAGTCCTGATAATAATTCACCCAAAAGGAAGAATCCAATGAACGAGGCAAAAACAGGCATGAGTAATAGGGTGATTCTTACAATCCAAACGGGTAAAATTCTTAAATTATAGTAATATAGAATATAAATTAAAGTCTGCATGATCCCGGTGTAAATCAAAGAAACGATTAACATTGGATGCTCACTAATGGTTTTTTGATCAATTTTACGTTCAAATAGAATGAAAACAATCACAAAAATAGAAAATGTAATCAGATTATTGTAAAAAGCAACTGTTGAATCCCTTACTTTTACTCTTGGATCATTTTGAACAGATTTAATGATAAATCCGTTCAAAGCAACAAAAAGGGCACTTAAGATGAAGAGGAAATCACCGATTCCATTGAGTTTGAATTTTGTAAAATCGATATTAATGACCAATAGGGTGCCTAACAAGATGAAAAGCGTTAATACCCAATCTACTTTGGTAAATTTTTGCTTAAGCAAAAAGATTGAGATGAAATTGGTGAAAAGAACATCCGCTTTCAACAAAATAGCTGCATTTGAAGCTGTTGAAAGCTGTAAGCCCAAAAAGGCTGTAATATCCAGCGAAAATCCTAGAATTCCAATCAGAATCAATTTGGGCATTACGCTTCTGACTTCTATCAGATTTTTTTGATAACCTTTCAAAAAAATAAAAATGACTAAAAAAATCAAAGCTAAAAAACGTACTGTTACACCAACAAAAATAGGAGACAGTTCTAACAGCGAAAACCGATTTACTACGTAAAAACTGGACCAAACAACATTGAGAATTAATAGTGAAAAAATGGATTTTGAACTCATTTTATTTTAGATCAACTCATCTTTTAACTTCATGAGTTCCTTTTCATCCATATCTTTAACAGTTTGCCCTTTTCTATGTGCTGTCAGGTAATCGATTAATTGTCTGTGATTTTTAGGATTGATTGGATATTTCAAAGCAGCCCATATTCCCAGTGCCATCAAGATGATGGGAACAAAGGCAATTATCAATCTAATCGTCAGCAAAACTGATTCTGGCTGAATCCTTTCAATCGATTTTTCAACCCCGTTTTCAATGATGATTTCGGGATTCAGATAGCCGGTTACACCTAAAAGGAATGTAACAAATGCGACTGCAATTCCTGAAGCAAATTTTCTTACAAACGTGATAATGCCGCTGAATGACCCCTCTCTTCTTTCTGAATATGCCAATTCACCCACATCCGTGACATCGCCGAATAATGTGTGTGGAATAACAGCAGCTGCACTCACTCCAGAACCTATCAAAGCAGCTAAAATAATGATTACATATAATGGCGCTGTAGAAGGAACGATAAAGATCAAAACACTGCCGATAGCCCATATGATCGCACCCACAATATATGCAATCGTTTTGCTTTTCTTTTTTGCGATAAAGGCATAAAAGGGTATAAAAAGAATTTCAACGATCAACAGGACTCCCAAAACTAATGACAGATATCCAGGCTGTAAAACGTAATATTTCATGTAGTAAGCGAAAATCATTGATACAATGTCCATGCTTAGATAGGCAGCAAGAAACATCAACAACAAATAACGGAAGGATTTGATCTTAAACGGGTCAATAAACATCGCTCTGAAATTGATGGCCTTTTTCTGAGGTCTGAAATCTTCTCGTTCTTTTGTTGAAAAAAATACCCCGATCCATGGAAGAGAGAAAAGCAATCCGAACACAATAGCCATGATGATATAGCCAGTTCTAAGATTTTCAAAGGAATTAACAATCAGCATCGGAAGAACAGCACAAATCAATGAAGAACCAAGTGAAAAAGCCAGTCGAATGGAATTTACAGATGTTCTTTCATTGTAGTCGAGAGAAATTTCTGCAGACATGGCCTGATAAGGAACCATTACTATTGTTACAACCGTGTTGAACAATAAATAGGCAAATAAAACATAAATGAATTTTGATATTTGGGAATCAAACTGAACCGGATACCACAACATGAAAAATGAAATGAAAATCAGAATTATTCCAGCTAAGAAGTAAGGTCTTCTTCTGCCGTATTTCGATTTGGTTCCGTCAGTAATCGTTCCCATGAAGGGATCAGTAACAGCATCCCAGATTTTTCCTATCAGAAAGACCGGTGAAACATAGACCATATTTAGACCAATTACATCGGTTAAAAACAAGGCGAAGAAAAAATTAATGATATTAAATGCCCCGCCACCGAATATATCTCCAGCACCAAAAAGCAGCTTAGTCTTTAGAGGGATTTTGTCATGTACTCCATTATGATTATCCATATTCTACCTCACAATCTCCCATTTGTTGATATGGGCTAAAATTTCAAAAGATTTTGTGTAATCACCATATACAACAGAGATATGGTGTGCGAATCCATTGTAAACAACTTTGTCAAGGAGTTCAGTTAATGGGAGGTCAAATCGTGCTTTCATATATGTGCCACGCAATTCTTTTTCCATTGGAAAGGCCTCACCTTTTTGCAGCAACAACCTTGTTTTTCCTCTTGCCGTATCTATTCGACAGAATGAAATGATTCCTGGCTTCATCACAAAATCTGCTGTTACGCCTTTTCCACCGGCATGATAAGAATCCAGCGAGCAATGACAAACCCCATCGGTCAAATTACAAGGAGCAACTCCGCAATGCCATAACAATGCAAAATTCTCTTTTAAGTCAACTTGAGAGAAATCCGCTAAAAATGGTGTTTGGGCACCTGCAGCTTGATGAGCAACCATACTCATGAGTCCTTCAACATCTCCTTCACAACCCAGTAAATATCCTTTAGATTGAAGATAAGACATTGAAGCACAAGGAGCAATACCAAATTCAGCTGCAAATTCAGGCCAGCATCGAATTGCTAAGGCATCTACATGATTGTTATCCAAAAAATGTTTGAATTTGACTGATAATTCAGCTACTTTATAAAGCTGTTCTGAGTTGATTGCATTAACATCGAATAATTCAACGAGTTCTTGTTGAATTTGTTGAACTTCTAACTCTGGGGAGATGGTATTGAATACTTCAGATAACTCATAATGATCAACGAGCATGCCGGTTTTTGAATAAGCGCCTAATTCATCAATTCCAACATTGAAAAAACCTTTGGCCCGATAACCCAAAATCCCTATGTGATAATCACTTAATGCCTTTTTCATTTTGATTGCCTTTAGCCAATTCTCATCCAACTCATCAGAGACAGAAACCCAAAAGGAATCTGTCCCGCCTTTGTAAAGATTGGAAGCGTTCAAATTAACGCCACACACCGAATTTAATCTTATTTTACCCCCGTTATATGGAAGTTCTGGAAGACCCCAGAGCAGTATTGGTTTTTGAACGCTCTTATTGATAATTAAAGCTAAATGCCCTAAATGAAAAGTACCACTGATGATTATAACAGCATCGACATGTTGGCTCAATAACATTTCCGATGCCTGTTGTGCATCCTCGGGTTCAATAAGTGGCTCTTCAACAAATACAAACTCCAAGTCTTTTCTTTCTTTGTATTTTTTAATCATATTTCTGTATATTTCCCCTGCGGTTAGATAATCAAAAGTTTTTCTAACCAGACAAACCACACCAATTCTTACCAGATTCTTCATTGAATCACTCCTGTATTCTCTTATTTGTAAATTGCACCCGTATCGTAAAAAAGTCTTTCCAAAGCCAAAGCCAGAGGTCCGATTGCTTTGGTTTGGTATTCCAGGCAACTGGTCACGATCTTTTTTTTCACCGAATCATCACAAAGCATTTCGCTGATTTTGTTGACCAATTGTTCCATTAACGTATTATATTTAAATAGCTCTCCA
Source organism: Thermotogota bacterium (assembly GCA_035447925.1). Classification (GTDB taxonomy): domain Bacteria; phylum Thermotogota; class Thermotogae; order MWEM01; family MWEM01; genus JASUTC01. Next base: position 246,104 of record DAOTHY010000001.1, read on the forward strand.
AAAAAAACAATTCTTTGAGGATCCAAAATTTTCATGAGATTGATAATACCGGTAGCCATATAGGCAATGTTTTCATCTATAGTCTTTTTGATGAAGGAATCGCCTTTTTCATATGCATCAAAAATCATAGCCGTGTCAATATTCAAAGGCTCTTCTTGGCATAGTTCGTACAATATGGGCGTTTCTGTCTTTGAGAAGGCATTTTTAACATATTGCTTCATACGTCTGGTGGAAACGACTGTTTCCAGACATCCTTTTTGACCACAGTTGCATAGGGGGCCATCGGGTTCTACAATGATATGACCGATTTCCCCTGCTTGATTTTCCGAGCCATAAATCAGCCTTTTATTGATGACAATAGCAGCACCAATTCCGGGACCATGCTTGATAAAAACAAAATCCTCAACTGTATCAATCTTTGAGCAATTAATTTCAGCAATTGCCAAAGCCCTAACGTTATTATCGACAATTACCGGTAGTTTGAGTGATTTTGTCAATAGTTCACGAATACTCACTTCGCTTTCCCATATCCCGTAAGCATCCACACTTTTTCCTTTTTGAGGATCAACTTTTCCAACTATTCCAACGCCGATACCCAAGATGTTGCCTTTGGAAATATCGAGTTTCCAGAGAATGTCTTTGATTTGATCGACAATGATGTTCAGGAACACCTCCGGTGATACACTGGCATCTGTAATAAATTCTTTGTTTGAAAGAATGTTTAAATTAAGATCTGAAATTGCTATGGTTGTCATATCTTTTTCAATGCTGATCCCTAAAACAAATTTGTGGCTTTTTTCAATTTCGATTAAGATTTTCTTCCTTCCTGCTTTACCATTTCTCTCTGCAAGACCAACTTCCTTAATAATGCCCTCATGAAGCATCTCATTGGAAATAATGGTAATTGCTCCAGCTGATAAACCTGAAATAGCCGCAATGTCCTTTCTGGACATCGGACCGTTTTCTCTGAGTATATTTAGCAGAACGGATCGATTGACTTTTTTGATGGAATTTAAATCCATTACCTTTTTCTTCATTTTCAAACACCACTTTATAATGATCTGTAAAAAGATAAATCAATTCTATTATATCAGAATGAGTTTAAAAATTAAAAGATTAAAATAATTGGCATATCTTCCAAAATACATCATTTTTATCGATTATCCTAAAATAACTAAAGAAATCTTTGATTACTGATAATATCCTTCTATATTCACTGAATATGTTTTTTGATTTTTTTATGGAACTTTTGTATAATAGCGTTGTAATTGATTAAAGCTCTATATTAATTCATCTAATAACCTTAAAAGGAGGTATAATTTAATGAGAAAATTTATGCTCGTCGTTTTAACCGTGTTGTTTGCCACAATGATGTTTTCACAAACCATTAAAGTATTGGCTTGGGATGATGCCCATTCCCAATCCTGGAATGCTTTGGTGAGTGAGTTTGAAAAAGCTACGGGAATCAAAGTAGACCTTGAATTGATTCCTTCTGGTTCAATGCTTCAAAAAACATCGTTAAATGTTACAGAGAACAAAGCAAATTATGATTTGGTGGCTATTGATGAAGGCAACGTTGCCAAATTTGGAGATTTGTTACTGCCTTATTCACAATGGCCGGCTGGGAAAGTATTTCCTAAGGTTGGAACAACAGATATTCCAGCAGCAATCTTTGCAGCAGCTGAATGGGACGGAAAGCTGGTTGGTATACCAAATAACGGAAACATGTATATTTGGATGACCAGAGAAGACCTCATCAACGATGAGACAAACAAAACTGAATTCTATAATCAATTTGGTTATGAACTTCAAGTTCCTCAAACCTTGGATCAGTTAATGAATATGTGTGTCTTTTTTGAACCCAAGGGTATATTTGGTTTTGCCCCATTCACTGCTTCAAGCGAGGGTGCAACCTGTGAAGCGGTTATGTTTTTTGAGTCTTTTGGAACCAGCGTACTTGAAATGGAAAAAGGAAATTATAAAGTCTCTCTGGACAGGGATAAGGCCTTACAAGCCATTCGGTTCTATAAGGAATTGATGTCTTTTTCACCAGAAGGTGCTTTAAGCATGGGGCATGCCGAGAGAATCGCTGCTTTTAGTGATGGACTTGTTCTGTCCATGTTCCAATGGCCGGGGATTGTTCCTTCCCATGAAAACGAAGACGAATCAATGGTAGCGGGCCAGATCATTTACAGTGCACCTCCTGCCGGACCGATCGCTAGAACAGCTGTCAGAGGCTGCTGGATTTTCGGTATTCCAAAGGCTTCCAGTAATCAGGCAGCGGCTGCAGAATTTGCTTACTGGGTCAATAATTATGAAGTGGGATTGAAACTTGCAAAATTGGGAATGACACCTGTAAGAACCGATTTACTAAATGAACTATCAAACGAAAAACCTTGGTACACTGGAATGGCTGAAGCAGGTCAGTTCGCCGTCAGTAGGCCAAACCGATCAGTTCATTATCCTGAACTTTCAGAAGTTATTAAGAATAACTGGCTAGGTGCCGTAACTAACAGAATGACTCCAGAGCAAGCTGTCGATAACATGATTAAAGAGTTAACAGAACTGTTGGAGACCTATGAATAAAAGTACCAATATGAAAAGGCTTCCCCTTCGTAAGAAGAGGGGGCCTTTTTTATACTTTATTCTCCCAGCTGCATTGCTGGTTGGTGTTGTACTTGTTTTCCCTATTATATACGGTTTTGGCCTTTCTTTTTTTCATTGGCCTCAAGTAAATGATGGGACAAGATCTTTTATTCAGTTTAAGAACTATCTGGATCTGTTCAAAGATCAAGAATTTTGGCACTCTTTATTTTTACAGTTGGGTTTTATTTTTATCGCCATTCCAATTGAACTGATTATTGGATTTTTTGTGGCGATTCTTTTCAACCACGATTTCCCTTTTTCTGGTTTTTTAAGAACCCTATTGCTTTTACCCGTTTTTATCCTACCTATATTATCCGGGTTGACCTGGAAACTCATGTTGCAGCCCAGATATGGCGCCATTACTTATTTGCTATCGGTATTCGGAATGGAATTTCCTCAAGGAATCCTTTCAGATCAATCTTTGGCTTATACAGCCGTGGTTATTCAGGATATCTGGAGGATGTGGCCTTTCATGTTCATGATATTGTATGCCGGTATTACCAGCTTGCCAAAGGATGTGATTGAAGCAGCCGAGATAGACGGAGCTGGTTTCTTAAAAAAAACTTTTGCTATCACTTTGCCTATGCTTAGGGGAACCATCACTACCGCTATCCTTCTTAGAACAATCGATGCGTTAAGAATCTTCTCCGAAGTTTTCGTTATGACCGGAGGAGGGCCCGGAAATGGAACGATGCTGTTTTCGCTTTACATTCATAAACAAGCTTTTGAGTTTGGAAAACTGGGTTATGCATCGGCAATGGCTGTAATTTTGATTGTCATTTCTTTATTCTTCGCTTTTGGGTTAGTCAGAAAAAACATGGATATCGATACGATGTAGTGTGGGGTGTAGATGATGAAAATGAAAAAGAGAAAAAAAATAATAAAATGGATTGTTTTTCTATCAGCACTAATCATTGTGCTTGTGGAATTGTTCCCTATTTGGATCATTGTGTCAAGTGGTTTTAAGAGGGATTTAGATATAAGAAACAATAATCCTTTTGATTTCAAAGCCACCCTTAAAAGCTATGAGCTTGTTTTTCAGAAAAGTGACTTCGTTCCATCGATCAGAAATTCGCTGATTGTTGGGTTGTCATCCACTATTATTTCATTGATTTTTGGTTCAATGGCATCCTACGGAATTGCGCGTTTTAGATTTAAAGGCAGAAAAGGTCTGTCGTATTCATTTTTGGTGTCCAGAATGGTTCCGCAAATTGCACTCTCAGTTCCTATTTTTATTTTATTTGACCGTCTTTCTTTAACCGACACTCATATAGCATTAATTCTGGCTTATACCAGTTTTAATTTACCGTATATTATCTGGCTTTTGCTGCCGTTTTTCAGTTCTGTATCCCCTTCGTTTGAGGAAGCGGCGTTAGTGGATGGATGTAATAAACGACAAGTATTTTGGAGAATTTTTCTTCCCTTAACCGCTCCAGGTCTTGTTGTTGCTTCGATTTTCGGATTTATTATGGCTTGGAATGAATATATCTATGCTCTCATTTTAACGGGTAATGCCACCAAAACAGCACCTATTGCTGTTAATGGATTTATGGGACAGTATGCACCAAAATGGGGGCAACTTGCTGCGTCGGGAACTCTGATATTGATCCCGATCGTTATATTTACACTAACTTTACAGAAATATATTATAAAAGGACTGACAGCCGGTGGTGTTAAAGGATGATTATTTTAAATAAATTGTGGGTTTGATGTATTTAAAATTTTGTTTCAAGTTTATCAGGCTTTCCGAATGACCAATAATAAAGATTCCTGAAGCGACCAATGAATGAAAAAAACGATTAACAAGTGATTCTCGGACCGGTTCACTAAAGTAAATCATGACATTTCGGCAGAAGATGATGTCAAAATCTTTTTTAAATTTGAAGTTTTTCGTGAGGTTAAAGCTTCGAAAAGTGATGAATTGTTTCAAACCCGGATTGATTTGAAACCCATTCAAATCCTTTTTGAAGTATTTACTCAAATAATAAGGGGGGAGTTCATTTTTAATCGTGTAGGGGTATATTCCTTTTATTGCAGTTAAAAGGCTTTCGGTACTAATATCTGTTGCCAGTATTTTCGGATAAATATCAGGAAATGTTTCTCTGAAAAACATTGCTAAAGTATAGGGTTCCTCTCCGGATGAACAACCTGCACTCCAGATTCTGATTTCTTTATTCAACAGTATTCTTCGATTTCTTTGTGCCATGGTGGGTAAATAATCTTTCAAGAAAGAAAAGTGTTGGTTTTCCCTGAAAAAGTCTGTTTTATGTGTTGTTATTTTGTGGACAAAAGAATTCCATTGTTCCGTATCTTCATTCGTTTTTAAAAAGTCCAGAAGATCGTTATAAGTGTCAATTTCATTCATTCTCATGAAACTGTCAATTTTTGACTGCAACATTTGCCGTTTATTCATTTTGCATTCCATACCAAGGCGTTTGCTAAGATAATCCGTAAATTCAGCGTATATCTTTTCTGTAAACTGCTGTTTATAAGGCATTATAACCCCTCCAGATATCTAAAAAGAGATGTGGGAATTTCTTTTAGATCTAATATTTTTTGAGCTGCCTGAAGTTTAATTGCCTCTTTTGGCATACCAAAAACAATTGAACTTTTTTCATCTTGTGCTATGGTATGAGCTCCATTGTTTTTCATGTTCAGAAGACCTTTTGCACCATCTGCACCCATACCGGTTAAAATAATACCCACAGCATCATTTTTGGCGTATTTGGCTACCGAATCAAATAAAATCTCAACAGCGGGTTTTTGATGGTGAACAAGCGGACCATCAAAGACTCTCGTATAATAAAAAGCTCCCTTTTTAATAACCTCAAGATGTTTGCCACCAGGGGCTAAAAAAGCTGTTCCATTTACGAGCTGTTCGCCTCCTTGAGCTTCCACAACGTGCAATCTTGAAATTTCATTCAGGCGGGCAGCAAACTGCGTAGTGAAATTTTCCGGCATGTGTTGAACCATTACAATGGGGGGGAATTTCTCAGGCAATTTCGCCATAATCTTTCTGATCGCATGAGTACCCCCGGTCGACGCTCCAATGGCGATAATGGGTTTTGACATCAAATAATCTTTAGGATTTTCAGGAGTTTGTACTGCAGTTATTCGCCGGTTCTTTAATAGTCTTAATTGTGTAGCACTTAATCTGGAAGAAGTTCTGATTAAATCTGCGATTGTATCTTTTATTTCAGCTAAATTTGTTTGTTGTGCAGGTTTTGCTACTACACCTACAGCACCTAAATCATAGGCTTTATATTCGTATTTGGATCTGCCTTTTGCCAAGGAGCTGAATATGATAACCGGCATTGGCTTAGATTTCATTAGTTTTTCCAGAAAAGTCAGTCCATCCATTCGAGGCATTTCGATGTCAAGAATGACAACATCCGGATTGAGATAGACAATTTTATCTCTTCCTTCGTAAGCATCTGCCGCTTCACCTATGATTTCAATATCTGGTTCGGAATGCAACATTTCTGTTACTGCACGGCGTATTAATTTAGAATCATCGATAATTAAAACCTTAATCTTTTTTTCCATCATTCTTCGTACCAATCCGAATCTCGAATCTTTTTTAGTTTATAAACCAACAATTCGCCATTTTCGGTGTTAAAAACAATTTTGCGACCAAGAGCTCCACCAGTATCTTTGGAATCAATCTGATAATGATTGCTTTTGAGCCAGTGTAAGGCAAACTCAACATTTAAAGGACCGACGCTTGATTTCATGGTCTCGTTCGAAGACCCACCCAGTAAATGAATTTCAAGATTATTACGGTCAGATTTAATCTTTTTCATCAGATAGAATAGGTAGGGAATGGAGACGTTTCCATACCTTCCATTGGGCTTGTTTTCAGCAGATGGTAAAACATAATGATTCATGCCTCCACAATGGTTGAACTTATCCCAAATCGCTATGGCAACACATGATCCTAAAACGGTATGAATATAATATGGTTCTTGACTAACAAAAACGTAACCTGGATGAAGGAAATAACTGTTACCGTTCTCGCCAAATTTTGTCTCCAAAAATACCACCCTACTTTCTATCGATGAACCTTCTCATTCGTTACATTTACTTTTTATATCTATGATTTTATCACACAGCTAAAACAAAATACAATATTTAGAATGCAAGTAAAAAAAACAAACCTCCGAAAAGAATTGATTATTTAATAAGGAATAATGAGAAGTCTTGGTTCTTTTCCGGTTTCAAATACACAGGCAACGATTTTCGAATAAATATCTGAAAAAAAGGGATAAAAAATGTCTGCATTTTTAGTCTCGAAGACGAGCTGGTAGTCTGACGGAACATTTTCAAAAGAGACCTTTTGTTTATAAATGCCATAATTGCCGGTTTTGTTAGATGAAAAAATACTGTTTATCTGACTTTGAAAGATCACATCAACTTCGTTGTATTCTGTATCAGTCAAGCGGATTAGTTTTAAATCTTCAACGTTGTAAAGAAATAGATCGTATTGAATCCTATCCAGCAAACTGACAATTAGGTTATTGTCTATTAAATCGAAGGATTGGATTGGGTATTCAAAGATAAATTGATTGATGATTTCCCCTTTAGCGTTCAATTGAAACACCCCGTTTTTCTCAGAGTAATATAAAAATCCTTTATTACTTCTCAAACAGGTTAAATCTCCCCTGATTAACTCTGAATACAGTCCACTGGATAAATCGTAAGACATGATGGCAAAGCCATCTTCCACTGCCATGAGAAAGAACAAGGTATCATCTAACAACACTGGGAAATAGTCTCCGGTTTCTGGAATAATCACGTGCCTTTCTTGATAATTCAACAGATTAAGGATAACAGGATTTCTGTTGCCAGTCTTTTTATCACTGATATAAACAAGATATTCTCCCTTAGCGTCTATGAAAGGGTATTCGTATACAGCATTTATGACATCAATAATCGTGGTGTTTTTAGAATTTATATCCATTAAACTCGTTATGATTGACAATTGTTCTTCAACGTTTAAAAAGAAACTGACAATTTTTTCGGTTGTAAAATCATCTGCCTCTTTTAGGGTTAATCGGTTAACAAGTTGCTTCATATATTTTACTTCTATTGCTATGGGATTTTCATAACTTAAGACAGTAATGCCGGAAAACAACGATTCCAATCGGGATGAACGGCTTGATATGATAGACTCTAAATGATCAATACGGCCTTGAACAACCGCTTCAGAAAAGCCCAGAGTTGATAATGCCAAAAGTAAAAATGTAATTACTTTTTTTAACATGTATGGATTTTGATCATATTCGTCGTACCAGATTTTCCCCATGGAATACCAGCGGTGATAAGGATCTTTTCACGTTTTCTCACAAGTCCGATTTCTAACAGTTTCGCCACCCCTTTGATAATCATTTCATCTGTATTTTCAGTTTCGGGTATCAGAACTGGTGTAACACCACCGACTAACGAAAGGTTGTAATAGGTTTCAATACTGGGTGTAATGCCGATTAGATTTGCATCAGGTTTAAAACTGGAAACAATTCTTGCTGTTAATCCGGTGACAGTGGATGTCACAATGATATTGATTCCAAGTTGCCGACATATTGCCTTGCAGGATTTAGCAATGGCTCCCTCGTCGGTCGTGATATGCTCATCTCGAATATAATCTTCTGTTTTCTTATTATAAATTAACTCGTTTAACTCCTCTTCGGTTTTTTTTGCTATTCGATCCATTACTTGAACGGCATTCACCGGGTGCTTACCCACTGTTGTTTCCCCGGAAAGCATGACTGCATCTGTACCATCAATAATGGCGTTTGCAATATCGGTGGCTTCGGCTCTTGTCGGTCTTGGGTTTTCGATCATGGACTCTAACATCTGAGTGGCGGTAATGACGGGTTTGTTTTGAGCGTTTGACATTTGAATAATCAGTTTTTGTGCCACAGGTACTTCTTCCGTGGGAATTTCAACACCAAGATCTCCCCTTGCCACCATGATTCCGTCTGCTTTATAAATAATGCTTCTTAAATGTTGCATTGCTTGTTTGGTTTCAATTTTTGCAATAATGGGTATTTTTGTTTTGTATTTCAATTGAACTTCTCGGCACAGATCAATATCATCGGGTGTACGCACGAAGGATTGGGCAAAATAATCCACTCCTTCTTTTGCACCCAATTTGATGTATTCTTTATCCTTTTCTGTTAATGGAGGAAGCCCAATGTTTACACCAGGCACGTTGATTCCCTTGTTATTAGAAATAATGCCGGTATTAAGAACCTTAGTTCTGATCATGTTTTCTTCTCTTTCAATGACTTTTAGTCCGATTAGACCATCATAAAGAAGTATCAGGTCTCCTTGCCTGACATCTTTTGCAAGATTTCGATAACTAATCGAGCATCTTTGATCATCCCCAAGTATTTCATCTGTGAGCAGTGTAAATTCTTGCCCCTCTTTCAGTTCAACTTCTTGTGATTTAAATTTGCCAGTTCTAATTTTGGGCCCCTCAAGATCCAGTAAAATTCCCAACGGCATTTGCAAATCATTACGTATCTTTTTGATCCGATGGATCACTTTTAGATGATCTTCAGGTGCTTCATGGGATGTATTTAGCCGGAAAACATTGACTCCAGCCTTGATTAACTCTTTGAGCATGGCTTCTTCTCTTGAAGCCGGCCCAAGTGTGGCAACAATTTTTGTTCTTCTCATGTATGGTTCACCACCATATCTTAAGATAAAATGTAGGACAGCTGATATAAATCCATGTTGAGCGGTTTCTTTTTACCCAGCATTTCTTCATAGGGAACTCTTGCCATGCTATTTGCCTGTAATCCGATCATCTTCCCAAAATCTCCTTCTAAAATCGCTTTAACAGCGTGCAATCCCATTCGAGTTGATAAAATACGATCAAAAGCGGATGGACTGCCTCCCCTTTGCACATGCCCTAAGATGGTGATACGGGTTTCGTAACCAATCTTGTGTTCCAAATGCCTCGAAACGGTGTAAGCGCTTGCTGCACCCTCTGCAACGATGATAATGCTGTTGATTTTGCCCCTTTTTCTTTCCTCAAGTAGTCTATCTGAAAGCTTATCGTAATCAACAGGCACTTCGGGGATGATGGCTGCTTCAGAGCCGGTTATAATAGCTGACATTAGAGCGATATATCCGTTTTCTCTCCCCATCACTTCAACAATAAATGCCCTTTCATGGGAAGTTGCCGTATCTTTAAGTTTTTGAATGGCATCCATCGTGGTATTAAGACACGTATCCACACCGATACACATATCTGTTCCATATATATCGTTATCAATGCTTCCCGGAATACCAATAGTGGGGATGCCATGATCTGCATCAAGAAATGCAGCGCCGTGTAAACTGCCGTCCCCGCCTATAACTACAAGTGCTTCAATTTCATGTTTTTTTAAGATTTCTGCTGCTTCGTTCCGGACATCCGCTACTTTGAATTCTGGACATCTGGCTGTTCTGAGTACAGTTCCGCCTTTTTCCATAATTCCGGATACATCACGATATTCTAATTTTTGAATCTCTTCATCCAATAAACCGGCATATCCTCTATAGATGCCATAGACTTCCAAGCCGCTTTTGATACCGTATCGCACAATTGCTCTTACCGCTGCATTCATTCCTGGTGAATCGCCACCACTTGTTAAAACACCTATTCGCTTGATTGCCATATTAATAAACCTCCTGATTGGTTTGATTGATATTTCTTCTTGCTTGCTTTGCAGAAGAAAGTACAATTTCTTCAAGGTCTTCAATTCTATTGTTTTTGAAAAGTGAAACCAAATCGATTAATATCATGACTTTTTCTTTAACAAAAAAGGACACGGTGTCTTGAATTCCCAAAGCACCGACTAAATAAATGACAAAATCCTCTCTTTCCAATTCCAACTCCTTGCTCGAAAGATTAAGAGCCTTTGCCGATCTTTGCTTCAAATGTTTGATTTCATCGTTTTTTTGTTTAATTTTGTCTAAAAAAGGTCTTTTGGTTTGTGTTAATATCTTTTCAATCTTGTGAGTGTCTAATTCGAGGGTTTTCGTGTAACCACTCATAAAGTCTCTGTTTTCAAAACAGTATTGTTTCCAAAAGGTTAGCCAATCGGCTTGGTCGTGTTGAAGGATACAAAAAAAATCCTGTGATTTTTCCCTTAAAATGCTACGCAAAACACACCTCTCAACTATATTTTCTTTTAAATAGTCCTAAAACCAAATCCACTTCACCTTTACCGATTCCAAGTTGTTTTGCAATTTCAATCGCCTCAAGCCCTTCAGAGGACAAATTCATAATTTTGTGCTCCAAAGAACTTGTTTTTAAATCAGGAGGATTGATGAATTCTTCTTCAAATGTAAAATGATCCACTTTATCTTTGAAAGAAGATTCTTTTTCATTAACAGGTTCTTCAATCTCTTCTTGGAGAATATTGGAGATGTCATTAGGATAAGCTTTTTTTTGAAATAATTCAGATTGTTCCAGAATTGGTTCTTTCATTGAATCAATCTTGCTTAAAACCTTTGTAGCATCTGACGCAACGGCTGATAGTTTAAAATACATTTCATTGGCCGACCTCAATACTTTATTCATTTCTTCTATCTTATTCTCCATGGCAGTTAATCTCGTTGCTGAAATGTGTTGGAACTTACTGATCAGCTCTAGAACCCTGTCTTCAAACGCCGATAAGTCGATTTCCATTTCATTATTCTTTTTATTTGATTTCTTTAAAAAGATAACACTAAAAATGACTATTACCACCAGTGTGAGTAATGTCACCGCTATGATAATAAATTCAGACATCAGAATGACTAGTGCCCCTTAATTTTAGGATAGATTATTCTTCTTTTTCTTTGAGTTTTGCTTCTATTTTCTCAAGTTTCTCAAACATCTTGTTAAAATCTTCCTTTTTAACATAATCGTCTTCATTCATAACTTCATCTTTCGTTTCTTTGAATTTCTTCTGAAGATCTTCAGGAATATACTTTTCATAGTATTTTTTTGCTTCTTCTGTGCTAATTTTCCCACTTTGCTTAAGATCATCTAATAGCTCATTAAGTCGCTTTTTCATATACATGGAAAAACCCAAACTGAGAGATAACGGACTCAACTGTTCTTTTAACTGCTCTCCCTCTTTTAAATCTTCGAACATTCTTTGTGCTTCTTCTTGAGAAATCTTCCCTTTGTTTAACAAATCTTCCGCTCTTTTTTTTATTTCTGAGACTGCGCCTACACCCATAAAGAAAACATCGTCAAATAGTGACATTTCACTTCCTCCTTCCTTCAGTTAAAAATTCGTAAATGACAAAAAGACCCAAAATAAACACACCTGCATAGGCTAAAAATTGATTTTCGAAATTTTTGATACTAATAAGCAAGGCTGCAATAATGATAGATATTGCTAAACTGTTTAAGCCGTTTTTTAACCCGTGAAGTATTCGCTCAATTCGTGTTGATTCTATGTCCAGTTTAATTTTTCCCGTATCAAATACCTTTTGAATGTTTCTGAGTTTCCGAGGAGACATTAAAAAATTCCATAGAAATTCGTCTTCAAGTGCATCCATTCTCTCTGAATAAAGACTCAGCCATCTGGTTCGTAAATAATCTTCTGTAAAACGTATGGCGTTGAAGGAAGGATCCAATTTTCTTGCGATCCCTTCGATCATTAAAATGACTTTTCCCATCAATAATAATTGTCCTGGAACTTGAATCTTATAAGCTCTAATCAGCTTAAAGGTTTCCATAATCATTTCCGACATACTGAATTCAGCAAGCGGTTTTCCATAATATTTAGAAAACATAAGTTTTACGTCTTCAGAAAAACTGTCAGAATCATTCATTGAAAAATGCTCTGTAATAATCAAAGTAAGAAATTCGGCATCACGGCGGGTCAAGGCTAAAACCATCTCCAGCAAGAACCTTCTGGTATATTTGTCTACGACACTAACCTGGCCAAAATCAATGAAATATAAACGGTTGTTTTTTGTTGCGATTAAATTACCCGGATGCGGATCATTATGCAAAAATCCAATCATAAAAACCTGTTGAAACATACAATCAGCACCTGATTCTACCAAAGTGGATTTATTGATTTTAATGGGTATTTGGTCATTTTCCATATCTAACAATTCAGAAAATCTTATGCCGGGAATATAGTCCATAATCAAAACGGTTTCGGAGCATAAATCAAAATATGGCTTTGGTGCAAAAATCACATCGTTCATTCTAAACGACTGATTAAAGCGCTCAAGAGCTTGTGCTTCGCAATATAGATTCATTTCTCTATTGATCGCCATACCAAATTCATTGATTAAATTCTGAAGATCAAAATCCTTAAATACCGGAAACCCTCTCACAAAATTGGCCAAGCTTTTTAAAACTTCAATATCAGCTTTAACCAATTCTTGTATACAGGGTCTTCTGACTTTGATCACAACTTCACTGCCATCCAGTAATAAGGCTCGGTGAACTTGTGCAATAGAAGCAGCAGCTAAAGGTTTTTCTTGAATGTACAAAATATGTTTTTCCCAATCTGGTAGTGACAATTGTAGTTGATTCATAAAGTCTGAATATTCGATGGGAGGAACATCATCCTGAAGCTTTCTTAATTCAGCGATGATGTCCACAGGCAAAAGATCATACCGTGTTGACAACATCTGGCCCAACTTGATAAACGTTGTACCAAGTTCCTCTAAAGCATGACGAATCCGAATACCCCTATCAATCGGATGCTGTTTTAAAGTGATTTTTCTAAAAAGATAACTAAAACCGTATTTTGAAAAGATCTCGATAATCTGAAAAAAACGCTTTCGGTTATTCTTTCGGGAGATATTCTCTTTTTCCATAATTCCTCCTTACCTGAATAATTATAGCATATCTTCATAGAGAAACATTCTTATCCGCCATATTCCCATAAAAAGTAATAACTGAAAAATAAACCAAAATGGATATCTTTATAAGTCTAAATAAAATATGCCGAATATAAAAGAAATAATGATTATATCATCACTAATCATAAATATAGTCAGATAATCTCTGATACTTCTGAATATTTAGACTTTCATTCGTTTTTTTTTTCTGCTATAATGGAAACGTTTCCACGACAAAACACAAGAGTGGTGTAACGATGAAGAATAAACCCGTCACTATACGCGATGTTGCAAGAGAAGCTGGTGTTGGCGTTGGAACTGTTTCCAGAGTCTTAAATTCCGGTTCAGTGAAAGAAGACACACGAAAAAGAATACAGGAGACCATTAAAAAACTCGGTTATCAGCCTAATATGTTTGCGAGAACTCTTGCTGGAGGCAAATCAAGGCGTATATTAGCACTTATTCCGGAGGTTAAAACAGAATTTCATTGGCGTATTCTTGAAAGTTTCGACCACGAAATAGACAAGGAAGATTATCAGAGCATCATTTATCCTTTGATATCACAAAAGCGTTACGACGCCCTTATCAATAACCCCTCTTTTGCCCAGGAAGTAGAAGGCGTCGTGATTATGACGATAACGCCAAGTATTTTTAACGATGGAATAAGGATAAAAGTTCCTGTTGTTCTTATAGAAGAATACAAAGAAAATTACAGTTGTGTTTATCTGAATAACCTGAATGGCGGAAGGATTGCAGCTAACCATTTACTGGAACGAGATATTACCAAATACTATGCCATTTATTCATCTGTATCAAATCCCTATATCAAGAACGAACACATGAGAGAAAGGGTTACCGGATTTAAAAATACTTTAAAAAGTAAAGGGGTTCCATTTGATGACGATCAGATTATTTATGCCGACTACAGTATGGGACCCAGCAATGACTTAATTAAAAAGATGTTGACAGAAACAAAAAGACCCGGAATATTTGCAATGACAGATAATTTTGCTTTGTTAGTGATGCAAGTAGCTTCAACGATAGGTTTGATGCCTGGAAAAGATTTCTTTTTAGTGGGATACGATAATCAGACATGGACAGAAAAGGCAGGATTAACAACAATCGAACAACCCATTGAAGAATTTGGTAAAGTCGGTGCGAGGCTGTTGTTGGAGAGAATCAAAAATCCCGAAACACCAATAAGGCAAGTAGAATTCCCGCCATTGCTGATCAAGAGAAATACTACATAAAAGGAGGTAGTTTATGGGGAAGACTCCGAAGGGAAACATCCTGAAAAATGAACAATCGTTGGCTTATAAGTTGCTGATCCCTACTTTAGTTGTATTAGCGATTGTGGCGATATATCCATTAGGCCAAGTTGTTGTTACAAGCTTTACAAACAGGGTGTTTGCAAGTAATCAAGAAACAAAGTTTGTTGGATTTGATAATTATGCCAGACTTCTCGGTGTAACCTTTAAGGTGCTGGAACCAAAAACAGATAAGAATTCCGGAGAAATAATCAAAGATGAAAAGACCGGTGCAATCGTGTATGAAAGTTCGATTTCGGTTTTACCGAGAACACCAAATCGATATAAAGAATTGTTTCAGTTCAACTGGTTTGGCAAACGGATTGTTGTCGGAGCAAGAGACAGAGAATTCCTTGTCGCCGTCGGAAACACCCTTGTTTTTACGGTTTTTTCTGTGTTATTAGAAACCATCATCGGCTTATTTCTAGCTCTGGTTGTCAACAGCAACTTTAAAGGTAAAGGCCTTATGCGTACCACTATGCTCATTCCATGGGCAGTTATTACGGTTGTCTCTGCAAGAATTTGGGAGTGGATGCTTCAACCTGGAACAGCAGGGTTTTTTAACATGATCATGTTCCGACTGGGGTTAAGTGACGGACAAGCTTCTTTCTTGACCAATTCTGCGCTTCAAATGCCTACAATGGTGGCGGTAGATGTGTGGAAAACAGCTCCATATATGGCTTTGTTGATACTTGCTGGATTGCAGATGATACCAAAAGAGTTGTATGAAGCATCAGAGGTTGATGGTGCCAGCAAGATCAGACAATTTTTCCAGATTACTTTACCCTTGTTAAAACCCTCTTTGGCTGTCGCATTGATATTTAGAACATTAGATGCTCTGAGGGTTTTCGATGTCTTCCAGGTTTTGATGTCCAGCAAGATGTATTCGATGGCTTCCTACAATTATTTCCAATTGATTCAGAATAGGAACATGGGATTATCATCAGCAGTTGGAATGATCATATTTATCCTGATTGGTATATTCTCGATCATTTATATCCGTTCTTTTGGAGTTGATCAATCATGAAAAGAGCAACTAAAAAGAAAATTAAAAAAGTATTGTTCTGGTTTGTTGTTATTTTTGTGTTTGTCTATTTGATTTTCCCATTTTATTGGGCACTCAATTCCTCTTTCAAAACAGAAAACCAGCTCATGATGACGCCTGCTACATTTATTCCAAGAGATACACAAGGGAATTTTGCCCCAACGTTTGACAATTATAAATCGGTTTTCACAAATCCTACTTTTCTGAGGGCTATCCTAAACAGTACGCTTGTTGGAGGTATTACCACACTTCTTTCCCTTATTATAGGATCCTTTTCGGCGTTTGCATTAGGAAAACTGAGGTTTAAGGGAAAAAGACTGTTTCTATATTTGGTTTTATCAATGACCATGTTTCCACAAGTAACCGTATTAGCGGGTTTGTATGCTGTGATCAACACGTTGAACATGTCTGCAACGTTAAGTATGATTCTATCTTATATGATATTTACTTTGCCTTTCACAACGTGGGTTTTGACGGCATTTTTTAAAGAACTTCCAGTAGAAATCATGCAATCGGCTCAAGTTGATGGCGCTACAGCTTTTCAGACCTTTTATCATATTTTAATGCCATTAACCGCACCGGCAATGGTTACCACAGGGCTTTTGGCTTTTATAGCCGCATGGAACGAGTACCTGTTTGCATTAACTTTTACTAGTATTGAAACACAAGCCAGAACGATACCCGTTGCCATATCTCTGTTTACCGGTCAGATTGCTAGGCAGGAACCCTTTGGAGAGATCATGGCTGGAGCAGTAATTGTAACGATTCCGGTTGTCGTGTTGGTTTTGATTTTCCAGAAGAAAATTGTTGCAGGATTAACTGCTGGCGCAGTTAAAGGATAAACAAACGGGTAGAACCCGAAAATTCAAGGAGGTTGAATTATGAAAAAAGTATTGTTGACGGTTTTATTGGTAGCGCTGTTATCAGTGGCTTTGTTTGCAGAGAAAACCATAACAGTTGCAGCCGGAGCAGTTGGAATTGAATTAGAACTTGCCAGACAGGCAGCTGCGGAATTCGAAGCCTTATTCCCAGGAGTTAAAGTCAATGTTTTAGATACTCCCGACATGGTTCAGGACAGACTTGGACTCTATCTCCAGTTCTTTGAAGCAAAGAGTGATAAGGTAGACGTTTATCAAATTGATGTCATTTGGCCAGGAGATCTAGCACAGCATTTTGTCGATTTATACCAGTACGGTGCCTATGACTATGCTCCAAACCACTTTCCAGCAATAGTAGAAAACAACACAGTCGATGGAAAACTCATTGGTATTCCATGGTTTACTGATGCAGGAGTTCTGTATTACAGAACCGATTTACTTGAAAAATACGGTTATGATCACCCACCTGCAACTTGGGACGAACTTGAAGAAATGGCAGAAGTTGTCATGGCTGGCGAAAAGAAGAACAATCCTGATTTCTGGGGTTTTGTCTTCCAGGGAAATGCATATGAAGGTTTGACTTGTGATGCTCTTGAATGGATTGCTTCCAATGATGGTGGTTCCATTGTAAACAGAAATCAGGAAGTCACTATTGCCAATGAAAATGCTGTAGAGATTTTGGATAAAGTAGCCAGTTGGATTGGTACCATTAGTCCAGAAGGTGTTCTTGCTATGGATGAAGAAGGAGCCAGACAAGCATGGCAGGCCGGAAATGCATTATTTATGAGAAACTGGCCCTACGCTTATGCTCTTGGAAATGCAGATGACAGTGCAATCAAAGGAAAATTCGATGTTTCAGTTCTTCCAGCTGGTAAAGGTGGCAGTGCAGCAACACTTGGCGGATGGCAGTTGGCAGTAAGTAAATACAGTAAAGATCCTGCGTTGGCAGCACAAGTTGCATTCTTCATGGCTAATTACGATCATCAAAAGGCAAGAGCAATGCAATCTTATAACCCAACTATTAAAACACTGTACGAGGATCCAGAAGTACTGGAAGCCGTTCCATTCTTCGGTTCACTCTATGATGTGTTTATCAATGCTGTAGCAAGACCTTCCACAGCATCTGCTCCAAATTACAATGAAGTATCCACATTGTTCTTCAAAGCGGTTCATAAAATAATCAGCGGAGATTCCAATGATACAATGGCTACCTTAGAAGAATTAGCATTGGATATTTCAGATGTAACTGGCTTTGAACCTGTTTTTGAATAATATTTCAAACGATTCCCCCCCTTTTCATTGGGGGGGATTTTTTTTTAAGGAGGCTTTTACTATGCAAATTCCATGGTGGAAAGGTTCTGTCATCTATCAAATTTACCCGAGGAGTTTTCAGGATTCGAATAATGATGGTATTGGAGATTTACAAGGGATTATAAGCAGACTGGATTATCTTCAATGGCTTGGAGTTGATGCCATCTGGCTTTCTCCGATTTTTAAATCCCCCATGAAAGATTTTGGATACGACATTAGTGATTACCGTGGTATTGATCCTATGTTTGGGAGTTTAGAAGATTTTAGGAATCTGCTTCAAAAAGCACATGAAAGAAAGATTAAAGTGATCATTGATCAGGTATACAATCATACATCGGATCAGCATCCTTGGTTTTTAGAATCTATGTCTTCAAAAGACAACCCTAAAGCGGACTGGTATATATGGGTTGATGGTAAAAAAGGAAAGCCGCCAAATAACTGGCTTTCATATTTTGGAGGATCTGCTTGGGAATGGTGCGAGCAAAGAGAACAATATTACTTACATCTTTTTGTCAAAGAACAACCCGATCTGAATTGGAGAAATCCCGACGTCGTTGAAGCCGTAATGGAATCCATTACATACTGGTTGGATATGGGTGTAGACGGATTCAGATTTGATGTCGTGAATATGTTTTATAAAGACATTTTCTTAAGAGATGATCCGCTGGTTGAAGGGCGAAATTCAAAAATCGATTTCGAAAATTATTACCGAGTCTTTGATAATGACAGACCGGAAACACTCTTGGCAGTTGAAAAGATAAACGATCTTGTGAATCAGTACAAGGAAAGAGTGACCATTGGTGAGGTAGGGTCTCCAATGGGGTTACCAGCCTATTTTCTTTATACCATGCCCGGCAGGCTTGATTTGGCTTTCAATTTTCAATTCAAAGAAATCACAACTTATTCACCCGAAAACTATAAGAAATTGATTCGAGATACTGAAAGTCTGTTTCAGAACATCGCATGGCCAAGTTATGTCTTAGGCAATCATGATTCAAAGAGATTTACAGAACGTTTTGATGATTCAAATGATAAAAAAGGAAATTTGCAAATATTAGCTTCAATGTTGCTAACGATGAAAGGAACCGTATTTATTTATTACGGGGAGGAAATCGGAATGGAAGATGCTCTGATTCCGTTTGAAAGGATAGTTGACCCAGCAGGGAAAAATCTTTGGCCTGATTATCAGGGTAGAGATTCAGCGAGAACACCAATGCAATGGGATGAGAATCCTTATGCATCTTTTAGCACAGTCGAACCATGGTTACCGGTTACGAAAGATTACCTTTACTTAAATGTAAAAGCGCAGATGTCTGATCCAGATTCCCTTTTATCTTTCTACAAAAAATTAATCAGTTTAAGAAAAAACAATGATTGCATTAAATATGGCGCTATTGAATTTATAGATATTGACCCGGATGTGATGGCTTATACAAGATCTTATCAAAACGAAAAGGTATTGGTTTTATTGAATTTTGCTCAAAGAACCATTACTATAAAGGCTTCACTGTTAAACGAATATTCAAAGGTTCTTCTGAATAACAAATCAAAAGAAAATATTGATAAGCTTTTAGAACCAAATGAAGTAACCATCTTACAATAGAAATAATACAATAAGGAGGCACAGCGTTTGATAGAAGCATGCATTTTTGATTTGGACGGTGTTGTTACCGATACTGCTGAATATCATTATCTTGGTTGGAAAAAAATGGCAGATGAGGCAAATCTTCATTTTGATCGGTTAATAAACGAACACTTAAGAGGTGTTTCCAGAAAACAATCCTTGCAAATCATTCTGAGGCATAACAACAAAAAATTATCAGAGCAAAAAATGAAAGAAATGATGGAAAAAAAGAATGAATATTATCAGCGTTTACTACAAGAAATATCTGAACAAGATTACTTACCGGGAATAAAGGCTTTAATCATTTCGCTCAGAAAAATCGGAATCAAAACGGCAATAGCTTCTGCTAGTAAAAATGCGCATGTGGTCATTCATAATCTGAAAGGGGAAAGACTCTTCGATTTCATCGCTGATGGTTATAGTGTGGATAAGACAAAGCCAGCGCCCGATCTTTTTTTGTATGCCGCTAAAAAAATGGAAGTGTCCCCTTCAAAATCTGTTGTGTTCGAAGATGCTGAAGCCGGCATCCAGGCAGCATTAAGTGGTGGATTTCTATGTGTCGGGATAGGACCCGAAGAAAGAGTAGGAAAAGCTACTTTAAGGTACTCGAACACAACTGAAATTCAACTTGAACAAATTCTAAATCTAAAGCGTTAGGTGATAACGATGGATAAAATCTCGGATCATTTAATGACAGAAACCGGTTGGGAATTGATTGAATCGAATTACGATCCTTCGCAGTCTATTAATTCTGGCAGTAATTTTATGATTGGGAATGGTTTTTTGGGATATCGGGGAACAATGGCAGAAGATACTCACAAAGATTATGTGGGTTGTTTTGTTACGGATACTTGGGATAATGCGGACGGAAAATGGGAAGAATTATGTAATGTTCCAAATGGTTTATTTACACAGATATTTGTTGAAGACACTCCACTTTCAATTAAGCAACAAAAACCACAACAATTTAAAAGAAGATTAAATTTTAAGAATGGCGTCAATTCAGTGAATTATCGCAGTATTCTAACGAAAGATCGAATAACAGTTCGATATCATGAAGAGAAATTTGCAAGTCTATCTGATTATCATGTAATACCTATGAAAATTGAATTGACAGCAGATCAAGACATACATCTTAAAATCATTGAGGGAATTGATGGTAAGGTTTGGAACCTAAATGGAGAACATCTTACAAAATACAAGATGGATGCTTTAAAAAACTCCCTTTACTTTTTAGCAAATACTGTAGAAAAAAACCAAAAGATTGTCATCACAAGTCATTTGCAATTAGCTGGGATGGAAGTGGCCAAACAGCAATTGATCAAACGAAGAAATGGAATATTCAATGAAATAGACGGCTATCTTAAAAAAAATCAACCAATCAAAATCATTAAATACATGTGTGTCTTCCATTCAAATGAATGTTCGGATCCACTAAAATATGCTTATGAAAGTAACGCTTCCTACGACTATTCTGAGATGAAAAAATTGAATGAAATGCTCTGGAACAAAAAATGGGAAAAATACGATATTCAAATTCCTGGAAACATTGTTGACGAGACCGCTATACGTTTCAACACCTATCACAGCGTCATTGCTACTCCGACTCATGCAAGTCTTCCAATCGGTGCTAGAGGTTTATCATGTCAAGCCTATCAAGGTGCTGCCTTTTGGGATCAGGAAATTTTTAATCTTCCAATGTATTTGTATACAGACTCACAAATAGCTGAAAAACTCTTAAAATATCGATATGAAACTTTAAATGGCGCAAAAAGAAAGGCTGAAAGACTTGGATTTAGAGGCGCCTTTTACGCATGGATTAGCGGAAAAACTGGAGATGAGCTCTGTCCGGATTTCTTCTTCAAAGATGTTTTAACAGATCGGCCTATCAGAAATCATTTTAACGATTGGCAGATTCACATAACTCCTGATATTGTTTATGCTTATTGGAAATATTATCTGATAACAAAAGACGAACAATTCCTAATCGATTATGGCGCTGAAGTCATTCTGGAATCGGTCAGATTTCTATCTACCCGGGTGGTTTATCTACCAGATAGAAAACGCTATGAATTATGGAAGATTCAAGGCCCTGATGAATATCATGAAAATGTAGAAAATAATGCCTTCACTAATTATCAGACCAAATATGCATTTGATATAGCATTGAAGGTAATGGAAATGCTTAACAAGAATATACCGGAACAATTACTAGCGGTATTAGACCGTATAGAAATGAATCAAAGAGAAATTGATTTGTTTAATGATATAGCCGAAAAAATATATCTTCCCTCCCCGGGTAAACAGGGTGTCATTGAACAATTCGATGGCTATTTTGGACTTGAAAGTCTTTTACCTGTAGAAAATATAAAAGAAAGGCTCATCCGAAAAGACGAATATTATGGCTGGCCTAATGGGGTAGCGGTCTATACTCAAGCTATCAAGCAGGCAGATGTGATACAGCTTATTACTATGCATCCAGAAATGTTTTCACTTCAGATTAAACAGGCAAACTATGATTATTATGAACCAAGAACCCTTCATTTTTCTTCACTGAGTCCATCCGTTTATGCACAAGCGGCAGCCCAAATAGGTTACGTTGAATCAGCCATGGATTATTTCAAAAAATCTGTATTCATCGATTTAAAAAACACAAATGACCCCGTAAGCGGGGGCACATTTATTGGTGGCATACATACAGCAGCGGCAGGAGCAGCCTGGCAAATTGTTGTTAATGGTTTTTCCGGATTTGATGTTCAAAACGACACCATCTATTTAAACCCTCAAATTCCCGAAGTATGGGGTAAACTGAGTTTTTCTGTTGAATTAAGAGGAACAAGGTATCAAATGACACTTAATAACCATTTTGTAGAAGTTACCATTAATGACTCCAAACATCCATTGATGTCTTTGTCGATCAATAAATACGTTTATGAACTAAAAGAAGGCGTGAACAGATTCTTAATAGGCAATGTTGATTAGTGTCTAATTTACTTAATGGCATTATTTTTGGAATAACAAAAAAAAAAATTGCGTCATAAACCTCTGTATAAAACAATATTTATCGGAGGTGCTCAGAAAATGAAAAGAAGTTTTATTTTTATCATCCTAGTATTCTACCTTAGTTTAAGCCTGTTTGCTTATGTTAATCCTGATTACAAAAATCCTGTGATCAACGTTGTAAATGCAACTGCAGATGCTGTTGTTAAGATCGATGTTGAAAAAACGGTTTCAACTTCCGTTGACCCTTTTATGGAAGAATTCTTTAAAAGGTTTTTTGGAGAGCAACAAAACCCTTTTGGAACGGAAAGGAAGCAAACCTCATTAGGTTCCGGATTCATTTTCGATAAAGAAGGACACATATTAACTAATCAACATGTTGTTCAAGGTGCTGAGAAGATAAAGGTTACCTTATTTAGCGGAAAAACTTACGATGCTGAATTTATCGGTGGAGATTCAGAAATGGATATTGCCATTATAAAGATTACACATGAGAATGGAGTGGATTTCCCCTATTTGGATTTTGGAGATTCGGATAATCTTCAGATTGGACAGGTGGCAATTGCTATAGGAAACCCTTTAGGTTTTCAACATACTGTAACTACAGGTGTGGTCAGTGCCACTGAAAGACAGATTCCTAAACCTGATAATTCAGGGTATTATTCCAATCTTATTCAGACAGACGCAGCAATCAATCCAGGTAATAGCGGCGGACCTCTTTTAAATATTCATGGTGAAGTAATTGGAATCAATACTGCTATCGTCAATCCAACAAGTGGTACTAACCTTGGTTTTGCAATACCCATAAATGATGTGAATATATTCATTGAAGATCTTATCAAATACGGGAAACTTCAAAAACCACAAATTGGCGTTAAAATTATGAATATTGATGAAAACACAAAAGATGCCTTGAATTTGGACAGCACAGAAGGTGCTATTATAGTTGAAGTGACACCAAATAGTCCAGCCGACAAAGCCGGAATCAAACCGCAGGACATTATTCTGAAATTTTTAGGAGAAGATGTTAAGAATAAAGAACAACTGGCAAGCATGATCAGAAGGCAGGAAATTGGTTCTATGGCATCAATTACTATTGATCGGAATGGTGAAATCATTGAATTGCAGGTTGAATTGCTTCCAGCTGAGGATGAAGAGCCTATTCAAAAAGAAATGGATGAGACAGAAGTATCAGTTCAAGTAAAAGAGTCTGAATTATTAGGTATTTCAGTAACAGAGTTGACTGATACTCTCAAAAAACAATATAACATCTCAGATAAAATAAATGGTGTATTCATCAGCGAAGTAGATTCAGCTTCATTTGCATATCGGATGGGATTGAGAGAAGGAGCTGTTCTATTGTCAATAAACAGAAAAAATATTCTAACTGTTGAGGACTTCGAAAAAACCATATCAGGCTTGAAAAAAGGACAATCGGTTGCATTATATGTCTTTATCCCTGGAGAAGGATCTCTCATGCTTTCATATCCCTTACAGTAAATGACTTTTCCCACACCTTCTGCTGATAGAGGGTGTGGGATATCATTTAAAACATGATATAATCAACTAATCGTCAAATATCAATGAGGAGGCGTCAAAATGAAAAAAATACTAATGGTAACATTGGTTTTGTTATTGACTGCTGGTTTTATTTTTTCGTCGGAAGTTCAAATCCAACCGAGAAAGATCATCATCACTCCCGATCAACCTTCAACAATGGAAGCGTCCATTAGAGTTAACAAAGGTGAAGGCAATATATACCAACCTGGTGAACCCATACAGATTCAGTTTGAAGTCAACAAAGATTCTTATGTTGTCATTTACGATATCGAGGCTGATGGTAATACCTTTATTCTGTTTCCCAATAACGAACAAAGGGATAATTTTGTCAGGGCTAATCAGACGGTAACTATACCCTATGGGTACAATATGAATGTCGGAGCGAAACAAGGTAAAGAATACTTGCAGATTGTTGCTAGCACACATCAATTTACTTCATATAACGCTTGGACACAAAGTTTTTCTGCAAGCCCATTTCCAAATATAACCAAAAATGCAGAGAATGATCTTCAAACCTACACAAAGAGGATTATTATCACCCCGGATAACACGGTTCCGGAATGGACATCGGCAAGCACCTATTTTTATGTTGGCTATAGGCCTACTGCCGGGACAGTATCTTTTAACTCTAATCCATCAGGCGCATCAATCTGGGTGGATGGTTCTTGGATGAATAAAAATACCCCTTTGAAAACCACACTTCCTGAGGGATATCATTATGTGAGATTTTACAAAAGCGGTTATCAAACATTTGAAACCCAATTTTATTTGAATGCCGGAGGGTATCAAGAGATTACGGCAAATATGGTTTCCCTTACCCCTCAATATGGAAAATTAACGGTTAATTCCCAACCGCCTAACTCAACTGTCTATTACGATGGTATAATGAAAGGTAATACTCCAATTACGCTGAACAATTTAATCCCAGGAACTCATCAGATTCAGATTAAACAAACGGGATATGAAACATTTACTCAGCAAATTCAAATCAACTCAGGTGAGCATAAGATTTTAAACGCCAACTTAACGAAGATAAATCCATTAGGAACAGTAAATATCAACACCTATCCCAAAACCGCAAATGTAGTTATTGATGGTAATTATTTCCCCAACAACAACGGACAAGTACAAGTGCAGCTCAACGCCGGAGTTCATTCTTTGACCGTTTCATCACCCGGATATCAAACACAAAGCATGCAGTTTACTTTAAGTGCCGGCGACTTTAAGCAAATTACCGTACAGCTTGAAGAATCCATGGCTGAGGTGAATTTGTACTCGAACCCTGAGTCGGCTGACGTTTATATTGACGGAAACTACACAGGATACACAACCGGAAGGACTTTCAGGTTATATCCCGGGTCGTATAGCATCACACTAAAAAAAGAAGGCTTTCAAGACTGGTCAACAACAGCCGTTCTGAATTCAGGTAAGAATCAGGATATTGTAGCTAACCTATTGCCATTAAAAGGGGTTGTCAGAATTCAGTCAAATACATCCTGTGTTTTATACATTGATGGCAGCAAAATGCAAGATTTGGCAGCTGGAAGCCAGTATAATTTTGAGTTGGAACCCGGAGTACATGAATTTGTTTTCTTAAAGCCAGGATATTACTCCTATACAGAAAGAGTGAATGTGGTTTCCGGTTCAAGTTATAATATTTATCCATACTTTAGCAGCTTATAAATATTTTGATCTGATAATATTCAAACGCTTAAAAGATGATCTCAATAACAATTATTAGCTAAACAAAATCCACAGAAGTTTTTTATATACACCGGAAAATATGTTATAATCTGCAGAGAGAGTCAAATTGAAATCTATAACAGGGGGCGAAATAATGAACAAAAAAGAACTGGTATCAAAGCTGGCATCTGAGACTGAGATGACATTAAAAGATTCCGAAAAAATGTTGAATTCATTCATTCAGATTGTTGAAGATGAATTGAGTGAGGGTGGAAATGTAAGATTGGTTGGCTTTGGCAGTTTTGTTGTCAAAGAAAGAGCCGCAAGGAAAGGGGTTGACCCGAGAACCAAAAAACCAATTGATATTCCAGCTAAAAAGGTACCGAAATTTATTGCGGGTAAACAGTTGAAAGAAAAAGCTCTGTAGAAAAGTTTTGTTATTGCAAAAAGGGCTCCTTTTACACAAAAGGAGCCCTTTTTATTGTTTAATATTTCCCCAAACGTGCTGACAAAATAAAAAGGACTTTTCCGAGAAAGCTCGAAAAAGTCCTTTAGATAACGATGCCAGGCGATACCTACTCTCACATGGC
>DAOTHY010000002.1:0-1470 GCA_035447925.1 Thermotogota bacterium
GTTTAATTCTCGCTGGTTTCTTCTTCTATCGTTGTCCGTTTTTCAATGACCTGTTAAAAACAATGCTCGCACGTTGAATATTCAACAGCGAGCATATACTATCATTATTTAGGCGCTTTGTCAATAGCACTATATGAATATTTAGTAAAATACTATGAACTACATTTCCAAATTGACAGTTGGTGCATTCTTTTCTGATTCGGGAATTTGAAAAAAGTCAAATGCCTTAAATCCAAATATGTTGGCAATTATGTTTCCAGGAAATATTTCTATGGCCGTATTGTACTTCATGGTGATATCATTATAGAACTGTCTGGAATATGCAATCTTATCCTCTGTCTGCGTTAATTCAGTCTGCAAAGCCATAACATTCTGATTTGCTTTTAAATCAGGATAATTCTCCATCACTGCAAATAGTCTTCCCAGAGCACCGGTCAATTCGCCTTCTGCTTCCATTCTCTGATTAGGTGATCCTGCATTGACCGCCTTATACCTTGCTTCCATAACCTTTTCGAGGGTACCGCTCTCGTGTTTCATGTATCCTCTAACAGAATTAACCAGATTAGGAATCAAATCACTTCTTCTCTTTAATTGAACGTCAATTTGACTCCAAGAATTCTGTACCTTTTTTCGTTCTGTAACCAATTTGTTGTAAGTTCCGATAACCCAAACAATCAAAACCGCAACAATTCCCAAGATAATCCAAAGTGCCATAAATCCCTCCCATGATGCAAAATATTTTGATCACAGCTCAATTATACTATAATCCTTTTTATTTAACATTCATTTAAAAATGAAGAAAAATGCTGATGAAATTGAATATCGTACCCTTTAAAAAACTCTGAAAAGACGATTGGGAAATGTTTTTCAGTGTGATTGTGTGTTATTTCAACTATAGAGATACCGTGTTCATCTGCAAATTGAAAGTCGTGATAACCAACGTCTCCTGTGATGAAAACATCTAATCCTTCTTGAATGGCATTTTCTAAAAAGGTCGTCCCGCTCCCAGTACAGACTCCTATCTTTTTAACTGGTCGTTTCAAATCGCCGTTATAACGTACTGATTGTTGCTGTGTGATGTTTTTCAAATGATTGATGAATTCTGATAACGGCAAAATTTCTTTTAGAATGCCTTTACGACATAAGTGATAAGAAAATTGAGGACGATTCAGCTCAAATGCCTCCATTGCTACTTCTTCATATGGATGTGCTCTTTCAACCTCTTTAATTAAGTGGTCTAATCTTGCTTTTGGTATAACGGTTTCAATTTTAGTTTCGTTTACATATTCCCGTTTATCTTTAGTTCCAATATAGGGATTCGTGTTTTCGCAGGGTTTAAAAGTACCGATTCCTTTTGTAGAAAAAGTGCAATCCGAATAATTGCCAATCCATCCGCCACCTTCTTCTGCTATTGTATTAACAATTAAAGCTTGATGAGTATCAGGGACAAATACCTGAACTTTAACTATT
>DAOTHY010000002.1:1570-4009 GCA_035447925.1 Thermotogota bacterium
ACTACTTCTAAAGACAAATCTAATGATAATATCGGGTTTTTTAATAGAGCCTCAAAAGGGCCCAATTGTATTCCTGAATGATCAAAAGATTCTTGAATTGATATGGGTAAATGCTTTTCAATCAATGTAATAAATTCTTTAATCGTCATAAATCCCCTCTTATTCTAAAGTTTTTAAAGCCTGAGCTGCTTCAATTTTCGATGCGTTATAGCTTGGTATCAATACGGAAAAAATCGATGCGATGTAAAATGAGAATGAGATGAGAAGGATTTCAGTCCATGGCACATAAAGACTTTCACCACCAGGCGCTCCTAGCTGAGAAAAAATAGAATTGATATATTCTGCACTTATTATACCAGAAATTACGCCTATCAACAGGCCTGTTATTACAATGATACTTGTTTCAAGTATAAATGAATTAAATATATTCGTTTTTGAAAAACCAATGGCTTTCAACATACCAATTGTTCTTTTTCGGTCGAAAAATGCCCTAAACATCGTAATGGAAATACCCATAATGCCCACTATCATTCCGAAATACAAGAAACCATTTAAAATTTTAATCATACCTTTAATGGCTAATTCGGATATTTCTACAATATCATCGTTAGTGATTGCAAAAATTCCGTTGCTTTCACAATAATCTCTAAATTTGATTTTGTTTTGCAAGAATTTACCTTCAGTTTTTCCGGCTATTTTAATCAAGTGATATTTGCTAGCTTTAGAATCATTTGAATCTGCTTCATTCAACATTACTATTCCTTGGAAAAATGTTATATTACTAAAAAAATAAATCCCCAATTTTTCATAATCACCGATTCGTTCTATCGTATCTATACCACTATTCACTACACTTTCTTCTCGTCCGGATACAATGAGATAACAATTTGGATCCTGTTGTATCTGTTTGACTGCGGATTCAAAGGTGAGATATTCTGAGGTTGAAACCCATCTGCCACCGGTTTCATAGAAATCAAAATCTGAGTAAATGTGAAATGCTCTGTGTTTTCCACCTTTTGTGTCAATATCAGAAGCTGAAATCTCATGAGCTGCTTCAATAAAATCATTTTCCATTAATTCTCGTATGTCGGATTTATTGGCGTTTATAAAGTCAGGAATGAAAGCATCGTATCCCCAAAAAAGCGTGTCCTTACTTTGCTCAATCCCTATCATTTGTGAGTGAGGAATGACTGTTACAATAGTAATGATAAAGATGACCAATGAATAACTTGCAATGATGAGTCGAGTTTTTCCTTTTTCTTTTGCGGGATAAGCAAATGATATTTTTGCTGTAAAAGGATTAACAATCTTTGAAAATGGTTTTTTTGAGAGAAGCCATTTCATTGTCTCAAAGCTTCTCATCATCAAAACTGATAAACCAGTTAATAAAATTAGGGGTTTTAAAAATACAAGGATTATAGCTTCTTGTGTTTGAGTAAAAATATCCACATCAATAATGACTGCGATCATAATCAAAAGTATCAGTAAAAAATCTATTAGATATTTTGCTTTTTCGATTTTCATTAATAACACCAAAGAGAGAACAATAAGGCCTAAAACAATCATCAATGTATCGTGATATTCAAGCCCGTTGACAATCGATAAGATTGAAAGCAAGAGAAAAATTAGAATTCTTAGGATTTTTTTACCCTTTTGCTTTACTGCTATTTCGTTGGTACCTCTAATTGCATTGACAATTTCAAAGTTTGAAATCTTTCTTGAATAGATAAAAATAATGATCAAAGATATCAATAAACCGATTAGAAAAGAGATGATAATATTCTCATTACTGATGTAAAATTCAAATTCTGGAATTTCGGCTTGTGAAAAAAATTGTGTTCCGATAACGTTCAGAAAGCGATTTGACAGATTTAATGTAAATCCTGTTATTCTTGAGAGAATGAAGCGTGTTAAATAAATTCCCATTATGATACCCATTGTACTGGATAAAAAGGAGTAAAAAATCCCTTCTAAAAAGAACATTTTCATAATATCCGATCGATAAAAACCCAAAGCACGAAGCATTCCAAGTTCCATTTCTCTTTCTTTTGCCATCATTGAATACGTACTAATCATTAAAAAAATTCCAGCGACAATTGAAAAAACACTAAGAAACAAGAAAAGATATCCAATATTTGCATTTCCTGCTTGGCTTATTCGATTTGTTTTCACTGTTTCAATTTTCAAATTGAACTGTTCCAAATTATACCGTTCTAAGAACGAAAGAACACGGTTCGTTAGTGTTCTACCTGTTAACCAATCGCCAGTGTTTGAAATGAGTATCAAATTCGACAACTTCTTGTACTTCGGGAAATATTCATCAAATGTATCCCTATCAATTAGTACCGTATAAGTATTTTCTATTTCTTCTCCAACTGTATTCAGTTTTGGGATATTCTTACTAACCGAATATTTCGTAATGGGGATTTTTTGTTTTCC
>DAOTHY010000002.1:4109-11433 GCA_035447925.1 Thermotogota bacterium
TCTCTTTATCAAAAGGGGGAAGTGAACTCATTTGATAGATTGTTTCATCAACAGGTCCTAACTCATTTTTAATTTGTGAATATAAAAAAAGAGTCATTGAATCGTTGATACCCAAAGATCCTGTTATCATAGCGGTGCCAATCATGGAACCTAATATAATGAGGATTGTTTGAGTTCTTTTTCTAAATAGATTTCTATATGAAATTTTTCTGATTTTTCTATTTCTAATCAGCAATAAAAAAATGCCCAGCAAGAAACCGAATGATCCGATAAAAAAAGTTATCAAGACGTCTCTCCTTGAATAAATTTGCCACTGTCCATTTTGAGAATTCGATTAGAAAATGCGGCAATACGATCATCATGTGTAACAATCACAAAAGTCATCGATTCACTTTTATTCAACTCAAGAATTAAATCCATAATTTTGTTACCAGTCTTTGTGTCAAGAGCACCTGTCGGTTCATCAGCCCAGATGATTTTCGGATGATGAACCAGAGCCCTTGCAATAGCAACTCGTTGTCTTTCACCACCGCTTAGTTGATGGGGATAATGAGAAGTACGCCCATCCAATCCAACCTTTAAAAGGGCTTCTTTGGCTATTTTATAGGTGTTCTGAAGGTGTGAATTTTGAGCCAGTAATGCTAATTCCACATTTTCAAGGGCATTCAGAACAGGAATTAAGTTGTAGAATTGGAAAATAAACCCCATGTTTTTGGCTCTAAATTTTGTCACTTCTTTATCATTCATTTTGATGATGTTTTTACCATTGATCTCAATCTCACCTTCATCAGGATGATCAATAGCGGATAAACAATTTAAAAGCGTGCTTTTACCGCAACCAGAGGGACCTAAAATCGAACATATTTCACCTTTTTTTACACTCAGCGAAACATGGTCCAAAGCCTTAACTTGAACCGCACCGTTGATATAATTTTTGACCAATCCATGTGCTTCAATCATTGAACTATTTCACTCTCCCGGATAAACAAAATAACCATTATATAGTATTTTGTAGATAATTTGATACATATGAATACGATTCGAATAGTTCGATTCTTTAAACAGTGTATTTTCTTCTAAAATGGTTTTCAGTCTATTAGGACCCATATGATAGGCATTGAGTGCATGATGAAGGTCATTTTCAAACTCTGTAAGCAGTTTTTGTAGATAAAAAGTTCCTAGCTTTATATTGTTTACGGGTTCCCTCCAACTTCCTTGAATGAGATAATGTGTCGATAACCAATTTGCAGTATCCGGCATCAACTGCATCAAACCAAAAGCTCCAGAGTGTGATAAAGCCAATTCATCAAAGTCACTCTCAAGTTTGATGATGGATGCGATTAATGAAGGATCAACACTCATTTCATTTGCAACAGCGTTTATTTCCATCTTATATTGCAAGGGAAAAAGGTGGTAAGCTGTCAACAATAGAACAAAAAGAAAACCCAAAAAAACAAAGAACACTTTTTCTGTTTTCAACGAAAGCATTCCGTCATTCCTCTTTCATATCCAAGACTTTTGAAGCAATTTTGTATTCATTCATAGCATCTTCCTCTCTTCCTAGTTTTTCATATATTTGAGCAATTTTGATATGAATATCCGGATCCATTGGATGTTTTATGGCTGCTTTTTCAAACAAAGAAAGGGACTTGGTTTTCATCCCCACAGTTTTTAATAATGCCGCTTTCAGTTTGATAGGAAGTGAGATAAGAAGAATTGAAATAAAACCAAAAATTAAAAAAACAAGAAAGAAAAAAGAGGGATTATTGATAAAGGGAAACAGTTGCTGTTTTTCGTGGTGATTGTCCTCTTTTGTTTCAGGATATAACTTGCTTTTTAAATTCATCAGGCTGTTGTTTAAATCGTTGTCAGATAGTGTAATGTCTTCGAATGTGTTATTTGAAATCATTACTTTTTGGTCTTCGTAGGAATATCGAGTCAGTGCATTTTTGATCATGCTATGTACAACATTTTTTAGCCTCTCGCTTTTTAACTCGATTTGAGTATATTGCTTAATATACTCAAAAAAAACTGGATAAAGGCTGTTTAACGTCTCGTTTTCTACCGTCAGTAGTCTTCGGGAAAGAATTTCAACATTACTTAAATACTCAAAATATTCTTTTAAATCTAAATAGTACTCGTATTTCTCTTGAGGTATTTTTTCTGAAAATGAATCTCCATAATAATCTTGATATAAGTCCAAATAACTTTTTAAAAGAGAATATTGGCTATCGTAGCTTTCTAATTGATCTTTGTTAAGATAGGGGTTGATTTGAATGCTTAAGTAATTCAACAGTTTTTCTTCTCCAAGTTGAACAATCGACCGGTTTGTTTCATTGTTCAGATAATAATTACTCTGAATAATGGTTTCAATTAATTTTTCAGTGAGTTTTTGAACGAGTTTGCCATCTATGGATTGAATCAATTGAAAGCCTTTTAATTTACTTATTTGAAAGAAATCTTTGAAATTATCAAAGTGAAATTGATCAATCAGAATGGAGAAATCCTTAATTACAAAGTCTAATAAGTGATAGGCTTTTGAATATCGTTCTGTCGGTTCTGCAATGGCTTTTAAAGCCAATAGTAGTTCAGTTGAGGATTCCTTGATAATTGCCTCATATACCAGATCGTCCATTCCGTATTCCTTTGACAATTCCATTTTGGTATAAATGCGCTTCAATAATTCTTCAGCCTCTAGTTGAGAAGAGAATTGATCTTCACCGTACATAATGGTAGACAATGTACAATCAAGTGCCTTTTGTAGCTGATCGGGATCTTTTTGTAAATGATACAAATCATCATAGGTTAAAACGTTTTCTTTCAAAACGCCCGCATTCAACACGCCGTAGATTATTATCAATACACATAATAAGATTCTCATTTTTTCGTTTACCAATTTTTTAACTTCCCCTTTTATCGAATCTTTTGTATTCGATATTCTGACCTGAGAGAAAGACTTTGATGGATGTGGGTACAATTCAGTCTGTTGTTCGATTTTCACTGTATTTTGGTGATCTAAGGGTTATTTTATCTTACTTCAAAGCATATTTCTATGAAAAATGTAAGTCTTCATTGAGTAAATAATCCTTTTGTCGCCAATCCTTTTTGATTTTTACAAATAATTCCAAATCTGTTGGTCGATCAAAAAGGTATTGAATATCTTTTTTTGATGAGAGTCGTATTTTTTTTATTGTATTGGCATCTTTTCCAATGATCATCCCTTTTTGAGTTTTCCTTTCAACCCAGATTTCTGCTCTTATATTCAATTTCCCGTTCTCGTTATCTGAAAAATGTTCAACGTAAACTGCGCAGGAATAAGGGATTTCTTCATACGTTATTCTAAAAATCTTTTCTCGAATAATTTCAGAAACGATAAATTTATTGGATCTATCTGTAATCATATCAGGAGGATACATGAAAGAGCCTTCCGATAAGTAGTCTTTTATGCTTGAAATCAGTCCGTCCCTGTGTTGGCAATCTTTGGCACATATGGGTAAAATGAGATCTGGCTGATATTTTTTTTGAAGAAGTGATTTGTAATGTTCTACTTTGTCCTGTTTCATTAAATCAATTTTATTCAACAGGATGATGTAGGGTTTAGACACAATTTTTATTTTGTCATAAACATAGTCCTCGCCTTTGGATAATCCTTTCGTGCAATCGATAAGCCAAAGCATCAGGTCAATACCTTCTAATGCCTCGCCAACAGCTTTCATCATGTACCGGTTGACGTTGTTAACCACTTTATGTATTCCTGGCGTGTCAGTAAATACTATTTGCGAAGATTCATCAGTGAAGATACAATTGATGCGATGCCATGTTGTTTGAGGTTTATCAGATACAATCACAATTTTTTGATCCAATAACATATTGATTAATGTCGATTTTCCGGAATTAGGTCTTCCGAGTAAAGTTACAAAACCACTTTTCAAGTGACACCTTCTTTTTTTTGTTTATCATATATTACCATAAAAAAAGGTCTTTCGGTTAGTATACGCCGAAAGACCAAACTGGAGCAGGAAATGAGATTCGAACTCACAACCTCTGCCTTACCAAGGCAGCGCTCTACCATTGAAGCTATTCCTGCACTCAAAACGATTAGTATTCTATCATAATTGTTTAGCTAAATCAAGTCCGATCAAACTTTATTCTTTCATGACCTCTGCAGTTCCCTCTATTACCTTTTTATCCAGATCATTGAAAACATCGGTAGATAGGATTAGCCTTTTTTTTGCGTCATTTTTATCAAGAACTTCAATCCTGACTAAGACTTTATCTCCTATAAAAACCGGTTTTTTAAACTGACAATTCTGAGAAACGTAGATGGTGCCATCTCCTGGGAAATCCCTTCCGATG
The DNA here is from genome assembly GCA_035447925.1 of Thermotogota bacterium. Lineage (GTDB taxonomy): Bacteria > Thermotogota > Thermotogae > MWEM01 > MWEM01 > JASUTC01. The sequence goes on from DAOTHY010000002.1 coordinate 8,466, forward strand.
ACTTTTGATATAAATGATGCGATCAAAATTCCGTGTGCTATTCTTTTTCCGAATCGAGTCTTTGAAGCGTATTCATCATTGATGTGGATGGGATTATCATCCCCACTGATTCGTGCAAATGTCCTGACTTGTTCGTCGGTCACAACAAAATCTTTTTCATAAACAGTTCCAATTTTGATATCTGAATACTCCATTACTCCCCCTTCAATCATTCATAAGATTGAATCATTATACATTAAAAATGTTATAATTGCACAGCGAGGTGAGCCGATGAAAAAAGCCAATGTCTTCATCATATTATGTTTTATAATCATTTTATCAGGTTGTCAATTAACAAATCCGTTTGATCAGTACTATCGGCTGGCATTACAAGCTATTGCCAATGGAGTGGATGAGGCGGCTTTGGATTATGCTGAGAAATTGAGTGAATGGGTAACAACTCCTGACCAACGTGCCATTTCCTGCATGATCAACGGGTATGCCTATTTTATTGCAGAAAATTATAACATGGCACTCTTGGAATTTGATTCTTCAGATGATATATCGCAAACCAGCGAATCAATTGCAGGTTTGATCATGACATATTTCATGGTGGAACAATTTGAACTGATCAATTTTCAGCTTGATCAGTTATCAGCTTTCCATGAAAATTGGGCTATGAAGGTGAACAACCAAGAGTTATCAAAAACAGGATTGTACACTATATGTGCATTGTCCAGTGCAATACAGAACGATAAAGACATTTTTGATTCTATAAAAAGCAAGATTTCTCATGAAAAGGCACAAGAAATGGAGGCGTTTTTCTTTGATTAAAAAATTACTCATATTCTTTTTATTAACTCTCTCAGTTTTATCCATTTTCGCTATGCCTCCTCATTCAAGGATATTTGATCTAATCCGAAGAGGCCAAATAAGCATTCCAAATCAGTCTGGATATTATGGTGAACCATTAAATAGAGATTTTACAGGTTCTTTTAAGGCAGTTGTTCTTTTTGCTGAATTCCCGGATCAACCACATCAGGTTGAGCTATCTTTTTTCAATGACTTATTGAACTCAGAAGGATTAAACTTTGAAGAGAAGTATCCCATTTCCACCAATGTAAGCAGCGTCAAAGAATATTATCTGTTCGAATCCAACGAAACATTTGAATTGGAATTTGATGTTTTTGGCTGGTTTGAAATGCCTCAAAATTACGATTATTATGTGGGAAACAGCAATGGCACGGGTTTTTATCCCAACAACTCTCAAAAACTGGTGGAAGATGCCATACAAGCTGCAGATCCAGCTGTAGATTTTTCTCAATATGATAATAATAACGATGGAGAAGTAGATTTTCTACTGGTTGTTCACACCGGAACGGGAGCTGAATTCAGTGGTGTGGAAGATGCGATATGGAGTCATAAATGGTCAATTGCAACCCAGTATCGTGATGGGGTGCGATTGAGAGACTATTCCATGCAACCGGAATATTGGTTGGAGAAAAACGACATGACCATTGGTGTTTATTGTCATGAACTCGGTCATTTAATCTTTGGGCTGCCAGATTTGTACGATACAAGTGAGGCCTCTTTTGGAATTGGTTACTGGGGATTAATGGGTGGGGGAAGCTGGAATGATGAAATGTCCGTTTTTGGAGAAGATGAATACAGTGGCTATGGAGGTGCTCCGGCTGAATTAACTGCGTGGTCTAAACTTAAGATTGGGTGGTATGAATCACAGGATATTGATGATTCTTATGCAGGCAGCCTTCAGATAGATCCAAGAGTTATATACAGACATGTTAACCCAAATGATTCTAAACAATACTTTCTTTACGAATTCAAAGAAAAAAACCCTTACAACACCTACTTACCTGGTTATAACGGTCTTTTGATCTATCGTTGTGATGATTCAAAATATAGTAATTCACAACCTTATCAACCGGGTGACAATTTGAATAGTCACTATAAAGTAGCCATAATTCAAAAAGACAACGAATGGTCATTGGAGAAGAAACAAAACAGGGGAGATACAAAAGATCTTTTTTACACAGCTGACGTCTTCAATCAATTATCATCTCCTTCCAATTTCTTCTACGATAACAGTTATTCTTTGGATTTAAACCAGATTATAACCGATGATAACCAAGCCATTGTTATCGTTAATGATGAAGGGTTTAAAGTCTTTATACAGCAGATTTTTGGAACGGGATTAATCAGAGGATATATCCAAACCGACGGTTCAATCTTGCCCCCTATCAAAAACGAACAGGGATATTTGATTGATGTGACCAAGCTCATTAACCATGATCATATCTATTATTTTGATATTGAAGAATCGGCTTCATCTTCGATTTTAATTGGGGATATTCCTTTGAATCAATATTAAAAAAAGGCGGTTAACACCGCCTTTTTTTATCTTTTATAACCGGTTATTTCTCTTAAAAATTCCTTTCTTTTTGCAATATCTTCTTTTTTTTCGACTCCTTTTGGTACAAAACCATCTACAACGCCTAAAACGGCTCTTCCTTGATCTGTTTCGGCAATAATCACTTGCAATGGATTGGCAGTAGCTGCAAAAATCCGACAGACTTCCTGAATATTCTTTAAAGCGTTTAGAATATTGATTGGGTAACCATTCTTAATGACAAGAATAAAGAGATGACCGGCTCCAACAGCTAAAGCATTTTTTACAGCTATTTCCATTAGCTCATCATCATTTCCTTCTTTTCTAACCAAACACGGTCCCGATGCTTCATTAAAAGCTAAGCCGAATTTCATACCAGGAACTCCAGTCACAATGGTCTCGTAAATATCTTCTACGGTTTTTATAAAATGAGATTGACCGACTATAACATTACAATCTTCAGGGAACTCCATTTGAATCAGATCTAAATTCACCGTATCACTTCCTCAATTCTTTAAGTGCTTTCACAAGAAAACTTGCTACGTCAATGCCATGTGTACCCCTTCCAAAACCTGCATCCAT
>DAOTHY010000002.1:11533-139396 GCA_035447925.1 Thermotogota bacterium
CAAGAAAACTTGCTACGTCAATGCCATGTGTACCCCTTCCAAAACCTGCATCCATACCACAGTCAATGGCAATTTCGTTTGTAATTTGAGTGCCGCCGGATATCAGAACAACTTTATGTCGTATGCCCTTCTCTTTACATAATTGATCGATTTGCTTCATGCCTTTTAAGTGAACATCGTTGTGTGTAATAATCATACTGGATAAGATAGCATCAGCACCTGTTTCAATAGCTGCATCTATTAGTTTTTCAATAGGTACACTTGTGCCCAAATAAGTATAAGACAAACCAAACTTTTCGATACCACCGTGTTTAATATCAAGAATTTCACGCATACCAACCGAGTGTTCATCATTGCCTATCGTTCCGGCAACGACATGAATGGGATGTTGGTGCACATATTCAGTGATTTCTTCAGCCGTTAGTATTTCAGGTTTTTCGGGTATTTTCAACGTATTCCGGTCAACAAAGAATGGTACTTTAGCCTTCAGTTCAATATAAGAACCCTCTGCAGGGTGCAGAACTGTCTTGGAGATCACCGTTGTTTCTTCCAATCCCAAACGATTACAAATTTCTAACGCCGCTGCTTCTGCAACATCAGGATTATCCGGTATAGTCATGTCAATTTGGATTAATCCGTCATTTTTCCATTCTACTTCAGGTTTTAGCAATCCTTTTTCATCAGATTCTCTGTTTACTTTCATTCTTACAGAAACATTGTCGGTCTCATCTAACTCATTGATATATTGAATCTTTTCAGGATCATCAAGAGTACAACCGCCGATAACATCGCAAGCTTTGGCAAGTCCATCCGGTATTTTATTATAGCCAAAGTGATTACAAACCGGGGCAAAATAGTCTTCTTCACGTTTCACAACGGTATTTGCGCCCAATTCGCCATTTTTCTTTCTGGCTATTCCATCGCCAACTCTTTCAGGAAAAAAACCCGAATCCACAAAAAAACCTTTTTCAACGGCTTCAAAGTAACCGCCACTATCGATAATGTCTTGCATATAGAGAATAGCCCTAATTTTCATATCTCGAATTGATTCTTTAAGATTTTCCATTTTAGGTTCAACTAAATCTTGAATACCGTCCATTGCAATAAGTGTGTGTTTCGCCGTTTCGACACCCCTGATTGAATTGATATGCCAAGGAACATTTCTTCCTTCATCAGGTGTAATGGTGGACTGGATATCAGCTTTAGTAAGACGGCTTAAAACAGTATCTAAGACGTGTATTCTTGTTGCATCAAATAAATCTGATTCGATATAACGTGTGTTCATTTGTGCTCTAAACTTATAATCTTTGAATAAGTCTCTTAAGGTTAACGCATAAATAAAATTTAATCGGAATTCTGGCGATGGTGCAGTCATCGGCGGGACGGTGGATAGGGCAATCAAATCTTTTCTCATTCCGGCCTTTACAGAAAACAACGAATTAATCGCATGTTGAACAAGGAGTTCAGGCATTACCTTCCATGCCACTTTTGAAGAAGCATTCGCATTGTGGGCACCATCGATTTGTAGAATATCTGCTGAGGACATGATATTTTTGGCAACTGCAGCATCCACGAAAGATCGAATAGGATTAACTCCTCGATAAAGAACGTTATACTGCGGGTCCTGATGGGCACCATTTACACCCTCCTCTGCAAAAAGAACAGCAACTTCCGGACCAGCAATCCCTGAAACATAAGAATGAAAATTGATCGGCCTACCGACTTCATCTTCGATCAAATCGAGTGCCTTACGAGTAGCTCTTAACTGTTTTCTGGTAATTGGAATTCCTCCTATTCCTTCAGGAGAACCTTCAATCAACCCATCAAAATGTGATTGTCCCAGAGTTCTGATAACCATGATATGATCAGCGCCGTGCCAAGCTGCCATTCTCATACGCCGAATATCATCTTCAAAACGTCCTGACGCAATCTCAGATGTGATGATCTCCTGAGGCTGGGGATCAATATTTCCAAAAAACTTTGCTGGTGGTAATGGAATCGATTCTTTTAAATTTTCTGAAGTATCAGAATATTCATAACCTCCTACCGTTGCGTTTTCGACTTTTCTTCTCCAAGTCCATCCTTTTCTTTTTGGTCTGTAACTTTTAAGGTCTTTTAAAATATCATCAACATTTATTTTGGTGTTTTTTTCCAAACTCATTTCATCAGACCCCCTTAAAACATTTTTCCATTTCATCCCAATGGGATCCTTGAACCAGTTCTTTCCCATAAGTCAGATAATCTTTGTCCGCATGTTTTGCAAGTTCCAATAAAATATTGCCCGCACCTTTTCCGAGAAGGTCACGTTCAAAAATACCTTCAACAATCTTCTTCGCTTCAAGAGAATTGAAACCCATTCTTAGAAGAACAGACCTCTCGATTGAAGGAGAAGTATGCGTTTGAGCTAAGTCAATCAGTGGATTGACAATCTCTTCCGCCTTTTTCCAAAAAAGATCATTTAACTGTTCATCAGAAAGTTTTTCGAGTCTTTCTTTCTCCGCTTTAAATCTTTCGTTCGTCATTTGTTTCCCCCTTTAGCTAATATATCAAAAATCTAATGAATAAACTTCCTTAAAAATCCAGTCTAATCGTACAACCTATTATATCTGATTTACTTATTTAAACAAAATTGAGGATTGATTAGTCAACTTTAAATAACAGGCAAATATGATAATTTGCAATAACTTATCTCTTAATCTTCTCTACTGATAAAGAATGAAAGTTTTTTCATTGACGATATGCTTTTCCTTTTCCAAGCGAATAATTGATTGAGTAAAAATGAGATTCAACATGAGACTTCTTTCTTATATATATAGATATATAATATAGGATATATACAGATAATATGTATATAATATCTTTTTAAATAGCGATACTTATTAGTACATATTATATATTAATATTTATTATTGCTTCTTATATTTATAGATTTGTATTCTAATCAATATTATGATATTATCGAACATATTAGCTAAGGAGTGGTTATCATGGAAGGGAAAACAGTTCAACTCAACGTTCCTATTAGAATTGAACAGATAGAGAAATTATCAAAAGCGGTAGCGATTGTGATGGCGAGCAGGGAGCGCACCAGGGAAAACGAGAGAATAACAAAAGCAACTTTTATTAGATCGCTCATTGATGTCATCGATTTTGAAGAAGCGGATCTCAGAGATATCTCTAATGAAGAAGAACTTCAAAGTGCAATGAAAAAACATATTTACAAAAGGGATCAAAAGAATGAAAACCAATTGGCCGTTGATATATTAACCACGATCTACAAAAAATTCGCCAACGACGACCAAAAAAAATGGGTAGCAGGAGACTTCATCAACACTTTATTTGAAAACGGGTTGGTAAATGCGGGTTCTTCTGAAGAATTGTGGTCAAAAATACTGGAGAAAACCGATGACGCAACAAAATAACTAATTTTGTTGCGTCAAAAACGACGAAATTAGCATTTTAAATGACTTCGAAGTAATAGTGATCATCGAATTGCGCAGGATGTAACCCCGCTTATTTCTCCATATCTTTCTCATAAAAAACGCTGGCAGAAAAAAAACGAAATCAATCAGCGTTTTTTTCTTTTTTCGAAGAGACTTTTCTTAATTCGAAACTAAAGACCCAATAGAACTTTCAGGAATGACAAACGACATATTTTCTGTTCACGAAAGTAAAAGCATATTCGCAATGTGATCCTATTTTTCTTGATCGATTGTTTTTCTTCCGGGGTAATGATTTTCAAACTGTTTTTGCTTGAAGAATACTTGCAAAACGTTTAATGAGATGTATTAATTGTCATGCTATGCGAAATGATAATAACGAATACATCCCAAGCGTGATGTTTAGTTATACTTTAGAACTGAATACGATCTTTTAAAGAAGTTTTCGCGAAGGAAATTAGAAAAGATGATGTTATTGTTTGCTTGATGTTGGCACTATTTATATTTAGATACTATAATTTATATTAATATGGATATGCATATTTATATATACAGTATATAATAGTTATAGTATTATAGATATTAGCGTAATACATAAAGTGACTTATATTATAATTATAGTATCTCTATATATAATATTACGTATATTATATTTCAGAATTTGGTATGATGAAACCTGGATTCCCGGAATTATCTATCGAGAAATCCCAAAAAACTCTTTAAAACATTCATTAAAATAGGAACACAGCTTTTTGCAGTAAGGCTAACTCTCGTTATGTTTCAGCAAAACATAACGAGCAACCAAAAACCGACAATATTCTATGAAACACTCTATTATAGTGCTTATCAGCTGTTATATAAGACAACATCGTTATGTGTTCCCGGGAATCCAGGATGAAACGGATTCAATCTCTCTAAAATCAGATGATAATCACTAAAAAAAGAGAAGAACCAGCAAAAGACGCCAGTTCTTCTCTTTAAAAAATTAACAATTAACAGTTGATTAATTTCTTGGCCAGAATATGATACCAAGTACCAAAGCTGCCCCTGCGCCTGCCATAACCCATGGGAATACTTTATCAAATGTACTTTGTTCCTTGATGACAGGGAATTTGATTCTTGCGGCTATACTTTCCTTTTGTTCAAACTTGAGGTATTGAAAAAACAGAGAAACGGTTCTTTCTGTTAATTCCAAAACTTCAATTCCCTTGTCTGTTATGGTATTAAGAGGAATGATTGTTACTATTATTTCTTGTCCTGGTTCAATAATAGTCTCTGCCTGTGGATATTCAAGAAAGTTTACATTATCTTTCAGAATCATCTTTGAAGGAGCATTGTTGAATCCTGTTATTGAGCTTTCATCCCACAACATAGATATGGTTGAGAAACTGATGTTTTTGATTCTAAAAAGATACTCTTGAGTCCTTGTAGGGGAAGACGTCTCCACTTGGATTTCCAAATTTTCATCGTTAATAACACTGGCAACATAGTTCTGTGATAACCCAATCGTTATCAAGCACAAAAATACGGCAATTATAAACAGTTTTTTCATAAGACCTCCCTAAAATAATAAATAATTTGGTTTTACGACCCCACTTGATCATTATAGCACTATTTATAGCATTAAAACCTGATCATGACTTTTTTATCAATTTCTGATACAGAAAGTCTTTAAACACCTCAAAACCTTTGTATGTAATCACACTGGCAAATGCGAGAGTCCCCAGTTTTCCTCCAGCCCCTCCAAAATGACAGTAGGTATAAACGAACATCATACCTAAAAGCACAGATACACCAAACATTTGCAATTCATTTTTAATAATAGCTTTGGTTGACATACCAGCAAAGGATGCACTCATAGCAACTGCCGCAAAAGATGTTCCGTTTTCATTAAAGATGGCCGGTAAGATCAAACCAGCCATCAAGCTGACCAAGCTGGATGAAGTGACCGCATCGTGTTTAAATCTGTGGGTAATGATGTAAGTGATAAAACAAGCTACTGTACTGAACACAACTATTTCGAACATAATGGTTATGGAAAGAGATTGAGGTGTTGTAAGCTGTACATGGTTGGAAAGGGTGAGAATAACCCACGGAATAAAAGCAGTCGCACCTAGCTTTCCTCCATAACCTTTATATACCTCTTCAGATAACATGAAGATAATTCCAGCCATTGACGCAGCTAAAAGCACATGGTAAAAATCATGTAAAACCATTGGAGAAACCATACCAACAAAAGAACCACAATAAATTGACACCGCATAATTCGGAATGAGTATTGCTCCTAATAAACCTATTAATGAGGAGGCTACGATTGCTCCTAAACCAACATAGACATTCAACACATAGGCAGAGACTGCACCCAAAACACAGAAGGCTACGATTAAAAAATCTTTCTGATGTAATTTTAAGAAATGAAATTTCTCTTTTTTCACCTGAATAGTAATATCCAGCAATAAAAGGACATTGATTAACACAATCAACGCTGTGGTAAAAAAATGTCGATTCGAAAATGCTGTAATAATTGAAAATGTAAAAAGTGAAATAGCTGAAACACTAATCAATAGAAATCCAACAAACATGATCTCTCCTGACTTTCAAAAATATAGCATGTTTAAATTAATTGGATCATTTCGCTATCAAAAATGTTGGCCATATTCTGCTTACTGATTTACTTTTGCGATTCTAGAAAATATTGCAATGGTATTGAAAATGTCTTTATAACTATGATTCTTATACTGAATGGTTCTCGCATCAATCCTTGAAGTTTGCGGGATAAATTGCGCTATATCTGCCATTTCAGTTTTATTGAATTCAATAGTCAGAAGAATCGGATGATCATAATCAGACTCGAATTTATATACCGGTAATTCATTCAAATTAGATCTTAATACTTTTTTCACTGCTTCGATTGTATTATTCTTAACGATGTTCATCGGATAGTGTTTTGCTGCAAAACGAGTAATCGCTTCTTTTGTCACGACATACTCAATCCAGTTCAGGTCTTTGTTCTCTTCCAACTGTTTTTTTAGCCCCATATCCCCGGTGATAAGCCCAACCGGAACTCCGTGATACCCAGCATAAGCCGCATTCAAAATAGTTTCATTGACATTTTTCTCGTTAATCCAGACATTATGAAAAGCGCTGTTGGAAAAAGTATGATCCATTGTGGATTGCTGCCTTCCAACACCGGCATGATATCCAAGAAAAAAAGCAACATCATAACGTTTGTCAAACATTGGCATCATGTATTCCGGCCTGGGAGAACCTGTTATCAAATAGAGTCTATCGTCCATTTCTGTGATGTCATACTCAAGACTATCACCGTTATTGTGTGAGTCAGCAATAACTATTTCATCAATTAGATGATTATGTTCACTTTCGTGAATCCCTTTGATAACCCATTCCACTTGTTTTTTTATACATTTTCTGACCTGTTGTCTTGTTGCAAATTCATCTTCTTGCGACCAATTAATTGTTCCAGCAATCCCTTCCATGTCTATCGAACAGAATATCTTCATTTCTTTACCCCCCTTATGTTTTATCAGGATTATAGCATGTTTTTATATTCTCTTTCCTTAAATGTTATAATAAAGATGAATATACATTGTTTTTTATGGGGGAGTATATGAAAAAAACTTCAGTGATTGAGGCTTTGATTTTTTCGACCAATAAAGGATTAGATATCCCGCAGCTTACCAAGTTTTCAGAAATCACTAAAACGGAAGTCGAAAGTATACTCCAAGAGCTTCATGATCGTTATGAAAGTGATGATCATGGAATTCGGCTAAAGCGTGTTGGAAAAAAATATGGTTTTTTCACAAAGGAAGAGTATTCTGAGTATGTAGAAAGATTGATTAGAAGACCCGTTGAGAAATTAACACCTTCTCAGGTAGAAGTGTTAGCCATTGTAGCAAAAAATGGTAACTGTACGAAAAGCCAGGTGGAGATAGTACGTGGAAAAGATTGTTCAAATCAGCTTTTGGAATTATTACTGGCGGGATTAATCAAAAGAAAAAGAGTCAAAGCGCCTGGAAGACCTTATGCCTATTCGGTTACTGAGAATTTCTATGAGATATTTAAGATGTCTGATTTAGAATTATACGAGGAACTGGGTGAATCATTCCTAGATCAATCTTCTGATTCTTCTAATGAAGAATCAGAAAAGGAAATCAATCACTTAGTGAAAGAACCCGAAGAAGAAGAAGAAGAAAACAACGAATCTAAAGAAACCACACAAGAAACTACACCTGAATAATTAAAACATATGATAGAATTAGAAAAATAAAAAGATATGGAGGAAAAAGGGTGAAGAATGATCCGTATAGAAAAACCAAGATGCAGGTAGAAGTGAATTCTGAAATCGGTGTATTAGAAGGTGTCATATTGCATACCCCAGGTCCGGAGGTTGAGAATATGACTCCAGAGAATGCTCAAAGGGCACTATATAGCGACATATTAAACTTAGCTGTGGCAAAAGAAGAATACTCGGAACTGATAGGGGTATTAGAAAAGACCACAAAAATCTTCCAGGTTAAAGATCTTCTACAAGATGCTCTTCGAGATGAAGGGGTAAAAAGAGAACTGATTGATGAAATATGTGAAAATGAACACATACAGGATTATAAAAGGTATTTACTTTCTCTTTCCGAATTTGAACTTGCTTCTCAATTAATAGAGGGTGTTCCACTTGAAAAACGATCTTTGTCTGACTACTTGAGTCAAGAAAGATACGCTTTGAGACCTTTGCATAACTTTTTCTTTACCCGAGATGCCTCAGTCAGTATCTCAAATCACGTTTTAATCAACAAAATGGCGACCCCTGTAAGGGCACGTGAGTCACTTATCATGGAAACCATTTTTAATCACAGTTCCATGGTCACAGCCGATACCATTAATCCAACAAGAAGGCGTTATTTAACTGATTCATTGTATAGTGAAGGCGGCGATTTATTGATTGCTAGCGAGGATATATTGCTGTTTGGTATGGGAGCCAGAACATCCTCTCAAGGAATAGACTTCGTCATCGATCACATCAAACATCGAGGAGAATCAAAACACATCATAGTTCAAGAACTGCCTAAATTCCCAGAATCATTCATCCATTTAGATATGGTATTTACATTATTGGATATCAATAAATGCATGGCATATGAACCGGTTATTCTAAAAAGAAATAATCTTAAAACACTCCATATTAATATTGTTAGTGGAAAAGTAGACATATGGGAAGAGGATAATATCATCGATTCTTTGAGAAGGCTTGGGATGCCCATTGAACCCGTTTTTTGCGGAGACAACAAAGATGAATGGGTTCAGGAAAGAGAACAATGGCATAGTGGCGCTAACTTCTTCACCTTGGCACCAGGAAAGATTATCGGCTATAAAAGAAATGTTAGTACAATTAACGCACTGAATAAAGCAGGTTTTGAAGTGATTGAAGCGGAAGAAATTATCAGCGGAAAGAGAAGAATGAACGATTACAAACGTTGTGTGATTACCATCGAAGGTTCAGAACTATCCAGAGGTGGCGGTGGCTGTCGTTGTATGACGATGCCTGTTAGGCGAAAACCGGTAGATTGGAAAAAATGAGTACCTTAAATCAGCAGAGAATTCAAATGAACCGAAAATCCACGAACCAGTTCCTCCATGAAAAAGGGTTGTTTTACACCGTTGAAAAACCTTCAAGATATATCGGGAACGAGTACAACGGGATCAAGAAAATATGGGACACAAAGCTACTCAAATTTCTTCTTGTCTTTCCTGATATATATGATATTGGTATGAGTCATTTAGGATTAAAAGTATTGTATGAAATATTGAATAAAAATAACGCTTTTTTAGCTGAACGTTCCTTTTTGCCATGGAAAGATTTATTAGCAATAATGGAAAGCGAAGATTTAGAACCATTCAGCCTTGAAAGTTATCGCTCACCGAACGAATTTGATGTCCTAGGATTTACCCTTCAATATGAGCTTTCCTATCCGGGAATGTTGAAGTATCTTCAATTGGCTCACATTAACCCATATACCCGTGATAGAACGGAAAATGATCCGCTAATTATTGCAGGCGGACCATGCGTTTATAATCCTGAGCCCATTGCTGAATTTGTCGATGCCTTTTTAATAGGTGATGGAGAAGAAGCAATCATTGAGATAGGCGAGTCTTTACTCAAAACAACGAATTTACCAAAGATTGAACGATTATATCGTTTGGTGAATGATGTGAATGGGATATATGTACCAATATTCTATGAACAAATTGATGGCTATATTCAGCCTAAATCGGATGTTAAGTATCAAGTTCCAAAGAGAATTCAAAAGAGAATCGCTCCACTGACCGCTGAAAATGACCCTTTACATCAGTTGGTTCCTTTTACACAAACCATTCATGACAGAGGGGTTGTTGAAGTGATGAGAGGTTGTACCAGAGGGTGTCGATTTTGTCATGCCGGGATGGTATATAGACCTTCAAGAGAGAGGTCTAAAGAAGAGATTATAAAAGCTTGTTATGAAATTCTTAAAAATACCGGTTTTGATGAAATTTCATTGCTTTCCTTAAGTACTTTGGACCATTCTGAAATATCAGAAATAACCGATGTTTTGATTGATCATTTGAACGAAAAAAAGATATCCCTTTCAATACCTTCAAGCCGAGTAGACCAATTTGGAGTTGACATTGCTGAAAAAGTATCTCATGTAAGAAAAACAGGACTTACAGTTGCTCCAGAGGCTGGGACACAAAGGATGAGAGATAGAATTAACAAAAATATTAATGAAAATCAGATTTTTGAGATGATAAAAATTGCCCTCTCAAAGGGATGGAAAAGAGTAAAACTCTATTATATGGCAGGTTTACCCTTTGAAACAGAGGGTGATCTCAGCGGTATCATCGAGACAGTAAAAAAGTGCAGGCAGTTGGGCATGAAAAATATTTCAGTTAGTGTTTCAGGCTTTATTCCAAAGCCTCACACCCCTTTTCAATTTGCTGCACAGAATTCAGTTCACGAAATGCATTCGAAAATCAGAAAACTATCCGTATTAAAAAATTTCTCGAATTTTGAATTTCACAGACCCGAGATTAGTTTTATAGAAGGGGTATTATCGCGAGGAGATCGAAATCTTTCCAAAGTTCTATTAAAAGTAGTTGAAAAAGGTGGTTATCTTGAAGCATGGAAAGATCAGTTCTCTTATGAAAGATGGTCTAGCTCCTTTAAGGAATTTGGCATCACACCTGAGAAGTATATAAGAGCGAGGGGTTTTAAAGAAAGATTGCCATGGGATCATATAGATTCAGGAATAAAAAGAGAATTTTTGATCAAAGAATATCAAAATAGTTTTATCGGGTTTCAAACGAATGATTGCAAACGTAACGAATGCACCAACTGCGGGGTTTGTTTTGATTTAGAAGATTCAAAGACAATCATGAAGTTCAATCATCAAGGAGGGAAAGCCTTTGATTAAAAGACCTAAGGGCACTTACGATATTTTTGGTGAGGATGTCCCCTTTTGGCATCATTTTGAAAACAAAGCAAAAGAATCGGCTCGGGTATTCGGTTTTCAGGAAATTCGTACTCCTGTTCTCGAAAGGACAGAGCTATTTAAAAGAAGCGTTGGCGATGAGACGGATATCGTTCAAAAAGAAATGTACACATTTGATGATAAAGGTAACAGGAGTATGACCATGAGACCTGAGGGAACAGCCTCTGTCATCAGGGCTTTTCTAGAAAACAACATGATGAGTTCAGGATTGCCTCAAAAACTATTTTATATGGGGCCTATGTTTCGTTATGAAAAGCCGCAAACAGGTCGATATAGACAGTTTCATCAGTTTGGAGCTGAAATCATAGGATCAGGCTTCTCAAAAGCTGATGCAGAAATTATCTGGCAGGCTCAATACTTAATTGAAAGTTTACATCTTCATAATTACATGTTTCATATCAACCATTTAGGTTGTTCTTCAGATCGTATCAAATATAAAGAAGCTTTGAAAACCTACTATCAAGAGCATTACGATTCGTTGTGTGAAGATTGTAAATCCCGATATGAACATAATATTCTGAGGCTTTTAGATTGCAAAAAACCCAAGGATGAAGAACTTAAAGCAGATGCTCCAAAGATTACAGATTATTTGTGTGACTCTTGTTCCAAGGATTATTCAAACATCAAAAAGCAATTGGAACAATTATCCATTGAATACTTTGAGAATCCTTTTCTTGTAAGAGGACTTGATTATTATACGGGCATGGTATTTGAAGTGAAATATCCATACGCTGATACAATACTTGATATACTTGGTGGCGGAAGATATGATCAGGTCATCGGTGAACTTGGCGGAAAAGATATACCAGCAGTCGGTTATGCTTGCGGAATAGAGAGGATTTTATCCATTATGAAAGAAGAAGAGGTTGAAATAAAGATCAAACCCTTCTCAGAGGTCTATGTACTGGGTATGTGTGAAGAAGCAGAAACCTATGTGATGAAAATTGTGCGATTTTTAAGAAGAAAAATGATAAGTGTCGAGCATGACTTAATGGGAAGGGGTTTGAAGAGCCAAATGAAATATGCTTCAAAAATCGGAACCCGATTCACCATCATCCTGGGGGAAGAGGAAATCAACAACGGTATTTATATTGTCAAAGACATGGAAACCGGTAATCAGACTAGCGTTGAGAGCAGTTGGATAGAAAACTACATCTTAGATAAACTTGACGAATAAAGTCTGTACAATAGGGAGATATTGGCATTGAAATTATCAAATTATATCTTAATCATGTCGTTAATAATGATTGTATTGGTGGGAGTCCTCATTTTTTTTGCAGGGACACTGATGATTGATACCAATACCTTACAGCAGCATTCTATTCGTTTGAATGAGCTGAATTCAGATATTCACATTTCAATGCTGAACACCGAAAAGGGTATGGAATTTGATCTATGGACGATTAATGCCTTTAGAAAAACATTGGAAGACTTTTTAGAAAAAAATGCAATAAAAACCTGGTTTTTAATTGATCCCGAAAAAAACGTAGAAGAATCTACAGAATATTTAAAAAAAACGATCATGCAATTTTACGATTTTGCATTTAATCAAAAAGAGGAAATTATTCACTCGTACACGCAAATCAGACCCGCTTTGGTTGAAAGTTTATCAAAAAATGATCGGTCTTTGGAAGGTGCCATTATATTAGGACAAAAGATTGCATTTGGTTTGTTAATGAGCATATTACTCACCGTTATTTTAATATATTTTTTGATTTTTTTCCCATTAATAAAGGAACTTGCCAATTACAATCTAAAAAGGTCGGCGTCTTTAGTCTTCAAAGAATTTAAAGAAAGATTACCCAAGTGGAAAAAATAACAACAAATCATATGGAGTGTGATGAAAAAGATGAATAACAAAAAACTGATGTGGATTTTATTATTAGTCATCATTGCGTTTGCAGGATTTAACATATACACTTTTTTTACTAATCGCCAGAATTATTCACAAATAGAATTTGCTGCTACTTATACTTTTGAAAAGGGTTTAAAAACAACTATTGAAAATTCAGTCTTGTTTGGTTCGGAAAAAGTATCTGATTTGGAAAATTCCATGGAAAGTTTCAATAGCGTCCCTGATGCAGAAAAAAAGGAGAACTACCGAGAAGTATTGACGCAACTGGAGAAGAACACAGATATCCCCATTGGAATCGACGAGTATGAGGCTGTAGCCTTTATGGAAAATGGTTCATTGCGAATTGAAGAGAAAAGTGTAATTAGTGGAATGGTCAAAGAAACGGACAAAGGATGGATAACGGATTTTGGAACTAACCGCTTAGAATTGAAAGAAAATTCAAATTCAAAATTGATTTTTATCTTTCCGGAAGATGCAACGCTCATTTCAGTTGATCCTGAGCCAACTGAACGTATTGGCAATGTGTTGACCTGGAAGGATATTGGTGAGATTCAGTTTCCAAATATAGAATATCAATAAACTGGGAGGCGTGTAAATTGAAACGCCAATTAATTCTTCAAATTATCATTATCCTTGTAGTTTTTACAGTGGTCCTTTCGGTTCCAATAAAGATTAGAACCATTCCGGGAGCTGTATCAGTCTATATCAATAACACCCTGTTCGGAATTACAGATCGAAGCGGTATTCTTTCAGAGATGCTCTTTTTAGTGGAAGGTGAATATCTCTTTAAAGCAGAGAAACCAGGTTATAACACCTTAGAAAAGAGCATTGCAATCACTGAAGCTACTTCAATTTGTCTTGAAATGATTCCATCAGGGGTATTGTCTGTACAGGTGTTTCCGGAAGACGGCAGAATTTTAGTTGATGAGAAGATGGAATCCATCGGGAAGTTTGAGGAAGAACTACCGGTCGGAAAACACTATGTTGAAATAACCAGAGAAAACTATATCACCCGCACGTTTTATCTTGAAGTCAAACAGTACTCAAAAAGGGAACTGCAAGTGGTTTTGGAGAAAGAAGGTAAAACAAGAATTCTTTCCCATCCTTCAGGTGCGTTGGTTAGCATAGATGGTAACAAAATCGGTGAAACGCCTTTAGAACTGTATATAGATGAGGGTAAGCATCTCATCTCTTTTCATAAAGACTGGTATTATTCCAAAACATCTGATATTAACATAAAGAAAGAAGGCTTGAATGAAATTACAGAGATACTCAATCCATATTCCAACCTGACCATAAAGGCGAGCCCCTCTCATACCAGTATTACGGTTAACAATAAAAAAGCAACTTCAAACCCTTTAATACTTAAGGAAATACCGCCAGGAAAATATCAATTAGTGATGAGTGCTCAAGGCTATCAACCACTTGAAAAAGAAATTGTCATCGAGATTGGAGAAAATCAGTTATTTGAAGAATTGCCTCTAAAGGAATACCAATGGACCTTTTCGTCAACACCTGCAGCAATTTTAACCATTGACGGGAATGAAATTGGAATAACACCCGTCGAATTAGCCATTTCACATGGGGAGCATATGGTTTATTTAAGCAGTGGGGAAAAGGAATGGATGAGTCAAATCAATGTTGAGCGTGAAGGTCAAACAGCTGTTAATCTGAATCATGATACGACCATCCTTTTTGATATTATTCCAGCAGGTCAATCGTTTGTTCTTCACAACGGTGTTGAGTATGAATCACCTGCTATAATCAATACCACGAATGGGATGCAAACCTTCGATATTGTAAGAGGCGGCTATCCGACAAGAAGGCGATTATTCAAACTGCTACCGGGGAAGATTTATGAACAAGTTATTAACCTCGAAGGGGAATCCGAATTGTTTTTAGTGACAAAGCCTGGGGGTGCCGCTGTTTATTGGATGGGATCTTATATAGGTGATACACCCCTTAGAGGATTAAAAATAAGACCTGGAAGTGGGATGCTTAAAATGCAATGGAGTGACGGTACACATTATGAAGAAAACTTCACTTTCCTAGATGGAGAAACGTATACGCTTTATCGTGAGATTCCATCATATACAAAACTCACAATCAATTCACTTCCGGATCGATTGGAAATCTATTTAGATGGTAAACCAAGTGGTATCACACCGTTAACCCTGAATTTAAAGCAGGGTACTTATATTATCAAATGTTTAAATCAAGCAGGCCAACAACAAGAAAAAATCATCACTCTAAACGGGGAGTCCGAAAGAACCATTAATTTCATTTTCTAAGGAGGTCAAAATGAAAAAGGCCATAATCTTAGTTTTTATTTCTGTGTTATGTGCTACATATATGTATTCAGTTCCTCCAGACCTTTCATCTCAATTGGATATTTATGAAGAAGTGCTTTCAATAATCGAATTGGGAATCATGGATGTTGACACTAGAGGTTATTTTTACGGTGCTAATACAGTTAACCGATATGAACTTGCGGATGCTTTATATAGAACACGTGAAAGTATATTTGGCAGTAAGATATTTAAAGATATCAGTGGGGTATCATCAAAAATTGTGAAAATGGAAGGAGATATCTCATCCAATAAAGTTTCAATTGGTCAATTGAGAAATCGAATTGATGTTTTAGAAATTACTCTAAGCAGAGAAGAACTGGATGCCATGGAACAGCGTTTAATACTTTTAAAAGATGAAGTAATCATTCAACTTCAGACACTTGAGGACAAAACAAGCTTTATTAGTGGTTACAGTGATTTTCTATCGGCTGTTGAAATTGAATTGGAGAATCTCTATGCACAAGTAGAGGAACAAGAGAGCCGCTTAGCTGCAAATGAAGCAAACGTTATGAGATTGATCGAATACTTGAGAATTTACGGTGATTTAGATAAATGGATGTCAAAGATAGAAGCTGAGGATACCAAACTTCACGACTACGACAAAAAAATCGATGGTGATATCGAAGGTTTGACTAAACGGATTGATAATCTGGAATTTTTAGGTCAAGAAATCGTACAATTTAGAGGCCAAATGGAAAGTGCCTCTGGTGTATTGAAGCAAGCAGAACAAATTCCGGAGATCAACCATTTGTTGGTTAATCATAATGATAGAATCGCTAATTTGGAAACATTGGGATTGGCTGTCAATCAAGTTGCTCAAGACAATGATTATTTAAAGATAGAGAATGATCGACTCAAACAAGAATTAACTTCTGTGGAAAAGCAATTATGGTATGCAATTGGACTTGGTGTAGCTGGAACAGCTTTGTCAGCAGTGGCACTAGTGTATGCTTTTATGGGAAAATAATGTGATGTTGGTGAATGAATTTGATGATTGATTTATATGATTATCAATTGGCACAAGAACGAATCGCTCAGAAGGCTTGTGAGCCCAGAGATAGCTCCAAACTGATGGTGATTAATAAAAAGCTAAAAACAATAGAACACCGGATATTTTCTGATATTGTTGATTATTTTCTTCCCGGTGATGTTCTTGTTATCAATAACACAAGGGTCATACCGGCCAGGTTGTTCGGTCAAAAAGCGACAGGGGCATATGTTGAAACATTCCTTCTGAAAGAAGTGGAAAACGGAATATGGGAAACTTTGTGTAAACCAGGAAAAAGGGTAAAAAAAGGAACGACTCTATATTTTCCAAATTATTCAAACACAACCATAACTGGAACATGTCTTGACATAAAGGAAAATGGTAACAGGATGATAGCTTTCGAAAACAACGGATCCTCTACAATCAATGAAAGTCTTTTTTCAATAGGTACGCTACCTTTACCCCCATATATTCACGAAACAACTGAAGAAAATGAAAGATATCAAACAATATATGCAGAGAAAAACGGTGCGGTTGCCGCACCAACCGCTGGTTTGCATTTTACCAAATACTTATTCGAAAAACTCATAAGTAAAGGCGTTCAAATCATTAAAGTCACTCTGCATGTTGGCTTAGGCACTTTTAGACCTATTTCGGAAACAATCGTTGAAAATCATATCATGCACAGCGAGGAATTTCATGTTACTCCAGATTCAATTCAAGCGTTAGTGAAAGCCAAAGAAAAAGGAAATAGAATTATTGCGGTAGGCACAACGAGTGTACGAGTTTTAGAAACCATAGCCAGGGATATTGGACACTATGCGAACGGTTTTTCTGGCCACACAAATATCTATATTTATCCGCCATATCAATTTAAAATGGTTGATGCGATGATCACAAACTTCCACTTACCCAGAAGTACATTGCTGTTATTAATATCAGCTTTTTCAGGAAGACAAACCATTATGGCTGCCTATCAAACAGCTATTGACAATAATTATCGTTTCTATTCATTTGGAGATGCTTGCTTACTATTATGAACACACGCGTTATTGCAGAATCCGGATTATTTACCGGATTAAGCATAGTTGTTCTTATTATTGCTGCTATATCGCCGATAAACAAGCTGTTTATTGCAGGAGTAAGTGCTTTGATCTTAGAAGTTTTTATCAAGCGTCATAATCCTAAGAAAGCATTTTTAGTATTTCTGCCAACTGCAATCATATCTTTTTTGTTCTTACCTTACAAAAGCATCGCCATTCTTTATATCTTTGCTTTTGGGGGTTATTCAATGATCAGGAGCATGATTAAAACCAGAAACTTGTTTGTGAAAAAAACAATGATGGTTATTTATGCGAATACAGCGTTATGGTTGCTCTTTTTGTTTGCCAATATACTTTTTGAAGATTTTTTTCAAAAGATTATCAGTGGCCACTTTTGGCAGAATCTTTTATTTTTTTTCGTCATACAGTTGGTGATTTTATTATATGATTATCTACTGGATCTTGCTTCAGGCTTATTGTTACGAAAATTGAAAGCTATAGGATTTTAATTTCATTATTTTTGGGAGGGAAATGTTTTGAAAAAGTTTTTAACACTATTGATCGTACTAACTCTTGTTACTTTGGTTATGTTTGGTGATGAAGGGGATGCATCAACGCAAGTTCAATTACCGAATATGGAGTTAGGAACCTTGTCGGATGAAGAAATCATGACTCAAAGAGAAAGTGTTATTCCAGTTTTAGAACAGGAGCTTGAAATGGCCGTAAGGATTTTAGAAAACGGCCAGGATACAGGTTACGGAGTTCAAATGCGTGATGTAGAATCTGACTATTTGAACTATGAAGAATATTATACATCTCAGCAAAATTTTAATCCGGTGTTTGATGGGATTTTTGTGAAATTCGATTTAGCAACAATTAAAGCAGAAGGCGAATTATTAGAAATATACGCCATTAAGAACAATGTTTCTGTCGATGCTTTACAGTTAGAAGAAGAAACAAACAGTATTGTCTCTGAAGTAATTGCAACTGAAGAATATAAAAACGAAGTTATTGCCAATTATGGTTCAGTTGAAAACTTCTATGAATTTGTTAAAATGGTAAAAAAGGATGAAATGCTAAGAACTAAAGTCATTGAAACGGTAGCCCCATTAACACAAGCGGCTATAGAAAAAGCCTTTTCTGAAAAATTGCCTGATATTATTGCCGACTATGAGCAAGTAAAAGCAGGACATATATTGGTCGAAACTAAAGAGGAGGCTTTGTCGATAAAAGAAGACATTGAATCCGGAAACATTACATTTGAAGAGGCTGCAAAACAGTATTCAATTGACGGAACAGCTGAAAACGGTGGCATGCTTGGATGGGTAAAAAGAGGATACACTGTTCCTGAATTTGAGGCAGCTGTTTTTTCTGGCGAATTAAATAAACTAACACCACCTGTAAGGTCAGAATTTGGTTATCATATCATTTTACCAATTGAAAAAACAGACGTAAGAACATTGGAAAGCTTCAGTAAAATGGAAGAAGAATACACGCAATTCAAAGAACAAACTCAGCAGGAACTTTTATATGATTGGATGAATACATTTAAAAAAGAGAACAACATAACGTTTAAGTTCTTTGACTACTTTAACTCTATAGAAGAATTTGGTAAAGAATACACGCAATCGATACAATCTCAAGATTTTACTAATATGGTCCAATATCTGCTTGACTTTGATCCTGAATCTGTCAACGATAGGGCTTTTTTTGAAGTGGCTATTGAAAGCATCATTCAGATAGCGGCTCAAGTTGAATCGATAGCTTCTGAAGAAGACATCAACAATTTAGAACAGATTAGACTGGAAAATTTGAAAGCTATGTCCAAAGATACCGATAAGGGATTTGCAGCTTTAAGCAGATATTATTCCCTCAACCCAGAAGATACAAGAATGGCAATGCGATTTTTTGACGCTTTCATTTCTGAGGCTTTGATCGTTGCCCAAGACGACGAATTTATGGCTTATTATGGCGATCAAGTATTGGCTCAATTATTACAGGCTTACCCAAAATTATTGGAAATCGGAGAAAATCCGAAAGCCGATTTAAGGGACAGAGTTATTGCCTATATGTATTTAATAAGAATAAACAAAATATCAGGAGAAACAGAAACAAATCAGGAGTATTCTGATAGAATTCTTGAATTAGACCCAGAAAACGAAGAAGTACTAAAACTAATTCAAAACTAACATACACTTTTACTCTACAAAAACGGGGAATCTTCCCCGTTTTTGTACTTTTAAAAGATTAAATGGTATTTTCTTTCAACCAATCTTTAAACTCGGATAGTATTTTGCCTGTAGCTCCCCAAACGTAAAAATCTGAAAACTGCCAAATCGGTGATTTGATGTAAACCCTATTGTGTTCAACTCTTCTCTTATTCATTTTTGTTTTTATGAATTCCTCAACAGAAACGGTATGGATGGATTCTACTTCATTTCGATTCAAAGAAAGGGTTGAAGTATCGATGTAGGCAATAAAGGGTAAGATCAAGTGATCTGAGACAAATGTCATAACAGGATTGAGTTCACCGATGACCTTGACCACCTTACAGTTGATTTCTTCAAGTGTTTCTCTTTTTGCTGCATCGATGAATGTTTCACCGATTTCAACCTTTCCTCCGGGAAAAGATATTTCTCCAGGATGATGTTTCAACTTTAGGTTTCTTCTGGTAAACAAAATTCTAGTCGTTTCCTCTGAGTAAAACAAAGGGACAATCACCACAGAAGTAATTCTTTTCATTTTATATTTTTTTCTGAGTGATGATCAAAGATATAATCAAAGAATTTGTTCATGGATGCATCATTCAACTCTTCCATCTCCTGAAAATATTTAAGATTCATCCGTTCTTTTTCTGCCATTTCTTTTTCCATTTCTTCTATGGACATGAAATCCTTATCATCTGAATCTTGACTGTTAATGATCTCCTGGCTTTCTTCTATCAGTTTAAAGGCTTTCTCAATTGCTTTATTGACGTCAAAATCATCAGGTACATTGTCGAGATGTTCATATTTTGGTTTTTTTGAAATTTCATCTTCCATTCTTTCAGGTTCAGTTATCAGCGACTTTTCTTCACTTGGAGTATTTTCATCATCTTGATTCTTACTATCAAAAATAGTCTCATGATCTAAAATTGAATTGAGAATTGATTCACGGGCATTATCATATTCTTTTTCACTTTCTTGAGACTCATTCAATATCGATTCAATAACAGTTTCTGAGGTGGTATGATTGGGCATTTGTTCGTCATCATTTTCATCTTTAAAGAATCTGGATATCTCTTTAATATCTTTGGAAGCCATGCTTTCAATATCTATTTCTTCGTCAAAAGGTGTTTCTAAAAGCGATGCGGTACTGATTTCTGTAATAGCGGGCTGAAGGTTTTCATTCAAAGAACTCAACTGTTCATCCTGTATGCTATTCGTTGTATTTTTAGATCCAATGATTATGGTGTTGGCAGAAACACCAACCAGTTTTAGGGCAATTTGACTAAAAAGACTTTTCTTAATTTCAAAAAAAACGGCAAAAGCGATGATCAAAATCGTTGTTACAACAACAATGATAATGATTCTCCCGTTAATACCTTCCTCTTCAGCATTTGTATTAGTGTCCATTATTTGTGTAGAGCTTTCTGAGATGATAACCGGTTTTTCATGGTTATCCGTATGATAAACGAAATCTTCAGGTAAATTCTCTTCAAAGATTTCTATCTTATTCAACAAATCCTGAGCAATTGGATTGGTTGAAAAAAGACTTAAGTAAGTTTTTGCCGTCTTATAATCTCCATTATTAAAAGCGCTTACACCCAGCATATATTTAATGTTTTGTGCTTTGGCTTCTATGTTTTCATCTTTTATCAAGGCTTGTTTAAAGAAATCTTGAGCAGCTCTATAATTTCCAGAATTATATGCATCCTTTCCTGAAAAATAAAGTGACATTGCATTATCTTCATCATCTGCTAAAACAGAAGACAATGAGAAAACAAAAATTACTATTATTAAAACGACAGTCTTTATTCCAAAATCGCTAGTTTTTTTATAAATGTGGAATCACCTTCTCGAACTAATACTATTATGTTCCCCTCAAATATATCAGCATCGATCAATTTATCAGTTTTTGGGATATCGAATGTAGCTCCTTCCGGTTTTTTATAGGAGTAATCAATTAAGTTAAATTTATTTCTTCCGGCGATAATGAGTTTATCAGCAGTGTGGATTAATTTGATCCCGCCTGAATTGTTCGCAGTTTCCAAGAGGAACTTTTTCCCATCAAGACTAACGGCTCTTAATGAATAATCTGAAGCAAGTAGATAAAGAGAATCGTTATATACAATTCCAGATTTCAATTGGATGTCTGAACTATAAGGTTTATAAATCATTTCGCATCCTTGCCCGTCGAACAAATAAACTCCAGCATCAGTGATAATATAGGGATATACACCGTACAAAATGATTTGTCCATAGTGTCCATCCAATTGATAACTTTGCAATGGTGTTTCAAAGGTTAAACCATCCTGATTTAATAAATAATACTGATGTGCATCAGTAACCGCTAAAGATAGAACAGGCGCTTCAAACATCAAATAGGTCATTTTAACGGGTTCCCCTTCAGAATATTCCGTCATGATATTCTGTTGTACAATATAAAGTCTTTCACGATCATAATAGTATGCACTGACTGGTGTGTCGCTTATTCTTTTAAAAATACCATTTTTAAAACTAATTACCCCTTCCTTGTCAAAAAGGTAAATCATTTCACCAACCGTTGCCAATCCATATGGCGAAGATTCATAAGGGATTTTGTGACTAGTAAGCTGATAAACAATCATATTCTGAATATTTGCAAATGTAGTTGGGAACAAATTTGTATTCCATTTTGATGAATCGGGAACATATTTCTCTATTTTAGATGTTGTTTGATTTGTATTACCGGTTGTAGCGACCTCCATTGTTCCTTTCATATCATTGAGGTCTTTGATGATGGATACCGTTTTTTTGATATTATTTTCAACTATTTGAACTTGAGTACTTTCTACTGATAGATCTCTCTTTTCATCTGTCGGTGTTTTTATCGTTTCAGAAATGCCGGATTGAGAAGAAGTTTTCTGTTCAGGTGGGACATCTCCACTTTTCCAATCTTCCAAATGATTTTTATTCAACACATCTTGACTAAGTGTGGTGGTACTTTGGGTTGAGATGAGGGACTCTGCATTTAGTTGATTTTCAGTCGTTGTTGCTGAAAAGATATCGTTTGCCTTTTGATCAGTAGATTCTGTAAGCGTTGAACTGGGTGAATCGAACATCCATTCTTTAAAGGTGTCGTCCTCATACTCGGGAATGTCTATCACTTCAATCCCTTCTTCAAGGTAGGTACGAATATATTGCAGTGTTTGTTGTTGTAGAAAAATATCGAAAAATGAATAAGGTACAATTTTCGAAAGGATGTGGTCTTTTTCGTTTGGGGATTCTTCAAGCGAGGGGAAAATAGCACTATAAACCGACACTATACCATCGCCTTTACCTGAAGTATTTTCGGGATAGAACTTAGCAAACTGAGACTCTTCAAGATCCACTTCAAAGTCCGGGGTACTTCCAGCCAAAAAAAAGTAGTCGATGTCTGTTCGTATAGAATTTTCCAATGTGTTTATTACATCTGCATCGGGTAAAACATCCGTATAAAAGGCGTTGATGTTTTCCAAATACCCCAGGTTATTTCTCGTTAAATATCGAATCGAGTCGGTATCAAGTCCGTATATTTGTGATAGAACTTTCGTATCTTTTCCATATAAAAGATTAAGAAAAGAAGGGTTTACGATATTTGTACCCGTATTTGGAACAGATATTAATACCATTTTTCTAATATTATTGACTGGATAGTTTTCAACAGCGTATCTTGCAATTATTCCGCCTATTCCGTGTGCAATAATATCAAATTCTTGATCACTCTCAAGAAGCGTCTTGGCTAATTTTTCGGCCTCTAATCTTACGTAGCTGGTTTTGGAAATATCAGAAAAAAACTGTTGTGCTTCTCTTACATAATTAGCACTTCTTGTTTCAGAAAGAGGATAATCGTAAACCCAAATACTTCTATCTTCAAAAGTCACTTCCCAAAGATTATTTCCTTGCGGATTTTGATTGCTGATTGTATTTGGCAAAAAGCCTTGAAAATTAATGTCAATTCCCGGAACCAATAATAAATCGGGTTTCAGTGTATCTGGTTTTTCGATTATTTTTTTTATGCCTAAATTTTGTTTTTCAGGATTATTAACTCTTAATCCTACTAATGATCCATGAAATCCTTTTGCTAATAACAACGGTTGATTCCCTTTATCAAAAACAATTTCCCCTCCAAAAAAGGTTTTAACCACCGGGTTTTCTTTATCTTCTATATACAGTAACTCAAAGTTATTGTATTCGTCTCCAAAATAGAACTCTGTTGGAATTTTGTACGTATAAGTAATGGGTTCAAGTGCCAAATCGTTTCTCCCATCTGTAGGCGTTAACTCATAAATTTCCCCATAAAAATTTCCTAATGCTTTCACTTTGTCATAAGCTGCATCCCTGTATATATTGTTTACGGTAAATCCTTTTGGATAAGGAAAGGCGTTTTCAGGTATGATTAGGGTTAAATCTTTGATATCTGTCGTTGCGAAATCTTCATCTGTTTGACTCATTGCAACTTTTGTTTCTTGTTTCCTATAATTGCCAATAATGAGGATAATGGCAACGATAAGCAAAACCATGACCGCAAGATAAATCATTGATAACAAACGGTGAGATTTAAAATAAGCAAGCATATCTTTAAATTGAAACTTCTTCAATTTTCCCGGGAGCCCCTTAATCATTTTAAAAATATTTTTTAAAAAGCCCAAACCTAATCATCCTTTCTTTACGCAATCTCAATTTTTTCCCAAATCATCGATAGATAGTCGATAACTCTCTGGTAATCTGATCCATCAATAGTTTTAATGCATCTTAATCGTTCAAGGCATTGATGTTTTTTCTGCAAAACCAATTCTTTAGAGGTTTTAATTCCCAAAGCTTGCGGGATTGTTTTTTTATGGTTGTCGACATCTTTTCCAGGAGTTTTACCAATGTCTTCAAATCGCCCTTCAATACCCTTTAAATCATCTAAAATCTGAAAGGCAATCCCCATATTTTGTCCCGCATCTTTTAAATATTGTATGTGTGGATCTGTTTTTTTTACCAAAACCGCCGGTGCGGTCATAGAAAACTCAATAAGTCTTGCAGTTTTATACTCATATATCCTTTCAATATCCTCTTGAGAGATTTCTGACCTTTCTTCCATTATGATATCCAAGTATTCTCCATATGCAAGATCTTGAGAACATCGGGAAAAATATTGGTTTAATGCTGTGCTGTTTAATCTTGTTATCAGTTCAAAAGCTAAGAAAAAAATGAAATCAGCTGCTACTACAGCTGTTCCATGGCTAAATCTTTTATGATGTGATAACTGACCTCTACGATAATCATCGTCATCAATTTCAGGTAGGTCATCATGAATTAGAGAGGCAGTATGTAATAACTCCACAGCAGAAGCAATCGTAAACAATGAATGATAATCAATTCGCAACGTTTCTCCGCACAAACAACATAAAGCAGGTCTGAATCTTTTCCCGCCTGCTTCTAGAGAATACAGAATTTGTGTTTTCCATTTGTTGTCGTTGATCGATACTTCTATTATTTTGAACAAAAAAGACTCAAAATCAGATCTTCTCCAATTTTCTTCCATTCAAACTCCTTCCTGTCTGACATAAGGATGATGGTTATAAAATTTTATCACATATGGAGAATTTCTGCTAACTTAAAGTACTCATTATTTCTTTTAAATAACCGATGACATATAGCGAGCCGGTAATTAAAATGGGTATTTTTTTGCGTTGGGCTTGTTCTAATGCTTTTAAACATGCTTCTTTATGATCAGGCAAATAGGCTACCTCTGTTTCTTGTTTGTGTTTGAGGTATTCTTGAACGATAAGAGAAGTATCAGTATCTCTGGGCGAGTTTGGCTCAGTGATAATGACAGAATCCGAAATATCAGATAAAACATTACAAATCTGATGATAATCTTTGCCACTTAACATGCCGGTGAGCAATATTGGTTTTTGTTTATTGAAATATATTTGCCAGTTTTCAATTAGCGAATCAATCCCTTCTCCATTATGTGCTCCGTCAACTATGATTATTGGCTCATCTGAAATCTTTTCAAATCTTCCGGGCCAATACGCCTTCTTAAATGATCTTCTGATCACATCCTCAGAGTACTCAAGACCCTTAACTTCACAAAAAACGAGATAAGCCATTATAGCCGTTGAAGCATTTTTCATCTGATGAGTACCATTCATTTTTAATTTAAGATTGTGAATATCGAGCTGTTTGCTTTGAAAATGAAATTCATTGGAATTCAGTTCGTTTTTTACCGGCAAAAAATGATAATCCTGCAAAAATCGATACAATGGAGCTTTTTTTTCCCTTGCAACCATTTCAATGACTCTAACTGCATCAGGCAAATCAGTTCCACAAATCATGGGTGTATTTGATTTAATGATTCCGGCTTTTTCAAAGGCTATTTTTTCAATGGTATCTCCTAAAGTTTTCACATGATCAAAATTGATGGAAGTGATAGCGGTTACATCAGGATTCAAGGCACTGGTGGCGTCTAATCGTCCGCCTAATCCAACTTCAACGGCTGCAATTTCACAATCATTTTTTTGAAAGTATTTAAAAGCCATGGCTGTTGCACATTCAAAAAAACTTGGTTTCATTTCTTCTGAGATTTTATCCATCGAGTGGACTGCATCATAGATTTCATTAGCGATGTTTACAATATCTTCATCACTGATCATCTCGTTGTTACAGGTAATCCTCTCGTTAAAACGAACCAGATGCGGGGAATAATTCGCACCTGTATGATAACCAGACTCAGTAAAAAGAGTTGATAAAAAACGGGTAACCGAACCTTTTCCATTAGTACCAGCTATTTGAATGGCATCAAAGTAAGTTTGCGGATCTCCTATTAGATGAAGTAATTTTTTAATCCGCTCCAAACCTAACTTGATGGTTCCGTGTGGTCTTGAATGAAAAAAATATTCCAAAGTGTCTTGGTATGTACTAAATGTTTTTTCTTTCAAAGCATTCCCTCTCTTTTTTTATTTAAAGCCGCCAAGTTGATAAACATATACAATTACTTCAGCAATCGCCTTATATAATTCAGGTGGTATCTCAGAATAATAATCCAATTCTAATAGCTTTTCGACTAATTGCTCATCTTTATAGATGGGGATGTCATTCTCCAAAGCAATTTCTACAATCCTTTTTGCTAATTCGCCTTTTGCCTGAGCTACAATTCTAGGGACAGGTCCTTCCTCCGGATTGTATTTTAAGGCTGCAGCTTGCGATATCTCTTCTGCATTCACTTGTTTTCCTTTAGATTTATTGAGGAAATGAAAAGATCGATCTTTACTATTCATGCGAACTGATAAAAACCTCCCTTTTTGTTAAGGTTTGAAAAACGGTTCATCTTATGCTTCAGTATCCCATTTTGATCTAATTTTTCTCTAATATATAATCCCCTTAATTGATAATCCGTTTCCTTGATTCTTTTGATTAGTGTTGCAGAATGGTTGGTAAAAGCCTTCGCATATTGTTGCTCGGCGTAAATATAGATATCAATTTTCTTATCCGTTACAACAGTATCTACAAAAACGGTGCCAAACATCTGTGTGTTTGTTTCAATAAATACTCTATACATTTCGCTTTTTTCGTAACCACCTTTGTTCATCATCTTTTGTTGGAGGTCTATCACAAAGGGATGAGAATTTATTGTGAGCAAAGATGAATAAGCAGTGAAATAGTCTGGTTTTTCAGAAGATATATTAAGGAATTTAAGGATCTTATCTGAACCAATATCATTTCTGTAGTGTGCTTCATTTGATTTCAAGTCGGTTAAGTTGCTTTTTTCCGACTGGATGTTCAGCTCTTGCTGGTTTTTTTGATTTGTAGCATTGTTTGAATTGAGCTCTTTTTGTTGAATAGACTCTGATGCCCCTTCCTTTTGTTTTACTTCTGCTGTCGCTTTTGATAATAATTCGGTTTGCTGTAATGGTATTTTGTCTTTTTCCAGCTTTTGCTTAAGGGAATCTGAAATATCTGAATCCCATGATGCTACGTTTTTTGTCAGAGGCTCTTTTGATTCAAAGGAAAGTTGATTCCTTGAATCTGCTTTAAGGGGAGGGGTGTGATCCGTCTTATCTTCTTTCCCATCCGTTTTGATTGTGACTGACTGCAAATCCTTTTCTTTATTTGTCATCAGTCTCTCGGCATAGGCTTTGATGATCATAAATGCCTTTTTCGAAAAAGATTCAATTTTTTTAATCATCCCATCCTCATCATTTTGTTTGATTTGATGATTGACAATTAATTGAGGTAATTGCAGCTTTAAATATTTTTTTAAGGCTGAACCATAAATATGAGGAGCAAGATCTCCTTCCTTAATTGATCTTGTTGCCAAATTAACCATGTCCAGTGTTGTATGGTTAGCCTCTTTTGAAGGTACGCCATAGGATTTAAAAGAGGAAATCATGTCATCTATTTCAATACTTAAAAGCGATGTTTTGATCAATTCTTCAAAAGCTTCCGCTGAAAATAAAACAGGCATATTGTAATTGTTTTTAGAAAGAAAAGAATGAAGAAATTCGTTTGCTGTTTTATCATAGGGCAGCATTTTCTCATCATACTTTTGATTTACATGATCAATAGCTAATCCTCTTAACTGATTGGGTAAAGATGATGAATTTGTTTCGTCAATCTCTATGTTTGTTTTTGGGGATTTTTTTTCCAACTGTTCCAGACTCATTTCCAATGATATTGGTTTACTTAATGCGTTTTGCAGGACATCTACGATCTTTCTGATATCTTCTGATGAAAATGCAATCGAGAGCTTTTGTGAGTTATCTGAAGATTCTGCTTTCGCATTCTCAGATACTTCATTTGTTTTTGAATAGTCCACATTCGATGACTTGAATGGTTCTGACCTGCTTGACAAAAATTCACTATTCTCTTCATGATTATCCTTACTGTCAAGAATGATTTGAAAATCATTGAATTTTTTCTTGTCTTGAAAGTGTAAATCATCAAAATGATGATTTACTGTAAACTGAATTCGTTTCAGTCCGTCTATCTGATTTGTATCGGAATGACTGATAAGCACTTTGCTTGTAGTCTGATTTTCTAAAATTAGTGCTTTTTGACTATTTATTTTAAGATTCTTCTTGTTTGAAGGAAGAAGATCGTCAACGTCGAAGTGTTTTGAATCATCCTTATTCGTGTTGTTTAATTGAATAAGTGCATTAACAACCCTTTGTGTATCTGCTTTTGTAAATTTCAGAATTTGTATCTGCGTATTGTCCTCACGAATGTTAGGAGCGTTTTTTTGAGGATTCTTAACACCGTCCTGATCATTGGTGTCAATTTTTTGAACCGCTTCTTTGCCAGCTTTACTTTCTCCAGCTGCTTTGATTTGTATACTCTCATTTGTCAGCAGGCTGGTTTTATTAATCACTGAGTTGTCTTTCGTTTCTTGAGTCATGGAAATCGTGAGTTTCTGATTGCTTAGTTTGTTGTTTTGCGTGTCTAATGTTTTTTTTGTTCTTTCTGTGTGATCTTCCTGTTGATGATTCCTTTCCTCTTTGACACTATAATCAGTGAAGGTTTTCAAGGGCTGTAAAAACCTTCTATTTGTTGATGTTATCAAGGGCTCATCCTTTTTTTGTGTTTGTACACTGTCCATCGCTTTATGGCTATCCGTTTTTTTCAAATCCAGCACTTTATCCTCAAGATTATCTCTCTCGAGTTTTTGTTGGGATGATTGAGTATTAAAGTTTTTAAAAACAAACTTTTCTCCAATAAAGGGTTCTTTTTGGGCATCCTCTTTGGCGCTATGGTTTTTCTGTAAATCAAATAACACAAATCTTTTTACAATTTCTTTCTTTATTTCCTCGGGTATCTGATCCCAAGCTTTTCCCATTTCTTTAACTCTTAATGATAGTTCAACTAATCGTCGGTTGTATGGTTCAGAATGATCATAAAGATTGAAACTCTCATTCTTTGTATCTGACTCATTTAAAGTGTGAAAATCATAGTCATCTTTTAATATGGTTTCTATCATTTGAACCAGTTCGTTTGAAATCTTGGCAAATTGCAGGCGCTCATTCTGCGGCATCTGATTGATGATATCCTCGAGCTCTTTTGTTGTTTGATAAGGCAACGAAAGCGAAAAGACGTCCAGTAATTTTCCGCTTATTTTTTTAAGCATTTCTTCGGAAATCTCAATGGGTAAATTCTTGCCAAAAAAAACTTGAATCTTATCCCCTATTTTTATACTTGCTGCATTTCCAGGTTCAATTTTATAAACTTTATCGTTAATAAGCACGCTGATTTCTTTACCTGATTTGGCAATCACCTTGCCCTGATAAGCTTCTGTTTTTCCTTTGAACTGACTGTTTTTTGAAAAGGCTTGAACAGAAATTGCTGCAGAGGGCTCGTTTGCAATATTCACTGTTTCACCTTCTATCATGAAGCTATCTATTTATCGTCATTTAAAGCACCTACTAAAGAGTAAGCCGAGCCTCTCCCACTCCTGCTTTATAAATAAATAACCAATTAAGGTTTCAAATGCCGTTGAGTATCGATAATCATAGTCATTTCCTCTTTTTTTTGCCCCTCTTGAGTTAAGACCCTTTTTGACTACATTTAGTTCATCATCGGTAAGCATTGATTGTATTTGTTCTAAATACAATCTTTGGCCTGAAGCCCTTTTTGACTGAACACCATTCTTGAATGCTTTTGATGTTTTGACTCTTCCATCGCCTATGGAATTAAAAGTAGCTATTAGATTAAAAAAAGAATCACCAACAAACGCCAAAATATCCGTGGGTATCTCATCTTTATTGGTCACTAATTTTTGAAATTGAAATAAATCCCCTAATTGCTTCATCTCAGAATGATTGTTGTCCAAATTTCTTCTCCACTTTCTCCAAATCCCTACAAAAGTTCAAAACCATTTCCTTGGAAATAATTCCGTTTTCATGCGCATCCAAAAGAGCCTCGTCAAAAGACTTCATGCCGTATTTTTTTCCAGTTTCCATCAAGGTGCCTATTTGATGAAGTTTTTGTTCTCTGATTAGGTTACGAACACCGGAAGTGGCGATCATGATCTCAGCCACAGGGAAAAAACCTTTATCGTCTTTTCTTTTTACAAGCCGCTGATATAGGACACCGATTAGACTATTTGCCAATTGTAAAGTAATTTGCCGTTGTTGATGAGCCGGAAAGACATCCACAATTCTTTCTGGTGCTGTGGGTGCAGAGTTGGTATGGATGGTTCCAAAGACCAAATGACCCGTTTCTGCTGCAGTTAACGCCAGAGCCATTGTCTCCAAGTCTCTCATTTCACCAACCAGTATGACATCGGGATCCTGCCTAAGTGCAAACTTCAAACCATCTTTGAAGGAATCCGTATCCAATCCCAATTCTCTTTGATGAATAAGGGCTTTTTTACTTTCAAAAATATATTCTATGGGATCTTCTACCGTCAGAATGTGCACATTACTGATCACGTTAATGTGTTCCAACATAGCGGCCATAGAAGTGGATTTACCGCTACCTGTAGGTCCTGCAACCAAAATAAGCCCGCTTTTCTTTTCACTCCATTCTCTAAGAATGGATGGAAGCATCAAATCGTCCAGTGTTCTAACCTTTTTGGTAATTATTCGAAATGCAGCTGCTGGATTTCTTCTTTCATAATAAATATTTGTCCTTACCCTTATGATATCCTGTATTCCAAAAGAGAAATCGTTTTCCTTTTTGTCGGTTTTTTTTAAGCCTATTTTTTCGTAAAGATAATCAATGCTTTTTTCTAGATCCTCTTTTGTGAAAACCGGCACGTCTTGCAATCTCTGTAATTCCCCAAACACTCTATAAACTGGATGTTCTCCTACCGAAAGGTGAACATCAGATGCGTTGAGTTGAAAAGCATGATAGATTAATTTTGGAATATCTAATACCGCCATTTTTTCACCTCTTTTTCACGATGATTTCTTTATCCTCTAAGCCACCTACTAAAACTAAATCTTCTTTGTGTTCCAGTACGGTAACCCTTTTCTTTGTCTGATTCTCAAGAACCACTGTTTCGTCAGAAATATAATCACCTGGAATCCAAGCAGCCATTTGTTCAACATAAGAGACGGTTAATTTGCAGGATAATTCATTCAATGATCTTGAATTCTTCTGGTCAATATCTAAATCCAAAGCTAACAGATACTGACCGTTTTGCTCAATAAACACCATTTCTTTCAATAATCTTTTTTCATTGGTTGGCATCATTAATAATTCAACATACTGAGCATTTTTCAAAAAAGTCATTTCATTTGAATAAATTTGAATATAAGCCTTGGAACCCTTGGGTACTATTTCAGCTAATATTGTTCCTTTTGTAACAAAGAGATGTTGGTTGACTTTGAAGCTAATAATATAGCCATCCACCGGAGATTTAATTTTTGTATTCTCAAGCTTTTTTTCAGCCAACTCTATTGCTTGTTTTTTTTCTTCTTGAATTGCTTTTCCAGAATTAAGGAGTGAAACAGCATACTCATTCTTCGATTTAGCCAATTGATAGGCTTCTTCTTTGCTTTCCATCTGGATTATGACTGTATCTATTTCAACGTAATTTCCAATGCCCTGATGAATGTCTTCAATGAAGTCATCGGTTGGGGATTTGATCAATATTTTTTCAGGAAATACGATTGTTTTTTCCATTTGTATTTCATTGATAAGCTCAAATGTCCGAACGATCATTTTTTGTGGCTTTTGAATGATTAGTAAAACAACAAAAATACTTAGCACAAAAATCAAGAAAAAAAGAAGGATCATTCTTTTCAATGTTTATCCCTCAATCCCAATAAACGATAAAACTCTTTAATATGCATAATAGTAGCACCAACGCTTTTAGCAATGGGTTCCAAGTGAAAAAAGCCCTCGTCAAATACAGCAATTTCCGGTTTATAAGCCAGTCCATCTCTTAACTCAAAACCTATCACATCTGAGAGCATTTTGATCTTCAACCATTTCTCCTGATCTTCAGTTAAAACTGATATAATTTTACCAGTTAACTGATTTGTTAGTTCATTATTTGATGATGGTGATTCAGCCTTAATTTCATCACCTTCTTCTTCTTCTTCTTCAGCTGGCTGCATTGTTAAGTTATTATTTTCTGCGATGAAATCAGTATGAATACGCTCTTGATTAGCATCATTACCAGTCATCTCATTCTTTTCCTGATTTGATTCTTCTGTGAACCCTTTCTCATCATCATTAATACCAAAATAATGCTTGACATCTTCGTCTTCGTTATCCTCTATACTGAATAAATCTGATAGCTCGTTTGAGTCTGATTTCTTTTCATTCATTTCAAAAGTCTCGCTTTCAGTTTCACCTGTTAAGTTGGTATTTTGCTCCTTTTCATCTGTTGTTGATGCAGAGAGTTCATCAATAAGGAAACTATCAAGAAGTGATGCCCCTTTTGCCTGTTCATGCGGGGTTTCTGAACGTTCATTCTGCTCTTCAACGGCTTCAGAATAAGAAATATTTTGGATATCAGGCAAAGATTCTTCAAAATCATTGAAAGAACCTAAAATGGCTTCTTCTATCAGTTCTCTTAAAGTCTGGTATTGTCTATCATCAATAGGAAGTTTTCTTTTAATGTGATATTGTTCTTCAGTATCAGATAACATGAATAAATGAGACAAGTCAATTTTTTTAAGAAAATCATTAAACAGCTCATCTTTTCTGGAATGTGAAAAATATCCCGAATCGATTTTTGTGGAATCTAAAATCAACAAAAGAAAATGCTTTTCTTTTTTATTCAAATGATGAACTCGATCGATCAATCGTTCTTGTTCATTTTCCATTTTATTCTCTTCTTCTTTATCACCATATGATTTTGTACTGATCTTTTCCGCAGATTGATTGTTTTCACTTTCTTTATAAATGATTTCATTTAGGAATGTTAAGGGTTCAGAAGTTTGAGGTTTCTTTTTTTTCTGATTTTCACTTTTAGACTTTTCTTTTAAAATTTTTTCTTTGATCATTTTGGGAATTTCAAGCGGTTTCTGGCGAGTCTCCTTCTCTTGAAAAGGGTTTTCTATGTCTACTTTATCTGCAATACTATCTTCTTCAGTTTTTACTTTTTGTTCTGCCGAAACCACATAGAGTTTTTCTGCCTGATCGTCCGCATGATCGACATTGAGTACTTTAACCAATGTAGAAACCTCATTGGTAGTTAAAAATTCAAAATGATGTCGGATAAAACCTTGAGGGTCTTCGTTAATAATTTGATTTTTTAAACGGGGGATATCCAACCAGTTTTCTGGATAAAAACTGATAAATTGATCACAAACAAAAGGCTTGAATGGATAGATATTTTTAACTAAGTTCATGAAAAAAGAAAATTCAGGTGCATTGAAAAATATCTTATACCCTCTTGAATTTTCAATCTCTGATTTAGATAAGATTAATTTACCTTTCTCCAATAGAATATAACTCAGTGCTGTGAGGATTATTTTTGCTGGATTATTATCTTGACCTTCCACTTTTTTCGTTTTCAAGATGGACTTCTTGACTTCAATGTTTTGATGTATTTGCGTTGGTTCGTGTGAAATATTTTCTAACATATCATTGGATATAGTGATCAATCGTTCAGGAACAAAGAGTTTATAGAGGTTAAACATAATCGGTACATTTCTAGACCCTTTATCGAATCTGATCAATGGCTGGAACAATTGTTCAATCTTTTTGACCAGCATATCGCTATTTGGATTTTGTGTCTTTGTTGTCTGAGTAAAAATTGCGAATGTTCCATTTTCGTCAACGATATAGTTTGCGTTGATAAATGAATCCTTCATGATTTGTTCGAAATCACTTTTATTGATATAAATATTGATATTGTTTTTATTCATTCCCACATTGATTAAATCAATCTCGTTCTGTTCGATTAGGATGTCAATCCATTGAGTCAAAACATCCATCAGATCCTTGTTCCCTACTTTTAATCGCTGTTGAATATACTTTAATGTAAAGAATCCCTTTTTGTTTGATAAGATTTTTTCCAAGAGTTCTTTGAAATGAATTTCATTTGTGTTCATAGCCATTCTCCTCTTCAAAGATTTTGCAAAGATCTTCCAAAGAATCTACGATCAAATCTGGAGAATAGTCAGACTTTTCCACATCTTCTAATTTCGTTTCACCAGACAAAACCAACACTGACATGATATCGGCATCATTTGCCAATTTGATATCTGTATATAGTCTGTCACCAATAAAAACCACATCGTCTTTTTTTATTTCTTCTGAAGAAAACGCAAAATCCAACACGCTTGTCGAAGGTTTACCCAGTATTGTTTCAGGTGTGCGGCTGGTGGAGCGCTCAAACATCGAAATAAATGCTCCCACATCAGGAATCAATCCAATCTCAGAAGGACAATTGATATCAGGATGTGTTGCAATATACGGAACACTCTGATTTAAAAAATATGAGAACACAGCAATTTTTTCATAAGTTATCCCCGTATCATATGCGATAACAGCTACATCAATCCTTTTGTCCAAATTTCTTTTGTATGGTGGAATAACATTGATTCCCATTTTTTTCATTTCTTCAGAAGCCTCGTAATTGCCCAAATAGAGGACTCTTGCTTTTGGAAAATGACGATTTAAAAATGCAGCGGTCAATCGATTGGATGTGATAATCTCCTCTTCAAAAACCTCTATGCCAAATCCCCTAAGCTTCCTAAAATATTCTGCTTTTGGTTTTGAAGAATTGTTGGTAAAAAAGAACTTTTTCTTGCCATTCTTTTCAATGACTTTTAGAAACTCAACAGCACCATGAATAATTTGATTGTCGATATAGATAGTACCATCCATATCAAAAAGAAATACTTTTTTTCCTTTTATCGTTTGTAGAACCCAATCATTTTCTTCTGAGTATATCATCAACATCTCTCCTGTTAAGAATAATAAATTGATGTTCAAAATTAGATGGATCACTGATCCATTCTTTTACCACTTTTGTCGCCCTGCAGTCATCCTCGTTGTAAATCAACAATGCTTCCAAGTGCTTGCTATTTCCGGTATTTAACCATCTTCTATATTCTTGGATAGAACTTCTGCCATCTAATCCAATACGCCATTTAAATCCCAACCATTTAGCAATGGACTTTAAAGAATAATGCCTTAATGGCGTATAAATATTTCTAATGATGATTTCATAAATATCTATCATTGGTGTTTCAAAAAGGCTTTTCACATATTTGTTATCGATCTTCCCTTTATTCTCCTTGCCCTGTTGATGCCTTAGCTCAAAAGATAATTCATTCAAAACACGATTTTCATATTCACAATAATGATATAAATTTACCTTAAGGGTCTCAACATATTTCATGATTGCCCCAATTTGTGAATTCCTGGGATTTTGATCATCTATCAAAAAGTATCGGTAATCTTCATTGGATAAAAAGCCAAACAAATAAGGTTTATCATCCGCTTCAATATCAAAATAAACACCACTTTTTTGAGCATCTTTAATCAGTTGTTGGGGTTCTGTTAGAAATAGAGCGGTGTCATTTACATAAGAATAAGCCTGTAGTTTGTATTTTCTGATATTTTTGATTTTGTCTTCCAATTCATTTCTTAAAGGTATCTCCATCAAGTCTCCCAATGTTTCAATTCCGTATGTTGATAAAAGAGCCGACATATTCGAACCAATTCCACGAATATGGGATACGGGTAATTTAGATCGGTCATCTACGTTCATCGAATGGCATTTTTCCCAATATCCGCAAAAATTGCAGATTCTCGTACCAATCGCTTGAGGCGGTTCTTGGGTATTTGCAATTTCATCTATCGTTTCAAAAAAAAGTTGTAGCCCCTCCTCTTTAATCTTTTGGGTTTTCATGGTTTTTTTTCTTAAAAAAACGACCTGATTGGAAACGGGCAAGCTGTTTATTATTGCTAAAGCAATAAAGATCGAAGCAATCACATGGTGGCGTTTACTGGGTCTTCTGGATAAATGGGATAAAACAATTTGATATTTATCCTTTTTTCTAATGAGGGCGTGCACATTTATCTTAAAGTAAATACCGTTTATCATACCCTCTAATTGGGGGTTTAATATATCCCCTTCATTGTCAGCAATTCGTTTTGTAATTTCATTATTCTTTTTAGCATTAACCCAGGAAATGTTTTTGAAATACTCCTTGACGTTATTGATACGGTCATTTTCGAGGGCATTTTCTACAACGACATATTCTCTTTCATCTTGGAGAAAAAAATAGAACATTCTCGGACATGTAAACATATAGTAAATTTCATTGTTGCCAATCACTTGATTCATTTAATAAAACACATCCTTCCTATTTGCTTCTCCGATCTTGAAACTGACCGTAATACTCTCATACATCTATTTTCCCAGACAGAAATCAGAGAATATCGTGTTGATTATGTCTTCATTGTAATCTCTTCCTGTTAAATCATTTAAAGTATTGATAATATCTCTGATAGTAATGGAAACCGTATCGATGGTATAACCGTTTCTTAAATCGGAAATCGCTTTGATGGTATCTTGATAACTGCTTTCTAGAATACTCTTTTGAAGCTTGTTGAAAACCTGTGTTTCGTTGTTGGTTGTAACAAGTTTTTTTGCGTATCGATAAATATATTCTTCTAACTCATTAATTCCTATGATGTCTTTAGCTGAAATCTCGTGAATGGCTCCATATTTGATCAATTTTTCCTTTAATTGCTTGGAACATTCGCAATTATCTTTTTTCAAATCGGTTTTATTGAGTAAAATCAATACTTCTTTACTTTCACGGTATGATTCTTCTAAAAGTTTTATAGACACTTCGTCCAGCATTGAGCCGTGTTCGAAAATAAAAATGGCAAACGGTGCCGTCTTAAATAAATGCAGTGTTTTCTCTACTCCCAGCGTTTCAACAACATCTTGAGTCTGTCGAATCCCAGCGGTATCGATGAGGTTAATCAATATACCCTTGATATTTAATTCTGCTTTAATATAATCACGGGTTGTTCCTGGAAGATCTGTTACAATTGCACGGTCTTCATTCAGTAGTAAATTCATCACCGTTGACTTTCCAACATTTGGAGGACCGAGTATAACCGTATCGATTCCGTTTTTTACACGGATTGAATTTTCAGCATCTTTTAAAATGCCTTCAATTTCTTCAGAAATGGTATGAAGCAGAGATATGATCTTTTCTGTTTCAACATGCTCAAAAATTTCATCGGGATAATCTAGTTGAACTTCAATCATTGCAGCAATTTTGGTATATTCTTTTTGAAGTTTTTGAATGAAATGGGAAAGATTTCCTTCAAGTCCTCTTATCAATAATTTGACTCCCGCTTGAGTCTTAACATTGATTAAATCATTGATGGCCTGTGCTTGTATCAAATCAATTTTCGAATTCAAAAAAGCACGGTATGAGAACTCTCCGGGTAAGGCAATTTTACAGATATTCATGGTACTTTTTAACACCATCTCGGTGACAATAATTCCTCCATGACAAAAGATTTCCAACATATCCTCACCAGTAAATGAATGAGGAGAACGGTAAAAACAACATTGGACTTCATCTATCGTTGTTTCATCTGAATCGACCCATTTTCCGTAATACATTTTCCGATGGATCCCACTATCTTTTAAGCTGCATCTAAAATGTTCTTTGAACACTTCAATCGTTTGCTCACCGGAAATCCTTACAATAGAGATAGCACCTGTAGCCAATGGCGTGGATATTGCAGCTATCGTATGAGATCGATTGAATGACATGATTTACAGCTGCTCCATGATTTCAGGTGTACTGACTCCCAACAACATCAAAGCATCTTTGATAATCTTTCTTGTTGCAAAAGCTAAGGATAACCGTGCGTTTGATAATGAAGGGTTTTCAGGGTCAACAAACACATTAGCATTATAATATTGATGAAATTTCGATGCCAAATCATGAATGTAATTGGTTATTTTGTGTGGTGAGCTTGTTTGAATAGTCTCCAGCAGGGCATCGGTATACAGCATCAAATTCCTGATAAATAAAGCATCCTGCCTCGTAGTCAACAGATCAATATGCTTTCCAGGTTCAAATTTTATGCCTTTTGTCTGTGCATTGGCAATTAGGCTGCAAATTCTGGCGTAAGCATATTGAACATAATAAACAGGATTGTCCATGGACGTGCTTTTAGCCAGATCAATGTCAAATATTAATTGTCCATCTTTATCTACCATGGCATAGAAATAACGAGTTGCATCCTTTCCAACCATTTCAACTAACTCATCTAAAGTAATGAAGGTGCCTTGTCTTGTTGACATTTTGATGACTTCACCGTTTTGTTTTAAAGTCACCATCTGGTGTAGAATCACATTAAAGAATGAATCTTCAAAGCCAAGTGCTTTCATAGCCGCTTTCATTCTCGGTATATGGCCATGATGATCAGCACCCCAGATATCATACACCTGACTAAATCCTCTCTCATGTTTTTTATAATGATTAGCAATGTCTGTGAAAAAATAAGTAGGCATGCCATCCGATCTGATCAACACTTTGTCTTTTTCGTCAATAAACTTTGAGACCTTTAACCAAAGAGCACCATCCATTTCATAAACTAAATCATGTTCCTGAAATATCTTTTTTACGGTTTCAACGGTTCCATCGCTAAATAGTGATCCCTCAGAGAAGAAAA
Organism: Thermotogota bacterium; assembly: GCA_035447925.1. Classification (GTDB taxonomy): domain Bacteria; phylum Thermotogota; class Thermotogae; order MWEM01; family MWEM01; genus JASUTC01. The sequence continues at coordinate 50,579 of DAOTHY010000002.1, forward strand.
CATCGAAATTGATGTTCATCCCGTCCAAAGTTTTTTTGATATGCTGGAACATTTCATCCTTTGCAGCTGTTAAAAAGACTTCTTCAATCTCTTCATTCCATTTTCCTTTGTACTTGTCTCCTACATCTTTTTGAACCCTTTTGGCAATATCGATGATGTAATCACCTTTGTAACCACCCTCCGGAATATCTTCAGTAATACCGTACAATTCATTGTAACGAATAGAGACAGATTTTGCAAGCAGTTTCATTTGTCTGCCGGCATCATTAAAATAGTATTCTCTGATGACTTGAAAACCAAAACGCTTGTAGATAGATGCCAAAACATCGCCGATAACAGCCTGACGGCCATGCCCGACTGTTAGAGGGCCTGTGGGATTAGCACTAACAAACTCCAGTTGTATCTGTTGACCATTCCCCAAATTGGCTTTAAAATACTGTTCAGTTTCTTGATTAATCATTTCTGATAGTTTTTTCTGATAAAATGCATCAGACATGAACAAGTTGATAAATCCAGGTCCGGCTATTTCAATCTTTTGGACATCCTGGTTCTCTTGAAGAAAAACAGCGATTTTTTCTGCTAATTTCCTTGGAGAAGTTTTTACTGTTTTGGCATTGATCATGGCTACATTGGTTGAAAAATCACCAAAATCATCGTTTGGAGGAATTTCTACCCGAAATGAAAGATCAAATCCTTCATCTATTTTACTAATCGTTTCTTTGATCATTTCATAAATATTTTCTTTAATTATCCTTGGATTCTCTTTAATCCCCCCAAAGGAATTGTTTTCCATCTTTGATGTCATGTCATTCACCCTTTCTCTCCTCAATAAGTCCAAATTCAACCTTTTTCCAACCATATCTATTTTGAATTTCTTTCGAATATTCAACGTGATAAATATCCACAAAAACACTTGGAATGATTTCATATGTTCTGTCTTTTTGAAGATGATTCTCTTTGATATAGTGTTCCTTTGATGTAAGAATTTCCGTTATCCGACCTCTTTCATCGATTAATTCATCTGTTAATTTTATGTATTGATTAGCCGTTTCGAATCCTTTAAAAATCATCAACATGCAAATCGTTGAAATGGCAACAGCCACAAGCATGTCAACAAAGATAAAGAAACCGGACCTTTTAGATTTCATACTCATACAAAAATTCTTTGACAAAAAAAACATCCCACCCTCTTCTTGAGAGAAGAAAGCTCTTACTTTGTTATTATACATTAAAAACACCCCATATTCAGCATATCCTTTTCAGTTTAAACGATATGACTTTTCACTTTTTTCATTCAAGAATTTCTGTGTTTTTTCAATATAATAAAGAGCCAAGGCCTCCTGAGATTCGATAGAAGGTTTTCCCTGATGCTTCAAAATGACATAATCGCCATTTTCTTTTTGTATTCTGGCCTTCACATTATCCGAAATCATTAGTTCAAGCACTTCCTTTATCTCTTCTTTTAAATCCGTTTCTTCGATTGGAAACATGGTTTCTACCCTTCTGTCCAGATTTCTCGGCATCCAATCCGCACTGGACAAATATATTTTTGGGTTTCCACCATTTTCAAAGTAATAGACCCGGCTATGCTCCAAGTACCTACCCACAATACTATATACCCTTATATTTTCACTCAAATCTTTTATGCCGGATTTCAAGGCACAAATCCCCCTTACAATGAGATCGACTTCGACGCCTGCCATTGAAGCCCGATATAAAGCTTTGATAATCTCTTTGTCAAGCAAAGCGTTATTTTTGCAAATAATCCTACCAATCCCATTTTCTTGGACAGATTGAATTTCATTTTCGATGAGCTGAATAAACTCATCTCTTAATCCTGATGGAGCCACAGAAAACTTCTTCCATTCGGGTGGTTGAGAATAACCGGTGAGCACATTGAATAAAGCTGATGCATCTGCACCAAAACTCTCACGTGAAGTAAACATGCCAATATCCGTGTACAGTTTAGCAGTCTTGTCGTTATAATTTCCTGTTGAAAGATGCACATAACGTTTGATGCCGTCCGCTTCTTTTCTTACGACAAGAAGTATCTTACAGTGTGTTTTTAAGCCAACTAAACCGTATACCACATGACATCCTGATTTTTCGAGTCTTTTTGCCCATTGAATGTTATTTTCCTCATCAAATCTGGCTTTTAATTCCACTAAAACGGTTACTTGCTTTCCGTTTTCGGCAGCTTTGATTAGAGTTTTTACAATTGGAGAGTTACCGCTAACTCTATAAAGGCTTTGCTTGATGGCTAAAACAGTAGGGTCTTCGGCTGCCTCTTCAAGGAATTCAATAACCGGTTTAAAAGATTGATAAGGATGATGAAGGAGAATATCCCTTTTCTTGATCACGTCAAATTTACTTTTCTTAGCCATGAAATCAACAGTCTGTTGAGGAATAACCGGCTTGTACTTCAAGCTTTCATAACTTTCTATTGTTGAAATATCCATAAATGAAGAAAGGTCAATTGGACCATTTATTTCATATAATTCGTCCTTATCCAAAGGCATCATGGAATATAAGATATCGCTGATAACTGAAGAGGGGTTTTTCTCAATCTCTAATCGAACCGGAAATCCCCTTTCCCTTTGCCTAAGTGATTTTTCAATTTCTTCCAATAAATCACTGGCTTCCTCTTCATCAATACTTAAATCGGAATTCCTGGTTAAACGAAAAGGGTGAATGCTAATCATTTTGTATCCACTAAACATTTTCTTTGCAAATAATTTGATAATTTTCTCCATGCTTATATAACTTAACCTTTTTTCCTGATCACGATCGAATAATTTAATGAAACGAGGTAAAATGGATGGCACCTGGACAATTGCAAGCAATTTCTCTTTTTTCTCATTTTCAATGATGACGGCTTGATTCAAGCTTTTATTAAGAATCTGAGGGAAAGGTCTGCCCTGATCGATGGCCATAGGAGTTAAAACCGGATAAACAGTTGAATTAAAATAATCATTCAAAATAGCATATTGCCGTTCATCCAAATCCTCCTCGCTTAAAAAAACAATCCCTTCTTTTCGAAGTTGTGGCAGGATCAGCTGATTAAGACAATGATACTGTTTTTTTACGAGCTGATGGACTTTTTTTGAGACTGCTTCCAGCTGCTCTTTAGCAGAAAATCCAGCTGCATCTTTTCCTGCATATCCAACGCTAACCAGTTCTTTTAAACCGGCCACTCTAATCATGAAAAATTCATCCAAATTTGATCCGGTGATTGCAAGAAATTTTAATCTTTCTAAAAGAGGGTTGGTTTTTGAGAACGCCTCATCCAAAACACGCTCATTGAATGCCAACCAACTCAGCTCTCTATTGAAATAATACTCATATGAATCTAAATTCACTTGCTCACTCCTTTATTATTTCAGGCTTTAAGCCAAATACATCTTCAAAAAATTCAGATTTTGTTTCTATTGACCATTTTTCCAACATTATTCTCTGATCGGATAGAATCTTTAGCCTCAATTTTCTGCTTTTCATCTGAAGTTTAATGTCTTTTACCTTACTGGCATGAGACCGATCGAGGGCGTCGGCAATCCTTAAAATAGCCAACAATTTTGCAATGATCAAACGATCTGCCGGTTCCATCTTCTGTAAGTTAATATCATCAGATAATAAGAATTTCGTACTGTGGTATTTAGCAACCAAAGCAACTATTTCTGTTTCTCTTTGATCCAATCCCAATAATTCTGTTCCCCGAATAATATTTGCCGAATGTTGAGAATGGTTTTTCAGTTGAATAAACTTACCAATGTCATGTAATATAGCTGACAATTGGAGTAACAAGCGATATCTTTTTTCTAAACGGTGTTTGATCTTGAGTAAATCGAATAGAATTAAAGACAATTTTTCTACCTGGTTGGCATGTTCTTCATCATAAAGAAAACGCATACCTAAATTTTTTGCAGAAATAACCGTGCTCTCGGCAAAAACTTCACTGATTTCCAGATAATCTTTGTTTGAAAACATCTCCAGTAAAATGGCTTCTGAAAGTTTTACCGGTACTGAGATGATCGTACTGACTTTGACGATATCAAAAAACATTTTATAAATACCCATTGACGGTAAAAGTGATTCCAAATCATAATCCGGCAACTTAAATTTTCTGCCGATCTGCTCAGGGGTGTTTGTTTTAATTTTATCGAACAAATCCGTAATCGTTTTTACGGGGATCGCTTGGAAATTATTCTTAGTGTATTCACCAGTCATTTTGATCATATTTTCTATCTCTTGGCCGCAAGTTATAAAATGCTCTACTTGATCGATATTGGGTATGGTTTTTATGGTCTTAACAAAGCTGCTTAAGTATTCGTTGATGATATGATAAGTATTTTCGGAATCTGTTTGAAAGCTTTTTAAAATCTCAAGCAGTTTAACGGAACCGATTCGAACATTCTGGGAGTAGGTTATTTTTCTGTCCTTACAGATTGCTATTCCCAAACTCCCAGTTCCTATATAACCTAAAAACAAACGGTTGTTTATAAATTCACTGTTGTTGATTCTAAGCAACATCGCTTTGTAGATGATGGATTTTTCCTGAGGATCATCTAAAACCAGAACGTCGAAATTCGTTTTGCTTTTAATTTGATCCAAAATAAAAGTAATATTAGTGGCTTCACGTAAGGCGGTTGTTCCCACAACCTTAACTTTTTTTACTGCATAGTCTCTCATCAGCTGCCTATAGTTTTCAAGGATCTTACAAATTTTATCAACTTTTTTAAAACTAATCCTACCCTCATTAAAGGTGTCTTGTCCGATACTCAACGGTTGAAAAAGGAATTCAAGCCTTTTGACTATTCCGCTTTTTGATTCGGAGATATTCAAATAAACACCCTCAGATGCAATACTGATTACCGCTGCTATATCTGCCATTATTTCTCCTGAGAAATCATTCTTTCTTCTACAAGCGTTAGAGCGCCATAAAGGCATGCATCATCACCCAAGGTTGATAGTTCAAAAGAACAATCATCTGTGGCATGTGGCACACAGTAACGATTGACATGAGATTTGATCTTGTGGATAAAATCGTTACCCAAAGCCTCAACAAGTCCTCCACCAAATACAACCATTTCTGGATTGATGATATTCAAAGTAGAAGCTACAGCAATGCCTAAATACTTCGCAGCAATTTCCAACGCCTCTACCATACATTCATCACCTTTATCTAAAGCCTCTTTGATATCAGAACTTCTTAATATATATTTCGAGTGCTGTTTATCGATCTCTTCTTTTAAAACGCATTCTCTACCATGCCTTATTTGAGCTTTTATATACTTTAATATCCCGGTCTTTGAAGAGTAACTCTCTAAACAACCCCTTGAACCGCATCCACAAATAATTCCATCCGGATTTAAGGTGATGTGCCCAATTTCTCCGGCAAGACCAATATGTCCGGTATAAATCTTTGAATTTAAAATCAAGCCACCACCAACACCGGTCCCGATAAAAAAGCCAACCGTGTTCACCGTGTTTTTTGCTACGCCATGACCCCATTCTCCTAACAGAGAAACATTCGCATCATTGCCAATTATTACAGGAATATTGAAGTTTTTTTCAATTTCATCAGCAAGCGGATAGTGATTCCAAGGAATGTTGGGTGTAAATAGAACCACTCCATCTTTGATTACACCAGGTACACCTGCGCCAATTGCCACACATTCTAAATTGGATTCTGCTGCAGTTTCCAGTAATTTTGAAATAACTTTGATTATTTGATCAAGTATTTTTTCAATGCCATCATGTGTTTTCGTTGATTTCTTCTTTTTATCTATTAAATTAAAATCCTGATCGAACAAAGCTCCGAGTACCTTTGTTCCACCAATATCCAAGGCAATAATTGATTTTTTCATTTTCATCCCACCTTTCTTGTCTTTAAAATTATAGCATATGACATTTTCTCATTTACTTGAAATGAAAGCTGGAGAAATTATCAAAAATTGCTATTGATATATAGGTTGAAGAATCAACATGAATTGAACATGTTATAATCTGTTGAATTTTGGGGAGGTGATTGAATGATCGAAAATAACGATTTTTTAAACGAAAGAGAAGAATTAAATGCTTTTGTGATGAAATATGCAGGAAAAGAACTGAAAAGATTTTTCAGCTTAGATTCTCAAATGTATCGAGAAGGTGCCTTAGATAGTGGTACTAAAGAAATGCTTGGCTTAGTTGCATCAACTGTTTTAAGATGCGATGATTGTATTAAATACCATATTATTAGATGTATAGAGGAAAAGATCAAACCGGACCAGATCCAAGAGTGCCTTTCAATAGCAGCAATGGTGGGCGGTTCGATTGTCATTCCTCATATGAGACGTGCGTTTAAATTTTTAGATGAAACGCTTGAAAAGATACCCAAGTTGACAAACCCTCTGTTTCTTTCTGTGTTAAGTACGGTTAGAAAGATCATTTCCGGAACTGATGAACGCATTGATAAGATGCAGGGCATTTGCAAAATTCTAAACGAAAGAATTGAGTACTACGATTGGGTTGGTTTTTATCTGGTGGATCCGTTAAAAGAACGTGAATTGATTTTGGGGCCTTTTGTTGGTGCTCCTACCGAACATTTGAGGATCAAATTTGGTGAAGGAATTTGTGGACAAGCTGCTGAACAAGAAATCAGTTTGATTGTTCCGGATGTCAATGTGGAAACCAATTACCTCTCATGCAGTCCAGAGGTAAAATCAGAAATCTTAAGTCCTATCTTTAAAAATAAAAAGGTTGTAGGAGAAATAGATATTGATTCGCATACTGTCAATCCTTTTACTGATGAAGATCGCATTTTCTTGGAAAAAGTTGCTGAACTATGCTCTTCCCTGTTCTAAACTGAAAACTCATATATAAAAAACAGACGGAGCAATCCCCGTCTGTTTTTTATTTGGTTTTAACCCAATACAAGCTGCAATCTGGTTTTCGCTCCATAAACCCATATTCTATAAGATATCTTCTTAAGAGTGGAAAATCAGGGTATATAGCCTGTAACTTTTGATTTAATTCCTTTTCGGTGTATGTTATATCAGTCTTGAGTTCATTGACTATTTTTAATAAAATAATCAATTTCTCTTTTTCTTTTGTTGGAAATCTTTTAAGTTGACCTTGTGTATCAAATAATTTTTCAATACACTTTTTTCGTTCTGCTTCAGTAATTGCATATCTTTCATCCACTTGTTTTGCTGTATGATGAAAATCAATCATCTTTTGACTGATATCTGCATTCGTTTCAACCATCTCATAAAGGGTTAAAAACACTTTGGCTTGTTTGGCTTTTTCCTTTAATCTAAACCGATGATTTCTGACATTTGATTTGGTAATATTCAAAGAATGAGAAATAGTCAAATCATCTTCGCCCCGGTAAAAGTCTTTCAGTAAATTGATTTGAACGTCACTCAAACCGGTGTATTTCTTATCCATTGAGAGTAAGAAATGAAACATTCCACCATGAACCGACTCAACATGATGCATCATTTTCGTCATTGCATCCATCATCTCATCGTTGTCTTTGTAAATATAACCTTTTTGATAAGACCTTCCGCAAATCAGACAAACAAATCTTTCATTTTCACTATCATAAGTATATCCTTTTTTTAAATCTTCCTGTGCAGCATTCCAAAAATAATCAATTGTACTTTTCATAAATATCATCTCCACAAACATTATATCATATAATCTCTACATACGCAAACAATATAAGTATAAGTTAGTAGATAATACTTTTTTCGTTTTTTTTCTTTTTTATGATATATTCAACTAAATCATTTACTGTGAGGGTGAATATGAGAGAGTTGGAGCTCTTCTTTATTTGTGCAGTTTTTATTTGTGGTTTTTTTGGTGTTTATTATACAAAAAACATGATCAAAAAACTTCTAATGCTGGGTGTCATGAATGTAGCAACGATCGGTATTTTTTTGTTTATCGGATCTACACACTCAATCATCCCGCCTATTCTTTCAGGAGACCCACTCATCATCAGCAATCATTCATTCTCAGATCCCCTACCGCAGGCATTAGTACTAACAGCTGTAGTGATTGGGTTTGCGACACAGTCTCTTTCATTAGTTTTTGTGATGTTCCTATCAAAGAACTATCAAACCATCGAAGAAGATAAAATAGAAAAATTAGTAGAAGAGGAAAGGAAGAGCGATCTTGAATCCTGAAATACTTCAGTTATTCATTATTTTAACCTTAGGATTCCCTTTTCTCATTCCTTTTTTTAAGAAATGGGTCCGTTCGATTCTGTTCGCCTATGTTGGTTTATCTTTTTTATTTTTAGTGTTTTTTTATCTCAATCGGGAATCATTCCCTATCCATTTTGTTTTTGGCGGTTGGAGTCAGTCATTTGGCATAGAAGTCGTCTTTTCCCAAGAATCACTCCTTTTTATAGCCACAACCAATATCGTTTTTTTATCTGTTCTGTTTGTTTCATTATCCCCAAAAAAAGAATGGCATTATTATTTTTTGCTTAACCTTTTACATGCTGATATCACTTGCCTTTTTGTAGCAAATGACTTGTTCAACATCTACGTGACTCTGGAATTACTTTCACTTTTATGCTATCTGTTAATCTCCATTGAATTACAAAAAAGACAGATATGGTCCAGCTTGAAATATATGATTCTGGGGGCGATCGGTTTTAATCTGTATTTAATCGGAACAGCCATTCTTTATGGTGAAACAGGCACACTTAATCTAACAACGATATCTTCACTGAATTATGATAATTATTTTGCGATCATCATGATAATGATTCCCCTTTTGATTAAATCAGAAGTGTTTTTCTTCAGCATGTGGGTTCCTTCCGCTCAGACTGAGTCCGAAGGTACTGTTTCGGCCATTCTTTCTGCCGTGGTTGTAAACGCCGGGTTATTTCACTTATTCAGATTATCCAATGCCCTTCATTCACAAATGGTCCAAATATTCCTGCTTATCATCGGTTTATCGACCATTTTGTTTGGAGCCGTGTTTTCTTTATTTCAGCGAGACATGAAAATGATTTTAGCTTTTTCAACGATGTCTAACGTAGGATTTGTACTAATTCTATTAACAGATATTGGGATGGCCTATGCCTGTTCTCATTCTCTCTACAAATCACTACTTTTCTTAACAGTGGGGTATTTTATAACAATCTCCGGCAGTAAAGATTGCAAAAAGCCCGCCATTGTCGTTCCGATCAGTCTATACGTGGCATTTATTACAGGGTTTTTATCTCTTGCCGGTATTCCTTACTTCATAGGAGGCGTTTTTAAACACCAGATCATCTTCAATAATCATCTGATCACTTCGCTATTACTCCTATTGATTTCTATTCTCTCAATTGTACCTTTAATCAGAATCTTTGTGTTAATGAAACCAGGACATCGTTTTTTTTCAAAACCATTTGTCGATATTGGACTTCTTATATTGTCTTTTGTTGTCCTTTTTTTTGGTATTAGAACCACTATCAATTATTTTTCTTATGATTTACTGATGGAAGCATTCATCGTTTTAGGTATCAGCTTTGCTGTCTTCATTATTTTTTCAAAAAGAGTAAACCTATTCTATCCTTACAAACTCTTTAAATTATCCAATTCTTTAGCCATTTATTCGTTCATGATAGGGATTATCATCACTTTATCCTTATTAGCATGAAATCAGTAGGAGATGTTCACTGAATGTTAAGTACTCTATTACAAACCATCGTCATTCTTTGTCTTGCCATGCCATTTCTGATTCCAGTTTTTAAGAAACATGCGAAACGAATCCCGTTGATACAAATTGTTATTTTCTTAATTTGTCTTCTTTTTCTTTATCAACAGAAAGACAACTTACCGTTAAAATTGGTTTTTGGAGGATGGCAACATACAATCGGGATAGAAATCTTATTGGATGTGAATGCACTCCTTTTTTTGGCTGCAACATATATTGTTTTTTTAAGTGTCATTATTTATTCATCGAAAAAGGGACATGATTGGAAATATTATTTTCTAATTAACCTTCTTTTGTCGGATCTCACTTGTCTGTTTCTTGCCAATGATTTGTTCAATATTTATGTAACTCTGGAATTGATGTCATTAATATCATACTTACTGATTTCAATGGAATTTAAAAGCAGGCAAATCTGGTCCAGCTTGAAATACATGATACTGAGCGCTGTCAGTTTTAATCTCTATTTGGTGGCAACCGCCATGATTTACAATGAATACGGGACTTTGAACATCGATCTGATTGCTACACATGTGATTAAGAACCCCTTTTCCTTATTTCTTTTAACCACTGCTTTGTTAATCAAATCGGGTATCTTTTTTTACAGTATGTGGCTACCATCAGCACATTCGGATTCTGAAAGCTCAATTTCAGCTATTTTATCTGGAGTTATCGTTAATGCGGGGATTTTTCACGTTTTAAGAATTAATAACGCAATAAACTGCGTTGAAATCTCAAGATATATCATAATCATTGGAATTGTCAGTGCAATATTCGGTGCTTATTTTTCGATCAAACAGAAGGATATAAAGTTAATTCTGGCTTTCAGTACTTTGTCTCAAATGGGATTCATTCTGGAAGGGTTAAGTTCTTATGGACCACAATACGCTTTTTCACATGCCATCTTCAAAGCTTTATTGTTCCTTTGTGCAGGTTATTATCAGCAACTTTTTTCCACCAGAAATATTGAAACGTCTAAAAAAGAGATACCCATTTCTCTTTTTTTAGCCATATGGATTGGATTTTTCTCAATATCCGGTCTCCCTTTTTTCTTAGGATCATACTATAAGCACGAAATCATGGCATTAACTAGTCCGTTTATTTCATATGGTCTCTTTTTTGCCACCATAGGATCGGTTATTTCAGTAGGAAAATTCGCTTTTGTTGTTAGACCTTCAAAGAACGCAATGCATTTTTCTGAAAAAGACTATTCAATTATGCTTCTTTCAATCATCTGTATCATATTTGGTACATTAGGTAGCATAAATCATCTGGATTTTGAACACTTATTGGAACCTGAGATTCTTTTTGCATTAGGTTTATTTGTTTTATTCACCTTATCAAAAAAAATAAAAATTCATTATCCTTATAAACTTTTTAAGCTTAGTAATGTCATAACAATCTATACAGTAATTATTGGAGTGATTGTAGCCTGGACTTCCCTTGCGTTCTAAGAAAGGCTTCGAGTATTAAGGGGTCGTACTTCTCAAACTGTTCTTCAACTATTTCTTTGATAGCCAAATCCGATGTTTGTTTTGTTTTATAAATCCTCTTTGATGTTATGGCATCAAAGACATCTGCCACTGAAACAATTTTTGAAAACAAGTCTATTTTGTGACCCTTTAGTCCGTTTGGATAGCCACTACCATCAATTCTTTCATGATGTTGGAAAATGATTGTTTTAGTCATTTCAATAATGGCAGACATTTCAGGGGTGAATAAATCATCGTGCAAATAATTTGTATTTGGGAAAGCAGTGCAGATGATTTCCATTCCTTTCATACTATGGGTTTTGATAATTTCAAATTCCTCTTTTGTCAATTTTGAAGGTTTACTCAAAATGATATCAGGAATAGCTAATTTACCAATATCATGAATAGTGGCAGCCAATTTTAAAGCCTCAAGGGTTAGAGGATTAAACTTGTTTATGATATCGGTTCGGGATAATTCATGTGCTAAATACCAAGTCTGGACTGCTATTTCATGAGAATAAATAGCAACCCTTTCCATATGCGGGAAAGTCTCGTCACCTTTTAACTCAAGAATCTTTCTATAGCTTAAAAAAAGGTGTCTGATTTTTATCAAAGAATGATAAAACTTTATGATTTTTGAACGCAATTGTATTCTCTCTGTTTCTAACAGCTCTAAAAAAGACTTACGAGAAAAAACATCCGCTTCCAGAAAAATAAAAATATAGAACCGGATTTGATTAATTTTCCCTAAAGGAATGCGGTAGAATTGTGTAATGCGATTTTTTATCATGCATTCTGTAAAGCTGCTTTTTTGACACTGAGTCACATACCGAAGCGGAAGTTGATCAATAAAAACTATCTCTTTTTCCTGAAAAATGTGATTGATCTGAGAAAGACTGATTTGTTCTTGAAAGAACAAAGGCAATTGGGCACATTGTGAGATCTGATAAGAAGAATGATAACCCCTGTGATCAATATGAGAAAGATATATTCCTTTAATTTCCTTATTCCCCAAAAGTCGACATGCACCAAATGATAGCACATCTTCATATGCTTCAATAATAGCTGGACCCCCCAATTATTCTTCAACAAAGAGGATTATAACATACACTTCATGAATACAATCTTTTTATGATAAATTTGTCTGAATGATTCACTATGCCCAGAATTGTTCCAATTCTTCGGTATCTTTTTTTTCTTTTGGTACAATTTCTTCCAAGGCGTTTTTTTCGCTTTTTGAATCTTTTATCATATCCAAAAATTCAACAGTCGTCTTTACAACCTGCCTCATTTCAACAAATTTATCTCCATGAAAAGGAGAGGTAAGTTTTTCCTGCAACGTATCAAGTGTACTTTTTGAAAGTGAGATATGCGGTTTGATGTGATAAGCCTGTGAATAAACTTCGATTATGATTTGTACAAAATCAGTATAGATAGCAGGTGATACTGGCTTAAGAATTTGAACTGTGGATTCAGTGGTTGTACTCATTTCAGTTTTCAGACGATCGTAAAGAGCCAGATAGCTGTTAACACCTCTTTCAGAATTCTCAAACCATTGTGGTGTTCCCAGCCAGATACAAAATAAATTAGGCAGCTCTTTTGAAGAGAGCATATCCATAATCCCTCTTAGGGCTTCATATCCTTTCATGGCAACATTTTTTCTTTGATCCTGCATCAATTCCAATTCATCGAATACAATAACAACCCCACTATATTCAATAGCTCTGGATAACTTTAAGATATCCTTTAAGAAAAGAAAACTTTCTTCTTTACTCTCAACTTTCCGAGAGATCTTGACCTTTTTTAATTCGTGAAAACTAATCTTCCTTCCCGACATCCAGTCCACAATCTTCTTTTTTTCATCATCTCGCTTTAGAATATGCGCCTTCACAAACTCCGATAATCCCATATTAAAATCATTTGTAAATTCATACTCAAGAACTTTTTCTTTAATTCTATTGATAAATATCTCGTCCTGACCTCTCTCGATGCCCTGCATCTCCAGCTCAGATATCAGCTTTTCGGACCATTGTGAAAGTAGATAAAACAGCGAATCCCCAGAAAATTCAGGTGTGATGATACCATTGATAATCTGCTGATAAAATTCGACAGGCTTATTCAAAGGAGGCTCTGAAACATAGATGGGCAGAAGGTTTTTTTCTAATCCACTTTCTAAAGCAATTCTTCCTAACAAAGTTTTACCGGTTCCATAATCTCCTAAAAACACCTTTAAAGCGCTTCCACCAGCAGCAACAAATTCAATATCTTTTTTAAGAATTTGTGTTTCTCTCTCTCTGCCCTTAATGATTCTGGATGCTGCTCCAAAAGGTAAGTCTGACCCATTTCTGAGTGATCTGACAATCTCTTCTTCAAATGTTGGCATTACCAATCACCTCTGACTTCTTCCTGAATCGCTTTGATTTTCTCCTCTGTCAACCCATCTCCCCATTTCACGAGCATTTTATCACCGGCATTTTTTATCATCAATACAGGCAATCCGTCAATAATAAACTTTCTACTCAGTTTTGGAATCTGGAATTGTGGCATATTCACTTCTTCCTGCAGTTGTGAAATGGTTTGCCATGAGTATGGTTCTTGCGCCAATAATTGTTTTAGCAACCATATTTCGTTATTACTCATCTTTTCAAGTTTTTCTTTTATTTTGTCATGAAAATTCTGATGAATAGCGTTCTCTTCGACAACTGGAGGTTCTGAAAGATCTTTCTGCTCTTGGTCGTCGCTCTGTAAAGGTAAAGATTGATCCGATGTGTGATTCGGACTTTTCTGCTTTTTAATATCCGCTTTTAAATACATCGTTTTGATCAGATCGGTATCGCCTTTAAGGGCTAACAAAAGCTTTTTAAGAAGATTGAGATTTTTGGTTGACACAGACTCATGATTTACTTTATTGTCGCTGATCATTTTTTGGAGAAATACTAATCTCTTTTCCACTGAATCGATTTTTGTGTTGAGCTTTATGATGGCTTTATCGAAATCTTCTTTGCTTTTCTGATTTAGTTTTCTTTGTTTTTCTTCCACGTTGGATATTTTATAGTTCGTCCTCAAAGAAAAAAACAGTGTTACCATAACAATCCCCACGATTAGATAGTCCATTTATACCCCTCATTTCCAATTTATGCCAGCAGATTATAACATGGATTTTTAAGAATACATCGAATTAAAATGTATCAGTACGATTCAAATAAAAAAAAGAAACAGTTGCAAAAAAAAAATCATTGGTGTATACTATCTGTGGGGTATATTTTTTTCTTATTATATGTGGGGGGTATATTACATATGGAGATGTGTATACTCGACTCTAGTGGAATTACAGAGCCGGGGTCTTTTGTTTTCGGAGATTCTTTTCTAACCTTAAAAATAACTGGTCATAAAGCAGAATTAAACAAAATACGCTTGGTAATTCGTGATTTGTTGGAAGTACGTTTTATGGGTAATCGGTTGATTGTTTTTGGTTCGGTTATTGATTTCAGGCAACTGCTTAGAACTGCTCAGAATAAACTTGAAGCAAACTTCTTTAACGACCTCAAGGCACTTATTAATTTGAATAACACCTATATTCACTTCCCGCATGCGGGCAAGCTATCATTGTCAAGACCGTTAATTATGGGGGTAATTAACGTTACGGATGATAGTTTCTACCCTCAAAGCCGGGTTTCGGATGAACAACTCTTTGAAATACGTGTCAGAAAAATGCTTGAGGACGGTGTTGATTTGATTGACATCGGAGGTGAATCATCTCGTCCCGGATCGGCTCCTGTTGATGAACAACTGGAAATAGAACGCATAATCCCTTTCATCAAAAGACTTAGAAGAATAACTGATATCCCAATTTCTGTGGATACTTACAGGTATCAAACTGCAAAGCAAGCAATTAATGCCGGAGCAGACATGATTAATGATATCAGTGCGTTGCGATTTGACAAAGAACTGGCTTCTTTTGTTGCTTTGAATCAAATCCCAATCGTTCTCATGCATATGAAAGGAACACCAGCCACGATGCAGCAACAAGTCAAATACGTCAATGTCGTATCTGAAGTACATGCCTTTTTTAAAGAAAGAATCGCCTTTGCACAAGAAAAAGGAATTAGTCAAAAAAATGTGATTCTTGATCCCGGGATTGGTTTTGGGAAAAGAGTAGTTGACAATTTAAGAATTTTGAAAGATTTGGATTCTTTTCATTCTTTTCGACTTCCCTTGTTGTTGGGGACTTCAAGGAAGTCATTTATTGGGGAGGTGTTAAACCAAAAAGACCCGAACGAACGTCTATCTGGAACGATGGCAACAACAGCACTGGGGGTGCTGAAGGGGGCTCATATATTCAGAGTTCATGACGTTAAGGAAAATAGGGAAGTTGCAGATTTGGTTTTTAACATCCAAGAAAGTTAATACGGAAAACACCGTAGAACTAAGGGGGGTTCTATTATGTTATTAAAAGACGTTATCGGTGTACTAAAAGAGAAAAAGCTTCTTGTGAACTTGTTCAATGTAGAAGATAATCTTGATATGTACATTGAGAATATTTCCATTCACACAAACAGTATTAAAAGCAATTCGCTATTTGTTTGTCGAAAAGGATACAAATATGATTCTCATGCGTTGATTACCGAAGCACTTAAAGATGGGGCTGTGGGATTTATTGTGGAGCGACCGGTAGATTATGATTCAAAAGAGCCCATGATACAAGTTACTGACAGCCGATATGCAGAATCAGTGATTGCTTCTTTCTTACATGATAATCCTCATGAAAAATTAAAGACCTTTGCCGTCACCGGTACAAACGGTAAAACAACGGTATCCACAATGATCCATTACCTGCTTAGCCGGATCGGCTTAAAAGGAACTTTGATGGGAACGGTCGAAAACATTGTTGTGGATAGGAGTTATGATTCATACAACACCACTGCCACCGCTTTAGAAATTGTCGATAATACTAAAGAAACCATCGATAAAGGTGGAACGTTTTTGAGTATGGAAGTCTCCTCTCATGCGTTATCGATGAAAAGAGTGGAAAGCATGCAGTTCGATTATGCCATTATGACGAATATTACACACGATCATCTTGATTATCATAATAATATGCAAGAATATATTGATACAAAATTCCATCTGATTGAATTACTAAAAAGCACAGGAACAGCAATTTTAAATGTTGATGATACAAATGTCAGGAAAATGATAGGTGATATTCCTATTGATAAAAAGATCAGCACTTACGGAATGAAACGAGAAGATTGCACACCTGATTATTCTGCAAGCAATATTAATGCGGATGTTAATGGCATTGAGTTTGACTTTTATATCAAAAACAAGAAGATCAAAAGAATCAAAGTACCCATTATTGGGGATTTTAATGTTTATAACGTTCTACCTGTATTAGCCATGTTGGATATGGAAGGATACAATATCAATTATATTGCCAAATACCTACAATCTTTCAGGGGTGTTCCGGGAAGATTTGAATTGTATTCTCATATCGGTAATGATATCGATCTGGTAGTTGACTTTGCCCATACACCCGATGCATTGGAGAAGGTTCTGAAAAACGCCAAATCGCTTAAGAGAAGCAGGGTGATTGCTGTGTTTGGTGCAGGCGGTGATTCCGACAAAAAGAAAAGACCTCTGATGGGAAAAATTGCTTCTGAATTGGCGGACGTGGTCATCATTACCAGTGATAATCCCAAATCAGAAAATCCATTGGAAATTATCAAAGAAATAGAAGCCGGCATGGGAAACGACACACCTTATTTGCTTGTAGAAGACAGAAAATTGGCCATTGAAACAGCTTTAAACCTTTCAAATAAAGGGGATTTGGTGGTTTTGGCAGGCAAAGGACACGAGAAATATCAATATTATGAACACACCTTTTTTCCCTTAAACGACAGAGCTATCGCCTTTCAAATGATCAGGACACTTAAGCATCATGCATCTTAAGGAGTAAGTTGTGTATATTGACGATTTCCTCAATTTATTAAAAAGGGTTGGGGACTTTGAAACTAAAAAATTAGGTTTTTCCATAGAAAAACAAAGCGACAGCGAAAGCGATGAACTTTTTTTCACAACCGATTCCCGATGTATCAAAAAAAATACAGTTTTTATCGCCATTAAAGGACATAGTGTTAATGGCCATGATTTTGTGAACTCAAGTTTTCAACAAGGTGCCCTATTGGCAATCGTAGAAGAAGCAAGAGAATATGAGGGTATCTGTTTAATGGTTGATTCGGTGATTGAGTTTATCAATCGAATGGCCTTAGATCAATTTGCAAGATTTGCCGGATACACAATTGCCATAACCGGTTCCAACGGAAAAACAAGTACAAAAGAATGGGTCAAAAACCTTTTGGGTGCTTTTCACAACGTGCAATCTGTCTTTTCAAACAAAGGGAACATGAACACAGAGATCGGTTTACCTGTCTGTATTCTTAATGAATTAAATACTCCGAAAAGATACTCGGTAATTGAAATGGGGATGTCCAAAAAAGGAGATATAGAATACCTCGTTGATACTTATCGAGTTGATTTTCCCGTTCTTTTAAATGTCGGAACAGCTCATATTGGCAATACAGGTAGTCTTGAAAACACTTTTCAAGAAAAATCTCAAATCTTTAAACATCATCAGAAAGAGCACCCGTTATGCTTAAACATCTCTGATCCATTGATAAAGGATTATTTCAACAGGCATCGTTCAAATAAAAAGATCTGTGTATTTGGGAATATTGGCGATAAAATCAAGGGCTTTTGCGGGGTATACCTCAATCACATAGATTATTCTTTCAAAGAAGAACGTTTTATCACCACCTTCGAATTGATTGTTTCGAATGGAGAAAACGAAAGCATCATCAAACAATCAATAGATGGGATCTTTCATAGAGGACAGTTGCTTAATCTATGCGCCTCATTGTCTATCCTTGTAAATCTTCAGCATGATATATTTGCCATTAAAGATTTTTCTCCATTTATCTCAACTGTCAAAGAAAGATTCGAACCCGTTTTCAAAAACGGACAATTATTGATCAAGGATTGTTACAATTCAAGTCTTGAATCTCTAAAATATGCGTTGGATGTATTGGAAATCTACCGAATGAAACAATGTCAAAAAAAGATCTATTGCGTATTAGGTTCTATTGCGGAAGCTGGCTCCCATGAATCAGAAATTCACGAAAAAATCGGAGAAATGCTCAGTGCTAAACATGTTGATGTTGTATTTTTATACACTAAAGATCCAGTAATCAAGCAAATTCAAAAAAAATATACCGGTGAAATACACATCTATGAAAAGAGTGTTGAACTTTCAAATGAACTGGTTAAACGCATACGGGAAAACGAAAAGGCTGTATTTTTGTTTAAAGCTTCAAGAAGTATTCAATTAGAGGAGGTTTACGATCATGTTATGGATGCTGTTGATTGAAATCTTCACATCACTTAATTTGTTTTCTTTTGTTACAAAGCAATTTAAAAAAATAGGGATTGTTCAATATGTTAGACAAGAGGGACCCCAACTGCACAATTATAAAGAAGGAACACCGACAGCAGGCGGGATAGTTTTCATGGTTTTGTTTTTAGCCTTCTATTTGATCTCCTCAATTTTTGTAGAGAATAAATATTTGGTAGCCATTATCCTTAGTTCTCTTTTGTTTGGTACAATAGGTTTTATCGATGATTTCTTAAGTGTTCGTTCAAAGCATTCTCAAGGGTTGAGTGCCCTCAACAAATTGATTATGCAGTTAATTTCAGGTATTGTTATCTATATAATCTTATTGCTAAGCGGTATCATCCAATCCCATACCATTTTGCTTTTTAATATACAATTCAATCTTGGATGGTTTTATCCGATCTTTTTTGTGCTCTACTTAACCATGTTTTCAAATGCAACAAATATTACTGATGGATTAGATGGCTTATCAGGCGGTTGTGCATTGATTACTGCAGCAGGTATACAAGTCTTTCTTTGGCTTAGTGGTGTCAGTGATTATTCAATGATGTTTCTTTCGGGGGCTTTACTGGGATTTTTATGGTTTAACATAAAACCAGCATCGATATTCATGGGCGATACAGGCGCTTTAGCCTTAGGTGCAATATTCGGAATCATTGCCTTGGTGAATGGCAATGTTTTAACAATTTCTCTCCTCTCACTCATCTTCTTTGTTGAAATATTTAGTGTCATCCTTCAAGTGTCATCTTTTAAGATTACAGGAAAAAGATTATTCAAAATGAGTCCGATCCACCATCACTTTGAATTGTTGGGATGGAACGAAACAACTGTTGTGGTAAGATTTTGGATTGTTAATATTTTAGGTGTCGTATTCTCAATTGTATTTGTTATAATATAATCCGATAGATGATATGATGGATTAGTCGGGACAGTTACACAGGCCCCGATTTTTAGCATGCCTTTTATACAAGTTCAGGGGAGATTATATGATACTTAGAGCCGAAAATATCACTTTTGGGTTTTCAACAGAACCTTTGTTAAAAGATTGTAGTTTTCAGGTCCAGGATGGGGATAAAATTGCTTTAATCGGTCCGAATGGAACCGGAAAAACTACTTTACTGAGAATACTTACCGGGGGAATCACTTCCTATGAAGGAAAAATCATTTCAAAAAAAGATATGAGAATTGGGTATCAGGAACAATTTAGAATATCAAATCCAGATACTTCTTTGTGGGAAGAGATTGAAAAAGAGTTTCAAGATGTGATAAAAAAAATCACTCATGATTATGAGGTCGAGCATGAACATCTTGCTTTCGAGAAAAAGATTCGTTCCATTCTTAAAGGCATGGGATTTTCAGAAAAAGATTGGCAAAGAAAGCTTGGTTCTTTCAGTGGAGGAGAACTCACAAGAATATCCTTGGCACGTTTATTTTTAAGAGACTACGACCTTTTAATCCTGGATGAACCTACCAATCATCTGGATATTGCATCGGTTTTTTGGCTTGAGGCTTTCTTAAAATCATATAAAGGAACGATATTGATGGTCACTCACGACAGAGAATTATTGGGCGGGGTGATTAATCAGATCTTTGAAATCAATTCGAATAAGGTATGGAATTTCAGAATGACTTATGATGATTATCTTCTCCAACGAGAAAGAATGATTGAATCTAAAATGAAAGAAAAGAAAAGACTGGAAATCGAGTTGGAAAAACAAAAGAAATTGGTTAAACAGTTCGAAACCTGGGGACATATGGGCAATCCCAAGGCCATCAGTTTGATGCATTCCAGGGAGAAAATGGTGGCCAGGGTAGAACGCAAGTTGGAAGAAGTTGAAATAATGGAAGAAAACAAAACCCATCTTGGAGATATTCCAAAGCCTGAAAGAGCAAACTATATCGTTTTTGAGTGTAATAACCTTTCAAAGGGATTTGGGCAAAAAACTTTGTTTGAAAATGTCAGTTTTACAGTTTTTCGATCTGAGAAAATCGTGTTGTTGGGGCGAAACGGGATTGGTAAATCAACCTTATTAAAGATAATGACCGGTGAGACCCGGAGTGATCAAGGTACATTCCACTATGGCGATCTGGTTCGCTTTGCATATTTATCCCAAGACTTATCTAAATTAGATCTTCAACAAACCATATTCGAAGAACTAAATACCTTAATGCCCATGAAATACGACTATGAAGTTCGGGCATATGCCGGTCGATTTGGATTCACAGGGGATGAAACCGATAAGAAAGTGGATGTGTTAAGCGGCGGAGAAAAACTCAAATTATCATTGGCAAAACTTTTATTAAAAAAACCAAATTTTCTCATCTTGGATGAGCCGACCAATCATTTAGACATCATGTCGATCGAAAGACTTCAGGAGATTTTGGGTGAATATGAAGGGGCTATCTTGATGGTTACTCACGACCGAAGGCTTCTTAACTATGTTTCAGATCGAATTCTCGTTTTAGAGCAAGATGGTATTCAAGAAGTCGGCTCGGTGAACGAATATATGAATCGTATGAACGAATCTTCCGGGTTTTCCAATAAAGAAGTTAAGTTCGAAAAAAACGCAACAGATTATGAACGTCAAAAGGCATTAAAAAACATGCTTCAAAAAACACAAAGAATGATCAATGAAATTATGGATAAGTACGAGACCGTGGAATCTGAACAATGTCGAATCGAAAATGAGATGTATTTACCCGGTAACATCAACAATTATCAAAAACTAAACAGATTAGCGGATAAAAAAGCGGAGAATGAAAAAATATTGCTGGAATTGATTGAAAAGATAGAGGATTTAGAGAATGAAAAAGAATCACTACTACGGAGGGAAAACGATGTATAAGATCAACGGCACAAATATGGATCTGAAGATAGTCGAATCCATTGCATATCAAAACGAAAAATTAGAGATCGATGAATCATGTTTTCAACAAATCAAAATGAGCGCAAAACGAGTAAAAGACTTTGTGAATGAATCAAAAGTTGTATATGGTGTGACAACCGGTTTTGGAGCATTGGCGTCTGTTCACATTGATGCCCCTAAATCAGCAGCACTTCAAAAAAATCTCATCTTATCACATGCAGCCGGTGTTGGGGAACCATTGCCAGTTGAGGTTGTGCGAACGATGATGCTTTTAAGAATTAATTCGCTCGTTAAAGGTTATTCAGGTATACGCCTCGAAACACTTCAAATACTTGTAGACTTTTTAAACAAAGGGATCACTCCGTATGTCCCTGCACAGGGCTCAGTTGGTGCCAGTGGTGATCTGGCTCCGCTGGCTCACATGGCAATGGCCATGCTGGGCGAAGGGAAAGTATATTACAAAGGAGAAATTACTGGCGCAAAAGAGGCAATGGAATCTGAACATATTCAGCCATTTGTTCCCGCTCAAAAAGAAGGTCTCGCCCTTCTTAACGGGACTCAGATGATGTCTTCTTTACTAAGCAATATCCTAATACGTGCTTACAATCTGTTTGAATGGACAATGATCTCGGCTTCAATAACTATAGACGCGTTGAAGGCCTCAACAGCTCCTTTTGATCCAAGAATCCATGATCTTCGGCCCCACCCCGGACAAACATTTGTTGCAAAAAGATTGTTGGATCTTTTAGACAAGAGTGAAATCAGAGAGTCTCATAAAAACTGTGGAAAAGTTCAAGACGCATATTCATTAAGAGCCATCCCTCAGGTGTTTGGAGCAGTAAAAGATACCTTTGATTATGCTAAAATCGTATTAGAAAGGGAATTCAACTCAGTGACTGACAACCCAATCATATTTGAAAACGAAGCCATTAGCGGTGGTAATTTTCATGGCGAACCAATAGCTCTGGTAGCGGATTTTGTTGCAATTGCATTAACTGAATTATCAAATATAACCGAACGACGCATAGACCGCTTGGTTAATCCTTTAGTATCATCATTGCCTCCATTCCTGGCCAAAGGCGAAGAAGGCTTGAACAGTGGTTTTATGATTTGGCAATATACAGCCGCCTCTCTGGTTTCAGAAAACAAAGCCTTGTCTCATCCTGGCTCAGTTGATAGTATTCCAACTTCTGCATTTCAGGAAGATCATGTGTCTATGGGCTCTGTTTCAGTAAGGAAGGCTTTTTCAATCATTGGAAATTGCGAAAAAGTAACAACCATTGAATTAATGTTGGCTTTGAGGGGTCTTTGCTTTTTACGTCCGATGAAAACTGGAAAGCTTTTAGAATTTTATATTGAAAGATTCCAACAAACACTAAAGCCTCACCACAGTGATCGCTATTTTGGAGACGATTTCCAATCTATTTTAGATATCATTCGTAACCATAATCCATTAAAAAGCTAGGGGTGATACAATTGAAATTTTCGATGAAAAAGGGTGTGCTAATCAGTGCATCCTCAAAAATTGTCAATATTATACCTAAAAAAAACATCAAACCCATTTTATCAGGTGTGAAGATTCACAGCAATGAATCAGATGTGTTTTTTTCTGCAACGGACATGGAATCATCAATGATGATAAAAGTCGAACAATTTGAAAAAGAAGGTAATGGAGCATTTGTTGTAGATGCACTAACATTGGAAGAAATCTCAAAAAACCTTTTAAAAAATGAGGTCTTTTTTACCTTAGAACCGAACAAAGCGATCGCATATACTGGTGCAGGAGAGATCAAAATCCCGGTAATGAATGCAGACGATTATCCAGAGCTCGATTTTGAAGATGTAGGCGAACCCATCCAACTTCAAAAAGAGATCATACTAAAAATGATCTCTAAGGTTCTGTTTTGCGCATCAACAGATGAAATGATGCGTAATCTGAATGGAGTATTATGGGAATTCTCCGGAAAATATCTAAGGCTTGTATCCGCCGACAGTTATCGAATGGCAGTCACTGAGGAAATTGTTTTTGATGAAGAACGCTCTGACTTAAGTTTTTTTCTTTCTCTCAAAAGTATGAAAGAGATTCAAACCCTCTTAAAAGAATCTGATGAAGAATTATTCACAATTCGTTTTGATGGTAAAAAAGTGATCACAAAGATTAAAAACATTTTTTTTACAGCCAGGCTTATGGATGTTTCCTTTCCCAATTATAAAGCTGTTTTACCAGAACAATTTCAAACTAAAATTATCATCGATCGGATTGAAATTTTAAAAGCGTTAAGACTCATCTATATTATCGCTAAGGGAAAAGGTGATACAGTAAAACTGAACATTGAAGAAAAAAAATTAGAAATATCAGCAAGATCACAGGATAGGGGTGATGGTGATATTCCTTTTGAAATAGCACAAGAGGGAAAGGATATGCTAATAGCCTTCGACCCAGTTTATCTGATTGAAGGGCTCGAGCATTTTGATGCTGATCAATTGGAAATGAATTTTGTTGATGAGAACAATGCTCTACAAATAAACGACACACAATTATCAGGTTTCTTGCACATTATTATGCCTGTAAAAATCAGATCATGAGAATCGGTATCGGTTATGATGCCCATAGATTTCAACTTGGAAGACCATTGATTTTAGGAGGCATCGTTATTCCTTACGAATATGGACTGTCGGGACACTCTGATGCCGACGTATTGATCCATTCGATGATTGATGCCCTGCTGGGTGCGGCAAACTTGGGAGATATTGGAAAGCGGTTTCCAGATACCGATCAAAGGTATAAGGGTATTGACAGCAAGCTCCTTTTGAAAATGGCTGATCAAATGATACAACAAGTCGGTTTTTCTATCATGAATATAGATTCTGTAATTATCGCTGAAGAACCGAAATTAAAAGACTATATTTCAAGTATGAGCGAAAAAATTGCTTCTGTACTAATGATTGATAAAGAACTGATCAGTATCAAAGCCACAACGACTGAAGGAATGGGATTTGAGGGGAAAAAAGAGGGGATTAGTGCACAATCAGTGTGTCTCTTGGAGAAAAAGTGATGAGATTTGATGAGATTTTAGGAGGTTATGTTCCCAACAATTCTGTTTTTCATAAAGCAGATCCAAGGATTAAATTGCTGTATACCTTATACGGTTTGATCGTTCTTTTTTTTATTCATCATTGGATACCATTTTTGATTATGGGAATTGTAATTTTTATGATGTTTTGTTTTTCTAAAATAGGTATAATCGTGATGGTTAAATCATTAAAGGCTATTTGGGTTTTAATTGTTTTGGCGTTTTTTCTTCAGCTATTGGATGATACAGGCCGTGTGATCATCAGTTGGAGTTTTATTACAGTTACTGAAGAGGGTATAACTCGTTCGTTTATAATGGTTGCCAGACTCTGTTATCTCATTTGGCTATCGCTGCTCCTCACAGCCACAACCTCACCAATGAGAATAGCTGATTCAACTGAAAGCATTTTTAAAACAATCGGTATAAAAAAATCTTATGCCCATGATATCTCAATGATTATGTCTTTGGCAATCCGATTTATTCCAATTATTTCCATCGAGGCCGGCCAAATAATAAAAGCTCAGACAGCGAGAGGTGCCAAATTCGAAGATCGTCGTATCATCAAAAGAGTTCAGGCATTCTTTCCACTGATCATACCTCTTTTAGTTAGTTCCTTCAAAAGGGCAGATGAATTGGCTCTGGCGATGGACGTTCGGTATTATAACGGTTACCAAGGAAGAACCAGATACATTGAACTCAAAATGAAAATTTCAGATTATTTTTTACTGATTGGCGTTTTTGGTCTGTTCACATTTATTCTATTCTTGGAAAAGGCGGTTTCATATTGAAGAAATGGGTTGATGCAGATTTTACAAAACAATTCGGGAAACTTTCAGGAGTTGATGAGGCCGGAAGAGGGCCACTTGCTGGACCGGTAGTTGCTGCAGCAGTTTACTTAACTTTTGAGCAGGAACAAACACTTGTTGAAAAAATGCCCTTTATTGATGACAGTAAAAGATTGAGCAAAAAAAAGCGAGAATTGATTTTTGAATATGTAAAAAGTGAGAGTATACCCTACGCTATCGGCATCTGTGATGAAAGCATCATCGACAAGGAGAATATTCTTAAGAGTACTAATATGGCTATGAACAGCGCTTTGGAAGGGCTTAATGTTCCTCATGATTTGGCTTTGGTAGACGGTAAAAATCTATGCATCAACCATCCCAACAGGCAAATTATTAAAGGAGACTCTCTTAGTTTAAGAATCGCTTTAGCGTCCAATATCGCAAAAGTCGTTAGAGACAATATAATGACCGACTTTTCAAGAATTTACCCTGAATTCTTCTTTGAAAAGCATAAGGGTTATGGTACCCATGTACACTTGAAGGCTTTAGAAAAATATGGTCCGACACCATTTCACAGACTTACTTTTAGCCCGCTGTGTGATATGATTACCCAACAAAAGCTAAATGAATGGCTAAACTCAGGAATTATTTCAGAACAAAGATATCAATGTGTTTTGAACAAATCAAACACAAGACAAAACAGTCAAAAGCAACTATCATTGTTAGTAAATAAGGAGGGATTGAACTGATGAGGGCTTATGATATCATTTTAAAAAAGAGAAATGGATTGATTTTGACGAAAGAAGAATTAGAATACATGATCACAGGATGTGTGAATGGAACGATTCCAGATTATCAAACAGCGGCTTTTCTGATGGCTGTTTATTTTAAGCATTTAACTTCTGAAGAAACATTTATTTTGACTGAATTGATGAGATATTCCGGTGATACGGTTGATCTTTCTCAAATTGACGGAATTACAGTTGATAAACATTCAACAGGAGGTGTTGGTGATAAAACGACGTTGATTCTGGGTCCTATGGTTGCCGCCTGCGGAGCAAAAGTAGCCAAATTATCAGGAAGAGCTCTTGGACATACCGGGGGAACCATTGACAAGTTGGAATCCATTCCGGGATTTAAAACAGATATAGAAACGAAACAATGGATTAAACAAGTCAATACAATCGGATTTGCTTTGGCCGGTCAAACGGCTAACTTGGTTCCTGGAGATAAAAAACTGTATGCATTAAGAGATGTTACAGCAACTGTGGATGAACCTTCCCTAATCGCTTCGAGTATTATGAGCAAAAAATTAGCCGGTGGAACCGATGCTTTTGTTCTAGACGTCAAAGTAGGTTCAGGGGCCTTTATGCAGGAGGTTAGTGAAGCAAAGCAATTAGCCCAAATCATGGTAGATATTTCCAAAAAAGCTGGTAAAGACGCCGTTGCTGTTCTAACGAATATGGATGAGCCTTTGGGAAACAAAGTAGGAAACGCCTTGGAAGTCATAGAGGCTATCGAAACCTTGAAAGGTAAAGGTCCACAAGATCTCACACAATTATGCCTGATCCTCGGAAAATACATGCTGAAATTCGCTTTATCAATGGAATTAGAAGAAGCAGAGCAAATACTTATGGAAGCCATTTCATCCGGAAAAGCCTATAACAAATTGATAGAATTCATCAAAGCCCAGAAAGGGGATACAGATTTTCTTGAGGATCCTTACAGGTTATTGAAAAACAAAGGCGTCTATGAGCTGAAATCTGAAAAAGACGGATACATTGGAAAAATAAACACTCAGATGGTGGGAATCGCAGCAAATCTTCTGGGTGCCGGCAGAGAAGCAAAAGAAGATATCATCGATTATTCAGTTGGGTTTGATTTTATCAAA
This sequence comes from Thermotogota bacterium, assembly GCA_035447925.1. Taxonomy (GTDB): domain Bacteria; phylum Thermotogota; class Thermotogae; order MWEM01; family MWEM01; genus JASUTC01. Next base: position 77,814 of record DAOTHY010000002.1, read on the forward strand.
AAAACAGGAGATAAAATAGAAAAGGGTGATCTAATCGTTAAGGTTTTTTACAACGATGAGCAAAGATTAAATGATGCGGTTTCTACTCTTAAAAACGCCATCACGATGACTGATCTTGCTGGGGTTGAAAAAAAACCGTTAATTTTTGATATAATCAGTTAACTGAAAAAACCAATTGGTTTTTTTCAAATTTTGGAGATTTTATTTGGGGGTACTATCTGTTTTGAAGCGAAAAGTCAATCTATTGATTGGAATTCTACTGTTCATTTCCGTGTTTGTTTTTTCTCAGGAACTGTATTTTATTCAATCTGATGGAAATTATACAAGATTTAGAGAGCCGGATATTTCTTTGGTAAGCGGTAAGTTGATGTTATCTGTGGATATACTGACTGATTTTAATGCAGGCGTTACCTCTTTTTCGGGGAGCAATAAATTCTATATCATTAATAAGGAGTCTGGCGACACGTTGATCGTCGATCCGTACACAGGTATTTCATTAAACTTCCTTGAAAAATTCGACGGGTTAGTGATGACGATTAATGATAAGGTATTTATCTCTGCGGATTGTGTTTTTCCTTTTTTGGGATTTACTTATATATCTAATGAAAGAGCCTATGTTTTTAAAGAAAACAGCATGGTTCGTTTATTGAATGCTCAAATGAATCTAAGAACAGTAAGTTTTGAGTTTTCCTCACAGTTTTTTGATGTCAATTCAATGATAAAAGTAGATACTAAGGGAAATGAAGCCGATATTAAAATCTTTCCTGCAAATGCCGATGATGCAACTATCAGAGGAATTATTCTGAAAAACAACGATTTATTCTATTCTGAATTTAATATCCAGTTTAACGTTCCGGTTGACTATCGAATTGTAAAGGACGGAAAAACGGCAACCATCTATTTTTCTCATGTTGACCCTTATTTAGAAGAGATAGAAGTCTTGTCACAGGGAGTTCAATGGTACAGAAAAAAAGAAGTCTTTGAACAATCAACCTTAAAGGTCACTTATTTAGAAGTTGATCTGAAGGAAGCGGACGTTAAGATTGTGCCTGAAATCTCTTTTGATGGAATGGGATCCAGGGATAAATTAAGCAACATGGTTAGAAAGAATTTTGCAATAGGTGGTGTAAATGCTTCTTATTTCGATCCTTCGACAAATTTCCCTGTGGGAGTATTAATTAAAGACGGTCAAATTGAATCGGAACCTTTTTATTATCCAAGACCTTTTTTTGTCAGAACGGATAAAAACACCTATCACATATTAGAGATCAATACGGAAATTCATCTAAGAGTGGGAGGATCTTTGTTCTTAGTAAAAGGTGTCAACAAATACAGTCAAAATGGTGATGTCATTGTCTATACAGACAATTTTAAGAAACTGATACCTCAGGATGCCAATCGTGAATATGTTGTTATTTCTGATGATAAAGTAATCTCAAAGACATACACTCCAAAGGTTCCCAATGGCGGTAAAGTGATTGTCTTTAACCCAAAAGAGATCTCAAAATTCATTAAAATTGGAGACGCTTTTTCGATGAATTTCATTGTTCCTGGATTTCAATATAAGATTTCCGATGCAGTTGAAGGCGGCCCGATGTTATTATCAGGTGGACAAAAGGTAGAAGACACGAGCAGCATTCGTGCAACTTATGGTCAAAAAATCATAGAAGGCCGTACACCGAGAACCGTTTTAGCTCTATCAAAAGATAAGGTAGTGTTTCTCGTCATTGACGGTTATCAAACAGCAAGTTCAGGCTTAACCTACGAGGAGTTAACTGATTTTCTTTTGAAAAAAGGGTATTCAGATGCCATGTGTTTTGATGGTGGCTCTTCGTCTGTAATGGCCATCGGATCCAGAATTGTTAATCAGCCTTCTTCTGGTGAACCAAATATTCCAGTAGGTATTTTAGTAGATAGAAATGACTAATTCTTAAACTCAAATAGATTATGCGGAGATATTAAACGTTCCGTTTGGAGGTGCATTTTGTGGCAGTAAAAGTAGAAAACAGAAGAACCATTGCTTTTATCGGGCATAACGGTTCTGGAAAAAGTACCATCATTGAGGCTATGCTGAAGTTAGCGGGCAAAATCAGTGAAATGGGTACAACAATGAATTACGATCCGTTAGAAAAAGAGAAAAACACCACCCTTTCAGTGGGTTTTGGAACATTCGAAAAAGATGGATACGAGTTCATAGCAATGGATACACCTGGATTTGGTGATTTTTTAAGCGAAGTAATTTCAGCTCTTTTTGCAGCTGAGAATGTCGTTTCAGTAATCAATGCCACTTCCGGTATTGAAGTCCAAACTGAAAGAACTTGGAAACAAGCTGAAACATTGGACAAACCACTAATGATTTTCATCAATCAAATGGACAAGGAGAGAGCTGATTTTAATCAGAATTTGGAAGATTTAAAAGCCAAATTCGATAAGAATATCGTACCTGTCTATCTTCCCATTGGCAAAGAAGATCAGTTCAAAGGGATCGTTGATCTTTTAAACAATTGTGCATATCTATATGCAACAGATGGTAGCGGAAAAAGCGAAAAAGCAACTATTCCTGAAGACATGAAAGATCAGATTGAAGAACTGAGGATGGCTTTAGTTGAAGACATCGTTGAAACAGATGATGATTTGATGGAAAAATATCTAGGAGGAGAAGAAATAGACGGGCCAACCCTTGCAAAAGCAATGAAAAATGCATATGCTCAAGGACAATTGGTACCAGTCTGCTGCGGTTCAGCAACGAAAAACATCGGTATTGATCTTTTTGAAGAACTGATAAAATCAATCGGAACAAGCCCATTACAAAGAAAGCCTATGGCAACAAAGATGGCAGATGGCGAAAATGACTTTGAATTAGTGATGGAAGAAGATGCGCCTTTTGTAGGATATATTTTCAAAGCGGCTGTTGATCCATTTATTGGAAAGCAATCGTTTGTAAAAGTCCTTGCTGGGGAAATTTCAAACGGTAATGCGATTGTCAACGTCAATAAAGGCTCTAATGAAAAAGCATCCCATATTTATCATGTTACAGGAAAGGATCAGGAAGAAGTGGAAAAAGCAACAGTAGGAGATATTGTGAGTATTCCTAAACTGAAAGAAAGCGAAGTTGGGGACACCCTTTGTAATCCTTCCAGAAAACTAATGGTTGAGCAACCTGTCTATCCGGAACCGATGTTAACCAAATCTGTACATCCCAAGTCAAAAGGAGATATTGACAAAATATCAAATGGGTTATCAAAACTTTCCGAATCAGATCCTACTTTCACTTGGGAACATGACCCAGAAACCAACGATACGGTTATTTCCGGTATGGGAACCTCTCATTTAAACGTCATGATTGAAAGACTTAAAAAGTTATTTAAAGTCGATATAGATGTAGGACAACCCAAGATTCCTTATAAAGAAACGATCAAAGGGAACTCTGATGTAGAATACAAGCATAAAAAGCAATCCGGTGGACATGGTCAATACGGACATGTTAAAATCAGGCTCTCACCATTAGAAAGAGGAAAAGGGTTTGAGTTTGCTCAAACGATCTTTGGCGGTTCGGTTCCAAACAACTACATCCCTTCTGTTGAAAAGGGAGTTGTGGAATCCATGAAAAAGGGAATTCTTGCCTCATATCCAGTTGTTGATATTAAGGTTGAGTTGTATGATGGTTCTTATCACGATGTAGACTCTTCCGATATGGCTTTCCAAATTGCAGCAAGACAAGCTTTTAAAAAGGGCATGCAAGAAGCGAAACCCGTACTCCTTGAACCCGTTATGGACGTTGAAGTACACACTCCGGACGAAAATTCGGGAGATGTAATGGGCGAAATAACTTCCAGAAGAGGAAGACCAATGGGAATGGAAGCTGGTTCAAAAGGGTTCCAGGTTGTAAAAGCAACCGTTCCATATTCTGAAATGTTGGATTTTTCAAATCAACTAAGTTCAATTACCAGCGGTAAAGGCTTTTTTACCATGCAATTTGCCCATTATGCCGAAGTTCCTTCCAATGAGCAGGACAAAATCATAGCCGAAAGAAAAAGGGAACTGGAAGAACAGGAATAGTGATTTGGATAATCAAAAATCCGGAGAATGTCTCTCCGGATTTTCTTTGTTCAAAAAGAAAGCGAGAATAATGATAAAAACAAATCGGTTCAAAAAAAATTTATTACTAATCATCATTCTAATTACCGTGATATTACCCATCATTTGCATCGCACAAGCAAATGACTTAGTCCCAGGACCCGGAGAAGTTGAAGTACAAATATCAGCCGGATCAGTTGTGTTTTCGGGTAAAAATGACATGGTTGTTTTTTCAGATGGTGTAGAAGTCAAATATGAAGATATCATCATTCGAGCACCAAAAATTACTGCCTATCTTAAAAATGAAGACACGGTCGAGTATTTCTTTGCCGAATCATCCGACACAACTCCCGTATACCTTATTAAAGCTAAAGAACAATTTACATCCAAAAGTCTAAAAGCTTATGTTGAAAAAAAGGCTTATTTTCTCTATGAGCTTAGAGGAACGTATCAGGCTAAAAATGCAAAGGGTTCTAACCAAGCAATTATTTTAGCTGCAGATAAAAGCAGGAGTAAATCCTTTGATGAGGTCAATGTCACAGAAGCGCATCAAGGGTATCTGACCACATGTAATGAGGAAAAACCTCATTATCGCTTTCAAGCTAATTATATCGTCGTTAAAGAAAGTAATGAAATCATCGCTTATGATTTACTGATGTATATATATGATATTCCTATTTTGCCTTATCCAGTTTATTTTTCATCTCTTGAAAGAAAAGCTCAACCGGTTGAATCTTCTTTCACGTATACCGGTGCAGCAGGTGTACAAACCCATTTAAGATTTAATTATTATTCCAAGGGAGACGAAATCGGAGCTGTTTTTTACGATACAGTCGGGGATGGAGATGCAAAGGGAAATACCATTGGTGCAGAGAACAAATTCACCTTGCCTGATGGAAAAACAAGTGTTTATTTTTACGGCTTGCAAAAAGCTAAAGAGGATTTTTCAAACCGTTCAAACGAATTAAAATTTCAAATAGCACATAAATGGGATGACCAGCTTGAAACACTTCTTTACTTCAATAACAAAATGAGCATCAGTAATGATGAAACCGTCAGCAGAAATACCAATTATGGCATCAGTGTGAAAGGCAAAGTAAATAACGCTCCATTTACGTTTAGCATGAGTGAAAGTGAAGTAAGATCTCGAACAAAGAACACGAATGTCATCACTTTACCATCCTTTGCTGTTTCCAAAATGGGATTCAAGTTCTTTCCGGAAGTTTTTCCAGTTGCTGTTAATTTTAAAGATCTCAAATTCAATGCTGTCAACACGTCCGATGCATCTGTCTCACTGATGGATAAATTATCTGAACTCAGTTATAATGGTCAATACGGTCTTTCATCTGTATTGCCTGAAATTATCATCCGAGATGTGAAATTGGTAAATGGATTGACAACTGATATGGATTATTCCTTTAAATATCAGAACAAATATACAGATGATTTTAAAATAGATAACACGTTTACATTACCCAAGATAGGTTTTGACTGGGGTAGTTATTTTGGACTTCACACCCAATACACGATGCGAGCTGGTTTATTGCAGGATTACCAAGACGAAAAAGCCTACCGGTATTCAGAAAATGTACTCACTGATCTGAACTTCAACCTATTCTTCTGGAAAAACACCATTGTTCATGATTATGTTTTCTTGAAATCTGATGGAAATACCTCTCGTTTTAACTACAACAAAGAAAAAAACCTATTAAGTTTAACTTCCAGTCTTGATCTTTCACTTTTGTCATCCAAAGTCATTTTCAAAACATCCTATGATTTCCTGAAAGATGAACAAAAACTGTCTAATCCACAACTGATAACCAACACAGATTTTTCCCTAATCTCTACAAGGTTCAAATTAGACACGGTAAGCATAATTGATGCCAGTGATACAAAGTTTTTATCTACCGATTATGGTTTTGGAATTAGCAACAATTTATTCCATAACAAACTTGATTTTGTGTATTTATACGATCAGGATGTCAACATCAGAAAGTTGACGGACTCTTTTGGCTTTTCATTCGGACCCATCAACATCTTCAAAAAGATTACAACAGATTTTGAACTCTTATTTACATATCATGAAGAAGATGACGGACTAGGATTGGATAAATTAACCAATAAAAACACAGTGTCTTTAGGCAAAATAGGATTCATTGACAGTCTTGCTAACACGCTGGATATACAAATCCTTCCACGAGAAAAAGAAAACGATCAAAAAGTCAATTATGTTAGGAATTCTACCAGCATCAAGTTTGATCAAACAACACTTGGATTAGACGCAAAATACTCCAGGACAAAAAAACTTGATTTGGCTTTTTCCGGGGCTTTTGAGAAATTAAAAGTAAATTTTGGAACCCGTTACGATTTGGAAGCTAAGCAGATTGAAAGTCTCAGTCTTTCATTGGTAAAAGATCTGCACTGTTGGCAAAATCAAACCACAGTCGAATTTGCTTTAAAAGATCAAGACGGCACAAAAAAACTTACTTTACAAAAATTTACTACCAGTTTTTCAATCAAGCAATTCCCGGAGAAATTTGTGAAAGTGGAGCCATTAAAGAAAGAATTCGATCTTGCAATCTTTTAAAAGACTATCCTAATATTTCAATCACTTTTTCAGGAGAAATCCGCAATAACGCCCTTGCTGCATTAATGGTTATGTCATGGTCTTCATACTCATTCAAAATTATCTTCTCCAAAACTTCAGCAGCATCTACCAGCTTCAGGCGAGAAGCAATCATCATTGCCTCTTTCCTAACCGCATCATCTTCCAGGTGGTTTTGGATAGAGGAGATAACATAGGGATAAGCATCTTCCATTTTGAGTCGCCCAATCGCTTTGATTGACGCCTTTCTAACTTGTTTGCTGTAATCATTCATCAATCCGTCAATTAATTCTACCAAATGATAGTCCAACATCTTTGTCATGGCTGCTACACAAGCAGCTCTTACTTTATCATCCGGATCATTATAAAATGATCTGATAGTGGGAACGGTTGACGTTTCATTTAACTTGGAAAATCCCTTTAAGACTTGAACTCTCATAAGTGCTGATTCACTTTTTGAAAAAGATTCAAGCATTTGAATAACCTTAGCGGGTGATTCAGTGTTCAAACTGACATAGGGAACAATCAATTTGATCAGCAGAACCGGATTTTGTACTTCTTCAACTTGATGATTGATGATTTTTTCAGCCTCGTCGATTGGTAATTCTTTAATCAATCCGAGCAAGGAACACCTTTCTTTCTCAGAAAACTGCATAGTGTCATTAATGTACTCGTTGATTTTTCCAAAACAGAAAGCTGCATCGTAGGGTAAAAGCTTTTTAATGGCAGTCCTTCGTAATTTAAAATCATCTGAATCGTTGATCACTCGTTTTAGGAAGTTGGGGTCATTAGAGCGATTGGTTTTAATCGTCCAAGCCAAGCCTTGGACTTTGGGATTCAGATCGTCAATCAGCTGTTCCAACCGTTCGTCTTCAATTTCATCTTCCAATGTTTTTAACGTGACATATCTGATTTTTGGTGAATGATTATCCAAAAAAGGTTTGATGTCGTATTCTGAACTCAACCAAAAGATCGTTTGAATGACTTCTTCTATCACTTTTTCATCTGGATCTTTTAACAATGGTAACAGTTGTTGATAATCTTCTGTCAGGCCATTTTCTTTGAAATATTTGACAACAGATTTTCTGACTGACGGATTGGGATCAACCAGCAGATGATCAACTTTTTTGGAGTTGATTTCTAGTTTCATTAATCCTTGAACAGCCTGTATTCTAACTGATGGACTCATCGATGTCAATAAGTCTTCGTACTGAACGGAATATTTTGCCAATCTTTTTTGTTCAAATAGTGAAACAAGTTCTTTTGCTGTTTTGTAAGACATATATTCTCCTTTAGTATCAACTTTGCTATGTGTAATTACGAGATTGATCGTTCAAAGCACTTAAAAAAAAGCCGAATCCTCCTAAAAACGCCATCATAGAACTGCCTCCATAACTAACAAATGGTAAGGTAACCCCAGTGGGTGGCAATAATCCGAAGACAACTCCTACATTAATCACAACCTGGAGTAAAATCAAATAGGCATACCCGATGACAAAAACCTTGGCTGCCATATTATAAATGCCATGAATGGCTGCTTTAATTAAATTCCGGCACATAAAATAGTAAAGAAAAAGAAAAACGGCCATTCCTACAAAGCCCAATTCTTCACCTAAAATGGCAAAAATAAAATCAGTAAACTGAACAGGAATGATAAATTTATAATTTCCCATTCCTAATCCTTCTCCCAGAAAACCTCCTGATGAAATGGCTTGTAAACTTACATCCACTTGACCCTCTTCTGCAACCTTCTGAGTGATGCCAAGAAATTCTTGAATTCTACCAAGTTGATAGGGCTTTAGAAGGTTTAATTGAAAAAGCATGACAACGCCGATGATGCACATAATGGCAATCAATACAAAGTATGAGAATCTTAGACCGCTGATGTATAAAACAATCAACCCGATTAAAAAGATAATCAATGAACTGCTGAGGTCTGGCTCAGCAGCAACGAGAAATGTAATCATCATGATCCATCCCAAAGGAATGATCAGTTGTTCCAAAATCCCTATATGCTTTGTGTCATCTTCTTTGAAAAAATAAGAAGCAAGAAAAAGCACCAAAAAGACCTTGGCAAACTCTGATGGCTGAAGATTCATCACGCCAAAATCAATCCACCGACTACTACCTCCTTGCGGGGCAAAAACAAAAACTGCCAATAACAGAAAGACTAAGCCGACCATATAGAACGGAGTTAACTTGATATGCTTTTGGAAGGGGATCAAAGCGATGATGAACATGAATATCAATCCTACAACGATATTGACAATTTGTCGAATTAAGTAATAATCAAAATCCATCTCAGGGTACTTGTAGTATATTACATAACTGGCGCTATATAGAACAACAATCCCAATGACCATAATCAATGAGAGCAGATAGATAATTCCTTTATAATTAACCTTTTGAATATTATTTTTCTCTAGGCTTCTATTTTCTTGTTGCAATGATATTCCAATACCTTTCTTATAATGGAAAAATAGTCTTCTAAATGATTACTTAGAAAGAATAAATTTGAATCCACCCTTTTACAATCAGTAGCACCAAAACCATAAATGGTTTGGTAAAACGTTGATAAAAACATGGATATTTCTTCTTCCGCCCTCATTTCGCTAGGCAAAGCTAATGTGGAAATCACTTTACCTTTTTCAAGAAGTTGATCAATATGCCAATGTTTTTTGTAACCCCCCTCTTGAAAGGAAATATGCCTGTTGATCCGCTGTCTTAGATTCTTCATTGCAGATCCAACATAAGTATATAATCCGTTTTGTATATGGCATCTGTTGCCGGATATCGTAATTTCAATATCCTCTGGTATTTCAATAAAGAGTAAATAACTACCCTTATTCATCATTGTTCTCTCTATTCAATACAATCTCACTGAAATTACCCAACCTCAATAAAAAATCATCCAGATTTTTCAAAAATCCTAATCGGGTTAATTTCAAATCCTCTCTCTCCGACATGACAAACACATTTTCAAAATAATTATCGATATCGCTCTTCAATTGCTTGGTTTCTACTAAAGCTGTTCGATAATCGAATCGGTTTAAAGCCAAAGAAATTGCATCTCGGATATCGTTAAAATGTTCTTCCAAAACGCTTTCTTCCTGATGCTCAAACAATCTGGAATCGTAATATGAAGATGAATGATTTTTTGAAATATTATGGATTCTTTCAAAGATACACATTAAATCAGTGATATCCCCATTCAGCTTTAAATCACTTAGTGCATCGGCAGCCATCACACATCTCATGGGGTTATTTGCAAGATGCACTGTGGCATTGATTACGTCATACGGAATACCTTTTTCTGACAGATAATAATCAATTCTGTTTTTTAACAAATCCTTGAAAATAGCCTTTAGGTTTTCCTGTTGTGAATCATCAATTTCAAAACGATACTGTTGTATTGCCTCATCAAAGAGTTTCTGCAGGTCCATATCCCATTCCCTGGCAACAAGAATATTGACACATTTTGTTAAAGCCCTTCTCAAACCAAAGGGATCCTTAGATCCGCTTGGGATATGGTTGATTAGCAAATTACCAGCAATCGTATCTAAATTATCTGCCAAAGTGGTAATACAACCGTTAAGTGTTTCCGGAACACCCTCGATGTATTGCTCTTCTATTGCTTGATAAACATTGAAAGGTTCTCCTGCAACTTTTGCATAGATTCTCCCCATCACCCCTTGGAGTTCGGGAAACTCGTAAACCATTTGAGTGGTTAAGTCATTTTTCATAAGTTCTACAACCCTTTTAACCTGCTGAACATTTTCACCCTCTATTTCCAGAAAACGGCATACTTCAACAGACAGATCGCTGACTCTGAGTATCTTATCATAAAGAGACCCTAATTTATTCTGAAAGCCTATTTCTTTTAATGCTTCCGTTTTGTTTTCAAAAGGAACCTTTAGATCTTCTAGATAAAGGAACAAAGCATCTTCTAATCTTGCCTCGATTACTTTTTTATATCCTGATTTGACATTATCAACAGAATGCTTGTCGTTATCTTGAAAAGAGACAAAATGAGGAACAATTTCACCGTCTTTCAAAACAGGAAAAGTTCTCTGATGATGTTTGAGTGTTGTGATTAACACCTCTTTCGGCAATCGTAAGAATTTTGAATCATACGTTCCGAATACGGGGTTTGGAAACTCCGTGATAGCCGTAACTTCTTCAATTAATTGATCATCGCCGGGAACTTTAACACCGTTGTCTTTTTCTACCCTACGGATATCATCGATTATTTTCTGTTTTCGCATCCTCTGATCGGCATATACATCATTTTCTTTCATCAAATCAAAATACTGATCGGCCAAATCCAATTCAACCAAAGATTCTTTAAATCGATGGGCAAGGGTTGTTTTACTGCTTTTTATGCCCATCAATTCAATATCTATCAATTGATCTGCTAAAATGGCGACGATATTGTGGATAGGACGGACAAACTTATAATCACCTTGAGCCCAACGCATTGGTTTTTTGAAACTGAGATTGCCCAAAAAAGAACTTAATTGTTTCTCCAGAACATCTTTAGTGCTTAGACCTTCCACTAAACGCTTAATGTAGCAATAATTTTCCATGTTTTCCTCTTTAAAAATCAAATCATTTTCTGTGGCTTTATTTCCTCGTAAAAAACCAACTAACGCCTTTGTGGGCTCACCCTGAGCATCATAAGCAATACGCTTTGCAGGTCCTCTCTTCACTTCTTCTAAGTCCTCTTGCTTCAAGGCCATATTCTGAACATACATTCCAAATCTTCTGGATGAGTAAAAAAACAGCATTTGATCATGCTTTATCCTTAATCGTTGAAGGAATTCAGAAAAACCTTTTTCAAATTGTTCACGTAATAATTCAATTTCAGTAGGTGGAATTTCTTCAGTAATAATTTCAAGAATAAAGTCATTCTTTGCCATTTCAGGTCTCCCTTCGAGTTCTATATTTTTTGATTCTTTTATTCGATTTGGTTTTCCTTCAACGATGGTTAGCTTCAATAAAGGTGTTTTTATCCGTTTACTCCCCTTTTTAATCTGTTTTGAAAATTCCACAGAAGTTAAATCTTTCGGTAGTCTCTTAAAATTGCAATGATAAATCGATTCATTGAAGAACTGTCTCTCGTTTTCAAAAACAGCTTGGTTCGTAAAAGTCTTCTTAATCGCAGAAAGATAATAAACATCATAAATGCTTCTCTGAGAATCCATTGAAAGATCTTCATCATTCTCACTTAAATCCTGAATTAAAATCAGAGGTAAAAAATGATCCTTGACCGATGTTGTATGAAAAGAATTGAACATTTCCTTCTCCTTTTCCTTATGCATCAACATGATTTCAATTTCGCTATTTTCATAAAGCCAATAAATGAATTCTTTAGATAGCGTTCCTCTTTTAATACTGGCATCATATACTCCAGAATTTACATGGTTCATGATTTGAGTTTTTAAATCACTTTGGCCATTAATGAAATGATCATGTTTTTTATCAGCAAAAAAAATTGTGTGAATTCCCAGTATAAAAGCACCAATCACGACAAAAGAATCTGAGACATTAAAAACCGCAAACCCATTCACATAAATAAAATCGACAACTGCACCTTTAAACAGTCGATCAATTTGATTTCCCAATGCTCCGCCAATGATGGAACCAAAAGCAAAAGCCAGCCAAGGAGATTCTTTTACAAATTTTAAAGACACTAAAAAAACCATGACAATGATCACAAAAACCAAAGGAATCAAAATATGGGTGTAGCCTTGAAACATTCCAAAGGAAACACCTGTGTTTCCCACGTTGGTAATCATGAGAAACTCACCCAATACCTGAATAGTCCTTCCTGGAGATACCATCTCAACAATTATTTTTTTTGACAGCTGATCTAAAAACAACGCAAGAACCAGCCAAAACGACATTAATGTCATATTTTAGTCCCTTTTTTGTTTTGAAAAATATACGAGTTCTTGCTCAATAAAGTCATCGATATCTCCATCCATCACAGCGTCTGTGTTTCCCGTTTCATTGCTTGTGCGGAGATCTTTTACCATTCGATAAGGATGAAATACATAAGAACGTATTTGATTACCCCAAGAAACATCGTTCAACTCACCTTGAATGGTGTCAACATCTTGTCTTTGTTTTTCATATTCGACCCGGTACAATTTTGCCATTAAAATTTTCATTGCAGTTTCTTTGTTTTGGTGTTGATTCCTCTGTGACTGGCAAGTCACAACAATATTTGTTGGCAGATGAGTGAGCCTTACCGCTGATTCAGTGCGATTGACGTGCTGACCTCCAGCGCCGGAGGCTCGATAAAGATCAACCCTTATATCCTCAGGATTTATCTCTACTGATATAGTATCATCCAACTCGGGTAAAATACTAACAGATGCAAAAGATGTGTGTCTTCTGCTATTTGAATCGAATGGAGAAATTCTTACCAAACGATGGATCCCCTGTTCGTACTTTAAATAGCCATAAACATATTCGCCTTTAACCAGCATTGTGACACCTTTGATTCCAGCTTCATCACCCGGTTGTGTTTCGATAATTTCGACAGAGAAGCTTCTTCTTTCTGCCCATCGTATGTACATTCTCATCAACATCTGTGCCCAATCTTGAGATTCAGTTCCTCCAGCACCTGCATGTATGGTTAAGAATGCATTGTTCATATCAAATTTCTCGTTGAGTAACATGGATAACTCAAAAGATTTGACTTCTTTCTTAATTTTGGACAAAAGGGAGAGAAAATGCTCCTCCATTGAAACGTCCTCTTCCGCAAACTCCAGGGCAACAGAAGCATCTTCAAAGGTCAGATCTATTTTTTTGATTTCTTCCATCAATGAACGAATCACCTTTGCATCTTTTAGAACTTGGGCAGCGTTTTCAGGATCATTCCAGAATTCGGAATTTCCCATTTCACTTTCAAGTTTAGCTAGTCTTTTTAGTGCACTATTGATATCAAAAACTTTTGAGGTTTCTTCAAATTTCTGCCTTAATTCAGTATATTCTTGCTTATTCTCGTATGTCAACATCACTTTCACCTCATCGCTTGACTTTGAATCGCTTCTTTTTTATATTATTTTGAGCAGTCTGGGAAATCTTGCGTCTCTTTTTCCTGTTAAAAGTATCGATTTCATCGTGTGTGTATTGAAGGTTGTCAATCTCTTTCTGAGCTTCATTTGATGCCTTTTCTGTACTTGTTTTCACCAATCTGAGTAACATAGAAGCCATGTCATCGTAAATGGAATCAATCATCTCGTCAAATAATCTGTGGGCTTCCTTTTTATACTCCATCTTGGGATCCTTCTGACCAAAGGCACGGAGACTAATTCCTTCTTTAACACGCTCAGTTGATTCCAGATGTTTTCTCCATCTTTCATCTACTATTCTTAACAAGAGGAATTTCTGCAACCCGGAGAAATCGTCACCAATTTCAGATTTTTTTTCTAAATAAGCATCATATAATACATCAAAACATTCCTTTTCAAGTTCTTCAATTGTGTTATATTTATCTAATTTTAAAAAATCTGTATCGACATTGAAGATCCGCAACGATTTTTTTAGCCCATCTATATCCCAATCATTGCCTGTCGTATAGCTTGAAACCCTTCTTTGTACAACGTCTTCGTAAATCTCTTTTAAATGGCTGGAGATATCCTCTTCTTCCAATATCCAATCTCGGTGTTCATAAATGGCCTTTCTCTGAGAATCCATGATGGTATCCAGCTCAAGCAGATATTTACGCATGGCAAAATGCATGCCTTCCACCTTTTTTTGAGCCTTTTCTATGATACCCGTCAACATGGGATGATGAATGGGTTCACCCTCGTTAAGCTTTAACACATCCATGATTTTACCAATCTTTTCTCCGCCGAATACCCTAACCAAATCATCTTCAACCGATAAGAAAAATTTCGATTGACCCGGATCGCCTTGCCTGCCGCTTCTTCCTCTAAGCTGATTGTCAATTCTTCTCGCTTCATGTCTCTCGGTGCCGATGACATACAAACCGCCCTTTGCGGTAACACCCGGGGACAGTTTAATATCCGTTCCACGTCCCGCCATATTGGTTGCTATGGTTATTGCACTTTCTTCACCCGCACGGGCAATGATCTCTGCTTCTCTTTCGTGGTATTTGGCGTTTAACACTTCATGAGCTAATCCCAGTTTATTGAGGGTATGACTTACCAGTTCGCTTTTTTCAATCGAAGTCGTTCCTACCAACACCGGTTGTCCCTGATCATGGCACGATTTTATCTGATTAATAATCGCCTGATATTTTTCCACAACAGTCCGATAAATTTCATCATCGTTATCCGTTCTAACAACCGGTTTGTTCGTAGGGATAACCAGCACATCCATGTGATAAATCTGCTCAAATTCCTCTTCTTCTGTTTTAGCCGTACCGGTCATACCGGCCAGTTTATCATACATTCTAAAGAAGTTTTGAAAAGTAATACTGGCATAAGTCACAGATTCTTCACGCACTTTGACATTTTCCTTTGCTTCAAGTGCCTGATGCAAACCACCACTGAAACGTCTACCCGGCATCAATCTCCCGGTAAAAGAATCAACGATAACCAGTTCTGAGTCTTCAGTTACGATATAATCCACTTCATTCTTATACAAATGATGAGCGATCAACGCATTATTGATATGGTAAAGGTTGTCAATATTAGCGGGATCATAGAGGTTGTCGATCCCCAATAATTTTTCGGCTTTGGCAATACCTTTTTCTGTCAAAGTGCAACTCCTGCTTTTTTCATCCATCTCAAAATCTTCATCTTTTTTGAATTTCGTGATCATTTTCGCAAACTTCGAATAAACAATTTCAGCACCTTGACTGGGGCCGGAAATAATCAAAGGTGTTCTGGCTTCATCTATCAGAATGCTGTCTACTTCGTCAACGATAGCAAAAAAATGTGTGGGTTGTGATTTTGCATCTGAACTATACACAAGATTATCACGTAGATAATCAAACCCAAATTCATTGTTGGTACCATAGACAATGTCCAACTGATAGACTTCTTTTCGATTAATTTCAACCAGTTTTGTTTTAAAAGCATCCACCACCTGTTTATTTAACTGATCCGGTTGGGGGATGTCGGTAACAAGATCCAATGGCCAAACACTTTCATTATTTCTTAAGGCATTAATGGCCTTTTCCTCCTCTTCCCAAACGACTTGATAAGTTATTGTCTGATTGTTAATCACACCTACTGTAAGCCCTAAAGAAAGGTATATCGGCGCCATCCACATGGCATCTCTTCTCGCCAAATAATCGTTCACAGTTACCATGTGAACCCCTTTTGAATACATTGCATTTAACGTTACAGGCATTGTAGCTACAAGGGTTTTTCCTTCTCCGGTTTTCATTTCAGCGACTTCACCATTATCTAGGGCAATCGCACCGATTAATTGAACATCAAAAGGTCTCAATCCTAAAGTTCTTTTTGCGATTTCTCTTACGATGGCATACAATTCAATTCTCATCTCTTCATGTATGGACTGTCTGGAGCTTTTGTCGCTTGCTTGCTGATCAGTTAAGAGTTGTTTCATTTCTTTGATGCGATCTTGTAAAACCACTGTTTTTTCTATTGCATATTTTTTCTCGAATTCACCTATATAGCGAGTGATGTCCGTATATTTTTTGATTCTTCTTTCGTTCTTATCGAATAATTTGGTAAAAAAATTCATGTTGTTCAACAACCCCTTTTCAGAAAATTCTAATAATTTCCTTTTTTATTTTATCATCAAAAGAAGAAAAGAAGTAACAGTGAAAATCAAATATTTTGTTATACTCAACCCCCATTTCATATACCTCTCTTTTCCCGATTTTCTCAATTATCTCATTCAACACTTGAATTAACCCACTCTCTTCAGAATTTTTTTGCGAAAGAATGGGTAAAAAATTTGAAATTAAAAAATACTGACCTTGAACTGTTAAATAGTATTCGTTGGTGTAAGGTTTGATGGTGATTTGGTCTTTACTCATGCCCCATTTTAACATATGTTTGCGAAAGGCTTCGATTTGAAGATAATCTTCATTAGCTTTAAAACCAATTAGCCAATCACCTTCCGATTCATAAAAAAAACCATATATCATGGTGGACTCAATCAAGGGATAGAACATTTGCCATTCGTCAACGGAGGATACCACTTCAAACTCCTGATAAAAAAGATCCCTTAGTCTTACATCAGAGAAAATAAGCAACCGTTTGGGAATGGAATGCTCAAAGGGTAATTCAATGGATTGAACAAAAAACTGAGTCAATTGATTTCTTGGTTCTGAAACAGAGGAATTCAAAGTCTTCGTTTCTATGTTTAAAAATGAAAAGGCATTTGTTATAGTCAAATTTTTGATTGGTGTCTCAACATAAAGCAAAATATCCTCAGAAAACACATTTCTGTTCACCATTGTGTCAATAAATTCGGAAAGGGATTTTTCTTTTGTGGCAGCAATCAAATAATCTCCTTGCTGGAAGAATTGTGCTTGAAATCCAGAAATGATTTCCAACAATTCTTGCAATCCCGAAAAATTCTCAATAATAATTATTCCATTTTTCAAACCTTCTTCCGTTATATGGAATATTTTTTCGATATTAAATAAGTACTCCTCATAATCATTGAAAATATCATTATCGAAGACTTCTGTTTTCTGTCGAACAACAATGAGCTTGGACTGAAGGAATCTTTTTACAAGACCCATTTCACACTCATATTTTTGTGAGATCTCTTCAACGGTGATTAGATTCTTTGATTCGATAGCATGTTTGATTGAAAAACGATTGAATTCCTTCATATTGGAATAACCGACTGTCCAATCCAATGGCGAATTGAAATAACACACACATTCACTTTCAAGTGACCAGGGAATGGACTGACCAAAACCTTTAAAAATGAATAGGCTTCCTAAAAAAAACACCAAAAAGAGCCGACGCAGGCCGGCTCTTTTTTCATCTCTTTTTGATCTATGATTAAAACATCTGACCATATCCAAATTGAATTCCACCCCATTGCGGCCCTTTTGAGCTGATTAGATAAGGAGAAAAATCCCATGGCACATCCAATCGCAGTACACCAAACCCCGGTATGTTGAATCTAAATCCAAACCCTAAACTGGAATACAGTTTTGAGTTGGAAATTTCGGTAAAAGTATTCCACCCCACCGCATTATCGTTAAAAACAGAGAATTCAATTGAAAGATTGTTGGTGTTAACAAATCTGAATCGGTATTCGAGATTAATGGCATTCACATAGTTTACACGAATACCCCGTTCATAATCAATGCCTCGAATAAAGAGGTTGTTGGGGCCGCCAATAGAATAATTGATGGGATCATCCTCATCTTCCCAGGGAATTTGCGCTGAGAAAAATCGTCCGGCAAAGATGTGATTTTCCCATGGCGAATAGAATCCGCTGATTGATTCATTTAATCGTAGCCAATGATCTGTAACAAATGCAAAAGGTAATGACCATTCTGCTCTTGACTTAAATAAATAGCCTTCATTAGGACTGATCAAGTCATCACGCCTATCGTATTGATAATCACCACCCAATACCAAACGCATGCCTTCTTTAGCAATTTGATTGGTAATACTGGCTTCATCTGTACTGAAATTAAAATTCACAAATTTACCCCAAGTAATATCCATACCGACTTTTTGGAAATCATCAATCCGATAACTGATATTAGGTCTAATGGTGAAATCTTCCGATTCAAAAGTAACAGCTGTTGCTATTTTCGTATCAGTAGAAGGATCGTCAATCTCTAAAGTCCTCTCGTTGAAGTTTTTTCCATATGAAATACTTAATCCGGCATCGATCGGTGATCGAAAAATACTACTCACATTATAACCTACACTGATGCTTGGGTATTTCCCAAGCACCGTATTAACACTAATTGTCTGGCCTTGACCCATGGGATTCTTCAAAGAAAGCCCTATTTTACCGTTTATTCTTTGAATAAATGATTCCCCTATACTGGTCGGTTCAAGAGATATCCCCGTATTGATTTCGACATTGTTTTCCATTTCCTGTACTTTCACGATAATCGTCACTGCCGTTGAATTCGCAGATATTCCCAACGGTTCCAGATTGATACTGGAGAAATAGCCGGTCTTGTTTAAATTGATATACGTTTGCCTCAACTCTCTCATTGTAACGGGTTGGTTCTTCTTAAATGAAATTTCCCTGGTAACCAGATCCTCTCTGGTCTTGTTTAGTCCTTCTATTCTGTAGTCTTTCAAAATTCCCTCTGTAACCTTAAAAGTCAAACGTTCCTCTGACTTGTAGAATTTAGGAGTAATGACAACCAAGGGATACCCTTTATCCTCATAAATCTTTTTTATTTTTTGAACATCCCGTAAAACATTGATCAGATTGACCTGTTTGTCCGCGGTCGATCTTAAATTTTCTAATAGCAAATTAGATGGGAGTAAATGATTCCCTTCTATAGTTAAATTCGTAAAGGGTTGTTTATCTGGAACAATTGGATTGAGTTGAATCGTTACAACAATATCTGTAACGTGCTCTCCTGTTTCAAGTGGTTCCGGATGATTTTCAAATTCCACATTTGTTTCAGGGCCAATCAGTCCGGTATTATAAAGCCTCGATAAGGCCATTTGCAGCTCTGTGTTGGAGGGGTAATTCTTCTTTTTAATCAAAAACAATCGAAAAAAATCGTCGTAGTAATCCTTCAAAAGCCTGAGATCAAGAATCTCTTTGACCTCTTCGTAACGTATATCCCCGATATCACCCTTTAAAACAATATCGTAAAGGGCGTATTCCCAAATATCGATTACCAGGATACCATCGAGTAAAAATGATCCGAATTCATCCTCTTGAACGTTATTTTTAATCTCCAATAATTGATAACCTGACATGAGATATTGATTCTTCAAGGCGTTTTGAGTTTTGATTAGTCGTTTAAAATTTAATGCCTTACTCGTTTCAACAGTAATATATTCCTCAAGTGTCTTCTTTGAAATCAAGCCGGGACCGCTTATATTGAGCTGAATCTCTTTTACAATTGGATATTCTTGTAGTTCGATTCTTAGAATCTGAGAGTTGCTGATATAACTACTTAAAGTATATTTGACATCCTGAAAATATCCCATATCTCTGATATTAAAGATATCCCTGTCAATGTCTGCATAAGTCACATCATTTCCTTCATGACATTTGGTGATAACCGACAAGATTTCCTCGGTACTCACTGAAAAATTACCTGAAATTTCCAATAGACCGATGTTAATCCCAAAGGAAGTACTCACAATGCTCAGTAAAATAAAGATATAAACAACACTCATTTTAGATCTCAAAAAATTCCCCTCCTGTATGTACAAACAAAAAAATTAATTATCCCTCTTTGATTCTTTTTTGAATCTTTGGCATGTTTTTCTTTCCCAAATTAAATTTCTTCTTATCATATAAACCCACGAGAAAGAAAGTGATGATCATTGTTAGTAAAGCAATAGATAAAGAAAGATATTCTTTATCCGGGAATATCCAGAATAGCAAAGAGATAGTCAATAAAAAAACAATCAATGGCACACTATAGACTAAAAATGATAATTTGATCACAGACACTTCTGGCAGCAGGTATTCAACCAAATCGCCCTTTTTGAGTTCTTCCGAAGAAAGATTCAACGCCTTAAACTGAAAATCATTTCTAATCCCGCACAACATTCTTGTTTGACAATGATGGCAGGCATCTGGTCTTTCCTTTTTAAGTAACACAACTGTGCCGTTTTCGCTCTTTTCCAACACTTTTTCCACTACAGCCTGTTCTAACATTTTTCCCCCATTAAAATACGATCCTTATTGATATTCCGGGAACCCATTCATGATTCTCATAAGAAATCGGAATTTGAAGGGTAAAACGATTTTTGATACTAAAAGCCGGTCTCACCAGAACACTGGATTTGGAAAAACCCATATCCAGACTAAAAAAATCAAATGAACTCCTTAAAACCCAGATCAAATCATCTTTCGAAAAATCATATCTAATCGTGACTTTATCAAACCAATCATTTGAATACAATCCCATTCCTACAACCCAACCTTGATCATAACCAAAATAAAGATTAAAAAACGACGATAAAGTCAATTCTTGAAATAATGTCAATCGAATATCCGGGCTGTTTGTTACACCCAAAGCGAGTGATCCAATAAAAAACTCAGGTATGACCACATTAGAAGAAAATCGATTCACCTCAGAAAGATTTAAAGAACAATCCAACCAAATATAATCTTTGAAAGTGATTTTCTCGCCTTCTTTTAAGAGACGTTGAAAGGAACGGATTTTTTGCACATAATCATAAACTTTTTGATCGTCCGTTGGATTTTTGCCTGAATCTATCATTTTCTTAACACCGTAAAAGCCGATATGATAAGCTCCCAAGGCATTATCGAGGTTGCCAAGAGACAATTGATAGCGATCAAGCAAACCGCTGACTTTGTCTCCATGATATGGGTTAAACGGATTGAAAGCACCAATTTCCAAAGCGATGAATGGTTTCATCTGGAATGGCCCCAAGGCATTTGATTCAGAGATGGCATGGATATAGAACGACGATTCTGTTTTAATAAGCCCGGCGATTATCGGATCTTCAACAGTATATTTAAAGGGGAGATCCACCGAAAATTTGGTGTTGATAAAAAAATCAAAAGAATGATCCCGATAGGCGACGCCAACAGAAGATTTGTTTTGATACAAAATCTCATTGGGAAACAAATAACGTGACCCAAAACAAACGGCATTAAATATGAAGAAAGCAAGAACTAAAAACCTTTTTAAGAAAGGATACTTTTGATTCAAACAAACCCACCTGATCATTAAAGTAAGATAAATCGAAATTCTCCTTGATTTCAGTGTATTATAGCATTATTTTTCCTGTATTCATTCTATACCGAATTTCAAATGAACGAACAATCGTATCATACGAACGAGAAAAAAATATTCCAAATACAACTCAGTCCGAAAATGACCTTATTTCTTGTTATACTATGAGTGCTGGGTGTATCATTACCTGAATCATCAACCTTGAGGTGAATGCTATTGATAAAGATCAAACTAAAGGAAAAAAAGGTATCAGAAGATTTTCTCGTTGCGAAATTTGAATACACAGATCAGTTATCCGAAAAAGAAACAACCACTGTTCAAGCAGGACAGTTCTTAATGTTAAAAAATCGGACTGAACCAATCCTCGCCAAACCTTTTTCTGTACTTAGTACAGATAAGAAAGGCTTTTCGGTATTGATTAAAATTATTGGCCGTTTTACAAGTTATTTAAGCCAGTCAAAGCCCGGAGAACTTTTCTTTTGTAGAGGACCATATGGAACACCATTTGAAAAAAAACTCGATCTGTCAAGAAAGATTATCACCATAGGCGGCGGGTGTGGAGCAGCGCCCATTCTTTTTTTCAACCAACAATTTCCAAATCATATCGAAAAATCCATCATCGGTTTCAAAACCGATGCCATTAAACAATTACTGTCCATCAAAGAAGCGGTCTATGAATCTCTCAGTGGACAAACCGTTATCGATACGCTTGACGAGCACCTTTCAAAACGTCATGAACTTCAACCGCCCGTCGTTCTGGCATGCGGAAGTTTAGGGATGTGTCGGGCATTGTTCAATCATTCAAAAGAAAACAACTACCGCTTGTTTGTATCTTTAGATGAGAGAATGGGTTGTGGTATGGGCATGTGCAAAGGTTGTCCGGTGAAAACCAAGTCCGGAATCAAAATGGTCTGCAAAGACGGTCCAATATTTGATTCGGATGACATTATCTGGGATTGGTGATAAAAATGGATAATAATAGATTGGCTATAGAATTATTAGGTCTAAAGATTAAAAATCCGATTGTTATCGCATCAGGTCCAGCAGGAAATGGGGAAGAATTATCGAGGGCTATCGACCTTTCAAAAATTGGCCTGTTCACTTCAAAAACTGTCACCTTAGAAAAAACTGATGGCAACCCTCCACCGAGAATTGTAGATGTATACGGTGGAATCATCAATTCTATTGGCCTTCAGAATCCCGGATTCAAAGATTTCATGAAAAATCAAATCCCTTTCCTAGAGCAGTTACCCCTTCCGGTTATCATCAGCATAGCATCAAATTATTTGGAAGAATTGGCTATTATGGTCAAAGCACTCAATGAGAGCTCCTGTGAATGGATAGAATTAAATTTTTCATGTCCCAACGTCGATAAAGGCAAAGAACCCATTGGAACCAATCCCAACAAGATATTTGAAACGGTCAAATTCCTAAAAAAACTAACAAAAAAACCTCTGCTGGTAAAATTCGCCCCCTCAGATTCAATCTTAGAATTGGTAGACTCATCAATATCAGGAGGTGCTGAGGGTGTTGTACTCTCTAATTGTCCCAAAGGAATGAAAATAGATATTCATACCATGAAACCCATCTTAAAAAGAGAATATGGCGGATTTGCAGGTCCTGCAATCAAACCCATTACATTACATCAGGTGTTTCAAGTCAGAAAGGCATTTAAAAATGCCTTAATTATCGGAACCGGTGGGGTAATCAATCACGAAGATGCCTTGGAATATTTAATGGCAGGGGCTAATCTTGTTGGGATTGGCTTTGGTGTGATGCTAGATCCAATCATTCCGATCCATATAGTTGAAGGATTGTCAAAGTATATGACTGAGAATGATTTAAATTACTTTTCAGTATTCTGTAAAGCTCAAAGCTATTGATAGAATTAAGTAACTTCTGTTTAAACATAAAGTCATTTATCTATGATACAATTCTCGGGATAAAAAGAATGGAGTTGAAATGATGCCTCGACAAGTGGCTTTACGGTATAGAAAACTACCATATTTTTTAAAAATTAAAAACCACCATTACTGTTTTTAGTAATGGTGGTTTTTTTTTTAGGAGGGTTAGAATGTTAGCGGGAAGACATCTCATTGATCCAACGGACTTTTCTACTCAGGAAATTAATGAAATGCTATCACTTTCACAGAAGATTTCTGAAAATCCAAGTGATTATGCAAAGTTATGTTCAGGAAAGATTTTAGGTAGTCTGTTTTTTGAACCCAGTACAAGAACAAGATTGAGTTTTGAAGCGGCAATGCTAAGGTTGGGAGGCCAAGTAATCGGATTCTCCGAAGCCGGATCCAGCTCAGTTTCAAAGGGTGAAACGGTAGCGGATACCATAAGAACTGTTGCCTGTTATTCGGATATCATTGTCATGCGCCATCCAAAAGAAGGAGCACCAAAAGTTGCATCGATGTATTCCGATGTACCGGTTATTAACGCAGGAGATGGCGGACATCAGCATCCAACCCAAACCTTGACTGATTTACTAACCATCATTTCCGTAAAAGGCTCGTTAGATTCGTTGAAAATTGGGTATTGTGGCGACTTGAAATTCGGGAGAACGGTTCATTCCTTAATAAAAGCTCTTTCCAGATATTCCGACAACGAAATGCATTTGATTTCTCCGAAAGAATTGAAAGTTCCCGATTACATCAAAGAAGAAATCTTAGACAAAAACGCTATTCATTATGAAGAACATGAAAAACTCGAGGAGTGCATCGATCAACTGGATATCCTTTACATGACACGTGTTCAAAAAGAACGCTTCTTCAATGAAGAAGATTATATCCGTCTGAAAGACACCTACATTCTTAACAACGAAAAAATGAAAAAAGCTTCACCTCATTTGATGATATTGCATCCGCTACCTAGAGTTAATGAAATTTCCTATGAAATAGACTCTGATCCTAGAGCCTTTTACTTTAAACAGGCAAAAATGGGAATGTACGCTCGAATGGGGCTAATTTCACTCTTATTGGGGGTGTGTTAAAATGATGACCATCAATACAATAGAGAATGGGATTGTTATTGATCACATTCGTGCCGGGTATGGTGTCGAAATCTTCAATTACTTGGGTTTGGATAAGGTAGATTACACCGTGGCATTAATCATGAACGTCACCAGCAAAAAACAGAGGAAAAAGGACATCATTAAAATTGAAAATGAAATCAATTTTGATCTCAGCGAATTGGGGTTAATCGATCCTGATGTCACCATTAACATTATTCAAAATCATAAGATTTCTAAAAAACTAAAACTAAGCCTACCAAAAGTGGTAGAAAATGTCATCAAATGTAAAAATCCCAGGTGTATCACATCCGTTGAAAGAAACTTAGCCCATGTTTTTTACCTGGTTGATGAGAAGAAAGGGGTTTACCGTTGCAAATACTGTGATGAAAAATATGCTTTGGGAAACAAATCATGAGCAGGGAACCTTTGCTGATCAAAAATGTAATGATATGCGATCAGAATCGCCATGAACTTGCAGATGTATGGATAAGCAACGGTGTCATCGAATTAGTCGGAAAAGATCTGGACAAACCTGGTAAATTGATTGATGGTAATAGTTTAACCTTGATGCCGGCTTTTATCGATATGCATGCGCATTTTCGTGATCCGGGTTATACCTACAAGGAAGACCTTCTCACAGGCTCTAAAGCAGCCATTAAAGGCGGATACACTACCGTTAATCTAATGGCCAATACCTTGCCGGTCTGTAACGATGATCTACAGGTTGAACAAAACATTAGCAAGGTAACAGAAATTGGTTTGATTGATATCTTCCAGTCCTGTTCCATCACAAAAGATTTCAACGGAAAAGACTGCGATCACATTCAACACATTTACAGTCCGGGATGTAAAGTCATATCGGATGATGGAAATGGTGTTGAGTCAGACACTGTCATGAACAAAGCGATGGAAATAGCCCAAAGAAAAGGACTAATCGTTTCATCCCATGCAGAATACAAATCAGTTAGCAAGGTGGATACCCGAGCATCTGAAAATCAAATGACTCAGCGGGATCTCACTCTATGTGCAAAGACAAAGGCCCATCTCCATATGGCTCATGTCAGTACAAAAGAAGCCATTCAGATGGTAGCCGATGCCAAATCAAAGGGCGTCAATGTAACTTGCGAATGTACACCGCATCATTTAACCCTGACCAATCAAATTGCTTATTCCGTTCACCCGCCATTGAGGGAACAACAGGATGTAGAATCACTTATTGCTGCAATCAACAACCAGACCGTTGATTGTATTGCAACCGATCATGCCCCTCACAGTTTTCAAGACAAGTTAAATGGTTCAGTTGGAATGAGTTCTATTGAAATTGCTTTTTCCATTTGCTTTACGCATCTTGTTAAAAAGGGGATGATTAGCTTAATGACATTATCAAAGCTGATGTCCTTTAATCCTGCCAAATTATTGGGGGTACATAAAGGCCTGATTCAAAAAGGTTATATAGCTGACTTGGTATTGATAGATCCAACAGCGGTTTTTGAAGTGAACCCATCTGAATTTTTATCAAAGGGAAAAAACACACCATTTTCAGGTAAAATATTAAATGGAAAAATAATGACGGTGATTAAAGATGGTGTGATCAAATATGACAACGGAGTTTTTGTTGAAAGGAGTAATCATGGATAAATTATTTCAATCTGTTCAAAAAAATGGACCGGTCTGTGTTGGACTGGACACTTCTCTTGAGTATATTCCAGAACAGTTCAAAAGTCAATTTGATAGTATTGAAGAACAGCTTTTTGAGTTCAATCGTTCAGTAATTGATTCAACAAACGATTTGGTCGGTGCTTATAAAGTTCAAATTGCCTATTATGAAGCACTAGGTCTTTCAGGTCTGAAGGCATATAAAAGGACTTTGGATTATATCAAGAAACTGAAAATCCCTCTAATTGCCGACGTCAAGCGTGGAGACATCGCAAAAACAGCTGAAATGTATGCAAAAGCGCATTTTTCAGGAGATTTTGAAGTAGATATCATAACTGTCAATATGTACATGGGTCTGGATACATTGGAACCCTACGAAAACTATCTGAATAAAGGCAAAGGGATATTTGTCCTATTGAAAACATCAAATCCGGGTTCTGGTGAAATACAAAACTTGAAAACCCAGTCAAACGAAACGGTTTATGAAAAAATGATTGATCTTTTGGAAAAAAAGGGAGCCAAGTTTATTGGTACTTCGGGTTATTCCGCCATTGGTGCCGTAGTTGGCTGCACCCATGTAGAGGATGGCATGACCATTCGAAACCGGATGAAAACATCATTCCTTCTTGTACCTGGATATGGAGCTCAAGGCGGCACCGCAAGTGATGTTTCTCGGTATCTGATCAACAAAAACGGCGGCATAATCAACTCCTCTCGAGGCATACTCCTGGCTTACAAAAATAAAAAATGGGAAGGGCTGAACTTTGATGAAGCTGCAAGAAAAGCTACTCTTGAAATGAAAACCCAAATATTGAATGAACTTCAAAAACAATCTGAAAAAGGTGATACATATGATTCTTGAATACTTAAAAGAAACGGAGGCTTTACTGGAAGGACATTTTCTGCTTAGTTCCGGAAAACACAGTCAGAAATACGTCCAGTGTGCAAAACTACTACAGTATCCTCAAATAGCAGAAAAAACGATGAAAGTGGTTGCTGAAAAAATCAACTTGCCCTTTGACACCGTTATCGGTCCCGCTATGGGGGGGATTATCCCCTCATATATACTCGGCAGACAGTTAAACAAAAAGACCATTTTTTCAGAACGAGTTGACAATATCATGGAACTCAGACGGGGGTTTGAGATTAAACCGAACGAAAGAGTTTTAATCATGGAAGATGTGATAACTACGGCAAAATCCTCTCTTGAGGTCAAAGCATTGGTTGAAAAATACGATGGGATTGTCGTTGGCTTTGCCTGTATTGCAAACAGGGGGCTTGCAACATTAGACTTACCGATATTTGAAGCTATCAAGCTGGAATTTGAGACCTATGATGCGCAAAATTGCCCTTTGTGCCAAGCAGGAGATCACCCGGTTAAGCCCGGCAGCAGAAAGATTTAGGAAAAAGTCTGAATAATCTTAGTACATGATATAATTGACTATTCAACGATGAAAAATCGAAAAGGGGGCAAATGAAATGAAAAAACTAACCATCATCTTGCTGATACTGATCCCTTGTCTTTTCTTTGCAAACGAGATCTCGCAAACAGTCGAAAGTTTGATAAGAATTCCCATCGAATTACTGTCTGCAGATCAAGCAGTAGGTACACCCATTGAGTTGGAAGATAAGATCATCATCCCGTTGTTTAAAGCCAACATCGGTTTTGGAGGCGGGCTTGGAGGACCTTCAACTGCTTATGGCGGGGGAGCCGGCGGTGGCATTGAACTGCTGCCCTATTCTTTGATCGTGGTATCAGAAGAAGGCTTTCATGTGATTCCGGTTACTAATCAAGTACCCTTCCTCAAGCAATTGGTGGAGGTACTTCCTCAGATTTTATCAATACTAACACCATATCTGGGTTTGATGTAATCTTTATTTGATAAGACCCATACACCTTCAAAGAAAAAATATATATCAGTGTTTTCCCTATATTTTTTCAACGTAATGTTATAATCTGAGAGAATAGAGAAGAATTTGGAATTGTTATTATTAATGATGAGGGGTGAAATCATGTCAGAAAAGTTCAATTTGCAGGATCGTTTCTTAAACCATTTAAGAATAAACAAGGTTGGTGTCAAGATATTTCTTGTTAATGGTTTTCAGATCCACGGAAAACTGAAATCATTCGATATGTATTCGATTTTAGTGGAAGAGGGGAAACATCAAAGTCTCATTTTTAAGCATGCGGTCAGCACTATCCAACCGGATGATTATATCGTGTTAGAAAAAACAAATGATAATAATGCCTGATGAGATAAGGGAGATGAAAAGTCATTGATCAAACTAAAAAGAGATAAAGATATCAACGCAATGGAAAAGGCTTCAAAGGTTGTGGGAGAAACTTTGGAAATGTCTCGTGAGATGATCGAACCCGGGATATCGACTTGGGACCTTGATAAAAAGATTGAGGAATTTATCAGAAGTAAAGGGGCAATTCCTTCATTTAAAGGCTACCAAGGTTTTCCGGGATCAGCTTGTCTATCAATCAACGAAGTCTTGATTCATGGCATTCCTTCAAAAGAAATCATCATTCAAGAAGGAGATATCGTTACCGTTGATGTAGGAGCGTATTTGGGGGGGTTTCATGGTGATGCAGCCAGAACTTATCTCGTTGGCGAAGTCAGTGAAGAAAAGAAAAAGCTGGTGGAAATTACCTATCAGGCTTTAGAATTGGCCATTGAAACTTTGAAACAAGCGACAAGACTTGGTGAAATGGGATATGAGATCCAAAAATTTGTTGAGGATCACGGTTATTCTATCATTAGAGATTTTGGGGGACATGGTATTGGAAGAGAAATGCATGAAGATCCCTTTATTCCAAATTTCGGAGATAAAAACAGTGGTCCAAAGATACGAACCGGAATGACATTAGCCATAGAACCCATGATCAGCATGGGAGAATATGCAACCATGATTCTTGAGGATGGTTGGACCGTTGTCAACACAGATTATTCATTAAATGCTCATTTTGAAGACGATATTGCGATTACCAAAGATGGCGTAAAAATCCTAAGTCGTGTATGATCCAATTAAAAAGGCTGCCTTTAGGCAGCCTTTTTTTATACCTTTCTTTCTTTTTATCCTTCGCTGGAACCTTTTTAAACGTATCCATAACCTGAATGTACTATGATATAATCTGACAAATTCAATACCTTTGAAAAGGGTGTTGATGATGCGAAAGGGGGACGAACATGCCAAAAAGATATATTCCTCATACTCAAGAGGAAATCAATGAGATGCTTGCTTTAACCGGTGTCAAAAGTACCGATGAATTGTTTAGTGAATTACCCGTTGAAAAAAGATGTACCAGATTAAACCTCAACAATGGACTTTCAGAAGTCGATGTCATGAGAAAAATGAAAGAATGGGCTCAAAGAAATGCAGATCTTGAAGACTATTCGGTTTTTTTAGGAGGTGGCATATACAAACATCTTATCCCGCAATCAATTCAGCCGCTTGTTGAAAGAGGAGAATTCTTAACCGCCTATACACCCTATCAAGCTGAAGTAAGTCAGGGTTCTTTACAAATGTTCTACGAATTTCAAACCATGGTCTGCGAAATCACAGGAATGGATGTTGCCAATGCGTCAATGTATGATGGTGGCACGGCAGCTGCAGAAGCCATGTTGATGTCATGCCATGTTAAAAACAAAAATCATTATCTGGTGGCACAATCCATTCATCCCGAATACCTAAAGATCATAGAAACCTATTCAAAAGGCCCCTCGATTGAGATTGAGACCGTTCAATACGACAGAGAAACCGGGATGATCGATCTGGATGATCTGAAGCAAAAAATCAAAGAGAATACGGCAGGATTCCTTGTCGGCTATACCAACTTTTTCGGAATCATTGAAGATATCCAAAGCATTAGAGAAGTCACAAAAGATATTTTACTAACCGTGTCTTGTAACCCCATGACTTTGGGTGTTTTAAAAGCACCCGGTGAATACAATGTGGATATTGTAACCGGAGAAGCCCAGCCTTTTGGTGGTTCACTTTATTTAGGTGGAATGACCTTGGGAATGTTTGCAACAAAAAAAGAATATATGAGAAAAATGCCAGGAAGAATCATTGGCAAGACCACTGACATGGATGGCAATACCGGTTATGTTATGGTGTTGCAAACAAGGGAACAGCACATCAGACGGGACAAAGCAACTTCAAACATCTGCTCCAATCATGCGCATAATGCCCTTGTAGCAACCATTTATTTGTCTTTGCTTGGAAAGAATGGGCTGAAAGAAGCGGCTACCAGAAGCTTGAAAAAGGCTCATTTTCTTGCAGAGAGAATCGACAGGATGGATCGTTTTGATTTGGCTTTTACCGGTCCTTTCTTCAATGAGTTTACCGTAAAATCTCAGCAAGATCCTAAATATATCAGAGATGAAATGTTAAAAGAAAAGATTATGGGACCACTACCTGTTATAGAAGTAACGGGGGACGAGGCACATGAAAATCTATCCTTGATTGCGGTTACCGAGGCGAATAGAATGGAAGAAATCTCTTTCTTTGCTTCCAGAATGGAGGAACTGTTATGAGACGGGATGACAAATTAATCTTTGAAAAAGGTGCTGAAGGTAGAATCGGGTACACGTTCCCGGATGAAACCATTCCGAATTACCCGATCGATGAAATGATCCCAATGAATCAAATCCGAGATCATTCACCACAGCTGCCAAATTGCAGTGAGGTAGAAGTGGTTAGACATTTTACCAATTTGTCCAGATTGAATCATTCAATTGATAGTGGATTTTATCCTTTAGGTTCCTGTACCATGAAATATAACCCTAAAATCAACGAAAGTGCTGCAACGATCAGCGGATTGGTAAATCTTCATCCTTATCAACCTGAATCTACAATTCAGGGTGCACTGGAGTTGATGTACTTTCTACAGCAATCATTAGCAGAGATCAGCGGTATGGATGAGGTAACCCTACAACCAGCAGCCGGTGCTCATGGAGAATTGACAGGAATCCTTTTAATCAGGGCTTATCATGAAGACAGAGGCGACACAAAAAGAAGAGTCGTCATTGTGCCAGATTCCGCTCATGGAACAAACCCGGCTACAGCAGCAATGTGCGGCTATGATGTCAAACAAGTAGCCTCCAATGAAAATGGCAGAGTCAATATTAATGCTTTAAAAGAGATGCTCAACGAAGAAACAGCCGCCATCATGCTGACCAATCCCAACACACTTGGTCTTTTTGAGGATGACATCCTTGAGATTCAAAAAATGGCCCATGACAACGGAACATTGCTCTATTATGATGGTGCCAACATGAATGCAATAATGGGAAAAATCAGACCCGGTGATATGGGTTTTGACGTGCTTCATTACAATCTGCATAAAACGTTCTCAACTCCTCATGGTATGGGGGGTCCTGGAAGCGGCGCTGTCGGTGTAAAAGCTAAACTGGTCCCTTATCTTCCTGTACCTCAAGTCAGAAAAGCAGAAGAACATTATTATTTGGATTATGGTGTTCCAAAAACCATCGGAAAGGTCAAAGGATTTTACGGAAATTTCAATGTTTTAATTAGAGCAGCAACCTATATCCTAACAATGGGTGCGGATGGGATAAAAGCGGCCAGTGAGATGGCCGTGTTAAATGCCAATTATCTCAGAAAACAATTCGTAGAAAGATTGGCTGTACCTTTTGGAAATCAATGTATGCATGAATTTGTGGCTGATGGTTCTGCATTAAAGAAATATGGTTTAAAAACACTAGACTTTGCAAAAGCGTTGCTGGACTATGGGATTCATCCCCCGACAATCTATTTTCCGCTCATTGTTCATGAAGCTATGATGATTGAACCCACAGAAACTGAAAGCAAAGAAACCCTGGATCAATTTGTTCAGGTTGTGGATAAAATCTTAGAAGAGGCAAAAAGCAACCCAGAAAGATTGAAGAATGCGCCTTATACCACACCTGTCAGAAGGTTGAATGAACTAAAGGCCAATAAAGATTTGGACGTTAGATATAAAAAATAAACGAAAGACTTGATTTTTTTCTCTTTCTCATATATAATAGCATTGCTTTTTTAGTGGGGCCGTAGCTCAGTTGGGAGAGCGCTACCATGGCATGGTAGAAGCCGTGGGTTCAAGTCCCATCGGCTCCACCACATTCAAGGACAGTGAATAACTGTCCTTTTTTATTTGAAAAGAAGATACAAAACGATATGATATAATATCTCGATAATTAGCGTAAGTGAGGAATATTAATCTTGATTGCAAATTTACTTTTAACGTTTTTCATCATCTATTTTGTATATTACACGATCAACTGTTATTGTTACTATCATATAAGAGGTAGAACAAAAAGCGACTATGAGCTTGAAAATCCTTTCTTATCAGTTTTAATTCCTGCACGAAATGAAGAAAAAAATATCAAAAACGCCGTTGATTCCGTTTTAAAAAATGATTATCCTCATTTGGAATTAATCGTTTTGGATGACCATTCAACCGATCAAACCGGAGAAATATTGTCTTCGTATTCTGACAAACGATTGACCATTATTAACGGAAAACCGCTTCCAAAAGGATGGATTGGGAAGAATTGGGCATGTCATCAACTTTCACAAAAAGCAAAAGGAGACATTATCCTTTTTTCCGATGCGGATACAATACATAGCAGCAACGGGTTGACACTATTAGTTGAAAAAATGAAATCAACAAATGCAGATTTACTATCTGGAATTCCAAGACAAATTGTAAAAACACTTGGTGAAGCCCTTACAGTACCATTTATCGGTCTTTTCTCTTTTGGCGCTTTACCTCATTTTTTCTTCCCAATCAAATCAATTAAATGGGCCACAGCTTCCAATGGACAATATCAATGTTTTAAAAAAAAGACATATGACGCATTATCAGGTTATCGAGCAATCCACAATATTTTAGCCGATGACATTGCATTCCCAAGATTATTTAAACGTGAAAATAAAAGAGTGATCTATACGAATGTTTCAAACCTGATTTCATCCAGAATGTATAATGGATTTAAAGATGCCTTCAACGGTTTTTCCAAAAGTTTCTATCCCACAATCAACGAATCACCCTTTTTGGCCCTCTTGGTTGGGTTAATGATCGGGTTGTTCTTTTTGGCACCGTATATTTTATTATTCATTTTTCCTTCAATAACATCTATACTCAGTCTGATTCTTTCTTTACTCCTATGGACTATCTCTTGTATCAATATTCACGTTAATCCAATTATCGCATTTCTGCACCCTTTTATACCCTTTGTACTGTTCGCTATGCTGATCCGTTCAGTTCATTCTCATAAGAACAAAGGGTATCTTTGGAAAGGAAGAACATATCAATAGGATGGTGGGAGAATGATGAAACGTATTGCAATTACCGGGTTAGGAACCGTTAATCCCGTTGCCAACAATATTATGGATTTCACAAAAGCGCTTAAGCAGGAAAGAAGCGGTATAGATCTCATTCGATCTTTTGATGCCAGTGAAATTCCGGTAAAAATTGCCGGAGAAATTCAAGACTTCGATCCTAAACAATACATGGATAGGCGAAAGGCTAAGAAATTTGACCGCTTTCTTCAGCTGGGACTTGCAGCAACCAAGCAAGCCTATGAAGATGCAAAATTGAATGAATCGGATGACTGGAAAGAATCGGGCGCAGTAACCGTTTCATCAGGCATCGGCGGGGTTCATACCGAAATGAGAGAATTTTACGAGTTATACCAAAACGGTCCAAGATATGTAAGTCCGTTTATGATTCCGATGATCATCACCAATATGATGGCTGGTGTTATTGCGATGGAGTATGGGTTAAACGGACCCAATTTTGCACCGGTTAGCGCCTGTGCTTCGTCACTTCACTCATTAATAACCGGTGCCATGTTAATCGAGACGGGTAAATGTGAGGTGGCCATTACGGGTGGTGTAGACGCAGCGGTTACACTGCCTGGTATTATCGGCTTTGCAAATATGATGGCTTTATCAAGAAGGAATGATTTCCCACAAAAAGCCAGCAGACCATTTGATAAACAACGAGATGGATTTGTTATGAGTGAAGGGAGCGGCGTCATCGTTCTGGAGAGTGAAGAACATGCCAAAAAAAGGAACGCTCGCATATATGGTTATCTGAAGGGCTATGGCATGTCGGCGGATGCTCATGATTACAGTGCATCAGATCCCGAAGGAAAAGGCCCATCACTTGCCATACGACGAGCGTTGGATTGCG
Organism: Thermotogota bacterium; assembly: GCA_035447925.1. GTDB lineage: Bacteria > Thermotogota > Thermotogae > MWEM01 > MWEM01 > JASUTC01. Next base: position 112,216 of record DAOTHY010000002.1, read on the forward strand.
CTCAGTTATCACCTGAATCAATTGAATTAATTAACACCCACGGAACCGGGACACCGGTTGGAGATGTTTCCGAAGGAAAAGCCGTTCAGAACGTTTTTATCAATCATAGACCGCTCATTCAGTCAACTAAAACCCTTATCGGACATACCATCGCGGGATCCGGTGCCATTGAAACCATAGCAGGGATTTTGCAAGCAAGAGAAGGCTTTATTCACGGGATGCCAAATCTCAATGAGCCTGATGATGATTTAAAAGACTTAAATTTTGTCTATCAGAAACAACAATACCCAATTCATCTCTTTATGAAAAATTCCTTTGGTTTTGGTGGACAAAATGCATCGATTATTGTAGAGGTGAACTCATGAAAATCATGAATATTGAAGAAATAAAAAAAATATTGCCCCATCGCTATCCTTTTCTTTTTGTGGACGGCGTCCAAGAACTGAATGATGACAAGATCATAGCTCATAAAAACTGCACGGTTAATGAACCTTTTTTTCAAGGTCATTTTCCGGAATACCCGATATTTCCAGGGGTACTCCAAATAGAAGGATTGGCACAGGTAGCTGGAATCTTTATTAAGAATAAATACAAGGAGGAATTCTCCGAATCGTATATTCCCCTGTTTTTAGGAATTGATAAAGCCCGATTTAAAAAAGAAATCAGACCGGGTGATGTCATACAATACGAAATCAAATTGGATGAAAGAAGAGAGTCGATTTTTTTTGTTTCGGGAAAAATAACCTGCGAAGATAAGTTGTGTACAAAAGCCAGACTAATGTTAGGATTCAAGGAAGAATAAATATCATTCGAAAGGAGTTTATCTATGACAAAAGAAGAAATATTCGACAAAGTAAAAGAAACCTTGATTGAAAATCTCGATTTAGAAAATCCTCAAATTACGTTGAATTCGAATTTGCAGGAAGATTTAGATGCCACCTCTTTAGAATTGGTAGACTTGGCTATGGATTTGGAAAAAGCCCTGGACACGAGAATTGAACTGGAAGAACTGACCGATATCGTCACCGTAGGAGATGTGGTAGAGCTCATTTTGAACAAACACAACGCATAAAGACCCTTAACGGGGTCTTTTTTTATGGTGGAGTTCAATGAAACAATGAAGATAATTGCATTTATTTTTATTTTTTTTCAAGTTTTCATAATTACTGTTTGATTGTATTTGTTTAGTCTTTGAAAATGCGCATGATAATCTTTTAAAAAGAATGGTATTTATTGTAAAATAACGTGGTGATCATTTAAATCAAAGGGGAGGAATGCGAAATAAGAAAAGTCAAACAACCCAAGAAGAGAATACAAGCCAGAAATTACGAAGGGATCATTTTTCTTGCCCTATTCATGCTCATTTTAGTTCCGATGCTATCCGTCATGGGAACGGCAAATTTTTTCCAGACCATGATGCTTACTGCTCATGATTTACTCATCAATACGGTATTTTTTTTGATGGCTGTTGCAGTGCTAACGGGCGCTGTTTCAGGTATGTTTTCTGAATTCGGTGTGATCCACATACTCGATAAAATGTTGAAATTTCTGATGAAACCCTTGTTCAATCTACCGGGAATAGCTGTAGTTGGTGTCATTACCACGTATTTTTCTGATAATCCTGCCATTATCAGTTTGACAAAAGACAGGAATTTTCTCAGATTTTTTCGTAAATGGCAATTACCACTTTTATGCAACCTGGGTACATCCTTTGGGATGGGATTGCTGATCAGCACATTCATGATCGCCCAAAGTACCAAAGTAGGACACTCTGTTTTCATTCCAGTATTTATAGGCAATCTCGGCGCTTTAATCGGAAGCATCATCAGTGTTCGAATGATGGCTCACTTTTCAAAAAAGGAGATAGGGGATGATCAGGATGATTTTGAGGATTCCTCTAATATATCCGACAAAAGAACAGTAAGAGAAGGCAGTGTGTTCCACCGACTACTTGCAGCAATCTTAGAAGGTGGAAGGGTAGGCGTAGAAATTGGAATGGGAATCATCCCCGGAGTGCTTATTGTTAGCACCTTTGTCATGATGTTGACCTATGGCCCGAAAGATGCTGTGATGGGATATCAGGGAATTGCATATGAAGGTGTACCGGTTTTACCTTGGCTGGGAGAAAAAATATTTCCAATCATTAAATTTCTTTTCGGTTTTAATTCTTCTGAGTTATTGGCATTCCCTTTAACCTCGTTGGGTTCAAGTGGTGCTGCCCTTGCACTTGTCCCTAATTTCATCGAAAACGGTATTTTAGGAAATAATGAAATAGCAGTATTTACGGCCATGGGAATGTGCTGGAGTGGTTATCTTTCCACGCATATAGCAATGATGGATGCACTCGGATATAGAAATCTTACCAATAAAGCCATATTAAGTCACACCGTAGGAGGATTATTTGCCGGTGTAACAGCCCATTTTCTCATGTTGATCTTTTAGTTCTCATCAGGACCGGTTAAGGAGGTTTTTGTATGAAAGGATATGTTCAAATTTATACGGGAAATGGCAAGGGAAAGACGACAGCAGCTCTAGGATTGAGTTTAAGAGCGGTTTGTGCGGGGAAAAAGGTATTTTTTGGACAGTTTGTCAAAGGTATGAAATACAGTGAATTGAACGCCACCGACATGCTAAACGGATTCGAAATCAGGCAATATGGCAGGAACTGTTTTATTCAAAGAGAACCAGAAGAAGAAGATATCCGATTGGCTAAGGAAGGGCTTTCTGATCTTCGTGAAAAAGTAATTTCCGGTATTTACGATGTTGTTGTAATGGATGAATTAAATATCGCTCTTTTTTACAAACTTTTTGATATCAAAGATGTTTTAAATATCATTCGTGAAAAACATGAAAAGACAGAAATTATTATTACGGGCAGGTATGCACCGGATGAATTGATCGAGGTCGCTGATCTGGTAACCGAAATGAAAGAGATCAAACACTATTATCAGCAAGGGGTACAAGCCAGAGAAGGCATTGAAAAATGAATGTGCTATAATCTGCATAACAATAAACGGGAGGATGAAGATGAGTGTAACGAAAATCGATCACATTGGCATTGCAGTGGAATCGATAGAAGAATCGTTGAAATTGTACCAAGATGCATTAAAAATGAACTACAAAGGGATCGAAGAGATACCTGAAAGGGCTTTAAAGACCGCTTTTATTCAAGCTGGAGACTCGATGATCGAATTGCTCGAACCGACTTCAGAACAAAGTACAGTTGCAAAATTTATTGAAAAAAAAGGGCCTGGAATTCATCATATCGCTCTTCATGTTCAGAACATCACACAAACCATGGAATCGCTAAAGGAAAAGGGATATCGATTGCTCTCAGATGTGCCTGAAAAGGGAGCTCACGGAACAAAGGTCGTCTTTTTGCACCCAAAAAGTACCAACGGTGTTCTTTTAGAATTAGTAGAATCAGAACATTAATGGAAGGATGAGAATGATGTCAACAATGAATGAATTGATAGACGCCTTCAAAAAGAAAAATGCGGAAATAGAACAAGGAGGCGGACCAAAACGAATTGAGAAGCAGCATAAAAGCGGTAAATTAACTGCAAGAGAAAGAATCAGTATATTACTTGATGACCATTCTTTTGTGGAAATTGACAAATTTGTTAAACATCGATGCGATAATTTTGGAATGGAAAAAATGGAAATTCCGGCTGATGCTGTTATAACCGGTATAGGAACCATCAACGGAAAAAAAGTTGCGGTTTTCTCTCAAGATTTCACAGTAATGGGTGGATCTTTAGGAGAGATGCATGCCAAAAAAATCATGAAAATGCAAGATCTTGCATTAAAAATGGGGATTCCAATCATCGGTATTAACGATTCAGGTGGAGCCAGGATACAAGAAGCAGTTGATGCCCTCTTTGGATACGGTGGAATCTTCTTCAGAAACACCAGGGCTTCAGGTGTCATTCCGCAAATCTCCATTATCATGGGACCATGTGCAGGAGGTGCTGTCTATTCACCTGCTATCACTGATTTTGTCATCATGGTCGATCAGAATGCCAAGATGTTCATCACCGGTCCACAAGTGATTAAAGCTGTAACCGGTGAAGAAGTCTCTCAGGAAGATTTGGGTGGAGCAACAGTTCATAATTCGAAGAGCGGTAATGCACACTTTTTAGCAGAGTCAGATGAAAAAGCATTACAACTTTGCCGTGAATTAATTGATTATTTACCTTCTAATAATATTGAACAACCGGATAACAAAAACTCGGGGTCTCCATATACCCTTTCCAATTCTCAAGACATTGCTCAAATTATCCCCGGGGACATGAAAAAGGGTTATGATGTCAGAAATGTTATCAAGAGCGTTGTCGATGAAGAACACTTCTTTGAAGTCCATGCTTTATATGCTCCAAATATCGTAACGGGATTCGCCAGAATTGGAGGTTATACAGTCGGAGTTGTTGCCAATCAACCCAAAGTATGGGCTGGAAGCCTTGACATCAACGCATCGGATAAGGGTGCTCGTTTTATCCGTTTTCTTGATGCCTTTAACATCCCAATATTAACCTTTGTTGACACACCCGGATTTCTTCCAGGAACCAATCAGGAATTTAACGGCATAATCCGGCATGGAGCAAAGTTACTTTACGCTTATAGTGAATCCACTGTTCCCAAAATCACCCTCATTCTCAGAAAAGCTTACGGAGGAGCATACATTGCCATGGGGAGTCAACATCTGGGAGCGGATTTAGTATTTGCCTTGCCAAGTGCTCAAATTGCAGTCATGGGTCCTGAAGGAGCGGCAAATGTCATATTCAGAAAAGAAATTGAAGGTTCTCAGAATCCGGAAGCCACCCGAATGGAAAAGATCGAAGAATACAAAGATCGGTTTGCTAACCCCTATCAGGCAGCTTCAAGAGGATATGTGGATGCGATTGTATCTCCTGAGGAAGTAAGAGAACAATTATATCGGGCTATAAAAATCACTGAAACAAAAGCAGAGGCAGTTCCAGAAAAAAAACACGGAAACATACCTCTTTAAATCAAAGATGATAAAGGATTGATTCGATGGATGTAGGAACCATTTCTTTAGTGGGTATTAGTGTTGTCTTTTTTACATTTGTAGTTTTATTTTTCCTGTTTAAATTATTGGCAATTGTTTTCGGAGATAAAAAAAAGGATCAAATGGTATCTGCAGACGCATCCAGCCCTCTGAAACAAGATACTTCGCCAATAGCAAAAAATGTGTCTGAAGAAAACGATACAGAACTATTGGCCGTAATTTCTGCGGCCATCACCGCTTATACCTCAGAAGAAGCGAGAATAATCGCTGTTAGAGAAAGGCCATCCGTTCAAAATTTGGGATGGAAAAACCAAAGAGTAAAAATTTGGAGACCGCTTAGAAAAGGAGTTAAAAGAGTATGGTAAAAAAATACAACATACGGGTAAATGGCAAAGCATACGAGGTTGAAGTTGAAGAGATGGGTTCACATCAGTCAGTTCAACAGGGTCAAACTATACAGACAGTTTCTCAAGTACAACAGACCCCCCAAACTCAACAACCGAAACCAGTCAGCAAACCAGCTCAAAGTGAACCCAAAAAAGAAACGGCGGCTGACCAAGGCGCTCATTCATCCATTGACGCTCCCATGTCCGGATTAGTCATAGATGTGAAAGTCAAAAAAGGAGACAATGTTAAACAAGGGGACAAACTATTGGTATTGGAAGCCATGAAGATGGAAAACGATATTGTCAGTGATGTTTCAGGAATCATTGATGAAGTCCACTGTAAAAAGGGAGACAATGTAGAAACCGGTGAAACATTAATCACCATATCATAAAATACAAAAAAAGGGGATGGTTTTATGTGGGAAGCACTTAGCCAGAATGATTCTCAAATGTATGAAATCTTTCAAAAAGAATTAAATAGACAAGAAACCGGTTTAGAATTAATCGCCTCTGAGAATTTCGCATCAGTTCCCGTGATGGAAGCAATGGGCAGTGTATTGACCAATAAATATGCCGAAGGTTATCCAAAAAAAAGATATTACGGTGGATGTGTATTTGTCGATCAGGCTGAACAGCTAGCCAGAGACAGGGCTAAAGAACTTTTTAATTGTAAATTTGCAAACGTCCAACCTCATTCCGGCTCTCAAGCCAACATGGGTGTTTACTTTGCAATAGCAGAACCTGGCGATACCATTATGGGAATGTCCTTAAGCCACGGTGGCCATTTAACGCATGGAGCAAGTGTCAATTTTTCCGGAAAAATTTATCATTCGGTTCAATACGGTGTCAAGTTGGATACAGAACAAATTGACTATGATGAAGTGGAACGACTTGCATTAGAACACAAACCCAAGATTATTGTTGCAGGTGGCAGCGCTTATTCCAGAATTATTGACTTTAAACGTTTCAGAGAAATAGCCGATCAGATCAATGCTTACTTTGTTGTAGATATGGCACATTTTGCAGGATTGGTTGCCGCTGGATTATACCCAAATCCGCTGGATTACGCCCATGTCGTCACAAGCACCACGCATAAAACACTCCGAGGGCCCAGAGGCGGACTCATCTTAACCAACGACAAAGACCTCTACAAAGCCATCAATAAAACCATCTTCCCCGGTATTCAGGGCGGTCCTTTAATGCATATCATTGCAGCCAAAGCAGTAAGTTTCTTGGAAGCCCTTCAACCCTCTTTTAAAGACTATCAAAAACGTGTCAAGGAAAATGCTTCAGAACTGGCATCTGAACTTGAAAAAAGAGGATTGAGGATTGTTTCCGGAGGGACTGATACCCATGTATTCTTGGTCGATTTAACACCGATGAATGTTACAGGTAAAGCAGTAGAAAATGGACTTGAAGAAGTCAACATTACTGTCAATAAAAACACGATTCCAGATGAAAAACTCTCACCATTTGTTACCAGCGGGATTCGCATCGGTACCCCTGCCATCACCACTCGTGGCATGGGACTTGAAGAAATGCCATTGATTGCCGATATCATTGTAACAGCCATTAAATCAATGAATGAAGAAGGAGAAATTGAAGAACAAGTTAGAGATGAACTTGTAAAAAAAGTTCAATCTATGTGTGCACAATTTCCACTTTACAAAAATAAAGTATAAGGAGTCAAAAGAATGATAATTACAACAACACCAACAGTAGAAGGCAGAAGAATAAAAGAATACAAAGGAATAGTCTGTGGCGAGGTCATTACCGGTGTTAATTTTGTAAAAGACTTTATGGCTGGAATAAGGGATTTCGTTGGTGGAAGATCCGCCAGTTATGAAAATGAATTGATTACAGCCAGGGAAAATGCATTGAGGGAAATGCATTCGAGAGCTCTTGAATTAGGAGCAAATGCGGTTGTTGGCGTCGATATAGATTATGAAGTCTTAGGCTCAAGCGGGAGCATGCTCATGGTAAGCAGCTCAGGAACCGCAGTTATTTTAGAATAACGAGGTGTTTGTTGTATGACCAGAAAACAAACTGCCGGATCCCTAACAGGCGGATTATTGCTGATTGGATTAGCGGTCATCATTCTTATCAAGGACGTATCCTTTTTCCCTTGGATATTAGCCGTAATTGGAATCGCCATTTTACCGGGAAGCATCCTCAAAGAAGGCTGGCAACATGCACTTACTGCCTCTTCCTGGCTGATTGGCTTGGCGTTATGTTTCCATTTTCATGTTTTTTGGCAAGGCATTTTAATCTTAATCGGTATTACGATGATATTAGAAGGACTTTTCCCAAAAAAACGACGAAAGCACAATATATTCGACGATGAGGGATAGGCTATAGGAGGCTTCGGCCTCCTATAATTTTCTTAAAGCCTGCCTTTCTCTTCAAAAGTCTTGATTTTATCAGCTATTTGTTGCTCTATATCCGATACCTGATTTACATTCGTCACTTTATTACTCTTGATATAATAAATATATCCTTGGCGAGGACTGGGATCCACAAGTGTTTGAAGACAATACATGTAAAATCTCATTTGAAAGAGATAATCTTCATTCTCCTTTTGTGAACCGGTTGAATATTTGAAATCAACGATCTTCCACTCATTGTTGACAAAAAAGAGCTTATCAACTGTACCGGTTAAATAGTACTTACCGAATTTCTTTCTGATGGGAAGTTCGCTATAAATACGTTCAGCTCGCTCAATTTCATCAATCAGTGGGGATTTGAGTGATATCATCTTTTGAATGATGCGTTTGATTTGAGGCAAGTACTCTTTTAAAACCGGTTCATCGGACAGTTTCGCTTGCATCCTGACAAGGTTAATCCCCTCTAAGTTAACCTCTCCTAAATCCTCCAAAACCCGATGAACCATCGAGCCCAGTGTCATTTTATTATCATTCTTTTTCTCGTTCAAGTCGTCACCGATACCGAAGTATTGATAGGTTTGTTTGGAATCAGAAACAGCCTGTGTGAGTAAAGTTGGACTGACATATTTCTTCCATTCTTTTTCATTTAGAGGGAATACCGTCTCTGGAATGTTAAAATCAGACCTAATGTTTGATTCTTCTAACTCATTGTGGGAATGAATCCATTCAGTTGAATATTGATCTGAATGGATTATGTCGGGTTTGACTGTTTCCAAATATTGTATCACTTCTGAGTCAGAATCATCAGTCCAAACATCCTCTTTGCCAGCTTCCTTTAACACCCCAAATTCGATCAAGGCATTTCTAAATGGAGCATTTTTCTTATTACTTTTAGGCTGAGAGTAACTTAAGACCAATTCGTTTTCTGACCGGGTAAAAGCGACGTATAAGACTCTTTTTTCCTCTTCATATTCCTTGGCTTTTTCCTGTAAAAGCATTCGTGTGTATTCAGAACCTCCCTGTTCATCTTCAACAGGATCCTTTAACGCAATTTGACCGGATTCATAATCTACCAAAAGGTTTGGTTTGGATTTGCCGGGATGATTCACATAGCCCAGCTCTGGAACAATAACAATGGGAAACTCAAGTCCCTTGGATTTATGGATGGTCATTATTTTTACCACATTGTTTTTTTCATTATCAATCGCCGCTTCTCCATCATTGCTTTGTGCCATAGCTTCAATTCGAGTTAAAAATTTTCTGATTGAAATCTCATTATCAAATGACTGCGTCAGTTCTAAAAATTTCTTTAAATTCAACAGCCTTCGTGTAGGATTCGACAGCTGGGAAATAATAAACTCATAGTCAAACAAATCAATAATCTCGTTTATTAATTTAGATGGACTTATCAAATTAGCCCGTGATTTTAGCTCAACAAATTGCTGATAAAAATTCGGTGATAAGGATACATGATCCGAATACATCTCCCACGCCTTTAATAAAGACCTTTTATCCATAAGCCGCATATCAGCTAAATCAGAATCTGAATAAGGGCTCAGATAGCTTCTCAACAACAACAAAAGATTTTCTTCATCAGTGGGATCATAAATCGCCTTAACCAAAGAAACCAGCGATACAATTTCAGGTTTTTTGAAAAACCCACGACTTCCATTGACATAATAGGGGATTTTGCGACTTTTTAAAACGTTCTCAAGGGTTTCTACTTTTGTCATTTTCCTCATAAGGATTGCAAACTCCCGATAGGGAGTCCCTTTCGATGCTCGCATTTGTATGTATCGGCAAATATTCTCGCATTCTTCTTCAAAGGATTGTGCAATGGGAAGTAATTTCACCGGCTGTTTGAAAAACTTTGAAGCCTCTGCCGATAACCCCTCATAATTAACTGTATATGAGATAGCGGGTCTATTCACAAATATCCTGGGGAAAGTCAAATTAAAGAAATCGATCAGTTCGCTGTTTGACCGGTAATTCTTAGACAATGTAAATATTTCCTTGTCTTTAAAATCCTTTTCAGTTTGATTAAACACACTGACATCTGCTCCGTTGAAGTAATATATTGACTGTTTGGGATCTCCAACAAAAACCAGTTTATTCTCAGTATGGGCTAACAGGTTAATAATCTCTTTTTGCTGTTGATTGGTATCTTGAAATTCATCTACGATGATGCATTTAAAACGGTTATGCAGCTTTTCACGAACACCGTTATCCTGACCAAGCAACTTGATCGTTTCAGATAAAAGTCCGTTATAATCCAGTTTATTTTCTTTTTTGATATACTGACGATAGTCACTAACCATTTCATCAAAAACTTTCTTAAAACCAGGTAATAATCGCTCAATCATTTGCCCGGTATCAACATCATCGGTTCTGGTCCGAAAAGATGTTACTTGTATCCTTGATAACTCATACTGTTTTTTTTCCAAGGCCTCTTCAAAGAGTGTCAAGAGATTATCATATCGATATAAAAAGGCCAAATCCTTGATGCTTTTAAATTTTTCAGACCCATTTGATTGATTGAAGTAATGGCGCACGGTGTAATTTATCCAACTTTTTTTCTCCGCCTCATCAATGATTTCAAACAACGGATCGACTCCAGATTGCAAAGGAAATTCCCGCAAGAGCCGAGAACAAAACGCATGAAGAGTGGAAATCCAGGCGTAATTCATTCGCTTTTGTAATGTTAACAAATGCGGCTTTTGATGCTCGTCGGCTTCTTGAGTAAGAGTGCTGATGGTCTGTTTGATCCGTTCCTTCATCTCATTGGCTGCCTTTTCGGTAAAAGTAATCGCAAGAATATTTCTCACATCGAAATCCCTGTTTAACAGCATATCGATGTATAACTCAGTGATGGTTTTGGTTTTTCCCGTTCCGGCACCTGCTTTGACAAAGACATCCCCATCGCTTTTGATAATCTTTATTTGTTCATTATTCAGTTGATTCTTCATGGGTTATCTTCCCTCTTTCTGATATCGCAAATTCCCGTTTCTTTTTGTTGGCATCGATAACAATTGACTGCTTTTTCATTAACAAATCGGCCTTCAAAGACCTGAGAGAGGTTGATATCAATCTCATTGATCAAATCTTGAAAAGTCAATTCTTTATCCTTGCGTGCTCCCACGATGACATATAAATCATCTTCTGGATGATAGTTCAAAAAAAGGCCTGTAATTTTCTCGCTTTTTGAAATAACAGGTAAAAAAGCTAATCCCAAAGGCATTTTCAATTGCTTGCTGGCTGCATAAGCATACATCATTAGTTGATGCGAAGCATCCCTTTTGGCACTGCTTTCAGACCGCTTGTAATCATAGATAAACAAGTCACCGGCTTCATTCATATCGATACGATCCATTTTCCCCACAAAGAAGATCTGGCGGTCTTCAATAAAACGGATAGCGTCCTTGCGAGTGATTTCAACTTCAAATTCCTTAGGCATAAAAACCAAAGAACCGTATGATTCAGGATCTGGATTGGAGAAACAGAATCCGGAATCTCTATATTTTTCCAAAAAATCCAATATCAGCTTACTAAAATACGAAACTTCTGCATCATAAAGAATCTGTTCAGGATGAAACATTTTCGCTTTGATTTCACTTTGAATAATTTCGAGAACAGTTCTTTCAAAAAAAGCACGAAACCCAACTTCTGAAAGGTTTTCCAATAATTGATTCTTCTTGCTTAATCCTTGAAAAACACCATGTAAAATAGAATGAAGAATCTGCCCTTCCACAAAAAAATCGAACCCTTCTTTGACATCCAAAGTTGGTTTTACATGCAGGATGTACTTGTAAAAAAAGTCTTTAAAACATTTTTTTAAAACACCGTACTTGGAGGGACTCAACGTATCTCCAAATAAAAGCGAAACGGTCTCTTTATTTTCCACCATGAATGCCGATTCGTTGTTTCTGTGAAGTGAAACAACCTTTTTTTTGATTCGATTCCAATCGTACTCAAATTGAGAACACAGTTGGATAAACCCTTTATCCTCAACGGAGATTTTATCGAGTTTTGAAATTAAGTAATCCTTGATAGCATAGTCATCGAGAGTTTCAATATGAGTCGTATCCTTCACCAGCGTATCTTTAAAAGTCTTATCGGTATAACGAAAATAATGACAAAGGCGTTGAATATACGAGGAAGGATGATAGGGAACTCCGTTTATATCTGCTGCAGGAAAAACAAAGTAGGCTTTTTGTGTTGTTTTTCTCAAAGAAAGAAGAAAATTTCTTTCTTCTCGTTGAAGATAAGTATCGATAAAAGGCATATCATTGACAAATAATAAATCGTAAACCTTATTGAAAACTACTTTTGGATATTGGCCATCCAAAAAATCAATATAGATTCTCGCTGCGGTTTGTCTGTATCTGGAGGATTCTAAATCCATGATCAGGCATTTATTTTCAATAAATTCAGAACTGTGAAAACGATTATTCTCAAGATAAATATTCAAATATTTCCAAAATTCAACCGGGTATATCAACGGTTCATTGGCATGTTTGACAATGACAAAAAAACGTTTCAAAGCCGGTAAAATTTGTTCAAAGAAAATCAAAACAGCCTGCTGTTCAAAATGATCTGTGTTAATGACTCCCCTCTCATTCAATTTTCGATACAAAAAGTGAAAATAATCGTAGTAATCACGAAAACTGCGTTTTCTCGTGGAATCAAAAAGCACTCCCAATGTATCAAAAACATCATCTAACAACTTTCTTATTTTTGAAATATTTACTAGTGTGTGCTCATCTTGAACCGTTACGTCAATCTCTTCTTCAACGGTTAACTGATTGGATTTGAGGCGTTCTTTGATAAAGTCTTCATAACGATTCAGTTTTTCATACCAGTTTTCTTTTCTCTTTTTTAATGAGAGAAAGTGACGGGAATGTCTTTGTTGAAAATACCTTTCATATAAAAGCCCCGCCCTATCGAAAAGATCTAAAAGCGTTGCAAATGACAAATCATCTAAATCCTCATACCCCGATTCCAGATAATTCAATATCATCTCTGAATCAAATCCCGAATGAAACACCCTAAACGGATGAACCAACCGATTGATCGTTATACTTTCTAAAATGGAAACATCCCGTTCAAAACGATAGGGAATGCCCATATTGTCAAAGATGCGAGAACAGGCTAACCCGCTTTTATCAATATTTCTTGCAATAATACCAATCTCACCCAATGGCATCTTTTCCTTTAACACCAAATCTTTTACAAGTGTCCCGACATAGCGATATTGTTCAGGTGGATTAGCAGTTTTGATAAATTGAATTGGATACTCTTCAGAATAACTCATCGGTTTGCAATAGGGCAAAGCCTTTTTTCCATCAGAAAAAACATCAGCAATTTGATCAATAACCTTAGGATCGTGGTCGTCAACTCGAAATTGTTTTATCCTGCAGCTCTCAAAGTTTAATCCTTGCTGTAAATAGTTCTCAAACACTGCAAATGACATTTCATCTACTATTAGATCCAAAGTCGTGGGAATGGTGATATAGACCTCTTGAAACAACGGAATAAAGACCAACAAAAAATCCCTGATCGGCTTAGGAAAGTCATTAAAACCATCAATGAAAAGAAATTGCTTATTGTTATCCATATGATAGTCGCCTTTATCAATGATCCCTGCAATAATCCGATACGCATCATCAGTCGCAAACATGTTGTTCTGCTCAAGAAAATGTCTGAACTTGGCATACAACCCGGCAAATAATTGAATCAATTGATCTTCGGTTCCATCCACATCGGCAAATACCTGATCAGGATCCTGTTCATTAACAACACTAAAATAATTCAAAAACATCTCCACAATGCCAATTCCAGAATTAAGTAACTCTTTTAACTCATCGTTGTCTGCCAAAACATCCAGAACCAATGCAGAAAGCATTTCTCGATCTACATGCACCTTCCCGGGCAGATGTTTCTGCAATTCTTCAACCACGTATTGATTGATGACTTTGAAATTGCTGTTAATGATCGCATCAGCCTTGTCCAAATAGCGTTCACGAAATCTTTGTAAAAAGCCTCCGGAAGAACCAAGAAAAAGGTAGCTAAAAGCTCCGTAACGCTTTTGTTTGTCAAGCATAAAATCAATAATCTTTGAAGTTTTATCAGCTCTTTGCGGACCTTTAATTAAATAAACTGTTGTCATCTGATCACCGTTTTTCCTTATTGTTTCGAACATTGTTGAGTACTGTTTGCTTAACTGGCTTTTGAATTAAAGTTATATTAAAAAGCGTGTATCGATCAATCCGATTATAACACGCCTCACTCTATTCAAAGTGTTGACAGGTGATAATTAAAAAAAGAAAAGCCAATCCCTGCTCTGAAAAAATTAAAATAAAAAAATTGATTTTTTAAGTATTATTTCTCATGGTATAATCAACAGTGCAAAAACAAAAAAAGGAGGATTCATTATGAAAAAACTGTTTGTATTCACTTTGGTTGTATTGATGAGCATTTCGTTATTTGCTGTTACATCACATTTGACGATTTTACATGTGAATGACACACATGGACATGCCTGGCAGAATGGAGAGATCGGAGGTTTTGCGGGAGTATCAACTGTTGTTGATGCTGTCAAAGCGGAAGTGGAAGCCTGTGGGGGTTATGTTCTCGTTCTACATGCAGGAGACTATAACACTGGAGTTCCGGAGTCCGATCAACTGGATGCCGTTCCGGATATCATTGGAATGAACATGGTTGGATTTGACGCAGTTACTTTGGGTAACCACGAATTTGATAAAAACAGAGAAGTTCTGTTAAAACAAATGGATCTCCTTGAAATGCCGGTTCTCAGCGCCAACATAGTTGATGAAAATAACGAGCACCCAGTCACGCCTTATGTGATTTATGATTTCGAAGATCTTTCAGTGGCTGTATTGGGACTTACCACTGAAGAAACAGCTATTTTGGAACCTATATATCTAGACAACTGGAAATTCGCAAATGCCATTGACGTCACCGCTAAATTGATGCCCGAACTTCAGAGCAATGCGGATATCATTGTTGCTTTAGCACATTTAGGTTATCAGCCAGGACTGGATGATCCAAAAACCACGTCCAATGAATTAGCTGCAGCGTTCTCAGAAATTGATGTCATTGTGGACGGTCATACGCATACCTTCTTTAAAAAACCGCCTGTTATTAACGACAGTATCATTGTTTCAGCAGTTGATTGGAACAAATACGTTGGAAGATTGGACTTAACCATCGTTGACGGAGACGTAGTGGATTTTGAATGGGAACTCATTCCTTTGGAAGGGGTAGAACAAGAGCCAAAGGTTCTTGCTGCAATGAACTACTTCTTAGCACTCGGCGATACTAAACTCAACGAAATGATCGGAAAAACAGAAATTCTTTTAAACGGTGAAAGAGCCGATGTCAGATCAAAACCAACTAATCTTGCCAACTTAATCTCTGATTCAATCAAATGGAAGACAGATGCTGACATCGCCCTTCAAAACGGCGGTGGCGTCAGAGCTTCCATCCAACCGGGAAATATTTCTTACCGAGACATTCTTACTGTTCTTCCTTTCGGCAACACCGTATACGTCATGGAATTAAAGGGTAAAGAGATTATGGAGCTCATTGACTTCATGGTTACCATTCCAGCCGGAGCAGGTGCTTATCCTCACCTTGCCGGACTCACCTTTACCTTTGAGAATGGACAAGTCAAAGATGTAAAAGTAAATGGAAAAGCTCTTGAAATGGATAAGGTTTACCGTTTAGCGACCAATAACTATCTGGCAATGGGTGGAGACGGTTATGAAGCGTTGTCCAAAAACGGAGACAAAGGCTATGACACCGGCTTTGTAGCAGCAGATGTTCTCAGAGGCTACATCGATCACCTCGGAACCATTGAGAACTACACCTCGGAAGCAAGATATAACAGAAAATAAAACTACTTTTTTTAGAGTTACACATAAAGGCTCCGCTATAAAAGCGGAGCCTTTTTACTTTCTCCAATCTTTTTGGCAAGGTAGATAAATGGCGTGTCGAAAATCGCAACGATTAATTTAAACAGATAAGTTGTTAACAGAATTTCAAACCAAATATTCATCGGAAACAAACCTAAGAAAGCAATTAGACAAAAAACGACAGAATCAATCATCTGACTAATGAGAGTCGAAAAATTGTTTCTTAACCAAAGATGTTTGCCCTTTGTTTTTTCTTTCCAGTATTCAAAAGCCCAAACATCATGAAGTTGTGAAAGCAGATAGGCGGTTAGACTTCCCAAAGCAATTCGAGGCATAAATCCAAACAGAGCCTGCAAATGAGAAGAAGCAAAATCATCAGGTGCCGGTTGGAAAAGCAATGAAACCTGCATATACAAAGTCATGATTAAAAGACTGGCGAAACCAATCAGCACTGCCCGTTTTGCCTCTTTTTTTCCGTATAGCTCACTGATGACATCCGTTGCGAAGAAAATACTTCCGTAAAGAATATTCCCCAAAGTTGCTGTGATACCAAATAATTCGACCGTTTTCAAAACTTGAATATTACAGATTATGATATTGGCAGCGATCAGCATCAGCAGTCCTTTTTTCCCAAAAACACGAAAAATGAATAAGGCGATGGATAAATCACCAATCATAAAAAGAATCCAGATCAATTCGTTCAATTTGACCCCTCCAAAGAAAAATTCATGACATTCTACCATATATCTGAAATAAACGGGTGATTTATTCGTCTAAATTGAAGAGATAATTAGATTATTATAACTCGTGGAGGTATTTCAATGAAAAAGTTATTAACCGTAACCCTATTACTCATGGCATTTTTTCTTACAGGACTTGCAGTTACTTATGAGGAATTCGTTTTCTTCAACGACTTTGATACAGGTTTTGAAGTTGCAAGAATACTGAACAAAAACGTACTATTGATCTTCACCAGTAATAGTTGTCCTTATTGCACGAAATTGAAAGATGAAGTTCTTGCCTCGGAAGATGTGATGAATTTCCTTATTAACAATTATATATTGATAGAAATCAGAGCGGACAATGATTTAATCGCACATTTTGATGTTGAAAACGCCAAATTTGACGAATCCGGAAAAGAATACACTTATCAAGATCTCTTTTCTCTATTTGGAGTCAGAGGTGTTCCCGCCACATTCTTCTTCAATAGAGAGTTGGAGTTTTTGGGTGGCTTTCCAGGATATTTACCGGCAAATGATTATATAAAATGGCTCAAATACGTTGAAACTGAAAGTTATAAAAGCGTTGAGATAAACGATTTTGAAATTGAGGAACACTATAATGGTCATTTACTGGTAAAAACAATTACTGAAATCGATTTGGCGAAATTGCAGCATCATCTTCCTGGATTATTAACATACTATAACTTTGACGTTTTTAAAGAAACAAATTTAATCGGTAGCAACCCGTTTCAATACTACATCATTCGTCAAAGCCTGCTAAAAGATGTTAAAGACTACTTGGAAAAACTTGATAAAAAAATGGTTTACAACGTCTATGTTTTAGAGTAATTGCTTAAAGACTCATGGATTTCATTGTAAATCCGCTCTGAAGGATCGTAATCAGGTTTAAGAATTTTTAAGTTATTTCTGATGGACTGAGATATTTTTTTATCCGTTAATAAATTGATGATTCTTAAAATTCCCTTTGAATCTGCTTCTTTCTCCTCCAAAAAATACCCAGCGCCATTTTTCTCAAGAGAAATGGCGTTGATTAATTGATGATTTTCCGCAGCGCCTGACCAGGGAATAATCAAAGAAGGTACACCATAGGCAATTACTTCAGCGACTGTAGTTGCACCCCCTCTAATGATGGATGCATCACATGCTGCCAGATACCGGTGCATATCGATGATGAAAGGAATCGCTTTCACAAAAGGAAACTCTTCCAATTTCTTTATCATCGCTTCATCCCCGCAAGAATGAAGGAATTCAATTTTATATTGAGGGTTATCAGCCATTTGGGAATAAACTTGAATCATGACCTCGTTGATAAAATCAGATCCTTTACTACCACCAGCCACGATCATGATCTTGTGATTAGGGTTTATTCCGTAATGCTCGAAGATTTGACGATCTTTTTTTTCAATTTTTCTCACCGGATTTCCGGTATGCTTGATCTTATGGGCAAATTTTAACTTAAAGTCTCTGGCACTTTCAGCAAAACTGATAAAAATCTTTTCCGCTTTCGGACCAATAATTTTATTGGCCAAACCTGCGATTGCATTCTGTTCATGGATAAAATTCGGGATATTCAGTTGTTTACTTGCCAGCCCTAAAGGTACAGAAATATAGCCTCCGGTAATAAAACTAAAATCCGGTTTAAAAGTTTTTAATTCCCTGACACAATCATGATACGCCCTAAAAGTATTGAACACAACGGAGAAATTCGAAAGATGATAAACCGGTCTTCTTAAACCGGCTATTCTCAATTTTACAATCCTTGCCTCAGGAAAAAGTCTTATTATTTCTTGATTTTCAAGCCCATGGGGTGTGGCAAAATACAATACATCTAATTTGTCACCCTTTTTCTTAAAAAAATCCAATACCGCTACCGCTGGGTAAATATGCCCCCCTGTTACACCACCTGCCACCGCTATTTTCATCTTCACTCACTCTTTTCTGATCATTATATTTTTTTAAGAGTATCCTGTACATACTCAACCCAAAAACGCTTAAAAAACAACAACAACGGGATCCCCAATAAAACACCGGCTAAACCCAAAATACTACCGGCAATAAGAATAGACAACAAAATCGCAAACCAGTTAATTTGCATTCTGGTTCCTTGTATTTTTGGATTTAACAACCAAGATTCCAATTGGTTGGAAATTATTAAAACAACAATAATTTTAATCAATCCGGCAACTCCACCATGGACAAATCCCAGTAATAAAGCTGGAATGGCAGCAATAAAGACACCCAGGAAAGGGATGAAATTGGTAATACCGGACAAAAACCCCAAAAACAATGAGTACGGGATGCCAGATAAAAATGTACCGAATCCCACCATAAAACCGACTAAAAAAGCAATGATCACCTGGCCGCCAATAAAATGCCGAATATCCCGATAGAATTCTTTGATAAACCCCAACGATTTTGACTGAGTAGATTTAGGAAAAAAACGCCAGAGGTTTCTCTTGAAAACGGGAGTTAACGCCGTGAAATACGATGCTGTAATAATAAAAATAATCGCTGAAGTTGTTGCATTTGGAATATACTGAATGACAGTGTTTAAAATAGTTGCACCCAGTTCTGAGAATTTTTTACCTATTTCCCCGATAAAAGAATCAAACCACTCTACAACGTTGGGGTCTATTGAACGGTTTTTAAAAAATTGCTGAATATCCAGATCTTGAGATGTTTTTGATAAAAGCGGGAATAAACGCTGCCCTTCTTCAATGATGATTGGAAAAATTGAATAAATGGCATAAGCCAATAAAAAAAACATCATAATCGAACTGATCAGAACGGCTACTTTGTATTTGATAAACTTAAATTTGCTGAGATAATTAGCAGGTACTTCAATGATCAGTGATAGATACCAGCCAAAAAGAATCGCACCAAGAATTGATTGAGACGCTTTAAATAAGAAAAAAAACAAGGCGAAGTAAATCAAAAACATCCACATCGCCGGATCAAAAACCCTTTTTTTATTGTCTATGTTGTTCATAAATTCTTTTAACCTCCTGAATATCCTGCCAAGTGAAAAATTTTGGAGACCCCTTTGCTTTCGATGGATTTCTCAGCAAATAGCTGGGATGAAACATTGGAAACAACATCGTCTTTTCTTTGTAAGGAATTAGTTGTCCTCTCATGGAGGTAATTCGAATGTTCTTTTTATCCAGCAAAAAAGACAAAGGAACAGCCCCTAAAGTTACAATAAGGTATGGATTGATAATTTGAAGTTGAGAAAACAGAAAAGATGAACACAGATTCATTTCATCCTGCATCGGATTCCTGTTGTTTGGAGGCCTGCATTTTACCACATTAGTGATATAGATGTCATCACGTGAAAAAGATACAGCCTTCAGTATCTCCTCAAACAAGCGACCAGCCTTTCCAACAAATGGACGTCCGGTTTCATCTTCCTCGGCACCCGGACCCTCCCCGATAAAAACAACCGGTGAATGAATGTTACCTTCACCAGGTACCGTTTTATTACGCGTTTCAGACAGCGGACACTTTTGACAAACACTGATAGCCGCTTCAACTTCAGACATTAATTCGAGATTATTCAAAATCTCACCCCTTCTTTATTATACATGATCGATATGCGATCATGACCATAACGCTCACAAAACATAGTTTATCATAACGAAATAACTCAAGACTGTTTATGGTACAATTATAGTAAAACAAGAAGGGGGAAGAAAAAATGGCGGGAAGAATGAAGTCTTTTCTTATAATATTCTTAATTATTTCTACGTTCATGATTTCGTTTGCTGTTGAATTGGAGCTTTTATCACATCCACAAAGTGCGGACGTTTATATCGACAAAGTATGGAGGGGCCACACACCAATTACTGTTGACCTTTCACCCGGAAATCATACCGTTCATGTCCAGAAGAATGGCTATCAGCAAAAAGAGGAAACCATTGATATCAGAATGCCAACCGTTATGGAATACAACTTAAATCCTTTAGAAGAAATAACCGAACAATTCCCTTTGGTTTTGTATTTGACTAATTATCAGCAATCAGGTTCTCGAAAAATTCTCTTTAGAGAAAATGAAGACCAGTTAATCCAAGCCATCCAAGATCGTTTTTCAAACATGGGTTTTGAAGTCAGTGTTGAAAAACCACTGGATGAGTTTGATTTAGTCATGGATAATTTGAGTATTTACGAAATGCTTTCAGAAAGACACCCTCAAGCACGCCTTTTTCTCATTGCCAATGCGCTTTGGAGTTATTCTTCATTCCAGGAGAAAAAGATTACCCGGCTTGAAACACAGATGCGCATTTACGATCCCAAAACATCGATAACACTTGGAAACTTTCAAGACATCTCTGAAAGCATCGGCATGCTTGGTACACAGATCAATATTCTTCAAGCTGTTGAAAAAGCAACTCAGAGATTTTTAGACAACATTGGCAACTATATGGTGGAACGGGTTAGGAAAGACATTAAAAGACCGATTCTGGCCTATGATCAAAAATATCAAAATGGACAATTATACCTGATCAAATCGGATCAGACCATTAATGAAATCAAAAGCTACGATAAAACGGAATCACTCATAGATAGCGAACAAATCCCAATGGATCAACTTCCCGTCAATATCATCTTTCTGGTCGATCGTAGCGGCAGTAACAACCGAGAAATCCCATTGATCAAATCACAAATTGAATCCCTCCTTCAAATTCTTCCTAAAGGCTTTGAATGGTCATTAATGGGTTTTGACGATAAAATTGAAATCATACAGAATTTCACAGGAGATTACATCCAATGGCAATTTGCAAAAGACCAAATAATTTCCAGCGGAATGACGCGACTGTATGATGCCATCTTCAATGCAGCAACCGTCCTCGCAAGAAAGGAGGGAGTGAAGATATTGATCCTTCTTACAGACGGTATTGACTCGGATTACTACGACACCGGATTGGGAAGTATCAGAACGGAAGAAGAAGCGCTGAATGCCATCTCTCGTTCAGGAATGATTGTCTATCCAATCGGAGTATCGGAAAACAATCACACCTCTTTACTCAATAAAATTGCCTACCTAAGCGCTACACAATATTATGATTTAAAACAATATCAACCGGATGAAGTCTCAACACAAATCGCAAGGGATCTGACCTACACCCTTGGCAATATCGTCATATCGGGAAAAGAGAAACCGGAATATTATTCAATCAACGGTTATAAATATTCACAAGAAGCAAACAGCAGATTTCTCAATCAAGCATCACTGATACGAGAATTTCAACAGATCGGCAGTGAATCAAATCAGCTAGAAACGCAAAAAGCAGTGGAAGAAATGGCAACGATAGAACAGTCTGAAGAAACTCCACTCACTCAGACCGACACCGAACAACAAGCAATAACGACCATTTCAAAAGAATCGACAACAACAGCAAGTGAAGAAATACCGATCGAAACAGTTGAAAAGAAAGAACCGGTCACAAAGGAACAAAGTGAAACAGCAGTTGAAATCCCTGTCGAAGAACCGGAAAAAGTACCGGTCACAACAAGCAAAGCGACCTCATCAACTGATGAAACCAAAGAGCAGAGCATAGAGAAACAGACCGAAGAAGTTCAAACTATATCAAATGAAGCAGATACCGAAACGATTGTGGAATTTCCGAACGAATACAAACAGATTCTAAATTTGCAGGATGTTTCAATCTTTGATTTGGATATGCAAGGCAATCTCGTTTGGGCACAAAATGATCTTTTATATTTCTACATCCCGGCTGAGAACAGAATAGCGGGAATCAGTTTATCAACCGGAATCAGACAAGTATCACTTCATTACCCCTATCTCACTGTTTTAATCAATAACGAATTAAAAACACTGACAATCAAAAAAGACCAGATTATTGAAATCAGTTCTTCCCCAATTTCCCTTCCTATTGCTTATTTGAAGATGCTCAACGATCAATTTATTGTAATGGGATACGAAAACGGCTTAATGCAACTCTACTCATTAGAACATTCGAAAATAAACGAATGGCAACTGGAATCAGGGGTTTTGAATCAAGCCGTTGTAGATGATTCAGGCAGAATCATTGCCAGTACGACAACCGGACGCATCAATTGGATTGAAAATACCGCAGAAGGAATAAACTCATTAAAAATAGATAAACCGGTTGTGGGTTTAAGTCCGTTTGATGTGGATCAGGAAAGATTTTTAATTGTAGATGCCTCAGGTTCTGTCTATTTTCAAAGATTTGAAAACACAAAGCCAACGATTCGAAACTTGAATAGAGGCATTGTTTTGATGGCTGCTTTTGCGGAATCCAACAACATGCTTTTTGCAAATCATTGGGATAAAACCCTTAGAGGCTATCGCATTTTTGATTTAAACGAAACGGTATTGTTTAGATCAAAAAAAGGCATCAATTCTTTTGATGTAGACATCTATTCAGATAAGCTTTTAATCGCTACGGTTGATAACGACTTGATTTTATTCTCAAAAAATACAACACTTCCGCAAAATTTGGAAAAGATTTATGCTGTTGAAAAAGAACCGGTTTCTCAAATACCCGTAGAACCGCATGAAAAAACTACCGAAGATGAAAAAGCTGTTTCAAAGGAAGACGAAACAATAACCGTTGGTGATCTGCAAACACAAGAACCTGCTACAGAACAAACACAAAAAGATAACACGGCAGAAGAACACTATGATACCAGTATTGATTTATCTCAAGTCAAGAAAGAAGATACCAAAAAATCGTCTGAAATGGAAAAAACTGTCACTGAAGAAAAAGAAGAAGAAATTGCCATTGTACTGGATGGAAAAGTCATCGTGGGAAACCTAGATGATGAAAAAAACACACCCATCCCCACAGGTGAAAAAAGCCAAAGAGAATTAACCACAGAAGAATTACAAGGTCTGACGGCAATATATGGCGGCTGGAAAAGTGCAGTTGCCTATAAAGACTACGGCTATGTTTTAGCCGGGGACACCAACATGCGGATCGTCAACCCCTTATTACAAACGATCAAGAATATTCAATACTCGAAAAGTTCCTTATTGGATTGTGCCATATCCAAATACAATCTATTGGCATTACTTTTTGACAGCAGAATCGAGATTTGGGATGTCGACAACCTCTATTCCACAAAAGACACTTCAAAGATAAACAGCTACAAATTCCCCATTTCAGATGGGAAAGAAATCTCTTTTTCAAGAAACGGCGAATATATGCTTGTCTTGAGAGATAACGGAGAACTAAAAATCATGTCCCTTGATTTTACCAGGGGGAAAAATATTTATTCCAAGAATTTAATCACTGCCATTGAAGCGGATTTAACACAAAATGAACATTTCCTTTTTGGAGATGAAAAAGGAAATGTAGGGATTATCTCAACAGAAGGGATCCTCAGCAGTAAAAACTGTTCAGATTCCCCTATCATCTTCGTGTTCAGTCATAAAGGCAAAACATATTGGGTGGATGAAAATTCAACGGTTGGCATTTTGGATGGGATTCAAAGAAGAATTACCACTGAGAAAATTCAAGCAGTATATCCTGCTGATATTGATAAAGACTGGATCATGTTTGGGACGGACAAAGGCAATCTTTACATCTTAAACAACACTTTAACTCAAATAGGAAAAACAAGCATTCCCCATCCGGTTCGCGAATTGTCAGGCTACAAAGAAAATATGATTTCTATCGATGAATTCTATAATCTGAAAAGCTGGAATTTAATTGCCGGTTCCGAAATATCAAACAAACCGCATTTTACTTCAACCTACGGTCTTTTTTCAGACAACAATCTCCTGACAATTATCACTACCGATCATACGATTTATTCCTATACACCAAACAACGATATCGTGGAAAAGGGAGCCCTTCCCTACGAATCATTTGTCGTAACTGATATTTTAAAGAATCCACCAGTCATTCACAATGAAGGAAAAAAATACTATCCTTATTCAAACAAGAAAATATCAGACTTTGCAATAGAAGTCTTTGAAGAAGGAAACGTCAACAGTTCTGAACGATACTTCATTTACTGGGATCAAGACATGCTATCCGTCTTTGACATCAAAAATTCCAAAACGATCAGAACATTTAAATTCGGAGACGGCAACAACATCCACTTTGCTTCCATGAGAAAAGACCGATTGTTCTTCTTCTTCAATGAATCGATGGGTATTACCAACCCTTACAATCCAGGACAACTAATTGTAATTGACCTTGAAAACGAAGGTCTGTCAGAGATTAAACGTGTATTCCTCATCGAAGGCACAAAACTGGGCATTTTAGACTCAACGGGTAAGATAATTTACTATATGCTGTTGGAAGATCGAATCACCTTACCGATTGAACTGGGAAAGGTCATCGACAGCGCACTTTACGATGAAAAAAACTTGAGAGTCATTGCCAAAAGCCAAAATACACTGATCGTCTACAACGCAAAAGACAACAACATTGCCGAGTACACCTTTTCTGAAGAAATCAAGGATTTTACCTTTACAGAACAAGGCATCTATGTACTGTCAGACAACGGCATCATTTGGTATAAATAAACTGCTGGGGGTAAAAATGAAAGATTTTAACCAATTATTTGACAAACTCAAACAGGCAAAAACACAAAAAGTTGTATTAGCAGGTGCTGAAGATTTGGAAGCTATGAAAGCTTTAGCCGAAAGTTGCGAAATGGGCATCACAGAGGCTGTGCTTGTGGGCGATTCCAAAAAAATAGAAGAAAACCTAAAAACAATCGGGTTCGCAACATCTGAAATCATACACACCTCAACTCCGGAAGAAACGGCGAAAAAAAGTGTTCAATATATCAGTGCGGGTAACGGCACGGTATTGATGAAAGGACTGATCAAAACAGCTACGCTTCTATCAAGTGTCCTAAACAAAGAATGGGGACTGAGAACAGGCAATCTCCTTTCTCATGTGGCCGTTGCATCCACCGCAAGTCTAAAAAAAGTGATTGCCATCACCGATGGCGGTATGAATCTCAGACCCACATTAGAAGAAAAGATCCAAATCGTTGAAAATGCCGTTTCTCTCATGAGAAGTCTTGGAATAGATCGCCCTAAAGTGGCCCCGATTGCGGCCGTAGAAGTTGTAAATCCCAAAATGCCCGAAACGATGGATGGGGCAATTTTGAGTAAAATGAACCAACGAAACCAGATAAAAAACTGCGTGATTGAAGGACCTCTTGGATTAGACAACGCATTGAGCACATTGGCAGCGAAGATAAAGGGCATAGATGGCGAAGTTGCTGGAGATGCCGATATACTTCTTGTCCCGGACATACACAGTGGAAATTTCCTGGGAAAAAGTGTCGAATATATTGGAGGGGGAACCATAGGGGGACTGATCATGGGTGCCAAGGTTCCTATTATCATAGTCAGCCGGGCGGACAAAGCCCAAGCCAAACTAACTTCCATCGCTTTGGGTGTAATGAACAGCTTAAGTAATAAGGAGAGGTGATCAAACGTGAATGAACCAATCGGGAAATTATTGAACAAGGCGGCACAAATCGAGCAAAACTTCGTATACGTTGAAAATAATGCGTCAGAAGTTCCGGTCGATCAAATCAAAACGACAATTGAACACACCAACTTAAATGCAACCGCCACAACTGAAGATATCAAAAGATTATGTGAAGAGGCTAAAAAATATCAATTCAGATCTGTTTGCATTCATCCCTCCTATATCCCTATTGCCCGAGATTTTCTTACTGAATCAAATGTAAAGATTGTTACGGTAATTGGATTCCCCTTGGGAATGAACACAACGGTCATTAAATCAAAAGAAACAGAAAACGCCATTGCTATGGGCGCAGATGAAGTCGATATGGTCATCAATCAAGGCAAACTCAAAGAAAAGTCATACGAAAATGTCTTTTTTGATATCCATAAAGTTGTTAAAACAGCCGGGCATATCCCCGTAAAAGTGATCATTGAAGCCTGTAACCTAACCAATCAGGAAAAGATCATCGCTTGCCTTCTATCTGAGGAAGCTGGAGCAAAGTTTGTTAAGACTTCCACCGGCTTCGCCAAACACGGCGCTACACTTGAGGATGTTTCACTGATGAGATACACCGTCAGTAACAACATCCAAGTAAAAGCCGCAGGTGGTATTCGGGATTTAGACACCGCAAAACAAATGATCGCCAATGGAGCAGCTTTGCTTGGAACCAGCAGCGGTATCAAGATTCTTCAAGGCCAGACAGTTAAAGACTCTTATTGATGAAAATCCTGGAACGCTATCAATTAGCAAAAGAAATAGTGACTGTTGTGGGAGAGAAAATAACGGGTTTACACTCTGGTCAGCTGCTAGTTGGATACAAAGATGGTCAAGCTCAGGACCCGGTAACCAATTTAGATGAACTCGCACAAAATATGATCATCCAATCAATCTTAGAAGTTTTTAATTCGGATCAAATATATGCGGAAGAAAACAACAAGCAGCAAGCGAACTTAGACTCAGATAACTTATGGATCATCGATCCCATTGACGGCACGGCAAATTTCATGCATGGCTTACCGCTATGGGGTATTTCTATTGCCTTTGCTCAAAAAGGGCAGGTCATATTTGGAGTTGTGTATTGTCCTGAGATTCAAAAAATGTATGAAGCGTTTGAGGGAAAAGGGGCTTTCTTGAATGCAAAACCAATATACGTATCAAAAATAGACAATTTAGAACACGCACTGATCACCACGGGGCTTACCCATCAGTTAAAAAATCAACCC
>DAOTHY010000002.1:139496-148860 GCA_035447925.1 Thermotogota bacterium
TTTAGAACACGCACTGATCACCACGGGGCTTACCCATCAGTTAAAAAATCAACCCGTACAAAAAGAACTAATAATGGAGTTGTTCAACAGACTCTTTGAAAAAACTCAAAGAGTCCGAATTTTGGGTTCATCCGTTTTGCAAATATGTGAAGTAGCTGCTGGGCATTCTGAAGCGTTCATTGGCACAGGATTAAAACCATGGGATTTTGCAGCAGCAGCAAAAATTCTTTCTGAAGCTGGGGGGAAAACAACCAATTTTAATCAACACGAAGCCTCGCTATCTAATCAAGACCTCATCTGTTCTAACTCACTGATTCATAAACAACTCTCGAGTTTGTTGAACTGACACCTGAGAGAATGTTCCGAAAATATGTAACAATATGCGGTCATATACGTTAATTTAACATAAATCGTGATACAATCTTTAGAGATTATTATGGAGGTGCAACGATGATCATGATGCTTAAACTTGACTTTATATCTGTCGTGGGATACGTCTATCTCGTTACGCCTGCATACTGGATAAATCCGGTTATTAGTGACTAAATCACAAATGATATAACAGGCCATGACGAGAGTCATGGCCTTTTTTTTTGCAAATTTCTCAGGAGGTGTTTTTATGCAAAAAAAACGATCACAATCTCTAACAACCCGTAATCGAAGGAACGTTCTTTATTCTTTGAATCGCTTACAACAGTTATTCAACAAGAGTTTCCCGTGAATGACATGTGAAAATCAATCAGACACAAAGGAGGTACAATTGTGATGATATCAAAAGAAGCGGCATTATCAGTCAATCAAGTCAGTAAGTATTTTATTAAAAAAAGGAAAGATCCTTTAAAAGCAGTAGACAATATCACATTTTCCATCGATGTCGGAGAAACCTTTGGCGTGCTTGGTCCCAACGGTTCAGGTAAATCAACGTTAATCAGAATGATATCAACGTTGTTAATACCTGATCAGGGAACGATACAGGTCTTTGGTTATAACACAGAAAAAGACTCTGTAAAAGTGAGGGGATTGATCAACCGGGTATCCGTAGAAGCGAGTTTCTTTAAGAAATTATCTGCTATAGAAAATCTTTTGTTCACAGCTGGCTTATATGGCATTCCAAAAAAACAAGCTAAGGAAAAACTAAACGTCATCTTTGAAAAGATTGGTTTGGATAAAAAGCGCCTTAGTGATCCTATCGAAGATTTCTCAAGAGGGATGCAACAGAAAGTGTCAATAGCCAGAGCCTTCTTAACAGCGCCAAGATTACTGTTATTGGATGAGCCGACTACCGGATTGGATCCAAGGGCAAAAAAAGAAGTGCAAGCCCTTATTTTTGAAGTAAAAGAACAATATGGAACAACCATTCTGTTAACCACCCATGATATGTATGAAGCCCAAGAGCTGTGTTCAAGAGTCTCAATCCTTCACAAAGGTCAAATTCGAAAGATGGGCAAAATCAATCAGCTGATAGAAAGTGTTCCAAAAACAGGATTTAAGGAAACCACGTTGGAAGATGTCTTTTTACACTATACGGGAACCAATTTAAATGCCGAACAGGAAAAAGCGGAAGAAATGCGAGAGGTGTCATAATGCAATTAGTATTAAGAGAATTAAGAGCAGCGTGGGCGTTTGTTGAAAGAAATTTCAATTTAACCAAAAGATATTGGAAATGGGAAGTTGTCTTTTTGGCCTATACAGTTGCCAATTCGGTAACCATGGGTTTCATCGGAAAAGGCGTTGAATCGTTTTCCGGAGCAGTTGTGGATGTAAATTATCTCATTTTATACATGTTAATCGGATCCATTCTTTGGGGTTATCTTTCCATACTCTTTGAAATCGTTGCCGAAACAGTGGCATGGGAACGCTGGGAAGAAACCATTGAATACACCTTTATGTCCCCAATATCCAGGGCAACTCATTTATTAAGTGTATGTTGGTATTCCATCTTATATGGATTACTCAGAAGCGCTTTGATATTATTCTTCGTATCTTGGTTCTTCAAACTCAATCTGAGTGAGGCCAATATCGCCGCAGCTGGAGGTGTTCTGGCCGTCGGAAGCCTTTCATTCATAGGATTGGGAATGATTGCAGCGATTTTACCGTTGATCTCACCGGAAAAAGGCGTTCAAGTCGTTCATATTTTTCAAGCCTTATTACTCATGTTTTCAGGTGTATATTATGAAGTGGAAGTCTTACCCATGTGGATGCAGAAAGTGGCATGGATATCTCCAGCAACTTATGCATTAAAAGGAATGCGTGAAGCGATTCTTGAGGGAAAAGCCTTTACATCCCTAAACAACTACACAATTCCGTTATTATTAATGGGCATTGTAATGCTCCCCGTGGGAATCTTTGCCTTCAAAAAAATGGAAGAACATGCTAAGAAAAAAGGTCTTTTAAAAAGAAACGGATAATACAAAACGGGTGGTCGTTTTGATAACGACCACTTATCTCCTTTAAAATTCCAAATTCAATTGGTACTTGTGATGATTAATGATTTTTGTGGATACTGATGACAGAACGGCTAAAAATAATCTTGAATAGAACTATCAGATAAACCGGCCATACGACAAACGCCATATTTAATACCATTAAAAGCGTTTCGAAAAATGTTTTAATAACACTCTCCTTTATAACGCTAACGCTAATAGCTATCTCAATTGCCAATAACAAAGAAATAATCAATGAAACGAAGAAAAAACCAATAGAAATCGGAACAATCAAACCAGCCACTGCAAAAGCCACTAAGATGTGAACCATTGTTATGAAAAAGAAGAAATTCTTAATGTAAAAAGGAGCTGACTGGTTAAACCAGTTCCGGCGCTGTCTGATGAAATGGAAATAATTCTTCGGTGCTCTTTCCTGTGCAAACAAAGAGAGGAAAAACCTTATTTTTGCCCGCCTTTTCTTTACATATTCTAAAATGTAGGTATCTTCGCTACTGATACCATCGGAATACACAAGCCCTTGCACTACTGATTTTCTGACAAAGTAACCTGAACCACTGAATTGATGAGTATTCAGATGTGTCAACTGAAAAATCATATTCATGAGTTCTTCTCTATCTGCTAAATGATTTACAAGACAATCTTTATGATTGTTACGTCTTGCGATATGTAAAACATCAAGCTTTTCACTTTTCATGGCTGATAATGCCTTTTTAAAATCTGATTGACTAATGATCGTATCGGCATCAATGACAAGAAAAAGATCAGCTTCCTTCTCATTAAATGCTTCTTCCAAAGCAAACGCTTTGGGATGAACACAAATATCCCGCTTCTTCAGCCGTCTGATTTCCAATCGTTTTGGGTGTTTTTGTGCTACCTGGATGAGTTCCTGAAGGGTTTGGTCAGTTGACCCGTCATCATAAAGAAGAATTCGAATCTTTTTTGGAAAGGACAAATAGTGATTAACCGTATTGATAATCGTTTCGCCCTCATTTTTTATCGCCACAACAATACAGACATCCATTTCTTCATCAGAAATCAACAACCGATAAGCATTTTTTTCATAAAGCAATTGTGTATTGATCGTTTTTAGCAAATAGGCTAAAGAAGAAAAGAATATTATTAAAAACATCACTACTGAATGATAGAAATAGGACTCATCTGTAATCAAAAATGCCGTAAGTGTGGATATGATAATGATGCAAAACTGAATAAATGCTTTGACCCTGGTCGTCAATTTTCGCTGCTCCTTTAAACTTACTGATTCATTCTAACACGAAAAAAATGCGATTACAAGCCATAGAATGCTAAAATTCGGACTAATCACAGTTTTAATCGTATCAAAAACAAGTCAACCAATGAGATTTGTCTCGTGCTATAATTATGGTAAAATTGAGAGGTTTTTGTGCATTGGTCTTGTTTAATTTGTTCTAATTATACCATTTAAGGGGTTGTTTTGATGGAAATACCCATGCATCTGATTACCATTCAAAACCCAGATTGGTTTTTTTCTCCTTCTGAGATGTATTTTGGTTACATCATTCGAACCGGAAAATGCATCATCGAAAACAGAGGGGATTTTGAATTTCTGACAAAAAGAAAAAATTTCATGACGCTAAGTTATCTTTCATCCGATGAAAATATCATACGGGAAATTTCCATCAATTCATATGATCCAAAAAACATGATTGCTTATTTCCAGTACGAAGAAAACTTACCTTATGAAATTACACAAATATACAAACACAAGATTGTCAGCCATATTCTGAAATACTGTTCCATTTCTGCCATCATTACACAACTCAACTACCTCATCACCTTAGATAAAGAATTGTTTAATAATGAATATTTGGAATGGCTGGACCATGCGGTTAATCAACCCGAGAATATCAATGGTGAAGAAAAATCAAAATTAAGAACCCTGATCAACATCTTTTCCAACAGTTATATCACGACCCTTTATTCACAAGGATATCACTATGATCAGGAACAGATCAAAAGTGACGAATCACAAATTATCTACAAAATTCATGAAATGAAATATTTAAACGATATAGGAATGGTCAGAATTATTTGATCAGTCTGGAGGAAAAGTGAATATAAGATTAACCGGATTAAAAATTTACAATACACAAACACAAGAATTTGAAGTCAGAAATATCGACATACATGAAAAAAAATACAAGCAAGCAGGAACAGCGCAGTATGAGGAATCTTGCGATGTCATCAACTTGCGCAATCATTATCTTTATCCCGCCATCATTGATTCTCATTTACACTTGCTTGGCATTGGCGTTGAGCAAAATAGATACAATTTGAACCACATCACCTCAGCCGAATCATTGAAAACCGTCATCATAACTCAAGACACATCATTTGTGGTTCTACGGGGATGGGATGAAAGTCATTTGGGCTTTTTCCCCGACAGGGCGTTTATCGATTCTGTCTTACCGGACCGAAAATGTTTGCTCATAAGAAAATGCGGTCATACAGCGACTTGCAACAGTCTATTGATTGAAGCTTTAAAACAAAACGGCATTGCCGAAACGGACGATTCGGATTTTAGCCGTGGTATTTTAAAGGAAAGAACATTAGAACTCACCATGCAACTGATTCAATATTCAAAGAAAGATCTCGTCCATTTTCTGGCAAAAGCCTCCGATTCAGTAAAGAAAACGGGCATTACATGTGTTCATTCCGACGATTATCATTCCAACCATATCATCGACTTAGTAGACGTTTTGAAAAACCAAAAAGAGATACGAATTTTTGAAAAGATAAATCCTAAAACGATCAAAGAACTAAATGATTTTATTGAATCAGATGTTTTTCATGCAAACGAAACAGAATACACTTCCATTCGTTCAGTGAAGACCTTTTTAGATGGTTCCTTTGGCGCCAAAAGCGCTTATCTTAAAAAGCCTTATCAAGGCACACAAAACAAAGGTGTTCTATATATGAACAGTGATGAATTTGCCCAATACGTTCGCATCTGTGAAGAAAACGATTTGCAACTGTTGGTACATATCATTGGTGATGGTGCATTGGATGTTGCCTTAGATGGATTTCAGAGATCAATCACATCCTACAATCCCCTGAGGCATCGCATTATTCATATACAAATGGCTTCAGACGAACAACTCAAAAGAATAAAAGAAATGAACCTTTACTTAAGCATTCAGCCTATATTTTATACCAGTGATTATGATATGGCTTTGAATATTCTTGGAAAAGAAAGAATGGAACAGATCGCCTATCCCTTCAAGCGAGCATTGGATTTGGGAATTGAATGTTCACTTTCCACAGATGCTCCCGTAGAGGATTACAATCCATTTAAAAACATGGTGAGTGCCACGCATTTTTTTGACCTGAAAACGGCTTTCGAGAAATACACCTTGGCCTCTGCCAAAGCTGGTTTCATGGAAAACCGTCTTGGCAGAATAGCAGACGGCTATGCGGCTGATGGATTTATTTCAGATAAAAATATCTTCGAACTGAACAATGAACAATTAGCATCATTTCAACCCAAAGCAATCATTTATGATGGAAAAATTAATCATTACATTTCAGACTAAAAAGGAGGATCACTAGATGTTAGGAATAGTTGTTATCGCAGTTATCGCAGCACTAAGTTTTGCAGCTATTAACTTTTCACGAGTCAAGAAATTGGATACCGGAACACCTTTGATGCAAGAGATCGCAAGTGCCATCCAAGAGGGTGCCGATGCCTTCATCAGACACGAGTACAAAACCATCTTCATCTTAGCCGTTTTTATCGCAATAATACTCATGGTTTTGGTTTCTTGGTACACCGGTGTTGCCTTTATCCTGGGAGCTGTCATGAGCGCATCCGCAGGCTGGATAGGTATGAAAATAGCCACTTTGGCCAATGTAAGGGTTTCAAACATGGCAAGAAAGACCAACAGTTTGGGGAAAACCTTAAAAGTTGCCTTCCAGGGTGGAAGTGTTATGGGCCTCAGTGTTGGCGGTTTTGCATTGTTAGGTTTAATCCTGGTTTATTATGTATTTGGAAAATTATTGGGCCAGGTAGAAGTACAGAATTTAACCATCGTCAGCAATTGGTTTGGTATTAATTTCATCCCCTTTACCATGACCGTCTCAGGTTATGCCTTGGGATGTTCGATCATCGCCATGTTTGACAGGGTTGGCGGTGGTATTTACACCAAAGCTGCAGATATGGGTGCTGACTTGGTGGGAAAAACTGAAGCCAAGATACCTGAAGACGACCCCAGAAACCCCGCAACCATCGCAGACAATGTTGGAGACAACGTAGGTGATGTTGCCGGATTAGGCGCAGACCTTCTTGAAAGTTATGTGGGAGCCATCGTCTCGGCCGTAATTTTATCCGCTTATATCTTCTACACCAATTTACAGAACCCTGACGTCACGTTGAGATTAAGTGGTGACTTAGTCCAAAAACTCATCACCTTCCCGCTTATTTTCGCCGGGATTGGCGTCATCTCAAGTATTTTAGGGATCCTCTTCCTCATAGTCAAAAAGGTCTCTGAAAAGCCGCATAAAGAACTCAACATTTCAACTTGGACATCAGCAGCACTTACCATCATCCTGACCGGTGTTTTTACTTATTTCCATTTCAACGGCGAAAACTTACAGGGTAGCGGTTTTTCAGTAGGAGTGCTTTCCCCCTGGTATTCTGCCATTTTGGGTATCATTAGTGGAATCATCATCGGTCAATTAGCAGAATACTACACCAGTTACGATTTCAAACCTACCATAAATATTGCTAACGCTTCAAAACAAGGAACTGCATTAACAATTACCCAGGGATTGGCAGTTGGAATGAAATCAACTTTCTTCCCGGTCATCGTTCTAGCCATTACTACCATCCTTGCAAATGCCTTTGCAGGACTTTACGGAGTAGCTATGGCGGCTATCGGGATGCTTTCATTTGTTGCTGCAACGGTATCAGTAGACACATATGGTCCGATAGCTGATAATGCAGGTGGTATCAGCGAAATGTCCAAATTGGATCCGAAGGTCAGAAAAATAACTGATAAACTGGATTCAGTCGGAAACACCACAGCAGCTATCGGTAAAGGATTTGCCATCGGATCAGCTGCATTGGCGGCACTTTCTCTTTTCGCCTCTTATCTCTATTCACAAGCCCAACCGGGAGAAAATGTTGGTTATAATCTGATCCTCAACATGATCGACACCATGACACTGGCAGGGGCTATGGTTGGTGCTGCTTTACCGTATCTTTTCTCAGGTATTTTGATTGAAGCGGTTGCAAATGCCGCCAGAAAAATGGTTGACGAAGTCAGAAGGCAATTCAAAAGTGAACCAAGAATCCTCACAGGAGAAGTCAAACCGGATTATAAAACCTGTATCGAAATATCTTCAGCCGGTGCTTTAGCTGAAATGAAAGTACCCGCATTGATTGCCGTATTAACTCCGATTGTTACTGGATTCTTATTCGGAGCTCAGTTTGTTGGTGGCTTGTTAATCGGTACAACTCTTTCCGGTATCATGCTTGCTCTCTTCACAGCCAATTCAGGTGGAGCATGGGATAACGGTAAAAAACTCATCGAATCCGGCGGAATTGAAGGCGAAGGTAAAGGCTCTGAAGCTCATTCTGCAGGAGTTGTTGGAGATACCGTTGGCGATCCTCTCAAAGACACCGTTGGACCATCATTGGATATTTTGATCAAAATCATGGCTGTTATCTCTCTGATCATGGTTTCAATATTCCAAAAGTACAATTTGATGGAATTATTCAAATAAAATACATTTACCACTACTTCAAGGGAATGGTGACCGCCATTCCCTTTTTTTATTTTGAATCAATTATTGGTATAATAAATCCTAAGAAAAGAGAAGGAGAGAATACATGGACAAAGAAAGCATGGCCATATTATCAACCAATTCATTGAATGCCTATTTGTTGGCAATTTTAATTTTCGTAATCGGTGCCATTGCCATTACGCTGGTAGACAAACTGCTAAAGAAAAAGGTGAAAACATTATCCCAAAAAACAAAATTCCAGGTATTAAATTTTGCCTATTCAATCTTTAAAAAGACTTTTTTCCCATTGATTTATTACGGTTTGTTGATTGGTTCCCTTTCGGCACTTTCACTGCCGCAAGTACTCAACAAAGCGGTTGAATATGTGGGGATTATTTTATTGACCATTGCAGCCATTCGCTTTATCAACGCCATTTTAGATTACTGGTTTGAAATCCTTCAAAAGAAAAAGGATACCACCGCCATTCAAATCCAAGGACTAAAAGGTCTGTTTTCGGTTGCAAAGGTAGCCGTATGGCTGATTGGAATACTCATCGCCGTACAGAATATGGGGTATAATGTATCGACAGCTATCGCTGGTTTCGGACTAACGGGTGTCGCCGTAATTTTTGCTGCGCAATCCATCCTGAGTGACCTCTTCAGTTATTTTTCAATTCTTTTCGACAAACCCTTTGAACCTGGTGATTTTATCATCATTGGGGATATGTCCGGTACCATCCAGCACATCGGGGTAAAAACTACCCGACTGACAAGTCTGACCGGAGAACAACTGATCATTTCCAATGCAGATTTAACCAGTTCACGGATCAAGAACTTCAAACGCATGATCCGAAGACGAATCGCCTTTCGTCTTGGATTTGTATACGACTTAAATTCAGAACAACTTAAAGAAATCCCTGGACTCATTGAAAAAATCATCACCAAAGTGCCAAATGTCACATTTGATCGTGCCCATTTTGTTCAATACAACGCTTATAGCCTGGATTTTGAAATTGTCTACTACGTCAACACCAATGATTATCTGGACTACATGGATGCTCATCAAGCCATCAACCTTGAAATGAAGCAGGTGTTTGATGAAAAAGGCTATAGTTTTGCTTTCCCAACACAAACCGTCTATAATTTCCATGAAAATC
>DAOTHY010000003.1:0-92911 GCA_035447925.1 Thermotogota bacterium
ATTTTTCTTTCTTCCTTTCTTCTTTTAAGAGGTTTTGAATGGTGCGCATGGAGTGGCGATCCAACCCTTGAGTGGGGTTATCTGCAACGATGATCTTAGCGTTTTCAGAAAGTTCCCGAGCTAAAATAACTTTCTGGATATTTCCCCCTGAAAGTGTGTTCAGTTGAATCGAAGGATTTACAGCTCTGATATGAAAGGTTTTCATGAGTTGTCTGCAATGCTCCAAAATCTTGACTTGATCCAGAACCAATTGATGGGATTCAGAATCTGTATTGAGTGTGGTGCTGATAAGATTTTCCCACAGAGTAAGATGCTTGTCTGAACCTTGTTGAAGCCGATCGGAAGGGATATAGGTAATTCCCGCTTTTCTGGCTTTTAAGGGTGTATGGTGACTGGGAGGCATTCCAAATAATCGGAAATCTCCGGTGTAATCTTGTTCATAGCCGGTTATGATATCAATGATCTCTTGTTGGCCACTATTTGCCATTCCTGCGAATCCGAGAATCTCTCCCTTATAAAGGGTAAAGGACAAATCATGAAGTTGAATATGGTGATTTTTACAAAGGTTGATATGATTAAATTCTAATAACTTTTCATCCTGACTGCATGGTTGATCAATCTGATTAAAATGAACGGGTTGATTATCGAAGAGCAGTTCAAGTAAGTCGTGTTGTTTTGGATTTTCTTCATGGGATATAAAAGACTGCAATATCTTTCCCTCCCCCATTATGATAAGGGTATCGGCTATGTTGAGGGCTTCTGTTAATTTGTGAGTGATCAGAATAATCGTTTTACCGCTTTTTTTTAACGATCGGATGATATTGAACAAATGCGCTCTCTCCTGAGGTGCCAGTAGGGAAGTGGGTTCATCCATAATGATCAGCTCCGCTCCCCGAATAAGAGTTTTCACAATCTCCAAAATCTGACGGACGTGAGTGGAACACTCGGAAACAGGTTTATCAAGAGGCAGGTTGAACTCATATTCCTTTAACAGCTGAGTGAGTCTACTTTTCATTAAGCGCTTATCCGTTAAAAAAAACCTTTTCGGTTCGATGCCCAAAAAACAATTATCCAAAACGCTAAGTACGGGAACCAATTTAAAATGCTGGTGTATCATGCCAATTCCCGCTTTGATTGCGTCTGCTGTCGATGAAAAGGCGATGCGTTCGCCTTTATAGAGAATGCTTCCGGAAGTTGGTGAGGTCAGACCAAAAATGATATTCATCAGAGTGGTTTTACCCGCTCCGTTTTCTCCCAAAATGACATAAACACATCCCCGTTTGATCATGAGGTCTATATCCCGATTGGCAATCAAGCCGTTGGGATAAATTTTGGTGATCCTTTGCAGTTGGAGTAAAGTTCCATCCTTGCTGTTCATTTTTCACCCTTTTTGTTTGAGAAGGCGTTGATAGGCGCAATCATTTGCTGTTTTACAGGCTGTTGTCAAATCCCCACTGGATAGTATCCCGTCTATAAATCCCGCGTTAAAAGCATCACCGGCACCAATGCTGTTGCTGATGGACAAGCTGTTTTTGCTTTCGATGGTTCGTGATCCTGTGGAGGTAACAATCGTCGAGCCTTTTGCCCCGTCTTTAACAATGATGATTCTGGAATCACTCCTTTTTATGAGTTTATTTTGATAATTCAATTGGGTAAATTCCTCCCGGTTTGGCAGTAAATAATCTGTATAGGTTAAAGCCTCCAGGA
This sequence comes from Thermotogota bacterium, assembly GCA_035447925.1. GTDB lineage: Bacteria > Thermotogota > Thermotogae > MWEM01 > MWEM01 > JASUTC01. The sequence goes on from DAOTHY010000003.1 coordinate 1,708, forward strand.
TTTTCTCCGGGTGATTCTTTACAGGATTGGTGCCAGGATCAAGAGAGCAGGGGATTGCTTTTTCTTTTGCCTTTTTCATCGCATAGATTGCCCGTTGAAACTGATTTTCTTCACTTAACAGATATCCTGAGATGTGGAGCCAGCAGATTTGATTGATGAACTGATCATACAAACGCATATCTAATGGAATGGGCATTGAAGAACGTGATGAAATCATAGTCCGTTTACCGTTGGGGGAAAGGAGTATGTATATTTTTCCGGTGTTGGTTGATTCCTCCCGAATAAACGAGCGGTCCAAATGGATGGCATTTAAAGCACTCTTGACAAATTGTCCTTCCTTGTCATTGCCGTATGTTGCCAGTAAAAGAGGGTGATGCTTCGTCGCTGATAGTTCAAAAGCTGTGTTAAAAGCGGAACCGCCTAGATGAAAATGTTCTCCCTTGAGAATGACCTCAGAGTCTTCCTTCGGGAAATGATCCACTTGTAACAAAATATCCAGAATAATATCCCCAATAATACCCACTTGATTCATTGTCAACACCACCTTTCAACTGATTATACCTGACTCGTCGTCGAGGGGCAAGAAGGGACGGATTATGACGCTATTCTGGTTAAGATGTCGATGGTATTGCACATGATACAATGATATAATCAGTCACAATCTATCAATAAATGGAGGTGAAACAATTGAATATCACTTTTCTTGGTACGGCTGGAGCTATTCCGACATCCAATAGGACTCATACATCGCTTTGGGTGGAATGTGATAAAACGGCAATACTCATAGACTGTTCGGGGGATGTTATTCAAAAAATCAAGAAATATCACTTGCCAGAAGATCTGTTGGATCATGTGATCATCACTCACGGGCATATTGATCATACATACGCTTTACCTGCTTTATTGGAAGCACTGAGGTTGCAAGGCAGGACAAAACCGCTTCACATATATATCTGTGAATCGGCGTTTAAAAAACAGTATCAGATACTGGAACTGTGCAATTTGTTGCATAGGGAAGATGGTTTTTCCATTATTTTTCACACCGTACCGTTAATTGAGAATTATCATCTGATATCTGGCGTTAATATGGACTGTTTTACTTATCCGGTAAAACATCTCATCCCCAATGTTTCTATAAGGTTTACAGAAGGCTTTAAGAGTTTAACCTATTCCGGCGATACGGAACCCTTTGATGAATTTGCTGATTTTGCCATGAACTCAGATGTCCTGATTCACGAATGCCTGGTTGCGAAGTGGTTTAGCGAGACATTAACAGGTCATTCCAGAACGGATCAAGTTGGAAAGATCGCTCAAAAGGCAAAAGCAAAAACACTCTATCCGGTTCATTTTTCACCCAGGGTAGATGAGAATCTCCAACGATTTCAGGAAGAGATTGCACAAGAATACTCAGGAAAGATCGTTGTTCCTTATGATGGGTTACAATTCAGATTAAAAGATGATAAAATAGAAGAAATATAGCACAAATACACAAATACGGGGAGGTTTGCAATGACAAAACAAGAATTTTGGAAATTCATTGAGGAAAACGAGGTGCTTTTCGTTGACTTGAAAGTGGTAGATTTTTATGGTGGTTGGAAGCATGTGACATTGCCGGTGGAGTCAGTAGATGACAAGATGCTCGATAGCGGAATCGGTTTTGACGCATCCAATTTTGGCTATGCAGTGGTTGAAAAAAGTGACATGGTCATGATACCTGATTTGGATACGGTCATATGTGATGATTTTGGTGATTACGAAACAGCTTCCATCATATGCGATGTGTACGATCCTCAGTCTGGAGAACGTTTTGATCAGGATCCCAGAGGTATTTTGACCAAGGTTGTTGAACAGGTTCAAAAAGAAGGCATTGCAGATGAGATCCTGTTTGGACCTGAATACGAATTTCATGTGCTGGATGAGGTTCAACATGAAGTGAGTCCGAACTCAATTATGCTTCGGCTCGATAGTTGTGAGGGTTTTTGGAATTCATCCGAAACGGGAGAATATCTGATTGGTAAAAAGCGTGGTTATCACAGAACAGCACCATTTGACAAATTCTTTGTCTTGAGAAACGAGATCGTTAATGAACTCGTACAAAAGGGAATCGAAGTGAAGTACCATCATCATGAAGTCGGAACGGCACAACTTGAAATCGAAACAAATTTCATGGATGCCAAAAAGGCCGCTGATGCAACGCTTTTAACAAAATATGTAATCAGAAACATCGCCCTTGAACACGGCTTTCTCGTGACCTTTTTACCTAAACCAATCTACAATGAAGCGGGAAACGGCATGCATGTTCACCAGTTCATGAAAAAAGACGGCAAGAATGTTTTTGCAGGTGACAAGATTTACGGGCTGTCTCAGTTGGCACTCCAGTATACGGCCGGAATACTCAAGCATTCTCGGGCTTTGTTGGGTTTTTCAAATCCCACAACAAATTCATATCGAAGACTGGTTCCGGGTTTTGAGGCGCCGACCAATGCTGTCTTTGCCTTGGCCAATCGCACGTCAGCCATCAGAATCCCTGGTTATGTAAAAGATGATGCAAAAAGAAGAATCGAGTTCAGGACAATCGATGCCACCTGTAATCCTTATTTAGCGTTTGCCGCCATGATTATGGCTGGAGTAGATGGCATTATGAATAAAATTGACCCCACTAAAGAAGGCTACGGACCCTTTGACGGTGATTTGAGTCATTCCATCCAGCATCCGCTCCCGAAGAATCTGGAAGAGGCCGTTTTGTCATTAAGAGAAGACCATGAATTTCTCAAACGCTGGGACATTTTCCCTGAAGCACTCATCAACAAATGGGTGGAAAAGAAATTGGAGGAACATCGTTTGGTTTCCACCATCACCCATCCGGTGGAATATCAGATGTATTTTGATCTTTAAAAAATAGTTCAATGGTATAATGAGTCAACGGAGGCGGATTGCGATCCGCCTCTTTATGATTGAAAGGATTGAAGGTGAACGATATGAAAGAGAAATGGTATGAGATTGCCGATGAGGTTGAAAAGGCGTTAGAAAATCAGCAACCGGTCGTAGCGTTGGAATCCACATTGATTGCACAAGGTTTACCCTATCCGAAAAACATCGAAGTGGCTCTTGCCATGGAAGGTGCGGTGCGTCAATCCGGTGCTGTTCCGGCGACAATAGGTATCATCAATGGAATCTGCAAAATTGGGCTTTCCAGGCAGGAAGTAGAATTTCTTGGTGATGGTAAAAGCAAGGTATTCAAAGTAGGCGAAGGGGAGCTTCCATTTGTGATTGGGACACAGAAGAACGCTTCCACTACCGTAAGCGGAACAGCCTGGCTGGCTGATCGATTCAACATCAAAGTCTTTGCAACTGGAGGAACTGGCGGCGTACATAGAAATGTAACGGAATCATACGACGTATCCCAGGACCTTTTTACCATGAGCCATACCCCTATTGTTATTGTCAGTTCAGGTGCCAAATCCATCTTGGATATCCAAAAGACTAACGAAGTCATGGAATCGTACGGGATTTTGATAGTGGGATACCGGACGGACTATTTCCCGGCTTTTTACAGTCGGAAATCTTCTATCGGGTTGAATTATCGTGTTGATGAGGCAGTACAGGTGGCAAAAGTCTACCGAGCGAAATCCATGATGAAGAGCAAACAAGCGCTTTTGGTTGCAAATCCTGTTCCCGAAGCAGACGAAATAGACGAAAAACAAATCAACAAGATCATACAGGAGGCTACCGAAGAAGCCTCTAGAAAAGGGATTAAGGGAAAGGAAATTACTCCGTTTCTTTTGGCCAATATCGCCGAAAGAAGTGGTGGAACCAGCATGAAGGCTAATATTGCATTGTTGATAAACAACGCAAAAACGGCAGGCGAGATTGCTGTGGAAGTGTCAAAGGTTCTTAACAACGGGAATAAAAAGCAAATTGGTTTTTCTCAAGAGTAAACGATAGCATGCCTTGTGAGTTTTGTCATATTCTTCAATATCAAAAGGAAAAAATCATAGCAGAGAATGAGTTTTTTTTCTCTTTTTACGATAAATACCCTTTGAACGAGGGGCATACTTTGATCGCTCCCAAAAGGCATTTTGCAAATTTTTTTGAGATGACGGCGGTTGAATGGATCAATGCCAGACAGATTGTTTTTCAGCTCAAGGAGACCTTAGATGCCCAACTGAGTCCCACCGGCTATAACATAGGTGTAAACGTGGGCGAGGATGCCGGGCAAAGTATTTTTCATGCGCACATTCATATTATTCCCCGCTATACCGGTGATATTGAGAATCCCGGTCCACAGGACCGGAAGGTTAATATGCCTTTGTTTGAATTTATGAGGGATAATGAAATATTTAAAAAGATCATTTATTCACAAATGGCCAGAAAAAAACTGGAGAGTGTGATTCAAAAAAGCGATATGTCGAGCTTAGAGGATATCAAAGGAGACATGATTTACCTTGAAGAACTGAAAAAAAAGCTAAAGGTTGCTGTTGAGGATTTTTGCCACAATCAGGATGGTGAATCGTATGACAGAATTATCGAGTCTTTGGAATTGATTTCAATTGTCAAGGGTTGAGGGATTGACATCTTTGAACAATGAGTTCGAAACTGAAAGTACTACCTTGGTTAATTACACTTTCTAATTTGATTTGTGAATGCATCATTTCTAAGATTTTGTCCACAATGGTCAATCCCAATCCCGTTCCACCGTATTTTCTTGTGATGGAAGAGTCTGCTTGAGTGAAATATTCAAAAATCTTTGTTTGCTCATCGTCTTTGATTCCGATTCCGGTATCTGATACAGCAAATCTTAATGTTAAGTCTTTGTTTGTCGACCGGATTTGTTGGCAATGAATCGCAATACCGCCTTGTTCGGTAAATTTTACGGCATTTGAGAGCAGGTTAACCAAAACCTGAGACAGATGATACGAATCTGTCATCACACAACTGGGGATAGAGTCATCCACAAAAATTTCCGTTTTCAGACCTTTTTTTCCCGCTTTGTATTTTGTCATTCTATAGGCATTTTCCACCAATGTTTTAATGTTCGTCTGAGTGTGTTCAATGACCAGTGCGCCGGCTTCTATTTTTGAGAAATCCAGTATATCCTCAATGATATTGAGCAGATTGTGACTGGAAAAAAGGACATCCTCTACATAGGATTGTTGTTCTGGTGACAATGTGGTATCTTTCAGCAAATTGGTAAAACCCAAAATCCCGTTCAGAGGTGTTCTCAATTCATGGCTCATGTTGGCAAGAAATTCGCTTTTTGCTTGATTGGACGCTTCAGCCAGTTTTTTTTCAATCGTTAAGTTCTCATTGGTTAATTTGAGTTCCTTTTCCATTTGCTTGCGTTTGGTAATATCCAAACAAAAAGCCATGTAAGTGTTCTGTGACAATTTCACCGTTCTTAATAACGCATAAAATTCACTGCCGTCTTTTTTGAGTAAAGGCGTTTCTTTTTGGATGGATAAAACGGTTTGATTCTTGTCAACTGAATGCTCATGATTGAGTTCTTCAAATGGATTAACGCTTATCTTTGATGATAAAAGATCCTGAATGGTCATTTGCAACAGTTCATCTCTGGAATAACCCGTCATTTGACAAGCAACACTGTTGACATCCAGATAACTCAGACTTGAATCGGCAATAAATATCCCTAAAGGCGCATTTTCCATATAACTCCTGTAACGTTTTTCGCTCTTTTTCAATTCTTCCCGATTTATTCTTAAGGACCTTTCGGTCTCCTTTCTTTTGTTGATTTGGAAGTTCATCATTTTATTGAGAATGAAAAGTTTTTCATCAGAATCGGGAAAGATAATTCATGGTATAATGATTAGGAAAACGAATATTGCGCTTGGAGATGATGTTTTTGAGTTTTTTTAGAAATCTAAACAGCCGTATGAATGAAAAAGTCGATATTTTTGAATTGCCCATTTACAAGGGATTATTGCGTTTGGCTTGGCCCATTGTTTTGACCAATCTATTACAGACGATTTATAATATCACAGATGCCTATTTTTTGGGAAAATTGGGAACCGTTGAATTTTCAGCGCCAACGGTAACTTTTCCGGTCGTTTTTATTCTCATATCCCTTGCTATGGGTTTTTCACATGCTGCGACTTCCATGATCGCTCAGTATACGGGTATGAAGAACAAACCGTTAGCTGAAAAATCAGCTGCACAAGTTATATTGACTTTGTTGTCCCTTTCTTTGTTTATTATGCTATTGGGCTATCTGTTTTCTGAAAACATTTTGCGTTGGATGAATATATCACCCGAATTATTTGATTCAGCTCTGGGATATTTGAGAATTATGATTCTGGCCATTCCTTTTATCTTTTTTACTGAACTGTTTTCAAGTATTTTTAGAGGTTGGGGAAATTCAGTCATTGCTTTGAGGATGATGTTTTTCGCAGTGGTTTTTAATATTATTTTGGATCCTCTCTTTATCTTTGTTTTCAATTTGGGTGTACAAGGTGCGGCATTTGCGACCCTTATTGCCAGGGGAACGGCTGCCTGTTATTTTTTAACCGTATTAATCAGCAATCGGTTGGGATTTACCGTACACATGAAGGATTTCAGACCGGATTTTAAGATGATTAAAAAGATTTTGGCGATTGGGCTACCCGGTTCGATCGGACAGTCCGTGACAGCAGTGGGTTTCACTTTTATCATGAGTGTTGTGGCTGGTTTCGGGACGACAGTTATCAGTATCTATGGCATCGGGCAAAGGGTACTGTCCATGGTTACCATGTTTGCCATGGGGATGTCTTTGGCAACGGCCACGATGGCGGGTCAATTTGTCGGTGCGTGTGAACCTGAAAAGGCTGAAGAAACGGTAAAAAAGGCGGCCCTAATGACATTTTTGGTTGTGCTTTTCATTTCTGGACTGCTATTCTTTTTTGGCCAATATGTGACGCAATTTTTTATCAATCAGCAGGAAGTCATAGAATTGGGCAGACATTTCTTCAGATTAGTGTCTATGTCTTTGCCATTTTTTGCTACCATGTCTGTTTTTCAAGGTGCTTTACGGGGAACGGGACACACGATGCAAGCTACCATAGCCGACTTGATCCGTCTTTGGGGTGTGAGAATTCCATTTGTGTTGATCTTATCAAAACTGTATGGTTTTAATGGGATTTTCTACGCAATGATCATCAGTAACATGGGAGCTTTGATCATTGTTTTCTTCTTTTTACGCCTTGGGAATTGGAAACAAAGGGTTGTTGAAGAATATCGATCATAAAAAGGGGCATAATCAGCATGCCCCTTTTTATGAGAATGACTTTTTGTTTAAAAATACAATTTAATTGCGCTGGCTGCAGCACTTGCACCATCAGCGGCAGCATTAATGATTTGCCTCAGTTCTTTGTCAATGACGTCTCCAACGGCAAAAACCCCCGGGAGAGTTGTTTCAAAAGTAACCGGGTCGACTTTTATAAAGCCGTCAGGTGTTGTTTGGACGAGATTTTTAAATAACCCGGAATTGGGAACCAACCCCACATAAATAAAAACGCCATCGACTTGAAGTTCATGTTTCGTGCCATCTTTAACGTTATTTAGCACAAGGTTGTTGACAAAGGCATCCCCTTGAATCTCTTCAACAACACTATCCCATACAAAATCCATTTTGGGATTGTTGAATGCCCTTTCTTGTAAAATTCGATCAGCCCTTAGACTGTTTCTGCGATGAATCACAGTTACTTTAGCGGCCGTTTGAGTGAGATATAGTCCTTCATCGATAGCTGAATTGCCTCCGCCGATAACGGCAACGTGCTTGTCTGCGAAAAAAGCGCCATCGCAAATGGCACAATATGAAACGCCTTTTCCTTCGTATTCCTTTTCGCCAAGTACATTTAGTTTCCTATGCGTTGCTCCTGTAGCTATAACAAGCACTTTTGCAGCTATTTCACTTGAATCATCTAAAGTGATGGTTTTCTTATCACAGCATATGGTGATGTTCTTAACCCCTCTATTGGAAATGGTTGCGCCAAAATGTTTTGCGTGATCGCTAAACCTTTCCGCCAGTTCCAACCCATCAATGGAGGTAAAACCCGGATAGTTTTCAACCTTTTCTGTGGCGGCTATTTGCCCACCCTCACTGCTTTTTTCTATTACAAGGGTATCCAATCCACCCCTTGACGCATAAATGGCAGCTGTTAATCCTGCCGGTCCCCCCCCGATGATGATCATGTCATAGCTTTCTTTCAATTGCTTTGACGTGGACGAATCTCCCAAATCAAAAAACACCAATTCTATCACCCCATTATGGTCTTTATAATACTTTTAAAACCTCATCAAGATATTCCCGTTCAGGGAAGGCACCTACAAATGAATTGGCTCCGTCATTGATGACCATTTGCGGAACGGATGATACGCCGTATTTCGCAGAAAGTTCCGGAAATTCAGAAGCTTCAACCATTTCCCCTTTAATAAATTCCGGGTTGATCATGGAGAAATAATGAGCCGTTAAAACAGCCTTTGGACAATATGGACATGTCGGAGTTACAAACGCTTGGATCTTAACGGGTTTGTTGATTGCTTTCAGTTTTTCAACGATGTCTTGACTTACGGGTGGATTAGCACCATTCGAGATGATAACGATATCCTCAAGTAAAGTGGCAAACTCATGGCCAAAAGGGGCCCCATGAAAAATGACGTTATAATGTTTTAAGTTTTTGTCCAAAATGACAAATCCGGGTAGATACTCCACCCCATATTTTTTTGCCAATTCTTGATCCTGTTCGTAAATGTGTTCTTCTATTTCCAGTTTCCCTTCAGACAGCGAGGCAACCTCTTGCAATACCTCTTTTGTCAAGGTGCAATAATGGCATTTCGATTCGTCCTCAGTTAGGAACAGTATAATCTTCACATTGTCCTTCATTTCCTCTGCCAATCTGTCCTTTATCTGTACCTGATCCTTTTTCTTCAATAAGCCCATCCTTAAACCTCCAAAAAATAATGATAATTTATACCCCCTGTGGGTATTCAAATCAATTTGACGTGAAATTTTTAAAATTTATTTCAACCAGAAAAAAGAGCCCATATTCTGGGCTCTAATAAAGCTTATACTTTTGGCTTGGAGTCATTCGAATTTGCTTTGTTGAACATTTCACCAATGGCCCCGATACTACCAAGGATTCCCGAAGTTTCCATAGGAAGGAATATTTTGGATGCCTGGCCATTGGCAATATCTTTGAGGGCTTCAAGGTATTTGATGGCGATGACATCGTCTGTGGCGTTTCCTTTGTGAATGGACTCAAATACTTTATAAATGGCCTCCGCTTGTCCTTCTGCTTCAGTACTCAGTTGGAATTTACGAGCCTGTGCTTCCAATCTCACTGCTTCCGCTTTTCCTTGCGCATCCAAAATCCAAGCCTGCTTTTTACCTTCAGCCTTGGTAATTTCAGATTCCTTGATTCCTTGAGCTTCTAAAATGACCGCACGTTTTACCCTTTCGGATTTCATTTGTCTGCTCATGGCATCTGTAATATCTTGAGGAGGATCTATCCGCTTGATTTCAACTCTGGAAACCTTGACGCCCCAGTTGTCAGTGGCATCATCCAGTACTTCTCTTAATCTGGTGTTGATCATTTCCCTGGAGGTCAGGGTCTGATCTAATTCCAATTCACCGATGACATTTCTAAGATTGGTTTGTGCAAGCTTAATCGCAGCATCCTGGAACATCGAAATATTGTAAAGGACCATGTAGGCATCTGTTACCTGATAGTATATGATGGCATCAACAGATACCACCACATTGTCATTGGTAATTACTTCTTGAGGGGGGACATCGATGACTTGTTCACGCATGTCCACTTTAGTCATTCTTTCAAATAAAGGGATAACAAACTGAATGCCTGCTTCTCCAATTCTGTTGAATTTCCCCAATCTTTCAATTACCCCTTTTTCGTAAGGTCTGATGATCCTTATTCCGGCCATGGCAAAGATAAAGATAAAACAAATTAAAACAATCAATGCAATCAGCATAGTTTTTTTACCTCCTTAGTTTTTTGCGTCCCCTTCTTGTACATAAAGCTTGACACCCTGTAATCGTTTAATGACTACTTCTTTTCCTTTTTCAATTACAACGCCGCTTATTGAACATGCCCGCCATTCTTGTCCGTCGATTTTGACGATTCCCTTGGAATTATCCGACAGGATGGTTTCAGTAACCAAACCGATTTTTCCAATGATTTCATCCTGGGTTATTTTTCGACTGGGTTCACCGGAAAACTTATTTGTTAATTTTTTGGTGAATAAGACCAGTAAAAAAGAACAAATCGCAAAAATCAACAGCTGTATCGTCACCGAGCTTACCCACAACCATGAAAACAGTGCTGTGATTAGGGCACTCACGCCGAACCACATGATGAAAAAGGTGGCGGTAAACATCTCGGCTATCAGCAGGACAAATCCCAAAATCATCCAAACAATTTCCCAACTCATTTTTATCACCTCTTCATGAATAAGACAAAAAAAGAAGACAGATTATTACCCTGCTTGTCTTTTTTTCCCTTTCAACACGTAACGAATAAAAGCCATGATTTGAAAGATCACCTTGAATTTTCGGACAGGGTGTTGCAGAATTCGATAAATCCACTCAAGATTAGCTCTTTGAACCCATTTTGGGGCTCGCTTGGCTGTTTGAGCATAAATATCCAATGAGCCTCCTACACCGATCGCAATGGTGCAGCCGGTGTGTTTAAAAAAACGCTCAATCCATTTTTCCTGTTTGGGAGCTCCTAGACCAACAAATAAAACGTCTGCCTCAGATTCTTTGATCTGGTTGCATATGTTCGGACTGTCTTTTTCAAAATCAAAGTATCCGTTCCGATAACCGGCTGTTTCAATCCCTGTTTTTTCTTGGAGCGTGTCAGCTGCTTTTTCAGCTACCCCCTCAACGCCACCAAGTATAAACGCTTTTTTGGATATCGAAGCACCAATTTGGCACAATCGATACATGATTTCTACACCGGGGTATCTTTCAATGCTGATTTTATTCAACCTGTTCAGTGCCCACGAAAGTCCTGTCCCGTCGGGTATGACAACAGAATCTATGATGGCCTTGGCTGCAGATTCATCATTGAGATAATAATAGGCGATCTGTGCGTTCATCGTTGTGATCTTTATTTTTCTATTGTTTTCCAGACAATCTCTTAAAAAAAGGTCAATATCCTCTCTTTTTGAACAGATAACTTCCAGTCCAAAAAAATCGGTAATCTGTAGTCTTCTCATAAGTCTATTCTAACAGATTCGAGGCTAAAAAAGTGATATAATCTGAACAATCAGAAAAATAATCACACAAAAAAAGAAAATGAAAGGAGAACAGATGAAAAACATCGTTCCGAGAATAGCAGCAATACATGATATATCAGGGTTCGGAAGAGCATCCTTGACAGTAATCATTCCAATAATGTCCAATATGGGTTTTCAAGTTTGTCCGATTCCTACGGCGGTTTTGTCAACACATACGGGTGGGTTTGAAGGGTTTAAATTTGTAGATTTGACCGAACATCTTCAGGGGTATATTCAGCATTGGAAGACCCTTGATTTACAGTTCGATGCCATCTATTCAGGATTTCTAGGCTCTGAAGCACAACTGGATATTGTCAGGGGATTTTTCAAGGATTTCAGGCATGCAGATCAATTAAAGGTGGTAGATCCTGTGTTGGGCGATGATGGGAAACGCTACCAAACCGTTACCGATCAAATGGTGAGCGGTATGAAAGAACTCATTAAAGAAGCGGATTTGATCACACCGAATATTACCGAAGCCGCTTTTTTATTGGACAGGCAAGTACCGGATACCATTACCGATGATCAGATCAAAGATTGGGCTGCATCCCTGACTCGGATGGGTCCCACTTATGCGGTTATCACCAGTGTTCCCGATTTTTCCAAGCACAAATGTACAGCTACGGTGGCTTATAATTCCAAAGATAACCGATATTGGAAAGTAACCTGTGATTATATTCCGGCCTTTTACCCTGGAACGGGGGACATGTTTACCAGTGTTTTGGTTGGGAGTCTCATGCAGTCGGACAGTCTTCCCATTGCACTGGACAGGGCGCAGCGTTTTGTTTCATTGGCCATAAGAGCAACATTTGGTTTTGAAATACCACATCGGGAAGGCGTCCTTTTAGAACGCGTCCTGGATAGCCTCAAATCACCGGTTACATCCACCAGTTATGAATTGATATGACAGAGTAGCCATTGATTACCCTTAATTATCGTTTACTTCAGCAAAAAACCTTTTAGTTAATCATCCGGTTTGATAATGGTTACTTCTTCTCTGAGATATTTTTGAGGGGTTTTGATGTCTTTTAATCCGTTACCGGTGATGATCAATGCGATGGTATCGCATGGGCTGAAGTGGTTTGAATTGGCCAATTTTTTGAAGCCAGCAAAAGAGGCGGCAGCCGCAGGCTCTCCAAAAACACCGGTCTTTCTTGCCAATTCCATGATGGCTTCTCCGATTTGCTGATCAGTCACACTGATAAAGCCGCCGTTGTATTTTTGGGCGTATTGACAAGCCTTCAAGTAATCTCTGGGTTTGCCTACGCCAATAGAGTCAGCATCAGTGTTTGGGTTTTCGACATCATCTATGATAAATGGTTCACCTTTCCGGAAGGTTTTTAGGATAGGATCACACCCACTAGCCTGCACACCGATTACTTTGGGAATCTTCTCGATGATTCCCAGTTCTTTTAAATCACTGAACCCTTTCAAAAAACTGCTGTAAACCGTTCCATCCCCCACACTGACGAATATCCAGTCCGGAAGTTGAAGCCTCGTTTGATGGGCTATCTCCAAGGCGCAAGTTTTTTTCCCCTCCAGAAGATAGGGATTAACTGCTGAATTTCTGCAATACCAATCATTCTTTTCCCCTATTTTCAAAGAAAGGTCAAATGCCTGATCGTATGTGCCTTGAACGGCGAAAACTTGAGCGCCGTAGATAAGCATTTGAGCAATCTTTGCTTCAGGGGCACTTTTGGGGATGAAGATGTGAGCATGAACAGAAGATCCGGCACTGATTCCGGATAGGGAACTGGCGGCATTGCCGGTTGATGCGGCATAAATATCCGAGTATCCTAATTCTATGGCTTTAGCAACTGCAATGATACTTGCCCGGTCTTTAAAGGAGGCAGTGGGATTTTTCCCATCGTCTTTGATGAGGACTTCTTTGACCTTGTACTCCTTAGCCAGGTTTGCTGAACTATAAAGCGGCGTATCACCAACTATAACATTTTTAGGAAGCAATGTTTCATCGATCGGCAACAGATCGCCAAATTTGGCAATTCCCTTTTTCTCCTCCTTGATCCACTGCGTTTCTTTGGAAAAATGATACACGACTTCCAGCGTTCCCTTTCGGTTGCCACATTGAGGGCAGGTGTACTGAATATCATCCGGCTCATATACTCTTGAACAGTTGATACACCTTAACGTATAACGGGTCCGACTCATAGAACTCCCTGAATGGCGTTAACCGGGCATCTACTCTCGCAAAGTCCACATTGAAAACAATTTGATTGGTCTAATACCACTTTTTTGTTATCGAACGATAAAGCATCGTAAGGACAACTGCGTACGCAAATTCCACAGTGCGTACAGATTTCATGATTGACAGCAGGGTAGCCTGTTTCAAAACGAATTTCGGTATTTTTGTCTTTCGATTGACCTCTAAGAGAAATCAAATCTTGGTAGCCGTATTGTTCCATCTTTTTAGGTAGATCTTCAATGATTTTTGAATAAAGGTCTTTGCCGTAAAGCATTGCGGCTGAGAGCATCTGAACGGCACTTGCACCGGCACAAATGAATTCTAAAACATCTTCTGCATTTTTTATTCCACCCACGCCAATTACTGGGATATCCACCGAGTCCGTAATCAGTTTGATTCTTGAAAGGGCAATGGGTTTTATGACAGGGCCTGAAATCCAGCCTAAACCGCCTTTACTCCCCAGAGGTGATTGTCCCCTTTTGAGGTTTAATGGATAAGTGGGCCCTACTGAATTGATAGCGACTATTCCATAACCGCCATTGTCTTTGACCATCTGAGCGAAGGCTGCAGGGTCTGTGATATGAGGGCTGAGTTTGATAAAAACCGGTTTTTGAGTTGCCTCACTGGCCGCTTTTACCGTTTTGGCAATGGGTGAAAGATCCGTCCCGACATAATGGGTGGAAAGTTCAAAGGCCGTTGCAAAAGGCTCCACCCGTTTTATCAGTGAGACGATTTCATCTTGCCGATACCCTAAACTGATGATCAGTGGTTGTTGGAGCGTTTCGTTAATCTGTGGCAGAAATTCAACTACCCATTTTTCGGGCGGGTATTCAGACCACAATTCGGCGTTGATGAGATAATCTTTGCCGCCGATGATGCAGGGGTGGGGAACCGGTGCCGCCTTTGAAGAGATGGTTTTACTCACCAGAGCACCCAACCCTTGAGATGCCAGCGAAAGAATCTTTCGGGCATCTGAAACCAGAGGGCCTGAAGCCGGCATTAATGGGTTTTCTAATTCAATTTTATCGCCTATCTTGACTGATAGATTCATCAAACCATCTCCTTATCATTTATTTCTATCCGTATCGTTTGCTAAAGAGTTCAAATAGTTTTTTGTTTTCCCTGACAACATCCAAAGCGTATGCGGCATGGTTTTTAGCGTAGCCGTTTCCGATGATCATATTGACATCTTTTCCTACACCTTCTGCCCCTAGAGCCGCTTTGGTGAAACTGGAAGCCATGGAGAAAAAGTAGACGTTGCCATGTTCCTTTGTTGAAAGCACACAAGACATCTCGGTGTTGGCCGCATTGACGACGTTGATGGTTACGTCGCATAATTCCCCGTCGGTGGCATCATGGACCATACGATAGACCCCGACGGTATCGGTTGCGTCAGTTTGGAGAATTGTATCGCAGAATCCCAACTCTTCCAATTCTTCTCTGCGGTCGTTGTGATGGATCAAGCCGATGACCTTTCCCACATTTCCTGTCATCTTTTTTGCCACATACGCACATAATACCCCTGATTTTCCGGCTGCACCTAAAATCATGACTGTGTCGGAGGGTTTCACCAATCTGGCTGTTTGAATGGGAGCACCCGCCACGTCAAGGATGGATAATGCCAGAGGTCTGGACATGTCACTTGGGAGTTTAACCACGACACCACTTTCAAAAACAATGGCCTTGCCCTCCACTTCGACCTGTTCCCTGTCCAAATGGACTTTTCTAATCCTTTCTATCTTAAGTGGGGTTAAGGAAAGGGATACAAGAGTTGCCACATGGTCGCCAACCTTAACCTGATGCTTTTGAGACATCTCTTTTGAGATTTCAGCAACGGTTCCGACCAACATACCTCCGGAACCAGTTACGGGGTTGTGCATTTTCCCCCTCTCAGAAATGATTTCCATGATCCTTGCCGATACTTTCGATTCATCGGCTCCGACTTCTTCCTTGATTTGCCTGAATGATGCGGAATCAATGTTTAAGTGTGTTACGTCAATCATGATTTCGTTGTCGTAGGCGGTATTCATTGCATTATTGACCTTCCATGCCGGTTGCGGCAATACCCCCTCCGGTTCCAATACCCGATGTGTTCCAAATGGACATCCTTTCATGTAGACCATCCTCCCCTTTATTAAAAGAATACCTTGATTGTGTAATGACTGCTTTCTTCTTCGAAGTCATTTCTCAGCCAATTTTCCCATAAGGTTAACTGCTTTTCTCGTTTCAGCAGCTCTTTGATGTCTTGATAGAGTTGTTCTTGGCCTTGTTCCCCACCGGAGAATGCAACGACTTTTAAGATATGATAGCCTAATTCGGTTTTGACAGGCCCGACAACATCGCCTGGATATTTTTCAAAGACGATGTCAAATTCCTTGAAAACACCCCTTTCAATCCAACCCAAATCCCCTTTGTTGAATTTTGTCAGTTCGTCTTTGGAATGCTCCAGTACAGCTGCTTCAAAACCCAACTGACTGATGGTGTTAAAAACGGTGTTTAAATCCGAATCATCGTTGAGCAGAATATGATACAGATGAACGGAATTGCTCTCCTGAGTATTTAATGGATTTTTCTGCAGGTATTGAGTGATTTCCTCATCGGAAACGTGAACATCATCAAAGAGAATGTCGATGAGTCCGTAATTGGCGATTGCTAACTTTCTCTGCAGTTCCAGATGACTTTTATAGTCATCCAGGGTTTCATATCCTTGTGTGATGATGTATTGTTCAAAATCTTCCATCGTCAAGTTGTTTGAGCCCAGCAACTCACTTAAAAAGGTATCGATATAGCCTTGAACATCGGTTTGCAGGATCTGAACCCCTTTATCCTTTGCAATCTGAATGATGAGGTAGGCATCAATCAGGGTGGAAAGCACCCTCTTTTTGTATTCAAGCAACAAATCGTATCCTGCTTCCGTGGATAAAAGCGTTTCGTAAAATCCTTCATTGGACTCTTTTATCCTGAGCAGAGTGAAAGGCAGGTTGGATTCCCTGTCCAGCACCCTGGCTTCAATCGGTACACCCGCTATGCTGGCGACAACATATGTCGGATCAAGGTTTAGAATATCGATGGACTCCTGGGAAAACATCATCATGGGAAGAAAGACCATGATCAGCATTTGGAGAATTGTTTTTATTTTCATTTTTGGCTCCTTTCACATCTTTTTCGGTTATTCGGTGATGATAATGGGGCGGTTTTTTTTCGCCTCGTTGATCTTTTCTTGAATCGCATCGTAATTTGCTTCGTCCCATCTTTCTTTGGTAAACTGGTTGTATTTCCAATCTTCCAGCCAGTTTTCTTCGAAGTCGCCTTGCTCTTGAGCATATCGGTAGACACTGGTTACCTGATCCAGGAAGGTAGCCCGTTTTTCCATTAGGCTTTCTACTGTCGAGATGAAATTGCGATAGCGATTTTTTTCTGATTCAGTGAGATAAACGTTATTGGCTAAATCGTCAATGCCCCACTGATATGCCGCTGAGAGCATTTTTAGTCCGTCATCCAGGACATAAAGGGTCTCCTGGTACAATTTATTCTCAAGAAAAGCCTGGGCAATCTGAGAGTAAACGGATGCGATATCATCGGGAACGCCCGTTCTTTGAACGTTGTGCATCTGCTCGGATGCCCATACCCTCATCTGGGCTATTTCCTTGACCTTGGGATATACTTCGGTGACGGTTCCCGATTTCAACACCAGGTCGATATATTCGGAGTAAATATCTTCCCAATCCGGGAACATTTGCCAGTTTCCAGGCAGGATGTGTATCGCCCGTTCATACCATTGTCCCATCATTTCAAGTGCTTGCGAAGCCTGCTGCGAATGAAGGGTCACCAGCGGCATGAGGATGTCCTTTAAGTCGGGATTTTGATTGATGCGTTCGACATAATTGGCGGCCAGATTTTTCAACATTACTGCCAAGTTGTAATTGAATTTGGCCATAATCCGGTAGGAATTCTTTTCGTTGAAACATAAGAAAGAGGTTTCAAAATAATCAATTCCGGTTTGATACATCTGTATATCGTACCAAAGAGAGATATTGACAAAGTTGAGTAAGTCGTTTACAGAATTGAATTTGACTTTATTCATCAACTGCTGAACCGCCTGGATATCCTCTTGCAGAGGGAAGTCAAGGTACTGCTTTTGGATGTGGCGCATGCTGTTGTCACTTTGGGTAAAATGTTTGGTAATGATCGCCATCTTATCGCTGCTGGCGTTGAGTTCGTCGTATAAGGCCTGCTTTCTTTCAGGCCTTACCATCATCAGGGAGATGTAAAACATACTTTTTCCATAACATCCCAAGCTGTCCAGACTGGTCAGGAAATCGGACAAAGCCCTGTTGTATCGTTTTGTTCTTTCGGAAACCAAGTAGTTCAGATTATCGTTAATTTGCATGACATAGTTATTCAGTTTGTTTTCTTCGGTTTTAATGTCCTCGTTTAGTTTATTTAATAGGGTGACTTGCAGTTCCTGTTCGTTGAATTGGCCGATACTGTTGCCCATTTCAGCCATTTTCTGCTTGATATAGGTATCTTTTTCAAAAGCAGCATATTGTCCTTCTCGATTTTCTAGTTGTTCAAATAGTTGATTGACTTGTGTTTTCTGATTTTTCAACTGGGTTTCTTGACTCTCGATTTGTCCAAAGCTTGAATAATAGCCGTTTCCTTCCTTGAATTTCGCCTCTGCTATCACACTGTTGAATTTCAGCCATCCGGAAGTGATACCCACAATCAGGACAAGGGCAATCAACGCCGGCATACGCCAGCCTTTAAAAGACAAATGAAAACCCAGCCGTTTTTTAACGTTGAAATAGCGACCGAACCCCAATCCGGTCATCGCCAACGCCCATAATTGATTTGGTAACAGGTGAAGGGGAAATTCAGTGAAACTGTGGCCGAGTATTTCGGTAAAGGCTACTGCCAATAAGATCAACAGAATGGCGTCGTCGGGATTTTTTTGGTCGCCTAATATGAGAAAGAACATGATGATCAGCAAAACAAGTGTAACAGCCATCGAGAGGAATCCAAACAGCCCCATTTCTCCAAGGACTTGGAAATAATCGTTGTGTGTTCGTTTGAAATTGGACCAGGAGTCGATGTATTCAGGTTCATCCTGAACGGCGTCACCCATATAATCCACTGCTGTGAGCATATACGTTCCGATACCGTTCCCGATGAGCGGGTAATCCTTAAACTGGTAGATGGAAGCCTTCCAAGCCAGCACCCTCGCCTTACCTCCGGTGGTTTGAAATCCCCTGTCATCGAATATGGAAGAAGTTCTTGCGGCAACGTTTGTGCCCGGAGCCAGTGGGTTATTGGGGTTGGACAACAGGATGGGTAATAGGAGTGCGATAAAGATGATGGCGATTAAGAAGACGAAATTGGTCTTTTTCAGGATACCTGCCATCTTTTTAGAATACCCTTCTATTTTTGTGTAATTATCGATGACCTCCTTTTTTCTGCGTATCCATTTGTAGTAAAAAATCCCGATGATAAAGACGATCACGCCTACCATTAATGAAAGGATAACGGATCGAGTCCCGATTACCAGGACCAAGAAATAGAAAATGGCAAAGTTGATCAGTCCCAGCACCTTGATGATCATGATGGGTGTAAAAAATTCAACTCCGGGTTTTTCCTTTCTGGGAGTCCAACCGAAATCATAACTGAGGACGAAGTAAACGGTAATCGGAAGCAGAGAAGCCAAAAAGTCAGAAACAAAGTTTGGGTTGCCGATGGTGGCTTTGATGGACATTTTTCCGCCACTTCCATAAGACCCAAGGAAAAAAGACTGACCGGTATAGAAATTTAAAAGCGCTTCAATAGAAACCATCGTTCCGGAGATCATGACGAAAAAGAGAAAATAAGTAATCGCCCGCTTGTTATCGAGAAAATTCGAAAAGTACAGAACCATGAAAAAGGTCAAAAAAGCGTAAATTCCTATTTCAAATGAAAAAGGAAAATAAAGCGGATTTTCTCTTAATACCGTAAATGTGGATACCACTGCGGCGATTCCAAACAAAAACCATCCGACGTGGGCCCATGATAGATACAACGTGGTCTCCTTCTTATAAAACTTTCTGAGCAAGAACACAGTCATGGAGATCGTAAAGAAAATGATCAGAAAGAAATACTTGGACGTTGAAAATTCGTACGTTAACTTGGGATGGGCAAACATGGCGATAAAAATAAACGTGAAATATAGAAACACGGATTCCACCGTGGTGAAAAAAGAGCCTGTTTTTATCCCGATTGTCTTGTCATTTTTGCCTCTGCTGCTCACTGAAACACCTCCGAAGATTGTCTGTTAACTTATTTTATCATAAAAGAAATGATCAAGCACATAAAAAAGAATATGATGATCAACAGATTGATATAATCATAAATCAAAGAATAAAGCGTCATCGACCTTTTTTCAAACGGTATTTTCATATATGTGATGGTTCTGATAAATGGCTGAGATTGTTGGATCACCCTGCCATAAGGATCCACCAAACCGGTTATGCCGTTGTTTGAAATGTGGCATATCCAGCTGTTTGTTTCCACCGCTCTGATTTGCAGCTGTTTAAAATGCTGAATCAAAGCAGTCCGATGTGTAAAATAGCCGTCGTTGGTAATGACGCAGAAAAAGTCCGTATCATTTTTTCTGAAATTGATGAAAACATTTGGAAAAAAAGATTCAAAACAGATTGGAAAAGCGGCATGCATTCCCTCGACGTCAAAGGTCGTATACTGCTGACCAGGCTTCAAATAATTTCTGAATTTCAGAAATGAAAAGGCCTTGAAAAGGTTTTCAAAGGGTAAATATTCGGTGAAGGGATTTAATTCAATCTTTCCGTAAAAATCATTTGACAATCCCTTTTCCGGCTCAATCAGTTGGACGGCATTGTAATAATTCTGTTCCTCTTCATAGACATGGGGAGCAACTATGGTCAGAGAGCTTTCTGCCGATACCTTTTCAAGCATTTGAACGGTGTTGGGATAGCGGTTGATGTCGTAGAGAAAATAGGTTTCGGGCAGGATAAACAGATCGGAATCCGGTACATTCCGTTTCACTTGTTCAATCAAATCGTTGAAATCTTTGATGAGCTCTTTTTCAGAGGCATAGTATTTGTCCAGAGGTGTAATCATCGTCTGGACACCCGCCAATTTCACGGATTGTTCCATTTCATTATATGGTGATGGCAAGCATGAGTTAATGACGTGGTCGATCGTATACACGCTGCAAATAATCAATGCAGAGAAGATGAGCAATTTTCTTGAAAACCGCCATTTTTTCCAAAGAAGGTAGATTAGAATATTCACCATGCCGATGCATATCAGCAGCAGTTCTGTCCCGCCTAAAGAGGCCAACTGAAGGATGCCAGTCATGTCAAATAAGGCATCTGTAAATCGGAATCCAATGAACTTTAATGGTGGTAAGCTCCTCAGAAACTCTGTAAAAAGTAGTAGTGATAAAGTAGAAACAACGAGCAAAACCGGATGGTTTTTAAACTTTTTTGAAAACCACGAAAAAACGAAGCCAAAAACTCCGAAATACAAGCCTACAAATAGCCCGGCGACGAGATAGACCAAAAAGCCCATAAGCGGGCTAAACGTGTTAAAAGTCTTGGGAATCTCTCTGATAAAAGCCGGTAAAAGCCACCAGAAAGCGGCTGAATAATAACAATAACCAAAAAAATAACCCACAAGAAATCCTTTACTGGGTTTTAATGATTCTAAGGCAATCAATAGAATTGCAAAGGAAAACCATACTGGAATCGACATTAACATGCCGGGCATGGAAAATACCATCAATAATGATGAGATAAATGTGAGTCCTAAGCGTGTTCTTTTTCTCATAATTCTTGGATGGTTTCTTTTAATGTCTGGGCAATGTAAATTTGATCTTCCTCGCTCAAATCATTGTAAAAGGGCAAAGCTACACTCCTTTGGCCAACACTTTCAGTCACGGGTAATAATCCATGTGAAAACCCGAATTGTTTTTCGTAGAAGGGCTGAAGGTGGATCGGAGAAAAGTAGTTTCTGCAGCCGATTCCCTTTTCTCTTAATCTTTTTAAAACAGTATCCCGCTCAATCTCTTTATCTAAGGTGATAACGTAAACAAACCAACTCATCTGGGTTGCATAGTCTTTTATCACAGGCGTGCTGACCCCCTCAATGGGAGAGAGAAGATGTTGGTACCTGTCGGCAACTGTTTTTCTCTTTTGTATAAAGAGGTCGATTTTTTTTAGCTGTTCAATTCCCAATGCGGAACTGATTTCGTTCAGCCGATAATTGTACCCTAAACGGACGTGTTCCAACCAAGAGCTACCTTCGCCACGCCCCTGATTGCGCATGGATCTGCTTTTGATGTAAATGTCTTCACTGTCAGTTACAATCACGCCGCCCTCTCCGGTAGTGATCTGTTTGTTGGGATAAAAAGCAAATGCTCCCGCTTCTCCGAAACTACCGCATCTACGACCTTTGTATTCACTTCCCAAAGCCTCACACGAATCCTCTA
The DNA here is from genome assembly GCA_035447925.1 of Thermotogota bacterium. Classification (GTDB taxonomy): domain Bacteria; phylum Thermotogota; class Thermotogae; order MWEM01; family MWEM01; genus JASUTC01. The sequence goes on from DAOTHY010000003.1 coordinate 23,697, forward strand.
TCACCAACAGCCGATGTTCATGAGCGACGGCCATGATCGGGTCCCAATCGCATGGATGGCCAAACACATCAACGGTGATAATGCCTTTGATCTGCGGATCCTTTCTCGCCAATTCTTCGATGCTTTTGGGATCAATGTTGAAGGTGTCTTCTTCAATGTCTGCAAAAACGGGAATAGCGCCAACATAAAGCAGCATATTTGCTGTTGTGATAAATGAGAATGATGTGGTTATGTATTTATCTCCCGGACTTATTTCCAAAGACCTTCCCACCAAATCCAGTGCACTGGTACCGCTATTAACGGCTACTGCGTATTTTCGCTGAGAATATTCCGCAATTCGCCGTTCGAATTCCTCGACTTTTGGTCCGATGCTTAGAATAGAAGAATTCAGGACATCCATCACGGCTTTTTTTTCTTCGTCGCCTATTTCCGGTAAAGCAAGTGGTATCGTTTTCATTTTAATCTCACCTTGATTCCATAGAATGTTCAATATTCTCGACGATATGGTTTTCTATGCCTTTTTCCGCAACTTTTAGTGCATTAATGATGGCAATCGAGTCGGAGTTTCCATGCGCTTTGATTGATGGCGACCTGACTCCCAAAATATAGGCTCCGCCGGTATTTCTTGAATCAGTTTTGAATTTTAAGTCGGCAAATACCGGTTTCAAAAGTAGCGCTCCCAATTTTACCATAAGACCATGGGAATGGATAGAAGATTTCAAAAGGGATGAAATAAAACTCCCGATACCTTCCATGGACTTTAAAGCGATATTTCCCGACCAACCATCCGTGACCACCACATCCACGGTTCCAGATGAAATATCCCGTCCTTCTACAAAACCGACGAAATGAGCATTTATTTGCTCTTTAAGAAGTTTATAGGCCTCTTTAATCAATTCAGTTCCTTTGTCTTCCTCAGTTCCCACATTTAACAGGCCGATTTTGGGCTTCTCGATACCGTTGATTTGCTGAAGAGCCATTCCCATTCTTGCAAAGGAAAGATAGTTTTCCACTTTGCAGTCCAGATTGGCACCGCCGTCCAACAAAATCGTTTGCCCTTTTTTGTTGGGAATCGGAGTGGCGATCGCCGGTCTGGCGATACCCTTAATCCGTCCGATCACAAAGGTTGATACGGCTAATAGGGCACCGGTGTTGCCGGCGCTGATCAAGGCGTCTGCCTGTGCATTTTTGATCAGATTTGCCGCCATGTAAAGAGAAGTTTCACGCCGTCTTAAGATATGGGATGGTTTTTCGTCCATTTTGAATACATCCGGTGCATCAACGATTGAAACATCTTCAAATTGATTCAAAATAGTGGAATACTTTTCTATTTGATCCTTCTTACCCACAAGAACAACACCGGAACGAATTATTTTTTTGGATTTTGCTTCCTCAACGCCTTTAATGATAGCCTGTGGGGCATGATCGCCCCCCATTGCATCGATTGCTATTACTCGCATATATCCCTCCTGCATAATCAATTATTTCTGTCACTTGGAATTATACACCATTTTTTGGCGTCACACATATTGGTTCGCCTTTGCTTTTTGTATGAGGAAATGGAAGAACCACATCAAAGTATCGAAAGTATAGTATAATAGATTATCATTTTAAAACGGAGGTAATAAAAATGGACAAGTACGTCTGCACAGTATGTGGTTATGTCTACGATCCTTCAGCAGGAGATCCGGACAACGGAGTGGAACCTGGAACAAAATGGGAAGATGTACCTGAGGATTGGGTATGTCCGTTATGTGGTGCCGGAAAAGACGCCTTCGAACTGGAATAAAGAGGTGATGGACTAATTGGCTATCAGAAAAATTAAAGAAGATATATTTAATATTGGCGCCATTGATTGGGACAGAGAGTTATTTGACGAATTGATACCTCTTCCTGAGGGGACTTCTTACAACGCCTATGTTGTTTTTGGGAGTGAGAAGATAGCTTTAATTGATGCAGTCGAACCGGAGAAGGAAGAAGAGTTTTTGCGAAATTTGAAGGACTTGAATCCGGAACGGATCGATTATATAGTCTCCAATCATGCGGAACAGGATCATTCGGGGTTAATCCCGCAAGTATTGGAACGGTATCCCGAGGCAAGAATCGTTACCAATGAAAAGTGTAAGGGTTTTCTTATGGATTTGTTGCCGTTGAAAGAGGATGCCTTTCACATCGTGGCGGATAATCAAACGCTGTCCTTGGGAAATAAAACATTGGAGTTTATCATAGCGCCGTGGGTACATTGGCCGGAGACCATGTTTACTTATTTAAGAGAGGATAGGGTTTTGTTCTCGGGAGATTTTCTCGGTTCGCATTTGGCCCTCAGCAACACTTTTTCAAATGACGATTCACAAACATATATGGCTGCTAAACGTTATTTTGCCGAGATCATGATGCCCTTCAGGCCGATGATCAAAAAACACCTTCAGCGGTTGGAAGCGTATGATATTCAAATGGTTTGCGCCGTACACGGACCGGTTTATAAAAACCCTTCCTTTATCATCAATCATTATAAAGACTGGGTATCGGATGACGTGAAGAATTTGGTGCTCATTCCTTATGTGTCTATGCACGGCAGCACGTTAAAAACCGTTGAGTTTTTAACGGATGAATTAACTAATCGAAAGATTGAAGTCCTTCCTATCAATATGACCAAGGCTGATTTAGGGAAATTAACCATCGAGTTGGTGGATGCTGCAACCATTGTATTAGCCAGTTCAACCGTTCTAGTGGGACCTCATCCGCAAATGCTTTACACAGCAGCTATGATTAACGCTTTGCGTCCTAAAACGAAAAACATTTCCATCATTACCTCTTATGGGTGGGCTTCACAAGCAACGAAGACCTTAAAATCCCTTCTGGGAACCCTTCAAGCTCAATGGCTTGAGACGATCGATTATAAAGGCTACCCGAAAGAAGGAGATTTGGAAAGAGTCAGAGTCTTGGCAGAACAAATTGCTCAGAAGCATCGAATGTTAAACCTTTTATGAAGGAGGATAAAAGATGACAGAGAAGAAACAGATTTATAAATGTGACATTTGTGGTAACGTTGTTGAAATTCTCCATGAGGGCGAGGAAGCATTAGTCTGTTGTAAAGAACCGATGAAATTGATGCAAGAACAGACGGCTGATCAGGCGAATGAAAAACATGTGCCCGTTGTGGAAAAGGTCGAGGGAGGATACAAGGTCACTGTTGGTACAACCCTTCATCCCATGATGGAAAAGCATTACATTGAATGGATTGAACTGATGACCGATCGTGGGGTGTTCAGAAAACACCTGCTCCCTGGCGAAGAGCCAATGGCTACGTTTGAAGATGTTGGAGAGGTCATTCAGGCACGAGAATACTGCAATGTTCACGGTCTTTGGGCGCAAAACAACATTTAGATTTTAATAAAAGTCAAAAAAGGGTTATAATGGCATCGGTGAGAACCGGTGCTTTTTTTATCGGGGGTGATGACATGACTCAAACTCAGAAAAATATCACAGAGTTAAAAGAAAAAATCAAAAAAATATGTCAAGCGTGCGGACGAAATGTCGATGAAATTAAATTGGTCGCTGTGAGCAAAACTTTCCCTATTGAAGCGATTGAAGAAGTCATAGAGACCGGACAGATGGCCTTTGGGGAAAACAAAGCCCAAGAAATTCGGGACAAAATGGAATCGGCAGCGAGTAAAGAGATTGAATGGCATTTTATTGGGCCTCTTCAAAAAAACAAAGTGAAATATATTGCCGGCAAGACAGCGCTTATCCATTCGGTAGAGGATGAGAAAGTAGCTTTTGAGATAGACAAACGAGCAGCTGGAGAGGGAAAGGTCCAGGATATTCTCATTGAAGTCAATATTTCCGGAGAAAAAACGAAACATGGCTTAGATACCCATCAAGCTCAAACTTTGATCCAGAATTTGCAAACTTTTCAAAATATCCGTGTAATCGGATTGATGACTATGGCACCCTTTACAGATGATGAACAGGTGATCCGAGAAACCTTTAAGGGGTTGAGGCTGTTAAGGGATCGATTGCAGCTGAAATTTCCGCTCATCCAAGAACTGTCCATGGGTATGACCAATGACTATTCAATTGCGATTGAAGAGGGAGCCACGTTGTTGAGAATTGGCTCTGCTATTTTTCAACGTTAGTTAGGAGGATATTGTGAACAATTCCAAAAGGGTTTTAATGGCTATTGAATCTTCTTGTGATGATACTGGGGTTTGCATTATCAGTGAAGATCGAAAAATTCTAGCCAATTTGCTATCATCCCAAATAGAGATTCATAACCGGTTTGGTGGCGTCGTTCCTGAAATTGCCTCCCGAAAACACCTGGAAGTCATTAATCCAATGATTGATCAAGCCCTTCAAATAGCAAACTGCAGATTTTCTGACCTGGATGCAGTTGCAGCGACCATCGGTCCTGGACTAATAGGGGCTTTACTGGTTGGGGTCTGTACGGCAAAGACAATCGCCTTCACCAATAACATTCCCTTTATCGGGGTTAATCATCTAAAAGGGCATATTTCCGCCAATTATCTGATATACAATGATCTTCAACCTCCTTTTATGGTTCTTTTATGTTCCGGTGGTCATACACAACTGATTTTTGTACAAGACGACGAGACGTTTATCCGTGTCGGCAATACCCTGGATGATGCCGCCGGAGAAGCTTTTGATAAAGGCGCCAGAATACTGAATCTGGGGTATCCCGGAGGACCGCAAATTGAAAAGGTTGCTAAAACTGGAAATCCGCAATTTGTCCAGTTTCCGAGGGCATTAAGGGAGAAAGCCAATTTTGATTTTTCTTTCAGCGGATTAAAAACATCTCTTTTGTACCATACCCGAAAACACCCTGAGGATGATATCGCAGATGTAGCGGCAAGTTATCAGGAGGCCATTGTAGATTCTCTGGTGGAAAAATCGTTTAGGGCAGCAAGGAAACAGGGGACGAAAAAGATTATCTTTGCCGGTGGTGTCGCAGCAAACAGAAGACTTCGTGAAAAAGCAACGCAAAAAGCGCAAAACTGGAGTTATCAAACCTATTTTCCACCGTTGGATTTTTGTACGGATAACGCTGCAATGATTGCCTCAGCAGCTTGGCAAAGATTTGAGCAAGCTGATTTCGATTCACTTGATATGCGTGCTGATCCATCTCTCACAATTTAGCAGTGAATACTGTTAGGTTTGTATACGTCTATTTAATATAAACAAAAACATGAATGGAGATGAGGGTATGAGAGAAGAGATAATCAAGATTGACGAACCGTTTGAAGAAATAAATTTGACTGATCAGTATGGAGAACTTGTGGATACACAAAAATATAAGGGCAAAAAATTATTGTTATCATTTCATCCTTTGGCGTGGACACCGGTATGCGCCGATCAGATGAAAGTTTTGGATGAGCTTTATCTGGAATTTGAAGCGTTGGATATCATTCCCTTCGGTGTTAGTGTCGATTCAAGTCAATCAAAAAAAGCTTGGGCTGAACATCTTGGAATTCAAAATCTACAGTTGCTGTCAGATTTCTGGCCTCACGGTGAATTAGCAAAAAAACTGGGTGTTTTTATGGAAGATAAAGGATTTTCAAAGCGTGTGAATATTGTGTTGGATGAGAACAGGAAAGTGATTTGGACAAAGATTTATCCGATTAAAGAAGTGCCTGATTTTGAAGAAATCCTAATGAATTTCAAATAAAGGGAGGGGTTTGTGTGCAATTGAAAGAGTTACTCAACGTTGCTTTGCGTATTGAATCAGATGGATACGAGATGTATTCAAGATTGGCTGAGGAGAACGAAGGAGAACTACAGAAATTATTCAAAGAACTGGCGATTCAAGAAAGAGAGCATCAGCAACATTTTAAAAAGATTTTTGACAAATGTATGGAGAATGAAAAAGAATACGCCGATTGGACGGATGATGAAAATGCAGGTTATCTGATGGCATTTGCAGAACTTTCCATCTTCCCAAAGCTTTCTGGGACTCAAAAACCCGAAAATATCAACGATGCCATTGATATGGCAATAGAGGTTGAAAAAGACAGCATCCTTTTTTATTCTGATTTAAAGAGTTATTTTAAGAGCAAACAAACGATTGATCAAATTATTACCGAGGAAAAAACCCACCTGATGGATTTACTCAGGTCAAGAAAATAGAAAAAAATTCAAACCAGTTAATAATAGAGATTGAGAAAGGGTGCCGTAAAAAGGTGCCCTTTTTGAATGCAAAAAAAAGGGGCTGTCAATACCCTTTGACAGCCCTTGCTACGGGGGATGGTCGAACACAAATTTCTGAACTCAAAATTGAGCCTCTACGTTGACCTTCAAAGGAAATATTACCATATTTTAAAAGCTATGTCAAGCTATCCGAAGTTATCCTTTATTAGCTTTCTTATGCTGCTTATTTCACTCCTTTTCATATTGACTTGTTCACTCCCCAATAATCTTTACTAAAACCCTTTTTCGTCTTTTTCCGTCGAATTCTCCGTAAAATATCTGTTCCCAAGGACCAAAGTCCAGTTTGCCGTTGGTTATGGCTACCACAACTTCTCGACCCATCACTTGTCTTTTCAAATGGGCATCTGCATTGTCTTCATATCCGTTATGCTGATACTGACTGTGGGGTTTTTCCGGAGCCAGTTGCTCCAGCCATTTTTCAAAATCAGCATGCAGCCCCCTTTCATCGTCATTGATAAACACACTGGCTGTGATATGCATAGCATTGCACAGCAACAGCCCTTCTTTGATGGTGCTTTCTTTTAAACACTCATTGACCTGGGGGGTAATGTTGAGATATTCCCGACGTCTGGTTGTGTTGAACCATAGTTCTTTTCGATAAGCTTTCATTGTTGACCTCCTTGATCGTGAAATGATATACTAGATAGTGCTTCATTAGTCTTGTTTATCATCAAAATGAGCACCGATGAATCGAATAAAAAAATCTCAGGATGTGATGCTGATGGATAAAAAGCGTGTTTTAAAAGCGAATTTGATTTTGTTGTTAGTCATTTCTTTGATTCTGACAGTACAAAGATTTTTAACCAGCGATATTCAAATAGCCTTGAGTGTTTTGACCGCTACGGGATCCGCATCGGCCGTGGCGCTGTTTGTCTATTATTTTAACATGCCGTTTTTCTTGAAAGGATTAATCATGTCAGTTGCCCCTTTTTTCGCAAGTCTTGCATTGTCCATTATCCTCGGGGGTGTTCCTCATATGTTCCTGATCTATATTGGATCCTTTACCTTGGCTGCCCTCTATTTTAATGTTAATTTATTGTTAATGTCAGGCCTGATCATCAATATTACGGTTATTACCGTATATGTATTCAATCCGGTGGGATTGCTGGGGCCTGGAGCGTCGCTTTCGGATTTGATTGTAAAAATGGGGATGATGGATTCGATGGGACTATTGGTCATGTACCTGCTCACAAAGTGGGGAAATGAAGCCATCAACAAGGCGACTGAAAGCCAAAAAAAATCCGAAATGCTTTTTGGCGAATTACATGAAAGGGTGGAGCAGTTAAAGCAAACAACGGTTGAATTGGATGCTTTAGTCAAAAAGTCTAAAGATATGTTTGAGGTAAGCGTTTTAACCAGCTCGGAGATTACCGAAACCACTTCTCAAATTGCCGAAGGAGCGAGTCACGAGGCCCAGATTGCCAATGAGATCCAACACAGCATGGAGATTGTCGATCCCAAAATTGCCGGAACAGAAGATATGACAAATGCGATTGCCGTTATTTCAAATGAAATGATGCAGGATGTACAGGAAAGTAAAGTGGAAGTGAAAGATTTAGATCAAATGATGAGTATGATCAGCGAGAACGACGCTCAACAGAGAGAGTCGATAAAAGGGTTGTTGGACAATATCACAACAGTAGCTGAATCGCTGAATGGTATCTCGGAGATTTCAAAACAAACCAATTTACTAGCGCTAAACGCTGCCATAGAAGCAGCAAGAGCAGGTGAGGCAGGCAAAGGATTTGCCGTTGTGGCAGATGAAATAAGGGGATTGGCAGATAAAAGCGGTGAAATTGTGGGGAATATACACGGCCGAATCGCTGAAATGGTCCAAAGTGCCGATCAGTTCATTGAAAAATCGGAAGAACTGAGTTCAACCATAGATAAAGGTCAAAAGCATACGCTGGTATTCAAAGATCGTTTTGAGAACATGGAACAGGTGTTTCAGCGAATTTACTCTGATTTACAGAAAAGTCAAAATGAGATCAGTGATGTAGCCCAAGAGATAAAGAAAACACTGGACCTTGTGATGCGAATTGCTGCAATTTCCGAAGAAAACGCCTCCTCGACTCAAGAGTTGTTTGCCTCGACAGATGAGCTAAAAAGCCAGATTCATTCCCTATCTTCTGAGATGCAACGGATTGCGCAATTAAAAGATGAATTAAATCATTCAATTCACGCTTAATTTAAGGGTGAGATGAAGGTGACCATGCTGTTGTTGATACTAGTTGCTTTTGCGACAGGGCTCTTTTTGGGTTTAAAGAAGCAACTTGGATTTCTCTCTAAGTTTAAAGTCATTCCAATCATCACATTGATGCTGCTTTTTTCAATGGGAACAGAAATCGGTCAATCTCAAGAGATTATGGATCATCTTAGCACAATTGGTTGGAGTGCTTTTTTGATTGCCGTTTTTACCGTTGCGGGGAGTTTTTTGGTAACGCTTTGTGTTCTTAAAATCTTTCCCTCCAAAGCCGGTGAATCCGATGATTGATATTGTAATCATGATTGGAGCTTTGGCAATCGGAATCGGAGTGGGAGCACTTTCGGGTTTTGTGGTTCATCCTCAGCTGATCACGATTATCCTGATGATTCTGGTTTTTCTCGTGGGTGTTGACATCGGACGCGAGGAAAATATACTCAGCAAGATCAAGATCAATATCACCAAAATTCTTTCACAAACGCTGTTAACGATTGGAGGAACGTTTTTATTTGCCTTGTTGGCCTCTTTTTTTCTGCCCTTTTCAGTCAAAGAAACAATTGGAGCTTCGGCAGGATTTGGGTGGTATTCTCTTTCGGGCATTATGATCAGTCAGCTTTATTCTCCCTTGCTGGGTACGGTGTCTTTTCTGTCTAATGTTTTTCGTGAACTGCTTTCAATCATCTCTTTGCCTTTTTTAGCAAAAATCAACCAGAGAGCAGCTATTTCAACAGCCGGAGCCACGGCAATGGATGTTTTACTGGGACTGATTTCAAAAAGCGCCTCAAGAAATAACACCCTGATCGCCTTTGGTCAGGGTGTTATTTTATCGTTGCTGGTTCCGTTGCTGATTACCTTTCTCTTTATGTAATTCTTGGGTTATTTAATAGAACACTCATTTCACAGTTCTTCTTTAAAGCCGTTTGTAATGGGGAAGTCGATATCATGAACAAAGGAACTCATCGAAAGTCGTGGACCCAATGGTTCCTGCCGTCTTTTGTATTCATTGATTCGCAACAGCCTGAAGGTCTTTTGAACATCTCTTTCTTCAAAACCACGTTCGATTATCGCTTGGTAGGAGAGGTTCTCGTCCAGTATACATTGTAAAATGCCGTCCAGTTGGTCATACGCCGGTAGTGAGTCCTGATCGGTTTGTCCGGGGGCGAGTTCTGCTGAAGGGGCTTTTTGAAGTATTTCGATGGGGATGCAATCGTATCCTTTCATCGAGTTGATGAACGAGGCTAATTGATAACACTCCGTTTTGTACAGATCACTGATGGGAGCATAACCACCGATCGTATCGCCATATAGGGTTGAGTATCCGGTGGCTGTTTCGCTTTTATTACTGGTATTTAATACAACCCATCCGTATTCATTGGAAACAGTCATCAAATACAATCCCCTGATTCTGGCCTGCATATTCTCATCCGTGGTGTTGAATGTCCTTTCACCAAAAAATGGATGCATAGCGTGATGAATAGAGTGATAAACTTCTGTGATGGGTATTTTGACCGATTGAACATCCAGGTTTTGGACCAGTTTTTCTGAATCGGTAACGCTGCCTGATGAACTGAACTGAGAGGGCATCATGAGGCAGAAAACGTTTTCGCTTCCCAGAGCTTGTACTGCCAATGTGGTAACCAGTGCGGAGTCAAGCCCTCCACTTAAACCCACCAAGACCTTTTTAAACCCGTTTTTGTAGATATAATCACGAATGGATTGGATGATGGCGCTGTATTGAGAAGAGACATGATCAGGGAGATCACAGATCGTTCCAGCCTCTTGATCGAAATCCAGATCGAAAGTGATTAAATCTTCTTTGAAAGATTTTGCACGGATACATGTTCCCTTTTGGGCACACTTTAGAAAGCTGGCACCGTAATAGACCAGGTGATCGATTGTTCCGACCCGGTTTACTTCTAAAAATCGATTACCGGTGCGCATGGTGATAAATTCTCCGGTTCTTTCTCTTTCCGATTGTATACCGGTGTGAAACGGTCTTGTATTCAGGTGAACGATTAGGGCGTTTTTGCTAAAGCATCTTTTAGGTAGTTTAAATGCTTTATTCGGACTATCTTCTAAGAGAAGAACACGTTGTCCGTTGATGTCCAAAATTCCCTTCTGATCATGTATCACATCGCAAATACCTTGATTGTTGATGAGAAAAGGCTTTTCGTATGGTTCATCGAAGGCATTCGGACAACTGATCAAAACGGCAAGTGAGGAGTTTTGAACACGGTTGGCAATATGGATCAGGATTTTCTGGGCGCATTTCAGAAAATGGTCTTTTTTAAAAAGGGCATTGGGGTTCATCCCCGTGATGCTTTGAGCGGGATAGATCAACAGATCGGATTTGGATTCAAATGCCCGGTCTATTCCTTCATCTATCTTGTTTTGATTGACAGTGAAATTTCCTGGATAACTGTTTATCTGATGAATTGTAATTTTTAAAGCTTTTTTCATCATCGAGACCTCCTGCTTACGCATGCCGCCTTTGAGGACGGCTTTCATCGCATTTCAAAGAATTATATCATGACAGATCTGAGCAGAGACTAATAGATTTTCATGAAAATGTTCATTGTTTATGAAAGAAAGTAAATATTTATGGTTTTTTTAAGCAGTTTTGTTATAATCCAATAGAAGCAAAAAAAAGATTGAGGAATGGTGATCTTGTTTGAATTATTTCTGGATTTTTCTGGCCGGTGCGATTTCTGGATTCGTAAATGTATTGGCAGGTGGTGGAACAATGCTGACTTTACCGGCTCTGTCATTGTTGGGAATGGATTTATCCGTTGCAAATGGAACAAACAGGATAGGCGTTCTTTTCACGAATACCATGGGAACACTGAAATTTCACCACAGTGGCAAATTACAACTAAAACGGGCTTTTTTTCTCATGATACCCACAACCATTGGGGCTATCCTTGGCGCTTTTATTGCTGTGGACATTGATGAAAGCCTGCTGAAAAATATCGTTGGGTATATCTTTCTCGGATTAAGTGTTCTGATAATCTTCAAACCGGATCTGTGGACGAAAGAAAGAAAAATCAAGAGAAGAAACTGGCTTTCTGTTGTTGTTTTCTTTTTAATTGGTATATATGGCGGCTTTTTACAGGCTGGTGTGGGGTTCTTCCTCATGAGCGCACTTGTTTTGCTGGAAGGTTTTGATTTGGTTAAAACCAATGCCGCAAAGGTCTTTATCATTTTATGTTATACCATCTTTTCTCTCATCGTGTTTGCACTCAACGGAATGGTGGACTACTGGGCCGGTTTAGTGTTGGGTCTGGGCGGTGCCCTTGGAGCTTATGTGGGGGCGCATACGGCGATAAAAAAAGGCGCAGGTTTTATCAGATATATTGTGTTTGTGGCGGTCATAGCCAGTGCAATTAAATATATAGTCACATAGTAAAGGGGGATGCAAATGAAAGAATTATTAACCGGAAATGAGGCCGTGGCCCGTGGTGCTTATGAAGCGGGTGTAACGATTGGCTCGGCTTATCCGGGAACACCAAGTACGGAGATCTTTGAAGCCTTGGCTCAATATGAAGAAATCTACTCTGAATGGGCGCCCAATGAGAAGGTGGCTGCAGAAGTGGTTGTCGGGGCATCCATTGCCGGGGCAAGAGCCATATCGGCGATGAAACATGTAGGAATGAACGTGGCGTCGGATCCCATTTATACCCATGCATATCTTGGAGTCAATGGCGGTTGTGTCTATGTCAGCGCAGATGACCCCGGACTTCATTCATCACAGAATGAACAAGATAACCGATATGTTGCCGTTCACGCCAAGATTCCCATGTTGGAACCATCCGATTCTCAAGAGTCAAAAGACATGATTGTAAAGGCTTATGAGATTAGCGAACAATATGATGTTCCTATACTATTCCGCATGACAACAAGGGTCTGTCATTCAAAGAGTGTCGTGGAGTTGGGAAGAAGAACAGAAGTGGGAATCAAAGAGTATCACAGAAACATTCCGAAATTTGTGGCAACTCCTGCGGCATGTAAACGCCACCATATCGAACTGGAGGAAAAACTCGAGCGTCTGGAAGAATTTTCAAATCAAACGGATTTAAATTTCACCATTCTAAACGAAGGCGCAAAAATAGGGGTTATTACATCCGGGATCTCTTTCCAATATGCAAAGGAAGTATTTGCAGAACAGGCTTCTTATTTAAAATTGGGATTTACCTATCCCATTCCAAGGGCAAAGATCAAAACCTTCGCCCAGCAATTCGATACACTTTATGTAGTGGAAGAAAACGATCCATATTTGGAAACACAGATTAAGGCCATGGGTATACAGGTGATCGGAAAGGAGTCAATTCCCATCACCGGAGAATTAAACCCAGAGATTATTGCCGTTTCTCTATTGGGAAAGAAACCGGACTATATGGAATCTGAAACGAACCTTGTGAAGGGCAGACCACCTACATTGTGTTCCGGATGCCCTCACCGGGGGTTATTCTTTGAACTGAGCAAACGAAAAGACGCAGTCATCACCGGTGATATCGGGTGCTATACCTTGGGTTCTGCAGATCCGCTCAACGCCATGGATACTGTCGTTTGCATGGGTGCAGGAGTGAGTGCCGCCCACGGTTTTGCCAAGGTGTTTGAGAAGACATCGGATAATCGAAAAGTGTTTGGTGTAGTTGGAGATTCCACGTTCTTCCATTCTGGCATTACGAGTTTGATTGATATTGTTTACAATAAAAGCAATTGCACGATTATTATTTTGGACAACCGGGTAACAGGAATGACCGGGCATCAGGAGAATCCCGGAACAGGGTATACCTTAAAAGGTGAAAAAGCCCCCATTATTGAGATAGCCCCCCTTGTTCGTGCCATAGGAATTGAGAACATCTATCAGGTGAATCCTAACAACTTGAAGGAGGTTCGAGAGGCTTTGAATGGGGCCTCGGTCTTTGAAGGGCCCTCTGTCATCATCACAAAATGGCCCTGTGCATTGAAGAAATTACATGACGAAGAGAAAAAGGAGTATGCGCTTGCTCAATGGGTTTACGCTGTGAATCCTGAAAAATGCAGAAAGTGTCGAATGTGCCTGAAAATAGGTTGTCCGTCCATCTCTTTTGATCCTCAAACCGGTTCATTCATTGATCCCAATACCTGTGTAGGCTGTTCGGTATGTGCTCAGGTTTGCCCGTTTGATGCCATAGAAAGGTCCGGTGACGCATAATGAAGACATCTCAAAATATACTGCTGGTTGGTGTGGGTGGCCAGGGAACGATATTGACTTCAAAAATATTATCTACGGGATTGTTAAATGCGGGTTATGATGTTAAAATGTCAGAGATTCACGGGATGGCGCAAAGAGGAGGTTCCGTTTCAACCCAAGTACGATATGGCGAACATGTTCATTCACCGATCATCGGAAGGGGAGAGGCGGATATTGTGATCGCCTTTGAAAAGATGGAAGCCATGAGATGGATGGAGTTTCTGTCAAAAAAAGGGAAACTCATTGTGAATGATCAGCAGATCGAATCAGCACCCATTTTAGCCGGTAAAGAGGTATATCCCGAAGGTATCAAGGAAAAACTTGAACAAAGAGCCGGTGCCCGGATCATTCCAGCAACAAAAATGGCCATAGAGCTTGGTAACATCAGGGTAATGAATGTGATCATGCTGGGTGTTCTGGTCAAAGAAGCCGGATTGGAAGGCATCGATTGGCAAGGAGAAATTAGAAAAATGGTTAAACCCAGGTTTACTGAGATCAATATTCAGGCATTCCAGTTAGGATTCACTGTTTGAAGATAAGGGTTCTTAATAGACGAAATGATCAGGAAACGTTAAAATGATAAAAAGCCGGGAGGATTAAAATGTCTATCGAAAAGTATTTGAAACACCTAAGAATTGACAGGCTGCCCCATGTCTGGTGTCCGGGATGCGGTAATGGAACCATTCTAAAAGCTACAGTGGGAGCCATAGAAGAACTGGGTCTTGATCCATCAAAAATTGCGGTTGTATCCGGAATAGGATGTTCATCACGGGCAACCGGTTATTTAAATTACAATACCATGCATACCTTGCACGGGAGGGCGATCGCCTTTGCAACGGGAATCAAGCTGTCTCGCCCTGAAATGACCGTGTTGGTTATGACTGGAGACGGAGATGCCGGGGCCATTGGCGGAAATCATTTTATTCATGCAGCCAGAAGGAATATGGATTTGGCTGTGATCTGTTTTAACAACAATATTTATGGAATGACCGGTGGACAATATTCTCCGACAACGCCGGAAGATTCTTACGCAACCACAGCTCCGTATGGAAATATTGAAGAACCTTTCGATCTGTCCAGGTTGGCCATCACATCCGGGGCAACGTATGTGGCAAGGACATCAACCTATCATTTTGTGGCCCTGCAGAATTACATTAAAAAGGCAATAACCAATCCGGGATTTTCTTTGGTTGAAACGATTACGCAATGCCCTACGTATTACGGCAGATATAATAAGATTGGATCTGCACCTCAAATGATCAATTATTTCAAAGATAACGGGATCACTTTACCAAAAGCAGTTTCAATGCTGAAAAAAATGAATCCTGATGTCAATTATGACGGGTTCAACGTGAATGCCCTGTTGGAAAAAGCGGTGGAAAGTCTTCCGGATAAGATTATTATTGGAGAATTTGTCAACAAGAACAAACAGGGCTATGTTGCCAAATACGAAGAAGTTATTAACCGAGCAAAAGAAGAAGTTGCCTCGTTAAAATCATAAATTGGAAGGTGATGTGAATGATTCCGATAGAAAAAAATCCATTTACAATTCGAATCGGTGGACTAGGCGGGCAAGGCAACATCAAAATGGGATTAATTCTCGCCAAAGCTTTAACCAGTGATAAAAAATGGGTTATTCAAACCCAGCATTACGGTGCACAGGTTCGTGGAGGGGTGGCTTATTCTGATGTGTTGTTTTGTGATGATCCCATCGATTTTCCAATAGCCTATAATTTCAACGTGTTGTACATGATGGATCAGAAGCCGCTTGATTCCTTTTTTCACCTGTTAAAACCAAACGGAGTCTTGATTTGCGACAGTTCATTTGTTAAAAATATCCATGTGACCATTCGCAGAATCACAAAAAAAATATTGGTTTACCCCGTCACCGATATTTGTGTTGAAAAATTTGGAATGCCCGTTTTGGCTAATGTGTTAGGCTTGGGAATCCTTCAAAAGGCTACCGGAATTGTTAACCTGGATGCCTTGAAGCAAACCATCAGCGAAGTCGTTCCACAAAAATTTATCGATCTGAATTTAGAGGCATTGGAGTACGGGTATAAATTATGCGATAAATGCTACAGACTCAAGGAGGAGAAAAAATACACCCCGATTAATTTTGAATAGTTTTTTGTCATAGCGATACTCAGAAGGAAAAGAGGTGAGGGAATGACCAAGGAAACCCGCATACTGATTTGCGATGACTCGGCCTTTATGAGAATGGTTATCAAGGATATCCTGGATTCTCAGAAGGGGCTGGTTGTTGTGGGGCAGGCAAGAGATGGTATGGAAGCGGTTGAAAAAGCAACGCAGCTTAACCCAGATATTATCACCATGGATGTGGAGATGCCAAAGCTCAACGGTTTGGAAGCCATGAAGCTCATCACAAAAAAAATGGCAACACGAGTGATTATGGTCAGCAGTTTGACCGAAGAAGGGGCAGAAATAACAATCGAAGCCCTTGAAAACGGTGCAGTAGATTTCTTGACCAAGCCATCTGGTTCTATATCGACCAATTTCAGAAAAATGGGTGGTGAATTGATTTCAAAAATCAACAGTGCGATGCTGGTACAAGCTTCAAAAATGTCTCTTTTAAGGAAGGCAAGGGTGATGCATAAACCCGTCCAAAGAACATTTACATCAACCGGCAAGATTGTACTCATCGCTTCCTCAACCGGTGGACCGAAAGCTTTGGATAATGTGATACCGCAATTACCTCGAAATTTACCCGCACCGGTGGTTGTGGTTCAACATATGCCGGCTGGTTTTACCAAATCGCTGGCAGCACGTTTAAACAAGATTTCAGATATCGAGGTTCGCGAAGCCTCAGAAGGTGATATTCTGAAAAATTCGGTGGTGTATATCGCACCGGGGAACTATCATTTGGGCTTAAAGAATGAAGGTAATGCTGTGAAAGTCTATTTAGACAGCAGTTCGAAAATAAATGGTGTCAGGCCTGCAGCGGATTTTACCTTTGACAGGGGTGCGGAAATATATAAAAAAAACGTGATTGGAGTTGTTTTAACCGGCATGGGAAGAGACGGGACTAAAGGCTGCTTCAAGATTAAACATTATCAAGGGAAGGTAATTGCTGAAGCAGAATCTACTTGTGTGGTTTACGGTATGCCAAAATCAGTAGTAAAAGAAGGCTATTCGGATTTTGAGCTGCCTTCAGATCAAATAGCAGACAAAATAGTGGAACTGGTTTAGGCCCGCCATGATGATTAAAGCCATGTATCCGGGAACATTTGATCCCATAACCTACGGGCATATCGATGTGGCCAGGCGTGCTGCCAAGGCGTTTGGCTCTTTGGTGATCGTCGTTATGCATAACCGGGTTAAAAAAGGCGTTTTGTTTGATGTTTCCGAGCGATGTGCCATGATTGAAGAAGTTTTCAGTAAAGATGACAATATTACTGTGGATACCCATAGCGGGTTAATGGTGGAATACGCCAAACAAATGAGTATAGCGGTTGTTGTTAGGGGGTTAAGGGCTGTTTCAGATTTTGAATATGAAATGCAAATGGCAGCGGCCAACAAAAAAATGTTCCCGGAACTGGACACCTTTTTTCTCATGACTGATACGAAGTATTCTTTCATTTCCTCAACATTGGTGAAGGAAATTGCTTATCACGGCAGTTCAGTAGATCCTTGGGTCCCAGCGCTTGTTAAGCTCGGATTGGAAAAGAAGATGAAAAATCACTGAAGAATGCCTGCTATGCTTCGTTTTTTTGCGACAATTTCATAATATCATGATTGATAAAGTGTTTGATCAATTCGTCTTTCGACGTGTATATAAATATTGGGAGAAATTGTTCTTTGGATCGATTAGGACAAAGATAAGTACGATAAATATTCGAATTCAGATAAATGAAAGGAAAAGAAGGGGATGGTTAAATGACAGAACAACAGAAAAAGCTGATTTGGAGCGATTGCACGCCCGAAGAGTGGAACGATTGGAAATGGCAACTCAGAAACAGGATTATGGATGTTGAGACGCTGAACAAAGTCATCAAATTGACAGAAGAGGATAAACGGGCTATAGAGCACAGTTTGGAATTCTTAAGAATGGCGATAACGCCTTATTACGCATCATTGATAGATCCCAATGATCCGTTTGATCCTATTCGGCTTCAAGCGGTTCCGTCGGTGCATGAATTGACCGTTGCGCCGGAGGATATGTTGGATCCGCTTCACGAGGACGTGGATTCACCAACACCAGGAATGACGCATCGCTATCCCGATAGAGTGTTGCTATTGGTGACTGACCGTTGTTCCATGTATTGTCGTCACTGTACTAGAAGGAGAAAAGCAGGTGAAACCGACAAGGCCATGCCGTTGGAATACGTGGAAAAAGCAGTTGAATATCTAAAAGAACATACAGAAGTGAGAGATGTTTTGATTTCTGGCGGAGATCCCTTAACACTTCCCACGGCTCATTTGGAAAAGATTATCCAGAAAATTGCTGCGGTTTCTTCGGTTGAGATTATCCGCATCGGGTCAAGAACACCGGTTGTTTTACCTCAAAGAATCGATGATGAATTGATTGCCATGCTGAAAAAATACAAAACGATCTGGCTGAATACTCATTTCAATCATCCGGCGGAAATAACAACAGAAAGCATTCAGGCGTTGGATAAATTGGTTGAAGCGGGGATCCCTTTGGGAAATCAATCGGTTTTGTTAAGAGGTATCAATGATAATCCTGAAATCATGAAATGTTTAGTACAGAAACTGGTTAAATACCGGGTCAGACCTTATTATATGTATCAATGCGATTTATCACAAGGGTTGTCTCATTTCAGAACGACTGTAGCCAAAGGACTGGAAATTATGGAGTATTTGAGGGGTCATACATCGGGGTTTGCCGTTCCCACTTATGTTATTGATGCCCCCCATGGCGGTGGGAAGATTCCTGTTATGCCTCAATACTTGATTTCTTATGGGGAAAACAAGGTCATTTTGAGAAATTACGAGGGTGGATTATTTGTCTATGAGGAACCAAAAGAATATCATGCCACAGCAGATCCGGATGGTTGGCTTGCCGAAAACCGTAAAAGCAAAGAAGGATTGGCCAGTATGTTGTCGGGAACAAATAAAAAGCTGGTTCCGGGTGAAGCTGTGCGATTACACAGAGCCGGAGAATGGAAACGAACACATTCTCAATAAATCATTTGTTTGATTTTCTTGCTGAAAAGAGCCGAATAATCTCGATTATTGGGATGGATAAAAATGTAGGCAAGACCACTCTGTTGAACTTTCTCTTAAAGGGGCTTCGGGATCGTCATGTGCCTGCGTTGGTATTGAGTATTGGTCGTGATGGAGAGGCAAACGACAGTGTTGAAAATACTTCCAAACCACCCATCATCATTTACAGGGGGGGATGTTTTTTAACAATTAAAGAGTTAATCAGAAACCCGTCATCAATCGAGATTCTGGATTGCTTTAACAGTAAAGTTTCTGGCTCCAAAATTATTTTAGGACGTGCCCTGCAGGATACACAAGTTCAATTGGTCAATCCCGCCAATCAGAAAGTCCTTTCTGAAATGATCCGTATAAGCCTTGAACGTTGCGGAGGAGGAACTGTTTTTATTGATGGTGCATTAGACAGGTTGTCTCATGGTTGCTCTTCATTAATCGATGGCGTTTTTGTTTGTGCCGGTGTTCAATCGGAAGGGGATTTGTCAGAAATCATCAAAAAAACACGGTTGTTGATTACTCACCTACAAAATGAGGTGTGCGACAATCAAATAAAGCAGTTAATTTTGAACCAGCGCCTGGAAAAGGGAACACTTTTGATTAGAAATGAAGAAATAATCGACTGTATTCGAGGGACTTTGATTGATACAACAGACCTTGATGAAAAAATCAAGAATAATGATATAATCTATACAACGGGTGTAATCACCGACAAGATTATCAACAGATTCATAGAGAGGGAACGGATGATAACCATGGTGCTGATTGACGGCACCAAAGCCCGTATCAGTCAAAGGTACAGTGCAATGATGCACAGAATGGGGATTCGTCTTCGGATGATCAACAGAATTCCTGTATATGGGCTTTCGATAAACAGTATAGGAATAAGGCGATCCATGAACCCGTCAAAAGTATTGACGAGTTTTCGTGAAGCTTTCAAAGAGATTTATGTATTTGACACAACATATTTAGTGTAAATCAATATTAATAGGGCAATCTGAGAATTGCCCCTCAGCATTAGTTATTTTCTAACCGTCCACAAAGGGGTGATACGATGGATTACAAATTAGTGACAAGAGGATTTTCGGCTACAGAGGCTGTTGAAGATTATGTGGAAAAGAAAGTTTCAAAGCTCGAAAAGGTCATGCCGGAAGGAGATCATGTTCACACTGAAGTGAAGATTGAAAGGGAGAACAAAGATTTCCGGGCAGAGCTGACCGTTCATATTCGAGGTGCTGTAGTCAGGACAGATGAAATGACCGACGATATGTATGCTTCTGTTGACAATGCCGTTGATGCAATGGAAAAGAAACTTGAAAAGTACAAGAATAAGAGAGTTGTGAGACACAAAACATCCACAAGACTTTTAAGCGAGCCAGATCTGGAACAAGAGGAAGAAACCGATTACGAAGATATCGTCAAGACAAAACGTTTTTTTCTTAGACCTATGAATTTGGAAGAAGCAAAGCTTCAGTTGGAAATGCTGGGACACAATTTTTTCGTTTTCAAAAATGCCGATACGGATGAGATCAATCTCATCTACAGAAGGCAGAACAAGACAATGGGTTTAATAGAGTTTGAAGTATAACTTAAATAAATGGGAAAGGGGCCCGTTTGAAGGGTCTCTTTTTTTTAGTTTCATTTTTTTTATCATTTACGATATAATAAAGAAATGAAGTGAACAGAATTTTAGATCGATGATTCATTATTCATACAGAAAAAATAAGAAAATTGAGAGGTGAAAAGAGATAGTCATTTCCAACCCGTTGATAAAAAGGATTCTAGTGGGAACCTTTCAGGATGAAATCATGATTGCGGTTCTGGAGGGAAATCAGCTTGTTGAGCTGCATTTAGAGGAGATGGATAACGAAAGTATAACCGGAAATATCTTCCTCGGCAAAGTTGAAAATTATGTCAGCAGTTTAGATGCATCTTTTATTGATATCGGAAAGGGTAAAAATGCATTTTTAAGGAATAAAGATTTTTTAAAGAACGCATTAGGCAGTAAAGAGGCCAGAAAGACCAGTGAAGTTCCAGTGAAGGGAAACAAGATTATCGTTCAAGCGAAAAAGGATCCCATGGGAACTAAAGGTCCACAAGTGACTACGAATATTGGCATTGCAGGGAGATATTTAGTGTTCATGCCGTTTTCGAGAAGTGTGGGCGTTTCAAAAAGGATTGAGGATACGATAGAACGTAAGCGCTTACACAGTCGAATGTCAAAGATCGTTAAAGATTCGGGTATCATTATTAGAACGGTGGCACAAAATGTTGATTATGAAGCTTTGGAAGAGGAGTATTTTCTCTTAAAGAAGAAATGGGAAGAAATTCACAAACAATTTCAAAGATTTAAAAAACCAAGAATGTTGCACGATGAAGCTGAAATTTTAGAATATCTGATGAGGGAAAAATACGATTCAACTGTTGATGAAGTCGTAACAAATTCCAGAGAGATGTTTGCCAAACTTGAAAAGATGCTAAAAGTCTTTGACAAAAAGCCCGTTAAAGGAAAATTACGATTGTGCAAAGAGGATGTCTTTGATACCTATCATGTGAGTGAGCAACTGGAAGCACTTTATTCCAGAAAGATCGAGATGGAATGTGGCGGATGGATTGTTGTAGACCGAACCGAAGCATTTACCATCATTGACATTAATTCAGGAAGCAACGTTTCCAGTAATAATACCAGAGATATGGCGTTGGAAACTAACGTTCAAGCGGCGACTGAAGTTGCACGTCAGCTTCGGCTGAGAAACCTGAGTGGCATCATCATCGTTGATTTTATTGATATGGAACAGGAAAACGACAGAATGACGATATTGAAAGTGTTAAACGAGGAATTAAAAAAGGACAAAGCGAAAACGGCAGTGATGGGATTTACGAAACTGGGATTGGTAGAAATTACCAGAAAGAGAACATCACCACCGGTTGAGGAGTTGCTTTTTGAGAAATGCCCGGTATGTCATGGAGAAGGTCTTGTATTATCCCCTAAACGGATTTTAAAAATGATTGGTGTAGAAATGGAACAGGCTAAAACGATGAAAGATGTCAAAGGAATACAGTTAAACCTTCATTGGAGTCTTTCGGGGTATTTAAATAAAGAATGGCGAGAAGAGATGCTAAAGAAAATGGGTTTTGAATCCATAGATGTGGAATTTTCACGAAAAGATCCTAACGGGTATGATATCAAATATAAAAAGTAACTGTGAGAGGTGAATACTATGAGGAAAATACAGTTTATATTCGGCGTTCATAATCACCAACCTGAAGGGAATTTTGACTTTATTTTTGAGAACTCCTTGGAAAATGGTTACAAGCCGTTTTTAGAAACTGTATATGCGTATCCCCAAATTAAAACAAGCCTTCATTTCAGCGGCTCGCTTCTTCAATATATCGAAAAAAAAGATCCCGAATTAATTGATTTGCTGCGGAAGATGATCGATAGAAAACAGGTTGAATTGTTTACCGGCGGATATTATGATCCCATCATGTCGATTATTCCTGAAGGTGACCGCATTACCCAAATTGAGAAGATGAATGAAAAACTCAAAGAACTATTTGATTATCGAGCAAAAGGTTTTTGGCTTTCAGAAAGGGTATGGGAACCCTCTCTCGTATCCACCCTTTCGAAATCCGGGGTTGAGTATGTGGCATTGGATGATGATCATTTCAAAAACGCCGGGAATTACGAAGATGAATTAAACGGATATTTTTTAACGGAAGATCAGGGTTATCCCCTAAAAATTTTCCCAATAAACAAAAAACTCAGATATCTGATCCCTTTTCATGATGTAGAAGAAACCATCGCTTTTCTACATGAAAGGGCTTCAGAAAGTGCTCAGAGCATGTATTTGATGATGGATGACGGTGAGAAATTCGGGATTTGGCCCGGAACGCACGAATTGGTGTTCCAGAGAAAATGGTTGGAAACATTTTTCAAGCGTTTGATAGAAGAATCCGTGTGGCTTAAAATGACCACATTTGAAGAATACGTTCGGGAAGTTCCACCGAGAGGGAGGACCTATATTCCCGATTCGTCTTATCCTGAGATGATGAGTTGGGCGCTGCCTTCCAGGGCAAGGACGCACTATGAGAGATTGGAAAAAGAATTAAAGACAAGTGGTGATTTTGATCGATTTTCAATGTTTTTTAAGACAGGATTCTGGAGAACTTTTTTATCCAAATATACTGAATCCAATTTAATGCACAAAAAGATGCTACTGCTTAGGTCCAAAATCACTGAAGAAATGCCCCGGTCCATTAGTGAAAGAATCTTGAAAAGTCAATCAAATGATGCTTATTGGCATGGACTGTTTGGAGGATTATACTTACCAAATCTCAGGGCAGAGGTTTATAAGAACCTGATCGGAGCTTCAAAGGAATTGGATGATATTAAGCATCCTGAAAAAGGTGATTTCGTCGAGGTTGAAGTAAAAGACTATGATGTTGACGGATTTAATGAGATTATTATCAACAACAGAAAGCTTACCATAGGCATTTCACCGGCCAATGGCGGAAGAATTTACGAGCTTTCATTGAAAAACAAACAAATCAACCTTATGAACAACTTAACGAGACGTTATGAGCCCTATCACGAACAAATGGAAAGTGCCAAGACAGCGGAAGAAGGTGGCTATGGCAACTATTTGGCAAAGGAAAAAGGATTGGAAAAACTCTTAAACTACGATTGGTATGAACGATTCTCCTTTCTGGATCATTTTTTGGGAGAATGGAGTACTTTGGAAAAATACGCCCGATGCCGTTACCCGGAGCAAGGTGATTTTACCAATCAAGAATATCAATATGAAATCCTGGATCAAAAAACCGGCTCGGTCAAACTCACAAGGGAAGGACACATTTGGCATGGATCATTGTGGGTGCCGATCAGGTTGGAAAAATATCTGAAATTGGATGAAGACGGTCTTTTACTGAAAAATGTGATCACGAATCTGTCTACTCACAACATCCCGATTTTCTATGGTTGTGAATATAACATCAATCTGATTTCAGATCAGTCAAAAGACAGATATCTATATGCAGGTGAATTCCCAAAGATTCCCATTTCACAAACCGGTAAGGTTAAGACGACATATTTTGGTTTGAAAAGCGAATTTGAGGGATTCGACATCATGATGCAGCCGGACAGGGAGGTTGAATTTTGGTATTTCCCCGTTTACACGGTTTCCTATTCGGAAAGAGGTTATGAAAAGTTATATCAAACAACCAGTATTACACCTGTTTATAGATTCAAGTCCGAACCCATGTCAACATTCGAAATGGAAATGAAATTCAAGATAGATGAATTCTAACACTATTCACAGCGTCTGAGAAATTGGACGAAAGGAGATGTAACAGTGGCATTTAAGCAATGGAAATATGAAATAGCCGGCAGAGAACTGGTTATTGAGCATGGAAAAATGGCAAAACAATCAGCCGGTTCAGTTGTAGTGAGATTAGGGGATACCGTTGTGCTGATCACGGCAAACGGGAAAAAAACAGCGTCCGGGATGGACTTTTTCCCGCTAACGGTTGAATTTCAAGAAAAATTTTACTCATCCGGAAAGATTCCCGGTGGGTTTTTGAAAAGAGAAGGCCGACCAGGTGACACATCCATACTGGCAGCAAGACAGATAGACAGACCGATTAGACCCTTATTCCCGGATGGTTTTTACAATGAGGTTCAGTTGATTGCAACGGTTTTATCCATAGATGAAGATAATCCCGCTGATGTTCTTGGAATTTTGGGAGCATCTTTGGCGTTAAACTTCTCAAATATTCCCTTTGAGGGAATTGTTGCGGGTGTAAAAGTCGGTTTTGTTGATGGTAAACCCGTAGTTTTTCCCACAGAAGAAGAACTTCAAATCAGTGACATTGAATTGACGGTTGCCGGATCAAAGGATGCCATTGTAATGGTGGAAGGCGAAGCCAAAGAAGTAGATGAAGAACTCATGCTTGAAGCCCTGGATGTTGCACATAATGCCATCAAAGAGATGTGTGAGTTCCAAGAACGGATTTTTGAGGAAATGGGCCCTGTAGAAAAGATGCCGTATGAAGTTCTTGCACTGACAAGCGAAGAGAAACAAAAACTGGAGTCAATGGTCGATAAACAAGAACTGAAAGAAAGGATGTTGACGGAAGGCAAGAAAAATACGGAAAAGGCTTTAGGAGAATACAAAGAGTTGATTCTTGAAAAGTTTATGGAAGATATAGAAGAAGATGAAAAAGCCATCAAGCAGAGCCTGGCATCCGAACAGTATGAAGAAATTCTAAAAGGGATTATGAGACGCTCTATTGTAGAAGACAAAAAGCGATCAGATGGTCGAGATTCAACTACCATCCGTCCCATCTCATGTGAAATAGGTGTTTTACCAAGGGTGCACGGGTCTGCCCTGTTTACTCGCGGAGAAACTCAAAGTTTGGGAATTCTTACTTTGGGGAGTGGACGAGATGTTCAGTATATTGACTCGATTTATGAAGAGTCAGAGAAAAATTTCATGTTGCATTACAATTTCCCGCCATTTTCAGTGGGGGAAGTCAAACGCCTTGGTTCTACATCCAGAAGGGAAATTGGTCACGGTCACCTGGCCGAAAGGTCTGTAAAGTCGATTATGCCTTCTGTTGATGAATTTCCTTACACTGTCAGAGTTGTTTCAGAAATATTGGAATCAAATGGCTCTTCTTCGATGGCGACGATTTGTTCCGCTTCCTTGTCACTAATGGATGCAGGTGTTCCGGTAAAAAAACATGTGGCAGGCATTGCCATGGGTATGATCAAAGAACCTGATGAAACGGTTATTCTATCAGATATACTTGGAATGGAAGACCATTTGGGTGATATGGACTTCAAAGTGGCGGGAACAAGAGACGGTATCACAGGCTTTCAAATGGATGTCAAAGTCAGCGGCATCAGCAGGGAAATTATGGCAAAGGCCTTGAATCAGGCAAAAGAAGGCAGACAGCATATTTTAGATATCATGTACCAGACAATTGAACAGCCCAGAGACACGCTCAGTGAATATGCACCGGCTGTTGTTTCTTTTGATATCCCTGAGGAATCCATTGGTGAAGTCATCGGACCCGGAGGAAAGATGATCAAATTCATCACTGCCGAATTTGATGTCAAGATTGAGATTGATGATGAAAAAGGAAAGGTCAATATTTTTGGCAGTGACGCAAAGAAGAGCAATGCAGCGGCAGACTATATTCACCGTATGCTTGAACCTCTTGAAGCGGATAAAGAATACACCGGAAAAGTAACGCGTATCGAAAAATACGGGGTGTTTATTGAACTGGCACCCGGGAAAACAGGTTTACTTCATGTATCGAATATGGAAGGATTTGTCAAAGACCCAGCGGCAAAATTCAACTTGGGCGATATGGTAAAAGTCGTTTGCGGTAAACTGGAACCGGGTGGGAAGATTGATCTGAGAGAACCGGGTAGCCAAAAGAAGATGGCTTCAAATTCAGACAGAAGGGGTAGAAAACCAACAGAGAGAAGAGAAAACAGGAAGTGATGAAGTGGATTCAGCCATAGCAACAACCGAAAAACTCAAAAATGGAATGGAGATTTTTTCTCATAGAATGAACGGTGTGCGATCTGTTAGTTTATCGATTGCCGTCAAGGCAGGTTCTTCCCATGAACCTGCCAATCGTTCAGGCGCAGCCCATTTTACAGAACATATGGTTTTTAAAGGGACCAAAAAGCGTTCTCCTTTGGAACTAAAAGAGCCTATTGAAAGGGTAGGAGGAACGCTTAATGCGTTCACCGGAAAGGAAAACACGGTTTACTTTGCCAGGGTTCCCGATTCTGAATCCAGAATCGCTCTTTCAATTTTAAAGGACATTTGCAGTGAGTCGTTGTTTCCACAAAAGTTTTTTGACTTGGAAAAACAAGTGGTGATGGAGGAGATTTCAGCTGCGGATGACGATCCGGCAGATATTGTTTATGAACAATTTTTTAAAAATGTTTGGGGAAAATGTGCGTATGGTAATCCGGTATTGGGCACACTCGACAGTATTAAAGATATCAGCAGACAAGACCTGCTTGATTTTTATAAAACTAAATATCATCCATCCAACATGGTTTTTTCTGTCGCCGGGAATTTTCCAGAAGATCTTTTGGAATGTTTCAACGACTTGACCTATCGACAGGATAAAAGAGAAGTGGCTTCACTGATATATGCACCGGATCGATCGGTTATCGTAACAGAGAAAGAGGATTTAAAACAATTGCATATGCTCATTGGTATTGAAGCACCATCGAGACAGGATCCTGATTTTAACGTTTTTCAAGTTCTAAATACTTTGTTAGGCGGGGGCATGAGCTCAAAGCTGTTTAACCGATTGAGAGAGGAATTGGGGTTGGTTTACACCATTGATTCGGGTTTGATCAGCTATCCGGAAGGAGGCCTTTTTTTTATATATGCCGCAACAACTCCTGAACGGTTTATCAAACTTAAAGACGAATTGATGAAAGAGCTACTAAGAATCATGAAGAACGGAATAACCATGCAGGATATCAATTACGGTAAAGAACGTTTAAAGGGGAAACTGCTTCTATCAACCGAAAGTACCTATTCCACCATGATGAGGAATCTCGATACCGGTTTGGCTTTTGGAAGACCATTGCGTGTTGAGGAGATGGTAGAACGTATCGATGTGGTGGATATCTCCAGATTGGATCAGGTCATGGAGCGTTATTTCTCAAAAAATTGGATATTAAGTTTGGTCACCCCCAAAAAAACGTTAAAACAATCTTTGATTGATAAATGGGAAGAGAAGGGGATACAAATTTGAAAATAATCTGGAAACGGACTGAAGAATTAAAAGCTGGTGAGATTTGTGGGGATGATGTTTTTGATCCCAATAGTTTTGTTTTACTGGCGCATAAATCCAGTATTCTGGATTCAAAAACAATTCAATATCTTCAGAGGAGGGAAGTCGAATGGGTTCCTGTAAGAGTTCAGGATGGAGAGGTCAAAGACCAGGATATCATTCTGGAACTGGAAGATGAATATGCCAAAGAATCAAAAGCGATTCTCGCTCCCGAACTTCCCCTGATCGTTTCCGATGAGAAATATCACGAATCCATTGCTCGTTTTGAAACGGTGACAAAATCCTTTCTAAAGACCAACACCTTTCAAAAGGATGAAGTTGTCAATCTCAGTAACGAGTTAGTCAACGAAGTGCTAAAGAGTAATTCCAACGTTTTCAATTTCATGACAGACATTGCCCCTGGCTTTATCATCAAACATGGAATCAATACCGCTATCATTGCATGTGTCCTTGCTAAAGCACTAAATAAATCCAGACATCTTCTGTTTAAACTGACAAAAGTATCATTGCTCCACGATATCGGTTTAATTTATGCTCAAAAAAACAAGTCTTTGGATTATGTTGAAGATCTTTTCGAGCAATACAAACACGGGAACTTAAACCGGGTGAAAATCCATCCCGTTATTGGCGTAAAAATCATCAATAAAGTTTCTCCGGGATTTTTGGAAAAAGACGAAGAAGATGCGCTGATTGAACATCACGAACGTTATGATGGAAAAGGGTTTCCCATGGGGGCAAAGGGAGAGAAAATTAACGAATTATCCCGTTTGATGGCGATTCCGGATGCATATGACACCTTGATTACACAGGTCAAGGGAAAACCAACGATGGATCCCTACACCGCCTTAAAATGGATTGTATCCAATTCTAACATTCTCTTTGATCCTGCTTTTGTCAAAGCTTTTGTTGAGATTACGGGAATTTATCCCACAGGTACACTAGTCAAACTTAGTAACGGTCAACGGGGAACGGTTATTTCCAAAGGAGGGAAAGCGATAGGTCGGCCTGTAATCCTTGTGGACGATGAAGAAATATCATTGGCGGAAAAAGATCAATTATTCATCACCGAGGTGCTTGGTATTGATTAAATGGAAACAAGTCAAAACCTTAAGAGAAGGAGATGTCTGTTCAGAAACGATTTTGGGCAATGTGCCAGAGGACATTGTCATTAGAAATGGTGAAAGAATAACCTTATTAACCATCCAGAAACTTATTGGCAGAGGGATTGACTGGATATCGGTTTTCGATGATGAAGAAGAGTACGACACCGCAGTGAACGACCTTTTTAGCGAAGAAAAGCTGGAGAAATTTTCCAGCGAATTGTCACAGGTGTGTGAAGAAACCCTGAAAGAGGGCAGAATCGATATCGATAAGACAAAGCACATTAGTGATGAGATCAACAAAGAAATTATTGAAGAATACGGTGAATATGTTGTTCCTTCTCTGGTAAAACTGAAAAAAATGGATGATTATACCTTCACTCATCAAGTGAATGTTGCCATTATTGCCACCATTTTAGCCACTGAAAAATATGGTAAAGAGAAAGATGTTATCGAGAAGTTTACCATGGGTGGTTTGCTACATGATATGGGGAAATTGTGGATTCCCGAAGAAATTATTAAGAGTAACGAGCGTTTAAAATCATTTGAGTTTGATATCATCAAAAAACACCCTGAATATGGGTACAAGATTGCAGTAACTTCCGGGTTAGAAAACCAAGCGATATTGAATGCCATCAAGTATCACCATGAAAGATGGGATGGTAAGGGATATCCTGAAGGTTTGGCACAATTGGGTATTCCTCTGGAAGGTAGACTCTTAATGGTGGCGGATGTCTACGATGCTTTAACGACCAGAAGACCTTATAAAGAGCCTTGGGAGCCTTATGAAGCCGTCAGCTTTATTGTAAAGCAATCTAAAAAAATGTTTGATTCGGAAATTGTGAGATTATTCTTATTGTCCTTTGGACTTTATCCAGTAAACACAAAAGTGATTTTAACAACGGGTGAACTGGCACTCGTAGTAGCCAACAAGCGAGGGTCAATAACGAGGCCTATTGTGAAAGTGATCCGGAAGAATCAAGAAGTGGATATTGATTTATCAAAAGATGATAAAGTCAGCATCAAAAAGGTCTTGAAAGTAAGAATGTTGAGGGATTAAAGAAAGACGGGGTGATCGTTATTATTTCTCAAATTCAACTACAAGAATTGACACCGGGTCTGTATTTGCCAGAGTACCGTGAAAGATCTATTGTAAATTTGTCCAATTTCGTATTAAAATTCTTTCGTTGTCCTACCCGCTATCCTTCATTGGAAATTAAAGACAAAATAAAAAATCCTGAAAATAAAAAGAAGATGATTATGTTCGTAATTGATGCCATCGGGTGGGAAAACCTTCAAGAGAGTGCAAGTCAGTCTCCCTCTTTGCGTGAAGATCTAAGCATTTTTGAGCAAGAAATCCTGACAAGTGTTTTCCCAACGACCACAACGGCAGCATTAACCTCTTATTGTACAGCGCTTCCTCCTCTTGAACATGGGATGCTGGGTTATACCTTGTTTCTCACGGATTATTCCTCTTTGGTCAATATGATTATGTTAGCACCGCCTGATTTCGAAAGAGATTCATTAATCCCAAGGGGATTAAATCCCCTCAAATTCTTAAATATACCCACTATTTTTGAAACCTTACAGGGAAATGGCGTTAAATGTTGGACGATTACATCTGATTTGTTTTCAGAATCTGGACTAACCAAAATGCATCATAAAGGCTCTTCGAAACGTACCTATTCGGGTATGCTGGAGATGTTTTATCAATTATTGAGAACGATTGAAGAAGAGGACTCCAGGACATTTATTTTCGTCTATTGGGGATTGACGGACACTGATGGGCATCATTGGGGTACACAATCACGTCCTTATCAGGGAGGGATTGAATATCTCTTCAGAATGCTCAGAAGAGAGGTTATTGACAGGCTAAGTCAGGAACAATTGAAACATACTGTTTTTTTACTCAGTTCGGATCACGGCCAAATTGATACGACTTGGGAAGATGAAGAATGGATTACTTCTGAAGATGAATTGTTTCAAAATTTTGTTCACCCACCGATCGCAGGTGAACCTCGGGCGGTTTATTTCAACGTAAGAGATAAAGAAGGTTTTTCCGATTACTTCAATCAACGCTTTTCAAAAAGATTTTTTTTGATGGATAGAAACAAGGCTATCGATGCGAACCTCTTTTCAAGCGCTACCTATCCTCTGAGCATTTCAGATCGGATGTTGAAAGAGCATCAATATCGCTTGGGGGATTTCGTTGCCATTGCGAAAGAGAGGTATTCTTTGCATTTTAAACATCATGGGAAATCGTACACTTTAAAAGGAAAACACGGTTCCTTAACGCAACGCGAACTGATGGTACCACTTTTGATTTACTCGTAGATAAAAAAACAGCCATATTCCACAGTCCCGGCAAAGGATTTGATAACATGGCAACAAGAATGAACGTGATTTTATTAAGAGATTTTGCCCTTTTGGGAAAAAAGGGTGATTTTGTTGAAATAGAAAGTGATTATGCCAACTCCTACCTAATACCAGAAGGGATTGTCAAACAAATAACCGACAAAAGCATGATCATGGAGTTAAAAGAAAAACAAAAGCTCCGTCAAAAAGAAAGACAACAAGCCTTATCAGAAGATTCCAAAGCGTTATTATACCAATACAATGATCCGGCGGCTGTTTTGGAAAATCATCCAATTATGGGGAAACTCCCTCCAATGGATTTCTCAGTGCATTTGCGTCATGCTCAAAAACAACAAATGAGCTGGGAATGGTATCCCCCACATCGATTGAACAGACTCCCTGCAGGCTACAAATTTGTCATTCTGCAATACAAAGGAACTCGATATCTGGGAACCTTTCATTATCTTCAACAGCTCATGATCAGAAAAGTTCATTCGCCTTTAATCATTGATGGTTCGAATTTGGGATGGGTAAAAGGCAAACCAGCAATGGATCCGATATTTGATCTGTATGAATATATATCAGATAAATCAGAGAAATTTTTCTTCCCCTTTTTTTGGGCTTTTGACAAGTCTTTTAAAAGAAAATTATCAAAAACCGAGGGACGAGAGTTAAGCGAATTTTGCAGCTGGGGCGGGACCAAAATAGTAGATTACGCTGATGTTGAAATCTTTAAATTAGCGAAAAAACATCGAACCAAGTACATCTTTTCTCAGGATCATTTTAAGCAGTATCATACTGAATTTTTTACGAGAATCACATACAGATAAGGCCACGAGGGGTGATTAAGATGGACAAATCAGAAGCCTTGCAAAAAGAAAATGAACATTTAAAGAAACGAATATTTGAGCTTGAACAGGAATTGAACGAACAAGATGCTTTGAATTTCCGTTGGGCGGGTAATTTAGGAAGATGGGAATTGAATTTAAAAACCAAACAAGTGCGTTACAATTCTTTAAAGATTAAGGCTTTAGGTTATGAGGAAGGTGAATTCAATCCGGATATGTATGGTTTTGTTAATCGAATCCACAAAGACGATTACGGGAAAACCATGCAAGCCATGAGAGATCATATCACTGGAAAAGAACCGGTGTATGAGGCTGAATACAGAATCAAAACTAAAAATGGAGATTATCGAACGTTTTACGACAGGGGTAAGATTATCAAGTTTGATGAATCAGGTGATGCGGAAATAGTAGCCGGGATTGTATTTGATATATCCGAGAAAAGGAAGATTGAAGAACAGCTGAAAGAAAGTGTGAAACAACTGAAATGGGAAAACAACCTAACCAACCAAATCTTATCCATCATATCGCATGATCTAAGAGGAACCATCGGTGCTATTTCCTCGCTGATTGATCTGCTGTTGAATGAAGAGTACGAATTAGCTCCCACTGAAAAAGACCGTTTTCTATCAGATATGAACATTTCTGCCAAATCTTCTCTTTCTATTTTGGAGAATTTGCTCAATTGGTCACGTAATGTGAAAGGAAAGATTAAAGCGGATTTTTTGGTATTCAACCTGAATGAAGTGATCAATGATGTTTTGAGTTTTAATAAAAGTGTCTTTCGCACCAAATCCATTAGCTTATCGAACAACCTCAGCGAACTTATGTATATTAAAGGTGATCGCGACATGATTCATACCGTAATCAGGAATGTGATTTCGAATGCCTTAAAATTCACACAAAAGAACGGATATATTCAGATTGATCAGAACAAAGACGATGAAAAATTCTATATTACCGTGAAAGACACCGGTGTTGGTATGGATGAGAAGAGACTGAAAGAAATCAATTCACCAAAAGTCAAATCAATGGAGGGGACTGACGGAGAAACGGGGACAGGGTTAGGGTTAGCTTTGGTTAGGGAATTTCTGGAGAAAAACAAAGGAAGTTTGGAAATACAAAGTGTTAAAGGAGAAGGGACAAAAATAATAATAGGATTGGAACAAGCATAAAAAAATAGGCACAGCTGATGAAGTTGATTTTGTTCATTGAAGAAAGCGTTAGAATAAGATTTTTTAAAAAGTGATTATGGAGTTAATATAGAAGGTTCGTGCTGTACCTATTTTAAAAAAACATTTAATTGATTTAATAGCAAAACTATAAACATTCCATCAAAAAACAGGAAGATCCTGATTGATTAAACTTTTTTTTTGCTCATTTGCTATCGCAAGTACTATACAACATATAATTCGGTTTGTCAAGTATTATCTTTTAATTTTTGTTTTCCGTTTGGTTTATTTTTTCTATGAACCGCCGGATTAGGGATATACAAATCAATATAGAGTTCTTTGTTGCTCAGGTTTTGAATGAATAACAAGAATATTTGATTTCAAAAAAGTAAAAATATCAACAATGTCTTGTGGTTGTGCGTTTGATTGTACAAATAGAGATTTTTAGTTGTATAATCGAATAAAATTAAAAAAAAGGAGAATGGCAAGTGGTTGAACTCGATATCAAGAAGGCATTAAAATTATCAATGATAGAAGGTGCAGGAGCGAGTGTTTTTTTAATACTCATTCAAGGTTTTGTTTTTACAAAAATAGCCCTTGAATTTGGAGTGGATGAGCTTCTTCTTGGTTTTTTAATGGGGATACAACTACTTAGTCAGGTGTTTCAAATCTTTGTACCGGCCATTATCAATCGTCTTCATAAAAGAAAACCCTTTGTTTTATTTTTTATTGCTGTATCCAGAGTTTTTTGGCTCCTGTTGCTCGTCATGTCTATTGTGGGGTGGGTGAATCAGGAATTATTCATCAGTATTATTTCATTAAGTTTTATCTTTGGTGCATTTGCCGGTAACGCCTGGACTTCTTGGATGCGAGATCTGATACCGGATAATAAAATGGGTTCTTTTTTTGGACTTCGAAATCTTATCAACACAGCGGTTTCTTTGATCTTTACCTGGATTTTTTCAAGAATTCTTGAACACAGTCCGAATATACACGGGGTGCGATGGGTTATCCTGATTGGCTTTATTTGCGCAATTTGGAGTTTGTTTTTCTTATCTCGCCAATATGAACCACCGCTAAAGGATACACAATCGGGTAATTTTTTTAAATATATCATTTCAGATCGGAATTATGTTCGCCTCATTATTTTTGGTGCATTCTGGAATTTCGCCATATTGTTTACAGCGCCATTTTTTTCATATCATCAGATTGAAAATCTAAAAATGAGTTTTTCATTTTTAGGATACCTCTCGATCACCTTCAGCGGTGTGATGATTTTGACGGTCATATTTTGGGGGAAACTGGCTGACAGAATTGGACATAAAAATGTATTAAGAATTGGGGTTGTTTTGGCATCAGCCGTCTCTATTATGTGGTTTTTTATGTCACCGCAAACATTGCATGTGTTGATGTGGGTGGATTCTTTCTTGGCAGGAACAGCCTGGTCTGCCATTAACCTGTCTATTTTTACCTTACCGTTGATTATCGGCGGCAAATCTGCCGGTCTCATTTACGGGTTCTTTTCAGCGTTTAACGGGATTTTTGGGTTTCTTGGTTCAATTTTGGGGGGGATAGCGGCAAAATCATTATCCGGATTTTCATTTAAATTTGCCGAAATGGATATGAACGGGTTACAGATTATGTTTTTAGCGGGAGGCTTGATGCGTCTCAGCTCTTTATTTTTTCTTAATAAAATCCAGGTCACCGGACACATTAGATTGCGCACGGTCCTTGGACAAAGAGTGGTTGATATTAACCGCAGATTATCTCGTGATTTGTTTGAACCGATACCCAGGTACATGTACATGAAATCCTTAGAAATCATGGCACCGAAGAAAGCTCAGTACATCAAGAATGAAAGATCGCTTTTGTAAATAAAAAAAAATGTGGGAGTTTTTTTCAAAAACTCCCACATTCGATATATGAACAATACTAACGGTTAAAATCTCTCAGAAAACCAATAAGTCATATTTCTTGCTTGCTCAATCCCTTTAACGATTAAATCTTCTTCAACAAGGTTCTTTTTCGTATACGTTTTGAAAATTTTCATCATTCATTCCTCCTTTTTACTATCCGTCATTTCATTCCTAAATCACACTGAAGTTTGAAATTCTGTCTTGTCAAAAAATGTTTAGTGCAGTCCTTGCATTGTCCAAAAAAATCTTTCTTTTTCCCTTTCAATTTGTTCTTCTATGGGTACTTTACTATATTCTCTAATATGGAAGCTATTCTTTTTCATTATTATTCCCTCCTTTTAATGTCTTGATATAATAGACGGGTTAACCTTCTATAATATTTCAAGGTTTAACTATAAATAATAATCGATGCGCTATTTTATTGACTCGGATTTTTCCTTTTCTTTTGTTCATACATTTTGGAATCAGCGATTTGAATCATCTTTTCCAAATCATCGTTGTGGTTATCATTGATCAGCGTGATCCCATAACTGATGGATAATGTCAGATCTTCGTGTATGATTTTTCCCTTTTCGTTAAGTATGGATTGAATCCTTTGAAGTATTTTTTCCGCTTTTGCTTCATCAGCTTTGATCAAAGCGATCACAAATTCATCTCCACCGATTCTTGAGATCAGATCTTCTGATCGGGTGCACATGAGAAGTGTTTCTCCGAGAAGGTTTAATGCCTTATCACCAAGGTTATGACCATAGTGATCGTTGATTTTCTTTAGGTGATCCATGTCAACGAAGACCAAAGACCAAGGATAAATGTCTTCGTTCATGAGGGGAATAATCTTTCTAAAAAATGTTCTTCTGTTTTCAACGCCGGTTAATTCATCGTGAGAAGCTAAAACTTCTAATCGGTCTTTTGCGATTTGCAGATTTTTATTAACCTTGTTTTGTTTTTTTATCAGTGAGGTGATACGATGAGACATTATTTTAAAGGCGTTTCCTAACTTTTCAGTTTCTACGAAATCCGCATGTTTATCAATGTCCGATAAACCGGATGCTGGATTTTTTTCGTAATCGTACACCTTTTTGATGATGATGTTCAGATTGTGGATCAATCTTTTAACCTGCTGATAGTTGATCAATAGCATAATGATCAAAATGGATGCAATGATGAGATTAAAAAGGACGAGAAAATGATTTTTAATCTTGATCAACTGAGAAAAGTCTATTTCGAATTTAGTCCTAACAACGGGAGAAATTTCTTCAGGGTTAAAAAAATCTGAGTAAAGACTGGTGTAAACCAGGAATGTTTCCTTTGAGTGTTCTTTGTAGCTGTAGAGAGTGCTGTTTTCAGCCTTTTTAAACATCCTGATATCATCATTGGTGAGTTGGGGGAAATTCCCAAAGGGTTCGTGAGAAACGGTGTATACCGATATATTCTCAAGATAATCTGTGTTGTTTCCGAAGGCTATAAATTGATCGATAAATTTTTCTAGGGTATTGTCCTGAAGTCTTAAGCCGATTTCAAAGAAAGAACCATCTGAAAGTCTATAGTACCCATATATCCTTGGAATTCCTGTTTTAACTTCATAGAGCATTTTATCAATATGGATATCTCCGATAGGCAAATCTTTTAGAAATTCCCAGTATTTAGGAACTACCTGATTTAATTCAATACCCAAATCATTCGGGTAATTGGTTTGGACAATAATCCCATCTTTTGAAATTAAATACCAGTCGAGAGATTCTGTTTGTTGATCCGGACTAATGGAATAGGTTTGAAGTTTCTGGGTTATTTGTTGAGTGGAAGCGTCTCGGTTGTTTTCGTACCAAAGTGTTGTATCTAAGAGGATTTTCTTGATTTGTGATCGATAAGAGTCCTGGAATCCTGCGTTCATTTCACTCCAGTTTTTCTGGTATGAAATCACACTGTTTACAAGTGTGTTAAAGACGGGATCAAAGATATATTTGCGATAGCCTTTATCGAAGATGATGTTAATGACAATCAAAAAAAGTAAAAGAGATAATGCTAAAGTAATCATTTGTTTTTTTAACAGTGTATAGATAAAACTTCGTTTTTTCAAATCACCCCACACCTTTTTTAAAATACCCTATTGGGTAGACGATTATATCATATGGCAAAAGTGTGGGGTTATGCTTAAAAAAAGAAAGATAATTATACGGGACTTTTGCGTCTTAAGTAATCTTTGACAGCATCATTTGTGAACTCCTGTACACTTTTTCCCTCGATTTTCGCCAGTTCTTTCAATACAGCCCAGTCTTTATCATCCAAATTCAATTTGATGATCATAATTTTGCCTTCGTTCATTTCGCTCATCCACTTGTTGATATCCTTTAGGTTGTCTTTGATATTTTCGTTGATGATATTTTCAAAATCCTTCTCAAAATTATAATGATTTTTCTTCATCTTCAACCACGGTCCTTTCTGATTGCGAGTTTGTATCTTTATGTGTGTGATGGTTCTGCTCGTTTACTTCGGCTCGCATCTGTTCAATAAGCAGATTAATATGCTCTTCATCATATTCCAGAATCGTAAGCATTTCTTTGGCTTCTTCTAATGTGATGATACCTTGAAGATAGGTGTAAACGATTCTTTCAGCATCTGGGTCATGTTTGGATGTTTTTTCTTCCGGGATTTTTTCAGTTGTTGTCTGTGTGGCACTTTCATCAGTTTTAAAGATTAAATCACCTGAAACAGTTTTTGCGTTGATTTGGCCGCCTGCGCCATTTCCGAAAATAAACTCGTTTTTTCCTTTATTCGTAGGCTGTCTTTGTTTAAAAAAAGCATCACCCGATACGCTGACAAAACTCACATTGGCATCAACAGGGGTTGTAAGGATATTGATATCCCCACTCACGGTATGGGTGTTCCAGGATACTTTTGGGTTGATGTTTTTGATCATGATATCCCCACTGACGGTTACAATCTTTGATAAAGTCGGAAGATTTCTAACTGCCACATCACCACTGACGTTATTGACTGACAGGTATTGCACTGTTGGAGAAATATGGTCGATTTTGATATCACCTGATTTATCCGAACAGATTAATTGATTCACATCGACATCAAAAGAAGAAATATCGCCACTGAGCGAAGAAAAATTGCAATTTGATTTAGCTTGGATTTTTTGTGCTTTCAGATCGCCGGATTTTGTTGAGATGGTCAGTTCGTCGCATTGGGTATCATCGCATTGAATATCACCGGATGTTGATGACAGGTTGAGAAGCTCACCCTTTATTTTTGATGTTTTAATCGACCCTGAAACCGTACTGATGGAGATCTTTTTTAGTGTATCCACCGGCAAATATATTTTTGCTTTGTATAAACTGCCAACTGAAGTGTTGATCGTAATGCCAAAGAATTTGACGATGTTACTTTTATCATCAAATCGGATGATGAGCTTTTGATCAATTCTGACTACCTCAACATCGCAATCTTCTTTTTCCCATATGACATCCCAGGACATTTCAGAAACAGGTTCTTGGACGCCTTCTAATTCAAAATCACCACCTACAGTGGAGATAACGATTTCTTCGATACCGGTTAAATCTGTTTTTCCTTTTTTTTGATAAAAAGACATGTTCATTCACCCCTTCAAGCAATTAAGGTTTTTATCAACCAAATTAATCCAGCCACAGCAAGAATAATGATTAAAACAGGTAAGAATACCACCAATATACCCGCAAAGATTAATCCTACCAATACCACAGCACCAATTGCAACGAGAATGCCAATTATGGCTGGGAACATTTTAAAGGCCAAGATGATTAAAAAAACGGCTCCGAGAACAGATAGAATACTCATTTCTTCTCTTCCTTTTTGAGTGCTCTCAACATTTCCATGGCGTCTTTTGAACTGATTTCGCCGTTTTCCAGCATATCCAAAATCTTTTGTGATTCACTTCTCTCGGGTTGTGCACCTTCGTAGCCCATGGTTCGGACGATGTCCTCTAATCTGTTTCTCGCCGTTGGATAGGAGATTTCGAGTTCTTTTTGTACCTCGGAAAGATTACCCCTGTTTTTAATAAAAACTTTGGCAAAAAAAAGTTGATCTTCTGATAATTTAAATAATTCGTCCAGTTCGAATTTTCCATTCACCGTCGTCCCGCAATTACCGCATTTATATTCTGAGATATATAATTGATGCTGGCAAGCAGGGCATTTGGTTAAAGTTTTTCTCATTATATTCACCTTCTTTCGTTATATGTGAATATTATACAGTATAAAATTATATATGTCAAGTTCAAACGCAAAAATATTAATGTGAAAATGAATATTATTAAGTATAAAATCAAAAAAATTTATTTTTAAGAAGAGTTGGGTTTTACGAATGAAGTGCAATAGCCCGATTGGGCTATGGATGGAAAAAATGATGAAAGGGTTTTGAATTTTGAATAGTAGTTAAAGTGCAAATGTGAAGTCTTTAGTTGCATTGGCTATTTGAAACTGAAGAATACTATTGCGAATGCTTTCAAACTTTAATTCGGCTGTTTTTCCAATTTGATATTCAATGAACCTTTTTTTGTCTTTCAGTGTTTTGATATCTTCGATCTTTCTGGATGAAAATGGTGTTCCGGGTTTTGGGATAAGTGGGTTTAGACTGATTCTGATATCAGTTATTCCAAACTGAATCGCTTTTTCTGTTATTTGAGCAATGGCATAAAAATCACTTTCATCCTCTTCTTCAAGCCCATAAATAAAATACATTTTCAGCTTTTTCAATCCAGTCTCCGAGATCAGTTTGAGACTGTGTTCAATATCCGCCTGTGAAATTTGTTTGTTCATGATATCTCTTATTTTCTGGCTGCCACCTTCCGGTGCAATTGTAATTTCTCTTTGTCCACTTCTTATCAGCCCTTCTATTAATTTTTTGGACAGGGAATCCAATCTTAGGGAGGAAACGGAAAAGCGTATGCCGTTATCTTCCAATAAATCCAGTATTTGTTCTTTTTGAGGATGATCGGTAAATGTTGCAGAGATTAATCCGCAGTCGTTATAGCCTTTTTCCTTGATCTCATCAAAAATCTGTTTGATCGCATTGATTTTTACGAACCTGGCAGGACTTCTGGTGTGTCCGGCGATGCAAAAAGAGCATTTCCTCAAACACCCTCTGCCGATTTCCAATAGTACTTTATTGGGAAAGACCGAATGTTTACTTAGAAAAAGTGACACAGCCGGATCATCAGTCAGTTGGAATGATTTGGCAATGATAGATGATTGATGGTTTAATGGCGGAATTGAGAGGTTTTCAATTGTTTTTAAACTCTTTAGTATGAGTGTCCTGTTTCTTTTTGACCGAAAAGACTCCAGTAGATTGTTCATCATTTCCGGTAGGTGATCTTCAGCATCTCCTTGAAAGATTAAATCAACATATTGCCAAAGGGCATTCGGGTTAAAATAAGTGACTGCTCCGCCAAGAAGGATTAAAGGGTGATGGTCTGTTCTCTGAGTAGCGATTAGCGGTATCTTTTTTTGGTTCAAAATATGGATGACATTAATGAAATCCATTTCAAAGGATACTGAAAAAGCCCAAATGCGGAATTCATCTAACGGCCTGAATGTATCTAGAGAATAATATTTCGAGAACTTACTGTCATAGTAAAACCTCTCACATTGAATGCCATCGAGAGTGTTAAGGAGTTCAAAAACCTTGTGAAATCCCAGATTTGAAATTGCGGTACCGTAATCCGATGGAAAGATCAACGCCACTTTCAAATCTTTCTCTGAAAAAATTAGCGATCTGAATGGTTTTTCAGATCGCTTTGTATTCTCGACGATCCGAAACTCTCTTAGGTCTTCATTATTTCGAGGCCTTCTCAAATTATAATCGTTTCTCTTCTATTTTTCGTCGGATGTAATCAGCTGAAATGATTACTCTGATTATTTCTCCTTGAGCGATGGGTTCCATTTCATCATAGGCGTTAAAACGAAAATGGATGTGATTGCCTTCCACTGATGTGATCTTTATCTTGATCGTTACTCTCATGGAAACCGGTGTGATGCCAAAATGCTTGATGTTTGATGAGACAACGGCTGCAATGATATTTTCACCCAGGATTCGTTTCAGCATTTCCTCTGAGAATTCAAAGACTTTAGCCATCAATTCTCTGGTTGCTAATACTGAAAAGGTTTTAACAACTGCATTCTCTTTCCAAATCTGCTCAGGGGTGACTTGAAATTGCGTCGTTTCTTCACGTGTTTCAAGAAAACTGTAGGTGCGGTTGATGATAGACACTGTTAACCTCCTAATCAATTTCTTCTTGATATGAGTAGCATTCTCAGTAACTGTGAGATCGCCATCAATGTTGATGCCACGTAGGTCATGGCCGCAGCGCTTAATACTTTTTTGGCCATCATTTGTTCTTTGGAATCAAGTATATGCTGATTTTGAATCATATCCAACGCCCTGCTGCTGGCGTTGAATTCTACCGGTAATGTGATGATGGAAAAAACAACAACGGCTAAAAAAAGCCAAATACCAATGTTGATTAAGAGTGGTGTGGAAAGGAGAAGTCCGGCGAAAAAAATGATCCATGAAAAGGAGGAACCGAATTGTGCTACCGGGATAAATGCGTTTCTGATTTTCAAGGGAGCATAATGATTCTTATGTTGGATGGCATGTCCTATTTCATGCGCAACCACTCCCAGGCTTGCCACTGAATCGCTGGAAAAAGTCGAATCGGATAAAGCAACCAACTGCTTCCTCGGATCATAGTGATCGGACAAATTGCCTCCCACATGAACAATTCTGATTTGGCTCAAACCGTTTGAATTCAGTAACTGCTGAGCCAGTTGCTGACCGGTCATTCCGGATTTGGATCTGATTTGTGAATAGCGTTCAAAAGTTGATTTGACTTTCATTTGTGCCCAAAGTCCAAATAACATTGCCGGGATCAATAATATCATTGATAAATAGAAATCCACTTTAATCACCTCTTTTCGTTGAATAGTCTCGTTTTCTTTTTGCTTATTTGTTTAAATAAGTAATAAGTGTTTTTAAATGCTTGCTTCTTGTGGGATGTCTTAATTTTCTTAGGGCTTTTACTTCGATCTGGCGAACTCTTTCACGGGTAACATTCAGATATTTTCCCACTTCTTCCAGGGTTTTTTGTCGGCCATCAATCAAACCGTATCTCATTTTCAGAACAGTGGCTTCTCTTGGCCCCAGCGTATTGAGTACTTCGTTGATTTCGTCTCTCAAGAGCATGAGCATAGCGGAGTCTTCGGGATTAATATTCTCGACATCTGCAACAAAATCACCGACTGATGAATCCTCATCCCCACCCACCGGTGATTCAAGCGACAAGGTTTCTTTGTCGGCCTGAAGAATTTCCTCTATCTTTTCAGTCGTTTTGCCCGTTAGTTTTGCCAGAGTTTTAACAGATGGATAATCTCCATGTTCCTGAAGATATTCTCGCCGGATTTTGTTGATTTTATTGATGGTTTCAACCATATGAACGGGAACTCTGATCGTCCTTGCCTGATCTGCTATGGCTCTGGTAATAGCCTGTCGAATCCACCATGTGGCATAGGTGCTGAATTTGTATCCTTTTTTCCAATCAAACTTTTCAACGGCTTTGAGTAGTCCAATATTTCCTTCCTGAATAAGGTCAAGAAAAGTCAAGCCCCTTCCAATGTAGCGCTTGGCGATGCTTACCACCAGTCGTAAATTGGCAACAACCAGTTTCTGTTTGGATTTATCGTTTCCCCTTTGCGCTTTTCTTGCATAGGTTCTTTCTTGAGTCGGGGTCAGCAGGGGGATTCTTCCGATTTCTTTGAGATACATTTTAACGCCGTCTTTGGTGTATGCGGCATTGTCGAAGATGGCCGGTCCGTTAGTGCTGATGATCTTTTCCATTACATCTTCATTGCTGCTGGATACCTCATCTTTTTCTTCATCGTCGTCGTCATCACCATCCGGATCTGTGTCCCTGATGATAACGTTGGCCTTTTCCAGATTTTCATAAATGGTTTCCAGAAAGTTTCCGTCAAAACCGGTATAATCCGGTGGAAGTGATTTGTCAATATCTTCATATGTGATATATCCTTTCTTTTTTCCGATATTGACGAGCTCTTTCATCCTTTCGTTCACTTCATCCGGTTCCAGTTCTTGAGGGTCTTTGGAGGCTTTCTTTTTTGCTGTAATCTTTTGTGAGCGCTTTGCAGTTGTTTTTTTTGGTTCATTTTTTTCACTGTCTTCTGGTTTGTTCACGCTCATTCAATGTCCTCCCTTCATTTATTTTTAATTGATTCATATCTTTGGATAGTTTTAAGCGATTCGTTATCAGGCGATATTTTTCAGTATCGTCGGTTGTCATTTGAATTAATATGTCAATTTTTTCCACTTCGTATCTTAATTGCCTTCTTTTTAGGGCTCTTTCGCAATCGGCAATGATGGAAGGAAATGAATCTGATTTTTCATACCGTTGAAATTGACGAAAAAAACTTTCAATTCTATCCTGGGTAAAATAGTCTTTGAGATATTCGGCAGCATCATCTGGTTTGAATTTAGTTCTTACATCTTCAAAGAACTGAGCATAGGCATCTTTTATGCTTTCCTTATAGGTTGTGAATATGGCTTCAATGGTTGTTCTTGTTGTGGGATGAAACAAATACAATACCGTCAATTCTTGTTCGGGTTCAAGCGTCTCAAAAGTGGATTGATTGGGAACAATGTGTTGTTCTTGGGAGTGACTCCGTTTTGAAGAATGGCCTTTTTTGGACATATTCCAGTTTTCTAGTAAAAGTCGTTTATCAAGTTGAGTCCATTCTGAAATCCTGGAAATCAATTGGTCAAAACGTGAAATATTCCCAGTTCTTTTTGCACGGGCTAGAAGATATTGACTGTTGGTGATAAGCGAATCTCGGCCGGTTTCTTTTTCAAGATTATAGTCTTTTTTGATGTGATTAAGAAGGAATTCTTCGATAGAGATAGCCTTCAGCAAAATCTTTTGAAAGTTTTCAATGCCATATTTCAACAAATATTCATCCGGATCTTTTGCCGGAGACAAATCTAATACCAGGGCATTAATGGTGTCATCCAGATTCTTGAATGATTTTTCGACAGCCTTAACGCCTGCCTCATCGCTGTCAAGGGCAAAAACAAACTTAT
This sequence comes from Thermotogota bacterium, assembly GCA_035447925.1. GTDB lineage: Bacteria > Thermotogota > Thermotogae > MWEM01 > MWEM01 > JASUTC01. The sequence goes on from DAOTHY010000003.1 coordinate 67,909, forward strand.
TGGTGTATTTTGAAAGATCTTCTATTTGTTCTTTGGTCAAGCTCGTTCCCATGATGGCTACTGTATTTTTCATCCCATTGATAAACAACCGAATGGCGTCAAGATAGCCTTCTGTTATTATGACAAAATCGACATCTTTGATGCTTTTTTTGGTTTGATCGAACAGATACAGAATTTTCCCTTTGTTGAAGTATTCTGTCTGAGGTGAATTGATATATTTGGGTTGCTCTGAATGATCAATCTTTCTGCCTGAAAATCCTAACACGTTTCCGGATGGGTCTCTTAATGAAAAGACCAGTCTGTTGCTAAAACTGTTTCTATCTTTCTCGTTCAAAATACCTAATTCTTTCAGTCTTTGGGCGCTGAATGCGTCCAATAATTTGGAGGTATCCGAATAATCAGACCATCCTAAACCAATCTCTTTGATTTTTGCCGGATCTATTTTTCTGATTTTCTTCAAATAATGCCATCCGGGTGTTCCCTCTTGTAAGTTTTTTGAAAAAAGTGTTTCGATGGCTTTCATATCTTCAGCAAAGGATTTGAAAGCGCTGTTGGATGCGGACTCGAATGAAGGTATTGGGATGGAAAAGCGTTCTGCGACCAGTTTTACACTATCTACAAAATCTAAATTTTCGTAAGCTTGCACAAAGGCAAAAATATCACCATTCGCACCACAACCGAAACAGTGATAAGACTGTGTGTTTTCATAAACATAAAACGAAGGCGTTTTTTCCTGATGAAAAGGGCATAATGCCTTAAAATTACGACCAGATTTTTGCAACTCAATATACGAAGAAATAAGGTCTACAATGTTTACTTCAGTTTTGAGTTTTTGTACAAATGCTTTTAAACCCACAGGTCACCTCTATATGAGGATATGTTCGAATCACTGAAAGAACAAACACGAAAAAGGTACGAGGAGGTTTACCCCTCGCACCGTTGATAATCTTATACTTGAGTGTGCGATTAACGTTTTGAGAACTGTGGTGATTTCCTGGCCTTCTTTAAGCCGTACTTTTTTCTTTCTACCATTCTTTCATCTCTTCTGAGAAACCCGGCCGCTTTTAATGTGGGTCTTAAATCGGCGTTGTACTCCAAAAGAGCTCTTGAAAGTCCCAGCCGAATGGCCCCTGCCTGACCGCTCATCCCACCGCCATGGATTTTCATTACCATGTCGAAACGGTCGATGGTTCCGGTTAACATTAACGGCTCCACGGCATGACGAACCAAAGTGTCCCTCATGAGGTATTCTTGTAATGTGTTGTATTTTTTTCCGTTTATTTTGATCTGGCCTTTACCCGGTCTGAGATGTACTCTGGCAACTGCCGTTTTTCTTCTTCCGGTGCCGTAATAGTCTATAAACTCTGCCATTTATTTTGACCTCCCAATTATCCTATAAATCGATTTGTTCGGGTTTCTGGGCTTCGTGAGGATGCTGGTCGCCTGCGTACACCTTTAGTTTCTGAAACATGTGTCTGCCCAATTTGTTCTTTGGAAGCATACGCTTGATCGCCAGTGTCACGATGCTCTCAGGATGTTTTTCAAGCATCTGTTTGGTTGTGAATTCCTTCATGTGACCAGGATATCTTGAAAACCTTCTGTATATTTTATCATTCATCTTGTTACCCGTTAATTTGACTTTATCCGCATTGATCACAATCACAAAATCACCGGAATCCACGTTTGGTGTGTATTGAGGATTATCTTTTCCAGTAAGAATCTTTGCGATCTGCGTCGCCATTCTGCCTAAAACCTTGTCTTTGGCATCAACAACATACCATTTTTTTTCTCTTTCCTCAGGTTTGAGGCGGAAACTTTTTTGTTGATATTTCATCAAACTCTCCTCCTCTTATCGTTCGTCAACAATGTGAACGTATTTTCTGTTTCTTCGAGTCTTAAAGGAAACAAATCCTTCTTTTAATGCGAAAAGGGTGAAATCTTTACCCATTCCAACATTTGTTCCGGGAAAGATTTTTGTGCCTCTTTGTCTCATGATAATATTGCCCGGTATCACTGAACTACCGTCGCCTTTTTTGATGCCCAAGTATTTTGGATTGGAATTTCTTCCGTTTTTTCCGCCACCACTCTTTCTATGAGCGAATAATTGTATATTCATCTTGATTTTCATTCTTCTTTCACCTCCACTAATAAGTAGCCGGAATATTCATTTTGAATTTCCTTGAGAGTTAGGATCAGATGTCGGATAAGCATATCGGATAATGAAGAGGGCTTCTCTAAGCTGACTTTTATAAGTCCCGTATCATCATTTTGTTGAATAGTCGCTTTTGTACATTCTTCATCAATGATATTGGTGGTGTGAATTGTCAGAGAACTGACTGAGGCACACACGATATCTTTACCTCTTTTGGCATAACCGGAATGCCCCCTTATCTCATAACCGCTGAACCTATTATTGTTTTTGTAAAAGACCGCTTTAATCATTTCATGTTACTTGTCATTGTTCTATCTTTTCTACTTTTACCGCTGTATAGGGTTGTTTATGTCCTTTTACCCTTCTGTACATCTTTCGGTCCTTGAACTTGATAATGTGGACCTTGTCGTCTCTCACATGCTCGACGACTTTGCCGACTACTTTGGCACCTTCAACATAAGGCTTACCGGTGTGAATGGTTTCGTCAGTTCTCAACAGAACAACCTGATCGAATGTGATGGAACTACCCGGTTCTGCATCGTTTTTGTCAACGTACACAATCTGGCCTTCTTCGATTTTGAATTGTCTGCCGGATGTTTCGATTATGGCGTACATTTTTAACCTCCTTTTGTCTTAAATATGCTGACGAAGGTACTTGCAATCAATTTGACATTTCGATCGCCAAGGTTTATAAACCTTCCATCAGGCAAAATCCCGCATATTATATCATAAATCCAGCGATGATAACGACCACTATGGATGTAACGGTTATCTAAACTCTAAAATAATTCTTTTTATTATCGCCCAATTTTTTTAGTCCTTCGATGATTGAAACAGATCGCTTTTCGCCAATGCCTGCGACTTCTTTTAAACTGTCCGGATTAGCGTTTTTGATGGCGTTTAAGGAATTCATCTTTTCGACCAAATTGTAGATGATGTTATTGGGAATCTTTGTGACGGTGCGTATCATCCTGATTCCTCTTGGTGAAATCATTTCTTCGGTCAGCAACGATTGGGATTCAATTCCCAGAAAATTCGCCATTTTTGAGTAGTCTAAAAGCTCTTTGTCTTTTAAGGTGGTGAGATGGTGTACACAAAGATCGACTTCGTCGTCTTGTGGGATTCCTTCGGCAACCAAATAGTCCGAAACGATTAAATGGAGATTTTCATCCAAATCACCAATCATTTCATCTAATTGCAGATTGGCCAATCTACCGTTAATTCCCATTTCCCATATATAAGGTTCAATTTCTTCGGAGGTTCTCAAAGCGGCGATCGCTTTTTCCAAGGTTCTGCACAAATCAAAGACAGTTACTTTGTTTTCGATTTCCAAAGTGTTGAGATTTTCGATTTCCCTGTTGTAGCTGGCACTGTATTTTTCAATTGCTTTTAGACCTTGATCGACCATGGTGATTAAAAAGTTCAAATCTTTCAAAACGTAAGTGAATGCTCCCCAATATATGCTTACCACACCTCTGCGGCGGGAAACGGCGATGGCTACTTTTCCGGTTTGTTTCGCAATCCTTTCGGCATTTCGATGACGCATACCGGTTTCTTTAGTTGGGATAGAAGGATCGGGTGTTAACTGTACATTGGCGTAAAGGATTTTGGTAACATCTTCATTCAGGATGACCGCACCATCCATCTTTGTAAGTTCGTATATCTTCTGGGCGGTGTACTCGCAATTGACGTTAAATCCTAATTGAATGATGGATTTATGTCTCTCGATATCCTCTTCGTTCATCAATAATATCAGTCCGCCGCTGTTTGATTTGATGATATTCTCCAGTCCAAGTCTCAGTTGAGTGCCTGGTGAACATATTTTGATGATTTCTTTTAACAGTTCATATTTTGCCATTTTCTCCTCCCCCGGAAGTAAATCGATTATACCATAAGTGGGTTTTTATAACGGTTTTTTCAGTCCCCGTTTTAATGGGTTTTTGCAGGTTTCGTTGAGTATTGATGGTTGTTGTTTTTTTTTGAAATCTGTCGATTGTTTATAATTGAAGACATAGGTTTTGTTCTTCAAGAAAAAACATTGTATAATTGTAGACGCATTAGAGAGTCAAGAATTTTTTTCTGGAAGGAGGAATTCCATATGAAAGTCGAATCCAAGATCATCTTTCACTTAGCGGAAACGAAAAGCAATCAACAATATACAATAGAAGGTCAGATTGAGAAGGCGGAACTGGCTGATTTGTTGGACACTCAAACCCCTTTGACTGATTTGTCGTATGAAATCAAAATCTTTAAAACCAAGGATGAATTATTTATCAGCGGACAGGTGGCATGTCTATTAGAGGATCTTTGTTATCGTTGTTTGAAACCTACCCGATCGAAAATCACGGGTGTCATTGAGGCGACCTATATTTACGGTAATGAAAATGATACAATTTTAAAGGAAAAGGAATTGGAATCTCTCGAAAATGTGATATACTATGTGGGCTCAGAGATTGATTTATATGACAGAGTTACTGAAGCGCTCATCGTTGCTATACCACAGAGGTTTTTATGTTCAGCCGACTGTAAAGGACTTTGCCCTTTTTGCGGTCAGGATTTAAATGAAGAACCCAATCATGTGTGTGAATCAGCTGACGAATTTGAAAATGAAAGTGTTTTTTCAAAATTATCTGTATTAAAGGATAGTTTAAACGATAACCATCAGAAGTAATCGAACAAGATAAGAACGGATATAAGGAGGGAAATCACAATGGCTGTTCCAAAGAAGAAGACTTCTCGTAGTAATACACGATCCAGAAGGGCTCATTTTTTTAAGGCGATAGAAACGCCTCGATCGGTATGCCCTAATTGCGGCGAAGCAAAACTGCCTCACCGTATTTGTTTGAACTGTGGATATTACAAGGGAAAAAAAGTATTGGAATTTGAAGAAGCAGAATAGTCTTATCCTTCAATAGAAAAAAGCACAGTAAGGGTTTTGGTTACTGTGCTTTTTTTTCATCCTTCTCGAGTTCAATTTTTCGGCTGATGTCTTTGATTCTTTCAACCATTTGATTGAAATCTACCTTTTCCTCTACTTCTTGCCTGAGGAATTGATTGATGGGGTTGATGAGTTCGATTGCTTTGTCTATTTTTAGGTCGCTGCCGCTTTTATATGCACCGATATCGATCAAGTCTTTGGCATCGTTGTAGACGGCCATCAGGTCTTTTAGTTTTCTCGAGGCGGACATGTGTTCCCTATCCACAATTTCGGTCATTAGCCTGCTGATACTTGCCAGTACATCAATTGCAGGATAATGATTGGATTCTGCCAGACTTCTGGATAGGATGATATGTCCATCAACTACCCCGCGTACGGTGTCACTAATGGGTTCGTTGAAGTCATCGCCTTCGACAAGGACGGTATAGATACCCGTGATGCTCCCTTTTTCGCTATTTCCTGCTCGTTCGAGAATCCCCGGCAATCCCGCAAAAACGCTGGGTGGATAACCGCGTGTGGTGGGAGGTTCTCCGATGGCAAGTCCCACATCTCGTTGAGCCATGGCCCATCGGGTTAATGAGTCGACCATCAGCATGACGTTATAACCCCTGTCCCTAAAGAATTCAGCCACAGAAGTGGCTGATTGTAGCGCTTTTACCCGCATTAGGGCTGGCTGATCAGAAGTGGAAACAAGAACCACGCTTCTTTTTAGGCCTTCTTCTCCCAAATCACGCTCAATAAACTCACGCACTTCCCTTCCTCTTTCGCCGATCAGTCCGATGACGTTGATATCAGCCTTGGTGTTTCGAGCGATCATTCCCAAAAGCGTGGATTTACCCACACCGCTTCCGGCAAAAATACCGATTCTTTGCCCCATTCCCAGGGTTGTAAAGCCATCAATCGCCCGTATGCCGACCGGAATGACTTCTTTGATGCGGTTCCTAACCATGGGGTTGGGAGGTTTGTTGTTAAGGGATGCGTGATTTTTAACGAAAATGTTTTTACCGTCAAGCGGTCTACCCAGTCCGTCAAGGACTCGACCTAATATTTCCTCATCTACCCCTATACTCAGGTTTCGCTTTGTGCCTTGAACCTCGCAGCCTAATGAGATACCTGAGAATTCATCCAAAGGCATGAGGATAATATGATTATCTTTAAAACCAACCACTTCACTTAAGATTGTTTTTCCGTCCAATGTCTTTATTCGACAGCATTCCCCGAGGAAAACTTCAGGCCCTGCTGACTCAATCGTTAATCCGATGATCTTTTTAACGCTGCCGTTCAGATGTAGAAAATCATGTTCTGAAAACAAATCTTTCAGGTAATCAAATTTTTTAAGCGATTCAAATATCATTCTTCCCCCCCGAAAATCTGTTCGATCATGTCATTGACGATTTCCATTTGATTTTCGAAGGTGCCATCCAAAGTGCCATAATTCGTTTCAACGATCACACTTCCTCTTGAGATTGATGTGTCTTGCCGGATATCATAAGCTGTAAGGGTTTCAAGCATTTCCTGTTTGATTGATTCTGGGATAGTTGTCAGGTCAGCTGGATTAAATCGGAAAACAATTTCCTTCAAATTCATGACACGGGCAATCATTTCATGAATTTTGTTACAAAGGATTTTCTCGTGATGTTCATCCAGTTGAATGTATAGGATTTTTTCGATCAGTTTGTTCAAGATTAAACGGATCTTTTCGGTTGTCAATTCTGCATATTCATTTTCTGATTGTTCAAAAAACTCACGGGCTTTTGTAAGAGCCAGGATGGAATTTTTGTATCGTTCTTCATATTGCTTTTTCAGCTTTTCTTCTTTACTGACGATCTCTTTTTTTGACCTTTCCAATAATTGATCGGCCTTTTTTTTGACTTCATCTGACGCTTCCTGTGACCTTTTTAATATAGTTTCTGCTTCTTTTTCGGCTTCCTCAAGAATTACTCGGGCTTTTTCTTTTGCCAGTGAAATTGCCGGGGACATTAATTGTGATTCTGTAACCTGTTCATGATTTGGCTGATTCGCATCGAATGAATCGCCCGACTGTTGATTGTCTTTTTCAGAGGCAATGTCTTCTTTTTTGTAAAGCTTGATTTTTTCGTTTTCGTCAATTGTTACCAGAGCACGCTTGATTAGATTATACAATCAACTCTTCTCCCCCGCCTCTGGCAATAAATATTTCGCCGCTTTCTTCCAGACGTCTGATGGTATTGACAATCTTTTGCTGGGCTTCTTCCACATCAACAACTCTTAATGGTCCCATAAATTCAATTTCTTCCTTCAGCAACTGGCCAGCTCGCTTGGACAAATTGTTGACGATCTTGTTCATAATGTCTTCTGACGAGCCTTTTAACGCCTTTGATAAATCTTTGGTATCAACTTCTCTTAACACCAGCTGGATGGATCGATCATCCAATTTGGTGATATCTTCAAAGACAAACATATGTCGCCTGATTTCTTCGGCCAGTTCCGGGTCGGTTTCGGATAGCTTGTCCAAAATTTCCTTTTCAGTAGAACGATCCATCGTATTCACCAGCTCGACAACGGTATCTAATCCCCCTACTTGTGCAAAATCCTGGGTAACAAAAGTGGAGACTTTTCTTTCCAAAACTTTTTCAACCTCTCTTACAACCTCCGGGTTTGCTTTGTCTAAAATGGCAATTCTTTTGACCACTTCCGGTTTGAGCTCATCAGGAAGAGCGCTGATGACCTGAGAGGCTTGTTTGGGAGCCAGATAACAGAGAATAAGCGAAATGGTTTGCGGATGTTCGTTTTGTAGAACATTGACCAACTGCATGGGATCGGATTTTTTTAAAAAATCAAAAGGCTTCACTTGAAGGTTACTGGTGAGTTTTTCCAAAATATCCAAGGCTCTTTCAGGGCCAAGAGCTTGTTCAAGCATATCTTTGGCATATTCGATACCCCCGGCCAGTATAAATTCTCTTGCTTGAAAGGTACTGGAAAATTCCTCTAAAACTCTCTTTTTTTCCCCATCCGATATTTTATCCAATTGTGCCAGTTCCATAGTCAGTCGCTCAATGTCATCATCACTCATATGTTTGAGAACCTTAGCGGCTCTTTCAGAACCCATGGTCAACAGAAGAACCGATGCCCTTCTTAAGCCACTGATTTGTTTTTTTTCTGCCATGCAAACACCCCGCTTTTGAGCTTATGGTTTATTATACTACAAATAAAAGGGATACATCCAAAAAGATTGAATGGTTTACGGTGTTTCTTTTTGCGTGTTGGTCAGATGATACGAAGTTAAGATGAGATAGACTTATTGATATTATAAAAATAATCACAAAAAAATGAGGGGATTAGGAGCACATTCACACAAGAGAACTCTAATTTTAAAACGCTTGTTTTTATTTATTAAATATGATAAAATATGAGTGGGGAGGGGGCTTGAAATCAGTTGAAAAGAAAAATCACTATCACTATCGGGCGTAAAAACTATTCTTTTCTCACAGATGAATCAAAAGAAAAGGTTCAGAAGATCAAGGATATCATCGCTGAAGACTATGAAAAATTTGCGCATGTTATCGAAAGTACCGATAAAAAAGGCGTTGATGATCTCTTAATCTTGATGCTTTTGAATCACGTTTCCAAGGAAATCGGATACGAGGAAGCCTTAAGAGAACAAAAAGAGAAAACAGAAAGATTAGTCGTTGAGCTCGAAAGAATAAAGACAGAGCGTGGGGAAATAGCGGGTTGATTATTTCTTGTTTTTCTCTTTGATTTTTTGTTCTTGTGTTCGGGGTTGATTCATTTGAGTAAATTGAAAAAAATGATGATTGTTACGGGTCTTTCGGGTTCCGGGAAGACCACCTGTCTTGCTTTACTTGAAGATATTGGTTTTTTTTGCGTTGATAATATTCCTCCCAAACTCTTAAAGAACATCCTGCCGCTTTTTGAACAGTCCGAAGTTGAAAAAATCGCCTTAGGTATTGACGCCAGATGGAAGCAACAATTTGAAGATATCGTTGATGATCTGGATGACTTCATACAAAAAGAAAAGACGTATTCTTTGTCGATTCTCTTCCTTGAATCTTCAGTTGATATCATTATGAAACGTTACAATCTTACCCGCCGAAAACACCCGTTAGCTGAAGAGGGTTCAGTGGAGGAAGCAATTTCGAAAGAAAAGAAAATTCTTTCACCCCTGCGTGAGCGGGCAGATTACATCTTGGATACTTCCAAATTCAATACGCATGACTTGAGGAAAATGTTAGTCAATACGCTGAAGGACAGTCCTGAAATTCAAGACAGAAAAACTGAAGTGAATGTCTACAGCTTCGGTTTTAAATACGGTGTTCCCCTCAACGCAGATTACATCATCGATACACGATTTTTACCGAATCCCTATTGGAATCCCGAACTATCCAAATTTAACGGATTAGATGAAAATGTTCAAGCCTTTCTTGAGCAGTTTCATGTGGTTCACGATTATCTCACGGCTTGCACCAATTTGTTGTTGATGGCTGTTTCCAGGTATAATGAGGAAGGTAGAAGCAATGTGAATGTTTACATAGGCTGCACGGGCGGCAAACATCGATCGGTTTATCTGGCGCTAAAGATTCACGAATTCTTACTTGACAACGGCTTTCAATCACAGTTAATCCATAGAGAACGGGGGAATTGGTAAGTTGATGGCAAATAAACTTTCCTTGGCTGTTTTTGGAGGTGGAACTGGGCTTTCTACTTTGGTAAGGGGATTAAAGGATCGTGATTTGAAACTGACTGCCATTGTTACCATCACCGATGAAGGCGGCAGCTCAGGAACAATTAGGAGAGAGATGAATATTCCGCCCCCCGGCGATGTGCGAAACAACATCACAGCCTTTGCAGAAGACGAAAATCTGTTGACGAAATTAATCCAGTTCCGTTTCAAAGATGAAGGGACGTTTGAAGGTCATTCGGTCGGAAATATTATTTTAGCAGCCTTAACCAAGATATTGGGTAGTTTTCCTGAAGCGGTGAAAAGCCTGTCGAAGGTATTGGCTATTGAAGGTGAAGTTTTCCCCATCAGTGAAGAATTGGTCCGTTTAAAAGCCTTGAATGACAGGGGTGAAATCCTGATGGGCGAGAAAGAGATAGAATCCAATCAGGGTCGAATTACTTTATTGGAATCAGATAAGGAGTTTCAGCCGCTTCAGGAAGTATTGGACAGAATCGCTGAAGCAGATGGAATTGTTTTAGGCCCGGGAAGCTTGTACACCAGTATCATTCCAAATTTAATTGCCCAGGGAGTTTCTGAATCCATTTGTGCCTCTAAAGCACCTGTCATTTATATCTGCAATATCATGACACAACCCGGTGAGACCGTTCATTATTCTATGGCGGACCATGCCAACGAGATTAGAAAGTATTTGGGCAAGTATCCTGATTATTACATCGTGAATTCTCAACCAATTCCTGATCATCTTTTGCAACGATATCAACAAAAGGGTGCTCAGCAAGTTGAATTGAAGTTTGAATCGCTAAACGGAGCCATTGTGATGGAAAATCTCATGACTACTGTTATTGATGAACGAGATGGTTTGGAAAAAATAAGACATAATGAAAGCAAACTGGGAGATATGATATTAAAGATTATGGGTTGGGAGAGAGAACATTGAGTTTTTCTTCAGACTTGAAGGCTGAGTTAAATGCCATCAAGCCTTCCGATGATTGTTCCGCATTCGTTGAGTTTTTTGGCATGTTAAAATTCAGAGGTAGCATGCTGCTAAAAAAAGAGCAGGAACTTAATCGGGTTTTTTTCATCATTTCGACCGGTAATCCCACCGTGGCCAGAAGAGTTCATCATCTTTTAAAAGAGATAAAACATGCCTCTATACAAACATCCTATACCATCAACCCTTATCTTTCAAACAGTAAATCCTATCAAATTACAATCAGTTTTATTAAATCGAAATTACATATCCCTTTTCTTGAAAAGGGTGGGATTTTTCATTGGAATCCTTACGATCTGATTCGAAACGATAGTGCCTATTTTAGCGAGTTTCTAAGAGGCGTGTTTTTTGTTTCCGGTTATATTGTTGATCCCAAAAACGCCTATCATTTTGAAATTTTAGAGAAAGACGGTTCCCAGAATATCGAAAAGATTAGGAAGATTATGTACAACATCTTAAGGGTTAAGGCCGGGATAACAGAACATAAAAAAGGCATGAAACTTTATCTGAAAAAATCAAATGATATAATAAGTATGTTAGAATTGATGGGATCAAAGGTTCAACTTGAGAAGTACGAAAGAATTGTTGACCAGAGGAAAGTGAAGTCCAATGTAAATCGTTCCATTAACTTCACACTGGCCAATGCCAAGAAGATTGGACAAAGCAGTGCCAGTCAAATTGATGCGATCATGAAAATCAAGAAAAAGAGTTCTTTCAGTCTTTTGGAAAAGGAACTTTGGGAATTATGCGAATTGAGAATGAACAATGAAGATTTGAGTTTAGCGGAATTGGGTCAGTTGTTGACCAAACCGTTGACCAAATCAGCAGTATATAATCGGATGAAAAAGATTATCAAAATTTCCGATGAGTTGGAGGATTAGCGATGCAGTGTCCTTTTTGTGCACATAAAAACACAAAGGTAATTGATTCCAGAGCTTCGGAAGATGGCTCCAGTGTGCGTCGAAGAAGGGAATGCCCGCATTGCGATGCCAGATTCACAACCTATGAGCGTTATGAAGATTTGCCTTTAATGGTAAAAAAAAGAGACGGCCGATTGGAACGCTTTCGTCGCGAAAAATTGCTCAACGGGTTGCTGAGGGCAACTGAAAAAAGAGATATTGATATAGAAGTACTCAACAATATCGCTATGAAAATTAGGCAGGCGTTTGTTGAGAAAGGTAATACTCAGATTGAAAGCGAAACGATTGGAGAAGAAGCCATGAAATACCTGAAAACATTAGATGATGTAGCTTATATCAGGTTTGCTTCGGTGTATATGGATTTTGATAGTGTGGGACAATTTAAAAGCATAATCGATGAATTGAAAAAGGGAGGGTAACATCAATGGCGAAAAAGGAAATCATATATCTGACTCAGGAAGGTTTCGATTCTTTAAAAAAAGAATTGAAAGAACTAAAGGAAAAACTGATGTACGATATAGCCGCCCGAATAAAAGAAGCCAGGGAATACGGTGATTTAAGTGAGAACAGTGAATATGAAGAAGCGAAAAACGAGCAGGGCAGAATCAACGGCAGGATTCTGGAGATCGAGCACATCCTGGATAAAGCGGAAATCATAGATGCCAACAACGTTCGCAGTGATATTGCGAGATTGGGACTAACCATCATGGTTAAAAATCTTGAAAACCATCAGGAAAAAACCTTTAAATTGGTTAACCCACAGGAAGCAGATATCTTCGAGAACAAAATTAGTGTTGAATCACCCGTTGGAGAGGCTTTGGACGGAGGAAGCATTGGAGACATTATCAAGGTAAAAACCCCAAGTGGAATCCAGCAATATGAAATCATTGGTATTGGATTAAAGTAAGAAAGGCGGTTGGCATATGTCATCAAATATCAGGGATCAGAAGATTAAAGAACTGGATATATTAAGGGAAAAAGGGCTGGAACCCTATCCCCATAAATTTGACAGAAAACAAAATACCCGTAATATCTTAGAGGCTTTTGGATCAATGGATTCAGGCGAAATCAGAGAAAACGAACAGATAAAAACGGCCGGCAGGGTGATGGCAATTAGAGATCATGGAAAATCGGCCTTTTTCGAGATTAGTGACTTTTACGGATCGGTGCAGGGATATATTCGAAAGAGTGAAGTAGGTCAGGACGCCTTCGATATGTTTAAAGAACATATCAGTACCGGTGATTTTGTTGGGATAGAGGGTTTTCCTTTTAAGTCAAAGACCGGTGAATTATCTGTATACACGAAAAAAATACAGCTGCTGACAAAAGCACTCAGGCCAATGCCGGAAAAATGGCATGGGCTGAAAGACAAAGAGGTGATCTACAGACAGCGCTATGTGGATCTTATCGCCAACAAAGACAGTATGCAACGGTTCAAAACAAGATTTGAAGTTATTCGACTGATTCGTGAATTTATGCATAAGAACGGATTCGTGGAGGTTGAAACACCTATGCTTCATTATACCCTTGGGGGTGCATCCGCAAGGCCTTTTGTCACCCATATGAATACTTACGATATCGACATGTATATGAGAATTGCGCCTGAGTTATATCTCAAAAGGCTAATTGTTGGCGGATTTGACAGGGTGTTTGAGATCAATAAGAATTTTAGAAACGAGGGAGTGAGTTACAAGCATAGTCCAGAATTTACCATGATGGAATTCTATCAATCTTATGCCGACTATTACGATCTCATGAAATTGACTGAAGAACTTTTTGGGTATGTAGTAAATGCACTCTTTGGCCAATATGAAATTGAGTATCAGGGGCAGAAAATCGATTTCAAACCGCCTTGGAGCAAAGTAACGATGCAGGGCTTCATCAAAGACCATTTGGGCGCAGATATTTTAAATGATTCTGACGAGATGCTGTTACAGATCTTAAAAAAACATCATAACGAACCTCAGATAAAGGACAGAAGCCATTTGATTGACGGACTGTGGGACCTTGTAGAAGACCTCATCATTCAACCAACCTTCGTTATGGATCATCCAGTGGTGATATCTCCCCTTGCCAAAAAACATCGAGCAGATCCCAGAGTAACCGAACGCTTTGAACCCATTATCATGGGCAGAGAAATGGGAAATGCCTTCACCGAATTAAACGATCCCATTGATCAGCGTGAGCGTTTTGAAAAACAGGTAGCCATGAGAGATTCTGGTGATGAAGAAGCTCAAATGATGGACCATGATTTTATCAGGGCTTTGGAATACGGACTCCCTCCCACCGGTGGCGAAGGAATCGGCATCGACCGTTTGGTTATGTTTTTAACCAATGCCGCTTCCATTCGAGACGTCATTCCTTTTCCTATGGTTAAACCTTCCAGTTTGGAAGAGGAGTACAGTGAAGAGACTGAGCAGGATGAAATGAGATAAAAGTGTCCTGGGTTCATGTTCCATTGATAGAAGGGATTTGGAAGACAAATGCCTTCAGGAGTTCCATTAAGCGCCAATGGATATTTTTTAGCATGAACAGTTAACAATCTCTATCGTATTGAAACCCAAGCAAAGAATGGGAGGATTTAAAAATGAATATTGGTCTTTTCAGTGATACCTATATCCCTCAAAGAAATGGTGTTGCGGTTGCGATCACCCTATACCGTAAAGTTATGGAACAGATGGGGCATAAGGTATATATATTTGTTCCGAAATTTGAATCATCTTATAAAAGAAAAGAAAAAGGGGTTTTTGAATGCCCCTCTTTCGGTTACTCATTGGAAAAAGGACAAAGAATTGGTATTCCCATCTTTCCCCTGATTCCGACAATTCGATCGCTAAATTTGGATGTGATTCATGTCCATTCGCCTTTTTCGATGAGTTTTTACGCCAAAGTTGTTGCGAAGAATCTTAAAATCCCCGCTATTTGTACACATCACACTCTTTTTGAATACTATTTGCATTATGTTCCTACGATGATCCGTCCGTCTGTTGAACAGACCAGAAAACTCATGACCTATTGGACATATTTATTTGACAAGGTCATTGCTCCGACAGAAAAGATAAGGGAGCTGCTTGAAGAATGGGGTGTCCCCGCACAGAAACTGGCAACGATTCCAACGGGAATTGATACCAGTTCTTTTAGAGAACCGGTCAAATGGAATATTAGAAACGTCTTCAATATTCCTGAAGATGAGAAGATCTTGCTTTTTGTGGGAAGAATCGGTAAAGAAAAAAATATTGACTTTTTATTGCATACGTTTAAGAACCTTATGGATAAAAGAAAGGATGTCCATTTTGTTATTATTGGAGAGGGAGAAGAGAAAAAGCCTCTAGAGCGCTTGGCGCAGGAATTAGAACTGTCTGATATGGTTCATTTTACCGGTGGAAAGGATAGAAGGGATGTCATCGATGCCTACAACGTTGCGGATATCTTTTGGTTTGCTTCTTATTCAGAAACTCAAGGTCTTGTAATTCTTGAAAGCCTCACTGCTGGGACGCCTGTTGTTGCATTAGGAAGGCTGGGCGTTTATGAATTGTTAAAAAATAGTGAAAGCGGTGGCATTATGCTGAATGAATTGGAAGAAGATGCGTTTATCGAAGCGGTTCAAAGGTTGTTGAATGATCCAGTCGAGTATGATCGGAGATCTCAGATGGGAAAACAATTTGTCAAAAAGAATTTTTCACTTCAACATTCGGTGGAGGAAATGCTGAAACTATACCAGACGGCGATTCGAGAAATGCAGATGACGAAAAAACAAACAGACACGAAAAAACGGAAAATTTCGCTGTTTACTCAATCAAATTCTTGATGCGATGAAAGGACGTTAAAAGAGAATGCAAACCATAATCGTTTTATTTTTGTTTTTGTTGACCTACTATCTGATCATTTCCGGAAAATTTCAAAGGTCCCTTGTGGCATTTACGATCGCACTCGTCATTATGCTCCTTAAAATCTGTGAGGGAATCACAGTTAAAGAGGTAAGTGATTATGTCGATTTCAACACCATTGGTATATTGCTGGGTATGATGATACTTGTTGGCATATTGAAAAAAACGGGTTTGTTTCAATACATTGCCGCAAAGATAGTAAAGAGTTCCAAAGGAAAAATGTATTTGATCTATATCACACTGCTGGTTGCGGTTGCCTTCTTTTCGAGTGTTTTAGACAACGTTACTACTATTCTTTTGTTTTCTCCTGTTGTATTTCTAATAGCAGACACAGCAGGCATCAGTCCGGTTTCCCTTATCTTTTCCATGATTTTTGCCGCCAATATCGGTGGCATGACGACCATCGTAGGGGATCCCCCGAATATTCTGGTGGGTAGTGCTTCAGGAACAAGTTTTATCGACTTCATGCTGGTTATGATTTGGCCCTCTGTCGTGATGCTTTTATGTACGATCGTTTATTTTCATTTCAGATATCCTCATATCCGTAAGATTGAACAGTCCAAATTAAAGCGCTTGATGGATATTGATCCGAAGAAAGCAATCGAAGACCGTCCACTTTTCCTGAAGGGAATCGTAATTTTTGCTCTGGTTATATTGGGTTTTGTCGTTCATGAAACACTTGATTACGAGGCTTCGCTCATTGCTCTGACTGGCGCAGCGATTTTGATGCTGTTATCCAAAATCGATTTTCAGGAAATTTCTTCGGAAGTTGAATGGGATACAATCTTCTTTTTCATTGGCTTGTTTACACTTGCCAAAGCCTTAGAAGATGTGGGAATCATCGGTTCGGTTGCCAATTGGATCAATCAGTTTAGCTCAAATCCACTGCTTTTGATATTAGCAATTTTATGGATTTCGGCGGCGTTGGGAGGTTTTATCGGAGCCGTTCCCGTTGTGACTGTTTTCATTCCAATTGTGGATCGATTGCAAGGGATGATTCCCCACAGTGCAGAGTTGTGGTGGGCACTTGCTTTGGGGGCTTGCATAGGCGGTAACTTGACACTCAGTGGTGCAGCAGCTAATATGGTGGCTGTTGGTTTAATTGAAAAAACTCAAAGAACAAAGATCAGTTTTCTATCATTCCTAAAGGAAGGGGTAGTTATTACGGTCATCGGTTTAGTCATTGCCACTCTTTATCTGGTTTTCAGATGGTATATGATATAATCGGCAAATGATAGAAAGGTATTGGAGCTGATAACTTGACAGATGACGGCATGATAGGCTTAAAACAATATATCAATCAATATGATCGTTTTTTAGTGGTTGGTCATATTGATCCCGATGGGGATTGCATCAGTTCCCTTTTGTCTTTGGCGTACGGGTTGCGAAGAATTCAAAAAAAAGTCATCCCAGCCATAGACAGCCCCCGTCCTGCAATCTTTGAAAGATTCCAACCGATTTCTCAAATTCATTTTTCTTCTGATATTGATTTGGATGATTTTGATGCAATTATAACGGTAGATTCTTCAACAGCAGATCGGATGGGAAAATACGAAAGATTTATTGGAAAGAAACAGAATTTTGTTATTGATCATCATGTCACCAATCTCAAATGGGGTGATCTCAACTGGTTGGACGTCGAAGCATCATCAGCTGCTGAGATGATTTATCGATTCTTAAAAGATCTTGGAATTGAATACGATCCCGTATTGGCGACGGTTAACCTTTTGGGAATACAAACAGACACAGGTTTTTTTAAATATTCCAATACCAGTTGGTATGTTATGGAAATTGCCGCTGAATTGATAAAAAAAGGTGCTGATACTTCGTACAATGCTTCGATGGTTTTGGAGAACAATCGTGTAGAAGAATTTTATCTGCTTGCAGAGATGGCCAAAAAGATTCAGCTGACATTAGATGGCACATTGATTTATTCATATATAACATTGGAAATGCTCGATAAAACCGGATGTACCTATGAAGATGCAGCCGGATTGATCGGTGAATTAAGATCGATCAAGGGTGTGGAAACGGCGATTTTGTTTACCCAAATGGGTCAGGAAGAAATCAAGGTTAGTTTTCGTTCAAAGAAATGGTTTGATTGTGCCAAGCTCGCTATTGATTATGGTGGAGGTGGGCATCAAAGGGCTTCAGGATGCACTTTGTATCAAACAATGGAGGAAGCTATCCAACAAGTCGTTGAAACTGCTAGTTGCCAAATGAAAAGAGAAAAACAATAGAGAAAACAGGAGGGGAAAATGACAACCATTACAAAAGAACAAATAGTAGATGCCTTAAAAACAGTCATCGATATAGAAATAGGAATTGATATTGTATCGTTGGGATTGATTTACGATATTATTATTAACGAGGATCATACCGTGGATATCAAAATGACCCTGACAGTACCCACTTGTCCGATGGCGAGTATGCTGAAGGAGCAAGCCAGAAATGCAGTGGCTTCTGTGGAAGGCGTTCAACAAGCGTTTGTGGATCTTGTCTTTGAACCCAGATGGACCCCTGATATGATGGATGAGAGCGCAAAGAGACTTTTGGGGAGATAATATGAAAAACAGGCAAGTTATTGTGGTTACATCAGGAAAAGGCGGTGTTGGTAAAACAACTGTTACAGCAAATTTGGGCGCTGCTTTTGCCAATCTGGGGAAAAAAGTATGTTTAATTGATGGCGATTTAGGTTTGAAGAACCTGGATGTAGTATTGGGTTTGGAAAATCGTATTCTATATACAGTGATGGATGTTGTTTCAGGCAGAGTGGGAGCGCAAGAGGCGCTGGTTCGACATAAAACCAACAGAAACCTTTTTTTACTGCCAGCCTCACAGATTGCCACAAAAGAAATGATGACCGTGGAGGACATGACAAATGTCGTTACCAGGATCAAAGCTGATTTTGATTACATAATAATTGATTCCCCGGCAGGTATTGAAAGTGGTTTTAGAAACGCTGTTGCCGCTGCGGATACTGCCCTTCTGGTTACGAATCCTGAATATACTGCTGTTAGCGATGCGGATCGGGTCTTAGGACTATTGGAAAATACGCATTTGGGATTGGACAATGTCTTTTTTATCTTAAACAAGGTAAAAGAGGGAATGAATGAGAAGCGTGGGATGCTCAAAACCGACGAAGTTATGAAAACTCTTTCTATACCGATGATTGGAATGGTACCCGATAGTGATGAGATATTCATTGGTTCGAACAGGGGAATTCCCATTGCATTTGAACCTTCGCATGATATGAACAAAATCTTTACCAATATCACCCGAAGAATCATGGGACACAATATTCCCATTGAACAGGATTTTAAACTGGCTAAAACCAGTATATGGAAATTGTTGATCAAACTCTTTCGATCGTAATATAAAGGATGTAATGAAAAATGAAACACTTGGAAATCAAAATAAAAACAACCGCCAGAACGCAAATCGTTGATATTACTTCACACATTCAAAAGCTGATACAAGAGCATTCTTTTATGAATGGTCTCGTCTTTGTTTTTGTTCCTCATACAACTGCGGGGGTGTCAATCAATGAAAATGCAGACCCCGATGTAAAAAGGGATTTTCTGGATAAAATGACGATGATGGTTCCTGCAGATACTGCTTACAGACATGTTGAAGGGAATGCCGATGCGCATATCAAAACCATACTGACCAATACCTCTCAAACCCTATTTGTTGAAGATGGCCAGCTGATATTGGGAACTTGGCAGGGCATTTATTTTTGTGAATATGATGGACCCCGAACGAGAAAATGCTGGATCAAATTCATGGAATGATGCTATGCAAACACAAGTGATCCATATTTCAGTCAATTCATCGGATTTTGTTCAGTCGGAGGCCTTTGTTCAGTGTGTGAATGATTTAAAATCCGGAAAGTTGGTCATTTTTCCCACTGAAACCGTATACGGTTTAGGTGCGGTTATTGACCAGGAAAATGCCTTGAAAAGAATTTATTTGGCCAAGGGAAGACCATCGGATAATCCGTTGATCGTTCATATCGGCAAGCTAGAGCAGCTATGGCAAATCGTCGATCGTGAGCCTCCCCAATTGTTTTGGACATTAGCAGAAAAATTTTGGCCTGGACCGGTTACTTTTATCTTGAAAAAGGCGCAATCCATTTCAAATATCATTACTGGTAACCGTGACAGTGTTGCTGTTAGATTTCCTTCGAACAAAATTGCTCAAAGCCTTATTAATGCTTGTTCCATACCTGTGGCTGCTCCAAGTGCCAATATTTCAGGGCTACCCAGTCCGACAAGAGCTGAACATCTGGAAGAAATGATGGGAAGGGTTCATTGGATCATTAAAACCGAACCCCTTGAATTTGGACTCGAATCGACTATTATTTCATTGCTTGAAGAAACCCCTGTCTTGCTAAGACCAGGTCCAATAACGATCGAAAAATTAAGGGAGTTTGTTCCGAATTTAAGAATTGAGCGAGACATGTCCGATGCCATTGCGCCTGGAATGAAATATCGTCATTACTCGCCAAAAGCCGAAATAAAATTGATCCCTTGGAATCATGATAAAACAAAAATGGTCAATATGGGAATCGAGATGTTTGAAAAGCTAAGCAAGAGGTATCTTCCTCACAAACTGCGCTTAATTGGTACGGACGAAACTGCAGAGTTGTATACGAAAGCTGGTTTAGAGTGTGTATCTATAGGTTCTTCCAAAGATCTTTATCGCATTGCAAGTAACTTATTCCACTTCCTTAGAAGTTTGGATGAGCATGGAGTAGACTGTGCACTGATTGAAGGGTTTGAAGAGAAGGGACTGGGAATCGCCGTTATGAACAGACTTAAAAAGGCAATTTTGAAATGACCAAAAAATCGATTGAACATGTTTTTAAGCAAACGGGAGATCAACTCAAAAAAGCCAGGATAGCCAAAGGCTTGTCAAAAGAAAAGGTGTTTGAGAGAACGCATATCAGCATTGAAACCATTGAAGAAATTGAAAAGGGTGAATTGACGGATGTGCCAACGATTTATTTGCGGGACTTTATCATTCGTTACTCAACCTTCTTAGGAAATAGAAATCAAGGAATAATCGAAGAATTCTTACTGTTGCTCGATCAAAAAGGTCAAAAAATTCCCAAGATCAATAAGCGGACAGAAGGCAAAAAACCTGTTGGATTGATTTTACAAATCATGATACCTTTTTTGGTCGGTATTCTTTTTTTTCAGAGTTGGCTGATTCAAAAACAGCATGCCAGAGAGCTTTGTAAGATTACTAATATGGGTAATACCCCTGTTGCTATTCAGACAGGAGGGGGACAAATTTCTCTCAATCCCAATCAAACGATTTCGTTTGGTGATACGGTCAAGTGTCGGGTAATCAATACTGAAAAATCGTTAATTGTGGTAGAATATTATGAAGATACGTGGGAAGTTTTTTTTAAGGAATTTGAGGTGCTGATCAAGAATGGGCAGGATTCGTAGAGCAGAACTGGTCAACCTTTGTATTTTCGCCTTTGGGCGTTACATTGATTATAGATTGACAGATGTTAAAAGTGAATTAGAGGAAGCATTCGGAGCGATTGACTTTATATCAAAGCCTTTGGATTTTGGAAAGTACACTCATTACTATAATAAAGAAATGGGTGAAGGTAAGATCGAAGGCCAGTTTATTGGTTTTAAAGAACTGATACACCCGGTCGAGTTGGCTTATGCAAAATTGGTCACGAATGCCATTGAACAAGCACATACCTTAGACGGGAATCGAACCATTAACCTGGATGCGGGGTATATACATCATACTCAATTTGTTTTGGCTTCTACAAAACCTCAAGGAAATCGGATTTACATCGGAAAAGGGGTTTATGCAGAAGTAACTTTATACTTTGCCGAAGGCGCTTACAAACCCTTAAAATACACTTACCCAAACTATACGAATCAGGATTACATTTTTGAAATCACAAAAATGAGGAAACTATTCTTAAGCAAAAGAAAGAGTTGATAATTTGAATATTTATATAGAAACTTTAGGTTGTCCGAAAAATGAAGCGGATAGTCGAGTATTATCTGGTCTGTTTTTAGAAAACGAACATCATTTGACCGATGAGCCAGAGAAAGCGGATATGGTCATTATCAATACATGTGGATTCATTTTGGATGCTGCTGAGGAATCCATTCAGACACTTTTGTCATATGGTACTCAGTTGAAAAAATCAAACCCATCTGTAAAGATCATGGCATTGGGTTGTCTGGTTCAAAGGTATGCACAAGATTTAATCAAAGAAATGCCTGAAGTGGATTACTGGATGGGTTTGGATACTTTGGAACGAATTGTTGACTTTATTGAGGAATTTCCTAAAGGGACACATATTCCAAAAACACCTCATCCGCTTTTTCTTAAAACGCCTCATCGATTTCCGGAAGATGATGTATCCTATTCATACATCAAGATTGGAGATGGATGCAA
Source organism: Thermotogota bacterium (assembly GCA_035447925.1). GTDB lineage: Bacteria > Thermotogota > Thermotogae > MWEM01 > MWEM01 > JASUTC01. The sequence goes on from DAOTHY010000003.1 coordinate 89,919, forward strand.
TCGGGCGTGTGCTTTTTGCTCTATCCCCACTTTCAAAGGAGAGCACGTCAGCAGGGACCCTGTTGATATAAAGGAAGAATTTCAGAAACTTGTAAAAATGGGTAAGCGAGAACTGATCATCGTTGATCAGGATATTACTCAATACCAGTATGGCGAAACGGGATTGGCTCAACTGATTCGAGAACTATCGACGGTTGAGGGAGATTACTGGATTCGTTTGATGTATATGCATCCGGATCACATTAGCCCAGCACTTTTTGAACAATTAAAAGATATCAGGCATTTGATCGAGTATTTTGATATTCCCGTTCAACATGGGTCAGACAAAGTATTAAAAAACATGGGTCGCATACGTACCCGTTCAGAATTAAAAGAGCAGATCCGATCGATTAGGGCAATCTTTCCTGATGCTAATCTGCGCACTACGATTATGTTAGGGTTTGAAGGAGAGGGACAAAAGGAATTTAGCGAGTTAATGGACTTCATGCAGGAGGTTCGGTTTGATAAGGTCGGCTTTTTTATCTTTTCTCCGGAAGAAGGGACCCCCATTTACAAAAAGCATTTTAAATTGGAAGATGAGCAGGTGATTCAGCAAAGGTTAAACGACATTACTGAACTCCAGAAGGAAATATCAGCTCAAAAAAATGAGCAACTTCTGAACAGGCGAATGAAATTGATCGTTGATTCTTATGAAGGAGATATCATGGTATGCAGAAGTTACAAAGATGCACCAGAGATTGATTCGGAGATTTTTGTTCGTTTGATTGAGGGAGATTCAAGACCGAGGCCATCTGTCGGCAATTTTATTGATGCCATCATCACAGATTATGATGATTACGATTTGGAGGCTGAATGGATATGACTTTGAATACGCCCACCAAGATCACCTTGATCAGAGTTTTAACAATTCCCTTTCTAATGTGGCTGATTATTTTATCACAAAACAATGTGTTTTTAGGAACCATTTCTCTGATCCTTTTTATAGCCAGTTCATTGACGGATTGGTTAGATGGCTATTTGGCGAGAAAAAACAATCAAATAACAAATTTAGGTAAATTTATGGACCAGTTAGCTGATAAGGCCTTTGTATCAGGGACCATGTGTGCACTGGTTTGGACGCATCAGGTCAGTTATTGGCTGTTAGCCATCGTCATTATCAGAGATACGGCAGTAAGCGGAATAAGAATGCTTGCAGCGAGCAAAGGGGAAGTTGTTGCGGCTAATTTTTTTGGCAAATGCAAGACAAGCGTTCAAATGGTTTATTTAGGACTGGTCATTTTTTCAACGGTTGTACAGTGGCCCGGGCAAAGCGTATTAAACATCCTTGCATGGGTGGTTGGCATCATAACGGTTCTTTCGGGATTAACTTATTTCAAAGGATTCCAAAAATATCTATGAGATCCTTCATCGCATTGGAAGTTGGAGAACAGGTTCAAAAAAAATGCCTGTCAATTATTGAAAATCTTAAGCATAATGGTTACCAGGCAAAATGGGTGGAGGTGGAAAACCTTCACATTACCTTGTTCTTCCTGGGGGATATTGCCAATCATGAATTGGAAAAAACGGCTTGCATAATAAGAAGACTCAATGCAAAACCATTTCAGGTGATTATCGACAAAATCAGTTGTTTTCAAAAAGCAACCATGCCAACCTCAGTTTGGTTGGGGATTAAGCCCTGTGAGCCCCTTCATGATTTGTATGCTTCAATGAGAAGTGAATTGAAAGCGATTTTTAACAAAACATTTGATCACAAATTTATTCCTCACTTGACACTTGGAAGAATAAAAAAAGTTCCTAATGATTGGAAAGCTGTTATACAAAAAATAACAGTTGAGAATATTCAAATCGGTAAAGTTATCATCAGTTTAAAAAGTTCGAAGCTGACTGAAAAGGGTCCAATTTACAAGACATTGGAAGCAAAGGCTATTTGACTTTAAGGAGGTACTTGTCATGGCAAGAAGCAAAAAAGACGTGGATAACAATAAAAAAACAGCAATCGATATGGCAATAAAGAAGATTGAAAAAGATTTTGGTAAGGGTTCGATTATGATCATGGGTGCCGATCAGGTTGCCAATGTGGAAGTCATACCAACGGGGTCTCTGTCATTGGATTTAGCGATGGGAGTGGGAGGGTACCCCAGGGGAAGAATCATTGAAATTTACGGGCCTGAATCCAGCGGTAAAACAACATTAACCCTTCATGCTATCGCTGAAGCACAAACAAATGGTGGAATTGCAGCGTTCGTCGATGCGGAGCATGCCTTGGATCCTGTTTATGCAAAGAATCTTGGAGTAGACCTTGATAGCTTGTTGATTTCTCAGCCGGGTAGTGGCGAAGAAGCGTTAGAAATTGTGGAAACGCTTGTTAGAAGCGGAGCGGTTGATTTAATTATAGTAGATTCCGTTGCTGCACTCGTTCCACGAGCTGAAATCGAGGGAAACATGGGAGATGCACAGATGGGACTTCAGGCGAGATTGATGTCTCAAGCCTTGAGAAAACTTTCCAGCGCCGTCAGTAAATCCAAAACATGTGTCATTTTTACCAATCAATTGCGCATGAAAATCGGGATTACTTTTGGGAATCCTGAAACCACCACAGGCGGCATGGCGTTAAAATTCTACAGTTCAATTCGTCTAGATATCAGACGAGTCGGTTCTCTAAAAGAATCTGCTGAGTTTGTGGGTAATGAGACAAGGGTGAAAGTGGTTAAGAATAAGGTAGCACCGCCATTTAAAGAAGCCTACTTTGATATTATTTACGGAAAAGGCGTGGTCAGGGAAAATGAATTGATTACCCTGGGCGAAGAAAATGAATTTATATTAAAAAAAGGGTCTTGGTTTAGTTACTTGAAACCGGATGGTGAAGAAATTAGTTTAGGACAGGGGAAAAACAACGCAGTGGCCTTTTTAAAAGACGATCCTAAAATGAGGTATGAGCTAGAAAATCGAATCAGGGAAAAGCATGAGATACAATTGATTAACTATGATGAAAT
>DAOTHY010000004.1:0-2420 GCA_035447925.1 Thermotogota bacterium
GCGTTTATTCATGAAAGCAATAATGGAAACGGTGTTTTTTTTAAACAGACTGTCGAACAGGGAATTTTTGCCATTAGCGGCCAAGAACATCCTTGAAGTGTTTGATTTGTAAATCAGGTTCGCTGATGGAAATAACATCCAACCGGATGTATTCCCAGTTGTTGTCGGTGTGATGGAGATAATGTCGCATGGTGATTTCAAGCCGATGCAATTTCTGATGATCCACTCTAAGGTGCGGTTCAGGGAATTTTTTGCCCCCCTTTACTTCTACAAAGACCAGTTCATTGCCTTCACTGCAGATTAAGTCGATTTCCCCCAGTCGGGTTCGATAATTACGCTCAATGATTTTGTATTTTAATCGCTTAAGGTGTTCACTGGCAATGTCTTCGTAATAACGGCCTTTTTTTAGAGTGCCTGCTTTTGAATCCATTTAGATGATCACATAGCCTTTCCAATGTTCGGGAACATTCATGAAAAACGGAAAATGGTTTTTAATAGGAATGTCTTCACGCAGCAGATCCAACGACAGTGTCTTTTTTAAAGAAAACGGTGAATCCGAATCCTTTAAGGGTTTGAATTCACCGATAAATTTGATATGCTCTGTTAGTTCCAGGCTTAATGGTTCTCTTTCAAGCTCATCCAGTTGGATCAACGACAATTTTTCCAACCGATTGACGAAAACGGCATCCACTTTGATCATTTTTTGGTTTGAGTGTTACCGAACAGATGAGATAATTCACCGATGGCGTCTTTTTTGATTACGGATTCCCGGTTTTCGATATTCACCTGTCGGTACAGTTCTTCACGGTAGATTGGAAATGATTTTGGCGCATCGATTCCCAATTTTACAGCTTTTCCGTCAATTCCGATGACTTTGAGTGTGATCCTCCCCTGAGGGGTTTCGATATAGATTTCCTCTTCGCTTTTTCTGTTGAGTATTAACATCTAACCATCCCCGTTTTTCTCTTGGGTCATTTTTTTTGTCCTTTCGAGTTCTTCTTTCACCAGATGCCTCAGGGTGTAATCACTTTTTTCGGGGATATACTGCAAAGCCTGATTATTTTCCAAGTTGATGATGATCGGAGCCGCTAAGTTGACAGTCATTGCTTTGGGCTGATTGCCTGGAATTCTGACGATGGACAAGATGAAAACCTTTTCCTGATTCGTAATCGCCAGATAGTCAATAATGTTTTTCGGAATGTCCAAATGATAGTCAAATCGGACTATCCAAGGGTCAATAACCGGCAAAGATACTTCTTGGTCTTCAAGAGATACAAGCCATTGTATGGGTTTTGTATCTTCCAGAGCAATGATTGCGAATTTGCTTAGGGTTTCAAATCCGGGTAGTCCCTGACTGAAAAAAACGATGTCATTTTCTTCTATTTGTATTTCCCCAACGTTTGTTTGTATGGTCATTTCAATCCGATCCCGGTTAATTTCCGACTTTTTCAGGATGTGACAACAAATCGACTGTTTGAACAACAAGCCAAACTGCAGCGTCAGCGTATTGTTGGATTCTGAAATACTGTTCTTCAGTAAGTCCGGGTTCTTTTGTGGCTATGACCAACAGGCCGATAGTTGTTTTGCCGTTTTTTAATGGATAGGCAAAATAACCCCTTACACCAGCTTTTAACTGATATTCCCTGGCAGCATCCTGGTCATAGGCAGCTTCTGTGATTCTAATGGCATTCGTGGTAAAATAACCCATTCCTTCATTAAAAGCCTTTGCCAAAAGACTTTCATTTTTAGACAGGTCAAAATTTCGCTGAACAAAATTTTCCGGTGTCCCGTATTCATCAGGAGGTGTGAATCTGTTTTCTATGTAAATGAAGGGGATCAATTGCCTACTGTTATCGTATGGTTTGGTATAAATACCAACAAAATTATAGTCTTCTCTGTGATGCAAAGATACAATCAAATCCCTGAGCTGATCCCAGCGTTCTACGTTGAACATGCCTTTATCGCTCAAAGGCGTTTTCCATATATAATCATCGATGTCCTGATACTCCGTTAATTCATTATGTATGGTTTCCAATAGCAGCATCATTTCTAATGCGTTATTATGTTCGTATTCCATCCCCTCAACTTTAACTTCAACCAGCCAGTCGGAAAACACCATGACCGATATTACTGCGAACAAAAAAAGTATTGCCAGTTTTTTCATCTTAACCCCTCCGTTTTTTTCTTATTCATTGAACATTATATCACGATTCATATGGCTCAGGCTTATGCCCCTTTCTTTTGTTGGGATGGCTTTGTTGTTCCTCTTTTTCAGATTCCAGAACCCTTGGTTCGTGTTCATGTTCTTCTTGCATTTTTTTATGAAATTTTTCGAGATTTTTGATCAAATGGTAGTTTACTGTGTTTTTCGGGAATTTACCTGTTTTCCCTTTTACCCCTGCCGGTTTGTCTGTGAGAAT
>DAOTHY010000004.1:2520-4540 GCA_035447925.1 Thermotogota bacterium
GAAATGGTTTCAGCAATGGTGGCGCTATCTCCTTCTATCTCGCCATATGTTTGCTCGAAAGAAGTCGTGGCTTTTACAGAAAGCGGAAAATCCTTAGAATAAGTAGCTTCAAAAAAACTTTCCAAGGTCATAACAGCCTTTTTAAAGATTTTTCCGCTCATATCCACTTCCCGTTGAATGTCAATAATGCCGGAGCTGCCCAAGGAATAATCCGAACTGATCCTTGCTGGTATGCCGAAAACATAGTCACCGGTATTCAATACGCTTAATCCATTTATTTCGCCAACTGCTTTGCCACTGGTCTTGATGATAATGTCTCCAGCCTGTATCAATTCATCGATCTTTTCTCTTTCCAGGCTGACTCGGTGTTCTTTGAGATCCAGTGTCTTTTTTAAGATGTCTGCATCGATTTTCCCCTTGCCTTCTATGGTTGCCAGACGTGATGATTCAATTAACAAATCGGATATTTTGCTGAAAGTCGTCGAAATCTTTTTCTTGGAACCTGACAAACGCAGCAGATGTTCCATGATCGTTTGTACCCCGTCTGAGGTGATAGCCATCAATTGTTTTTCTTGAATAAGCGTTTTCATAAAAGATGCGACAAGTTGCCTGTTTTCAGGCGTATTATCCAATTCATAATCAAATTCCGCCTTAATCCTGAACAGTTTCTCAAAATCAGGATCCATCTCATAGAGCATATCATACAGATAAGGTTCACCAATCAGGATGACTTTAACGTCCAACGGGATTGGCTCGGGCTTGATGGTTGCCAAAGAGGAATAGCCGCTACGACTTTCGATGTTTTCCACATTGATCCGTTCAGAATACAACATCTTCTTCAGGGTATCCCAAACGTAAAAATCATTTAGAACATCTTTTGCCTCGATGATGATATAACCGCCATTTGCCTTGTGAAATGAGCCGGATTTGATCAGAGTATGATCGGTGTAAAGGTAGCCGTTTCTGGAAAGATACTCAATTTTTCCAAACAAATTGGAATAGGTGGGGTTCAGCTCGAATAAAACCGGGGCCCCTTCTTCATCATGATGGTCCACAAAAACGTTGATTTTGTAACGGTTGTAAAGTTGCTGAATCTCTTCTTCGCTTTCTCCCATCAACACCCCTAAATTCTCAGTCATGTCGTTGAGTATTTGATCCAAAAAATCCGTTATCTCTTGATATTGTCGGTATTTTTTTTCGTGTTTGGAAAAGATAGGTTTCAGGGTAAACTCTGCGCTTTCGGTGTTCATCTTTTCCGATTCATCGCCATATTCATTGCTCAAGACTCGTGATTTATACAGATATCCTTCCACAAGCTGTTTGCATTTGACTAAGTTTGATTCATACGTTTCTCGTTCCTCATCCGCCATGTTGTCTATTTCTTCTTGACTAATTCGCTTGCCATCTCTAATCGGGTTTGTGATGATGCCATTTGGAGCGATTTTGAGACTGAATCCCAGCTCTTTGGCTTTCTCGGTGATTTGATTCCACAGTGAACTTTGCTTTTCATCGTAGTCTGCTTTCAGTTCTTGAGCTTTTTGCTGATAAATTTCTCCATCAAAGAGATTTTCAAGTGATTTTATGCTGTCTTCCAATAATTTTTTTATATCCTTTTGCAGTGTCTTTGCTGTGCCGGCCTTTAAAGCGATTGCGTTGGGATTCCATTGATCATCAAAATTGTGGACATATATCCAGTCTGAAGCCTTCTCCTTGTTCTTAGCCACTTTCTCGACGGTTTGCCTTACAAAAGTCCTTCGTCCAGTACCGGTATCACCGGCTACGAAGATATTGTAATCTCGGGATTTGATGTCAAAACCGGCTTGCATGGCATCAAAAGCACGTGCATGGGCTTTCGTGCAGTCAAAACCATCATTCAGGGTATCCACAAAGTCAAACTCACCGTCTTTGAACAGCAAAAGGTCTTCGTAGGTTATCTTTTTCAACTCTCAATCATCCTTTCGTTATTAAAGATTCTTTCCCTCACTATTGTATCATCAATCATTTGATCCTGCCGATAAGG
>DAOTHY010000004.1:4640-6759 GCA_035447925.1 Thermotogota bacterium
AGAATCATCGTGAGTGAAATGAAAGACAGATCTCCGGTGATGAAATGAATGGTATCATCAAAAGATGATTTGGTAAGGTATCTGGCGTTGGTTTTGTCCATGGGAATGACTCTGGGATCAGACCTGATTTTCCAATCCAATTGGCCGTATCCCACATCCACGGCGTAAACTTTTTTTGCCCCATTCAAAAGTAATATTTCGGTGAATCCACCTGTTGAAGCACCCAAGTCAACACAAACCTTGTCACGCACGGAAAGGTTAAAATGATCAAAGGCCCCTTTAAGTTTTAAAGCGCCACGGCTGACAAAGGGAATGGACAGTTGTTTAAGCCTTATCTGACAGTCTTCGCAAACCCTTTTCCCGGCTTTGGTCTCCTTTTCTTCGTTGACAATAACATTACCCAGCAAGATTTCAGCTGCGGCTTTTGATCGGGATGAAAAAAAGCCCCGATCTACCAACAGTTGATCGAGCCTTTTTTTTTGTCCCTTATAATAAGATGGTTTATCGATTAGCTGTTTCCTCCGTTCATACTCAAGAAGGCATTCTGCAAAGCGGTCCCTTGTTCCTGTAATCGGCTTATAGATTGTTCTAGAGCCGAATACTTTGCCCAAAGGGCTTCAAATTTTCGGTTTAACCGGCTGGACCAGTCCACAATTTCGCTGTTGATTCGGCGGACTTCTTGCGAGATGGTTCCGTTGTAACCAATGACCCTCTGTAATTTTCCGGTATTAAAGGTATTGTAATCATATATTTTATCGGATAACCTTGTGGCAAATCCTTTCATGTCCGTTCCCGCTATGCTAGTACTCATGCCGAAAGTTTCCCATACTGCTTCAGAATCGGTTCTGAGGGCATCTTCGAGTAGATAGGTGTTTATTGACAACCTTCCCCTCATGATGTTTCTGTAATTGTTGGTGTAATCGCTGAATCCATCCGAGGCACCCAGGCCAATTTCGGTTAAATAATCGTATTTTAAAGAAGTATCGCCATGATTGGTCAGAAGGATGTTTTTAAGGCCGTTGTAACCGGTTGTGGCCGTGTCGGTGATGATGATGTCGTTGGGACTTGAAATCTTAAAGACAAACGAACCGTTATCATCTTCCTCAACTGTCGCATTTACATTGTATTCGCCATATTGAGCCATTCGATTGACGATGTCTTCCAAGGTGTCATCTTCACTGTAAGTCATCTCTATGGGGTCGTCAAATCCATCAACGTGAATGGTCAGAGTGCCGGTACTCCCCGATGGAAGTCTCACACCAAGTTCGTATAGGGTGCTTTCCTGTGAACCGGACATGGAATTGGAATAATACAGTTCCTGCCCGTTTTCGGCCATTCCTTGATAGGCCATGGCTTTCAGTTCTTCGAAAACGCTCTTTAGCAACGGGTCGCCGACTAAAACATCAGCCAGTTCATCTTCTTCCTCGTCATCTTCTGTTGCTTCAGAAGCTGTCGAGGTGGTTTGCACCCGGTCATCCTCAGCATAAAGTCTTTCGTAAAGGTAATCCATCAAATCATTATACTCATTCACAAAGTCCATGATATGATTTTTCGTGTCTTCGATGTTCTGTGTGACCGTCACCGTAACAGGTGTAGTACTTGCTTGTCTTGCGGTGAAGTTGATGCCTTGCAGGACATTTGAGAATGTGTTGGTATCACTGGTGATTTCTGTCTCAATCCCGCCGAAATTGACCGTCGCCGTTGCCTGTTGAGCCTCCTGGAAACCACTATCAGAATGCCCGGTGGCACTGTATCCGTTTGAATGGTGTCCACTGCTCTCTGTGGTGTCGATGTTTAATGTTTCCAGAACATCTCCGGAATCGGATAGAGAGATATTGACATCCGGCTCCGTGCTGCCTATTTTCAGGTTCAGCGTTCCCCCAAGGTCTTCAACTTCAGCATAGATTCGGCTGTCCGCTGCGTTGATCTTGCTGACCAATTGAGCCAGGGTGTCTCCGGTTGCCGAGGCATCGTAATTCACATAGCGATAACTGCCGTCGATGTTGATAGAGATGGTACCGGAGTCCTCCGTCGTGCCAAAATCCGCCAAATAATCGGTATCTGCACCGGTAACGGCACTGGTGGATTCAAATTCTTCGGTCATGTTCATCGTTCTTAA
>DAOTHY010000004.1:6859-12061 GCA_035447925.1 Thermotogota bacterium
GTTGAAGCGCCACTCACCCGCTCAGATGAAGCGTAGGTTTCAAAAAAGCGCATCATCTCCAGCATGTTTCCTGCACCCGTTTCTGATACGGTCACTTCGCTTTCTGGATTTTTTGAGTTGATAAATAATTTTATGGCCTCATCATCACCGGTTTGTCCGTTGGAACCATAATAAATACTGACTTTTTCAAAAAGTGTATCATAACTTGAATCAGCGTAAAGGTCTGTGATCCAAGAATCAAAATCATCCCCTGCATCATAATCCAGGGTATAATCGGTTCCATCAACACTAACAGTCAATTGACCGCTGTTGATTCCAAAAGTATCCATATCCGCTTCCGGATCACCCAAGACAAAACCGCCGGATTTGTGAGATTCGGTCATATTCAAGGATTCCAGTAAGGTCCCGGAATCACTCATTTGTAAATTGACACTGGCGTCGGTGCCTGAAAAGAACAGCTTCAAGCCGTCACTCGAACTGACAGCGTATACCTGCAGGTTGTCATCCAGACTCTCAATTTGTTCGGTAATCTCTTCCAAGGTGTTGCCTTCATAATAGTCTACTTCATAGCTTGTACCGTTGACATTGATGGAAAGCGTTCCGGGTCCTGCAATACCGTTTCCGGTTCCACCCAGATTTTCTAATCGTGTAGTGGTTTTTGCCGAGACGGATGATGTGGAAAAGTAAGTTTGATTCTTGGCCATGCTATCCACGGTCACTTCAAAAGTCGTATCTCTCACCGAACCTGAAGTTGAAACCGTTAAAATATCTTCGTCTGATGAAGTTGCATCATTATGAAAAAAGTTTGATTGTAGTTTCCAGTCGTTGACGAATGTCCTGAATTCATCCAATCTATCAGAAACATTCTGTAAAGCCGTTTGTCGGTTTGTTAACGTCAACTCTTTCTCTTGGAGTTTTTTTACGGGTTCTGCCGCTTTGGTCATTTCGGCATCAATCATCGAATTAATGTCCAAGCCGGTTGCAGCACCTGCGTAATGCATCCGATTTTGTTGAGAATCACTCAAATAAGAAAGATAATCGGTTGACATATTACCACCTTCTTATGATTTTGTTAAAAAAATACTGTGTTTAGGCCATCTTATCGAATAAAATCCCCAACATTTCATTGAGACTTTTGGCCAATTCAACAATTTCCTTTGGGGGTATTTCCTTGAGCACCTCACCGGTGTTTTTATCGACAATTCTGACGACTTTCATGTCCGCTTCTTTGTCGTATTCGATCTTCAGATCGCCCATTTGAATCTCTTTGAGTTTCTCGATTCCTTTTTCGAACTCTTCAACGGCTTGCTTTAAATTCTTCTCGGTCACATTGCCATTCTCAGTGCCTGTTGTCGCTTGTTTAAGATGCTTGCTTTCCTGTTCGGCAACGTCATTTCTCATTGTCGGTCTAACAGGATTTGTTGATTGAACTCTATCAATATTCAAACCCATAAGATCCCCTCCCTGGAATCCAATATCGCATTACTGAAAATTATCGGCAATTATCTATATGTCTTTAACGTTCTCTGATAAACAACGCATTTCTTTCATGATAGCTGATTCCTTCAGGAACGATGAGATGAATCTCAAAGGGGCCTCTTTTTACATTGATCCAACCCAGGCCTGAAATGGCAAGGTCCTTTCCCTCTGAAATGATTAAGTGGTGAACTTGCCATGGTATGTCATCGTAGGGCGTTGAGGTGAAAGGGGGTTTTAAAAGAAGACCTAATTGTTTTCTGTGTAGATCCGTTGCTTTTTTTTGATTGGTGAGATGATAGATGATATGATGTCCGGAAAACAGTTGTATGATTGGACTATAACCATCACGAGCTGGTGACAGAATATCTAATCGGCATAAACCTCCAAAGAAAATAGTACGTCCTGGATCAGGTTTGTATGTTTTTCGGGTCAATTTGTCCGTATTAAAAATCAAATGTCGTTCTTCTGGCTTTATAAACTGCATCATGCGTTGTTTCATTTCAATGCCAGGCGTGTCAATGATTACGGTTCCCGAATTGAGCGTTCTTTTTACCCTTCCCAGCGTTGTTCCTGAAAATGCGCTGGCAGTGGACTGGGTATGGCCTTCTTTTGAGATAATCTGATTTAGCAATGTGGATTTACCGGCATTTGTGGCTCCAACAAAACAACATTTTTTGGTTTTGTTAATGGTTTCGGTTAACGCTTTAATGCCAAAACGATTGACACTGCTCACCGGTTGCAGCTTTTGGGGAGCAACATCATACTCTGTAGAAAACCAATCAATCAGCTGCTTGGCGGCTATGTGTTTGGGGATCAGATCGAATTTGTTTAATACGACAATCAGTTCACTTTTAACGGCATCTTTTATCTGTTGATTCCAAGTTCCCTCTATATCCAGCACGTCTACGACAACAAAGGTGACATCACATTCGGAAGAAACGGATTTTAAATCACTTAAGCTGTAATGGATCACTTCAGGGGTGATATTCTCGGAATAATGCTTGATCCGATAACACCGTTGACAAAGGGGTTCACTTCTGTCCATTAGCGATTTTTCCGGGATATAACCAATTCCGTTTGGGTCGGTTGATTGAAGTTCGATACCACAACCAGGACACTTCATATTGCATATCGCTTTCTTTTTATTCTATTCATTTCGATTTCCCTCCGGTTTTTTTCGTTCAAATAACTTTTCCAATTTTCTTAGGATTTTTGTCATAGGAAATTCGTGTTCCAAGTCTATCGGTTCGACTTTGATCGTATAGGTTTTCAGCAAATTACCGGTTAAAATATCCGTAAACAGCTGGTCACCTATAAACAGTGTTTCTGAGTTTTTTAACGATTCCCTTTTCATGATTGCCTTTGCCTTTGATAAAAAGGGTTTTTTCATTTTTCCGTAAGCTTTCATTCCTGTTCCGATCGTTTGCTTGATGGCATTTAACCGGGCTACATGCCTTGTGTTGGACATGATAAACAGATGATACCCCTTGGTAATTAAAATCTTCATATATTCGATAGACTCTTTTGGGAGATCTTTTTCTTTCCATTTCGCCAAGGTATTGTCCATATCGAAGATGATGTTTCGGTAACCCTGTTTGTAGAATTGATCAAAATCGACATCCTGCCATTTTTGAACCTTTAACTGAGGGTTGATTAAATGGGTCAGCCTGAAAAACCAGCCGATGGTGTAAAAATAAAGTAAATAACTCCAACGAGTCATTTTATAGGCTGCCTTTCCTATGAAGTTAGAGACTTCTTTAGTGTAATGAGAATAGGGATTGACCAGGATGGTATGCATCTTCAACCGGTTGCCTGCTATGATATCTGTGAAAAAAAGATCGCCTGTGAGTGCTGTTTCCTGAGGCTTGGCATGTAGGAATTCCAGTACTTTTGACAATTTTTTAATACCCGGTTTTTTCATCTGACCAAAAATGGGAACCTTTCCCCCAAAGTAGTCCAACAGGTTTCCGGCCCTGTCTGCTGGGGCATTGGTGACCACACACACCTTAAAACCGTTGTTGAGAAGCTTTTCGAACAGTTCAATTGTCTGTTTACCCACATTGATGCTTTTCCATGGAGCCAGGGTATTATCGTAATCAAATAACAGCGTCATGATGCCCAATCGTTTTAGCCGTTGAAAGTCGATATCATAAATTGACGGGTAGTGCTCCCGGGGCGAGGGAAGACTAAGGATGTCCCGGATTCGGCTCATATCTCACCACTTCCAGGTTAATTTCATCTTTAAGCAGTTCAAGCATTTGAAAAACTTCTTCCATTAGATCAGCAGGAACGATGACTTTGACTGTGCCGTCATCAACACCGGCATGTCTGATGTTCATTACATTGTCATAGGATTCTGACAGATAACCCAATAAATGAGCATCTTTAAGAGGCATCCTGACATAAAGATCGTATTCAAGAATCTTTTCAGAATGAGTATCCGGCTTCAACATCAACAGATAAACCTCCGGTGATAAATTTTATTCTTGCGTTCAAATCCACATCTCCAATCCGTAATTGAGTACCGGCGGAAAAAAGCCAGTCTTCATGGTAGTCTATATTACCATAAATACTCATTGAAAATGGATTCGAATTGATTAGTTGATACTGTGAACCCAACGAGAGGGTAATGGAATCACTGTAAGAAAGGGATGCGTTAAACAACCCATTGTTAAATACATACCTTCCATCAACCATGGCATGAAATGACTGTGTTGAAAAATCGTAACCGGTACCTGCCCGAATAACAAAAGGGTCATTTTTAAGACGTACACCTATACCGTAAGCGTTTTGTGATAAGAGATCTACACCAATCGAGAAGATAAATGGCGACCCAGTTGTGTACCAGTTGATAACGGGAAGAGGAGTTGTGTTGATTAAAGCCAGTCCAAAGTCAAAGGAGGGTAAAAGATCCAGGTTGAAAGCCGTTCGTACCACAAACACCTGGTTAAAAAGGCTGGTTCCGAATTCAAAGCCAGGGAAATAGGCGCTGGCGGATATTTCATTCAATGAGGCTTTAGCTCCGATATAAAGTGATTCGTTTTTAAAAAAAAGCAGACCGCTTTCGTTTGAGATGACGGCCTCCAAGTTTGGATTAGAAAAACCCAAGCGAAAGATTTTTAAGTCAATGGTTCCCAAGGAAATTCTTGACTGGGATTGGTCGGTTAGTTTCAGCGGGTTGAATGGCAAAGCACTGTCAACCAAATAAAATCTGTCCTGACTCAATTGGACCGGTTCTGTTCTTGGCGGATCTGGCAATTGAAAAAACTTAACCTTTGAGCGATATTGAATTTCAGGTATTTGAAAAGTCTTTCGATTGGCAAGACTGATGGTGATTCCTCCGGTTTTTTGCTCCATAAGAGTAAGGGTTTGCGGCTTATGGATTAAAACCAATCGGTCTAAATCAAAAAAAGCAATCTCGGATGAGAGTTTTTGAGGGGATTCACGAATTCCATCGATCAGGCTTAGTTTTTTTGAAGGCGCATAAACAATATCCGTTTCTTTTGAGGGGGGATTGAGCATCAAGGTGACAATAGGTTCTGAGTTAATCAAATTTAGCGTATTCTTTTGAGGTCGATAGTCAAAATCATGTTGGATTCTAAAAATATTGCCGGGAATGGTGAGTTTACTGACAGGCAACTCACCCGTTATGGTAAAGTTGTAATCATCTGAAAACCCCGAACCCATTACCAATAACAGAAGGGAGATTAAGAAAAGAATTGT
>DAOTHY010000004.1:12161-74889 GCA_035447925.1 Thermotogota bacterium
ATGGTTTTCAATACTTCATCTCCAACGTTATGACCAAATTCATCGTTGATGCGTTTGAAGTGATCCAAATCCGCCATGATAACGGAGAGATTTGAGTTAAACCGTTGGCTTTTGTGAAATTCTTCTTCCAATCGTCGAGTGTAATACCATCGCGTATATAAGCCGGTTAACGGGTCGAGTATGGAGGAGCGATATGAGATGGCATTTCTGATGGCCATTGAAATAATTGGTTCTAAGTTATCAATAAACAGGGCAAATCGATCAAATTCTTCGTTGCTCATCATCAGATTGCTATTTTCCGCATACATCATGACTTTATAAGTTTCATCCACAAAAAATTCCGCTTTTGCTTCAAAAGGAGTACGAATAAAGCCCTGTCTTTTTTTCAGCATTTTTTGAATCAACAGATTTTCTTCACTTTTTTTAGTGCTGGTCAGAGACATCCAACTTTTATAAACGACGTGGTTACCCTTCAAAACACCGATAATCATCTTTCTGATGGGGGAAAAGGATAAGATCCAGCTGACAAATTCAGCCAGAATTTCTTCCGGGTCAGCGGAGGCAGTAATGGTTTTAGAGAAATTGATGATTTCATGTAAGACATCCATTTCATTCATTTTTGCGATTAGATTGGATTCAAATTGGCTGAGCAGATCATTTGTCAGGATATCTTCCTTTTTTTCCGATCTCAAGGCATTGGAGATGACATTGACGTAATCTTCTAATGTCTTTTCGCCCATCAGGAGTTCCCGATTGATTTTTTCTGCTGCGGATAACATTTTCATGCTCTTGTACATCTCGACAGCGTTTCTGGCAAATTTCTTTGTTTTTCTGTACTGTCCCATTTCTCTGTACAAATATGCAAAAGCTTCGTTCGTCAATGCGATGGGCAGTTTCATATGGGATTTCAAATAATATTGTATGAGAGATTCAAGATACCGTTCGAAATCTTCCGGAAAGTTTTTCGCCAGTTTGTCTTTAAATGCCACAGCGATCTCTTCTTTCCAAAGATGATGAGCTTCTTTAAAGCGATCAAAATAGCGTTTAATCTCCTCAGGTTCATTAGTCAAAGCCAATTTTACAACATCATGAAAGCCGTAATCTTGAGCAAAAGGTTCCTTCAATACCTCAGGGTCAATCGGCTCGGTGTTGTCCATTGAGAAAAAGCACATGTACTTAAATCGCATGGCCTTTTGCCTGATTTCAGGAAAATCGGCCATTTCAATGGCTTTGTCAAGGTCTTCAAGCGCTTCTTTATATTGTTTGTTGTACGAATGGTACAGTCCCTCGATGAGATAACTTAATGCCAGATTATTTCTGTCGTTGTAAGTTCTTGAGATTTCCCGGCTTTTTTCGATGAAGGTAAACATGCTGGCGATGTCTCCTGAATAGAGATAACTGTTAGCCAGGTTTAAAGCTGGTCTGAGCGATAACTGCGGGATACCGTATTGTTCAGAATATTTGATAGCATTTTGAAGTATGGGTTTTGAGTAATGAGGACCGTTAATGTCCATAATGGTACCCAAAGAGGAGTAAACCAGCGGAAGGAGAAATTTCAATTCTGATTTTTCCACTGATTCCATGTTTTCTTTGCTTAATACGGCTGACTCATCCCATTTGTTGTTGCGCCATTCTATCATTGCCGAAAGGTTTTTGAAGAGAATATTCAGGTAATGATAACGGCCAAATTTCACCATTTTTCCATTCACTATTTTAATCTCTTCGAGAGCAGGTCCTATTTTTCCCGATTCGTAAAGACAGTAGACAAAGGAAAGGTTATTTGCAAAATCCGGAAAACTTTTAAACGGGTTACCATTAGG
Source organism: Thermotogota bacterium (assembly GCA_035447925.1). Taxonomy (GTDB): domain Bacteria; phylum Thermotogota; class Thermotogae; order MWEM01; family MWEM01; genus JASUTC01. The sequence goes on from DAOTHY010000004.1 coordinate 13,982, forward strand.
GTAGAGCTGATGATATTCTTCTTCCACTCTGTTAAATTCACATTTAAGAACCAGATTGTACAGATAGAGGTAGAAAAGTCTTTGAGATTGCTGAAACTTTTCGGCGATTGCCTCGTCTAAAATCTCGCCTTTCAGAACATTTAACAAAGAAGGGAGCATGAGCATTTCAACGGTTATTTCGTCTTCCTGCAGTATATCGAATGCGTTCTGGAAATATTGATCTACTATGGCCCAGCTCATGTTTTTGGAGAAGTTTTCACAACCTGCTCGCAGATACATCGCTGCTGCGGCTCTTCTTTTTCCGATTTGTTTATAATGCCAAGCCTTTCTGGAATAATCCGGGGAGATTCTGCAAAAATTTTGATGTATTTCTTTCTTATCTATGTCTTCCAGATTCTGATAAGCCTTATACCAGATGTCGTGAAGTGTAAATCGATAACGCTCTCCTTCCTTGATCATTAATCCCGCCCGCTGCATTTTAATCAGCGAATTTTCCGCCTTTTTTAGATCAATTTGAATACTTTGACATAGGTCTTTTAACTCACCTTTTGTGAAGTTTTCTGATAATCCCGAAAAAGTGGAAAGCATTTTTTTATCCGAAGGGTCGATCTGCTGGAAGAGTTTATCAACGTAATCCTCCATGCCTTTGATATTGTGTATGTTTCCTTCTATTACCCATTTGCCTTCTTTGATGTTCAATTTACCGGTTGAATTCAGTAACATGAGAAAATTATAGATGAGTCCGGGATACCCGTTTGTGAGATTGTATATCCAATTCACTTGGGGTTCGTAGTTGGTTGTGAAGGGTTTTCCCAATAAGACTTCCAGATATTTTGCGGTCTGTTCTTTGTTGAAAGGTTCGAGTTTGAACTTCTTGGTAAATGCAAATTTTCCTTCTCTTTGCGTTGAGGCGGCAATGATAAGAACCTTGGAGGGAATGAGCATGGACTGAACATAATCCATGAGTTTTCGGTATCCCTCGTCGATCTGTTCGAAATCGTCAATGAGAATTGCGATTTCATCCATGATGCCAATGAGCTTTCCAACGATTCGTGCCACACGATCTAAATTATAAGGAGATTGTAAATCCCAAAGATACTGAAAATCATCCAGATTAACACCGGCAAATTCGGGGTTTTCGGTAATCTGAAGCAGTTCTTGACAAAAATGTTTAGTATCGCCTGCTTTTAAAGTTTTCCAGCCGTTGTTGATCAGATCGGTCTGAATGAGGTTTAAAAAAGTGGTTTTTCCCACTCTCGAACCTCCGTGGATAAGGTAAGAACCATTTTCTTCGCTTTGTAAGTCGGCAAAGTAGGTGTTAAACTCCCTTAAATCCTTATCCCTTTCCACGATATGAGAAGAAACCAGATCCCTCTTGACCAAACCGTCTAAAAGATGATGGCTACGTTTAATATGGATTTTATCGGTGAACAATCGGCCGAAATGAGATGGCCTTTTCTTCGGATTCTCATCCGTCATCTGTTTCAGTTCTTGAGAGAAATGTACTTTCGTATCCTCCGGCAGCAGATTTTCCAGTATTTTTCCCAAAACAAACGTGTCTGAAGCCGATGTGGGCCATTGACCTTCAAGGATCTCGGGTGCGACGAATACATCATCTCGGTTTTGTACGAATTTTAGTGCATCTTTATTGTAATTGACCCATAAGGGAGGTAAGATTCTCAAGCGATTTGAAAGCAACAAATGCGGAAAACCCCAAATGCCAAATCCTTCTCCCGTTACATGATGAAGCAGTTCCATGGAATCGATGAGTTGTAAAGCGATTTCAATCTTTTGAGCATCTTCAAGTGGTAAGCGGTCTATCCCCTCTTCACCCTGATAGGGGAAAAGGAAAAGCGGTTCCGCTGAATTAAAGTCCATAAAATCGGGCAGGATAAAGTGATTTTGAAATTGATACAGGATTTTTATCCTGGAATTGATTCGGTCCTGAAATGATCCGCAAACAAAACTTCTTAATTGTTTGGAGCGCTTGTAAACTCCGCCGGTTTCAACCAGATATTCGTCTCCTTCAAAATTCGTTCTAAGAAGTTTAATTATTTGCATCGCCATACCTCCTGAAGTGATTAGTTGTCTCTATTCTTTTTCCAAGATCTCCATCAGCTGATATTCAATCACACGGTCCATATCGAAGGCATCCAGTCCCAAGTAGTAATCGATGGTATCTGTTATGGCCTGTAGGGGTACTAAACCGACGATTTCTGATCCAATGACGGAAACACCATAGCGTTTTGCCTCGACTTTGATCATTTCAAATACCCTGTAAATACTGGTTTTTTTGAAGTTGGTCAGATTCATGGAGACCTGTACAATTCCTTTTTCCTTTAATTCTACACCCATGGCCTTTACATATCGGAATCCGCCGCTTTTGTTTCGAACCATTTTGGCAATATCGTTGGCGATTTGAAGATTATCAGTTGCCAGGTTGACATTGTAAGCAATCAAGAATTCGCGGACACCTACTGCAACTACACCGGCGCTGGGATGTATGGTGTCAGCGGGCCCATAATCGGGTTTCCAATTATCTTTCAAAATTTTTTCGCTGAAGCCCTCAAACTGACCTTTTCTGATATTGGCTAAATCCCTTCTTTCAGGAACAGAAGCAGATTTCTCATAAAGATAAACGGGAATTTTTAATTCGTCACCGATCCGTTGTGCCAGTTGTTTGGAATGTTCAATACATTCCGCATAATCCATGTTTTTTAAGGGGATCAACGGAATGACATCCGCTGCACCCATGCGAGGGTGTTCTCCTCGGTGATTTCTCAGATCGATCAGCTCTGCAGCGGTTTTTGTCATATCGTAAAGGGTTTCGATCACTTGAGATGGTTCTCCCACCATGGTGACGACGGAACGGTTGTGATCTTTATCCATTGAATAGTTGACAATCCAAACCCGATCGTATTTGTCGGCACATTTGACTATTTTTTCAACTACATCTGCGTTTTTTCCTTCGCTAAAATTTGGTACGGATTCAAGCCACTTCATTTTTAACCTCCTGAATTAAAATTCTGATGTAACCTCTGCATCCACCTTTAAAGGCACCTTTAGTGAATAGGCGTTTTCCATTTCATCTATCAGTATTTCTTTCATTTCCTCAACTTCTTCGTTCGGACATTCCAGAACGAGTTCATCATGTATCTGCATAATCATCATACAGTTTGATTTTTTCTGATCGATTCTTTTTTGGACGTTGATCATGGCGATCTTCATGATATCGGCAGCGGTTCCTTGGACGGGCGAATTGATGGCTATACGTTTTGCTTCCTGCCGCAATCTTTGATTTGAAGCATCGATATATTTAATCTTTCTCAAACGTTGAAAAACGGTTCGAACTTCCTTCTTTTCTTGTGCTTGTTTTTCCATTGCCTCCATGTATTCCTTTACTTTTGGATAGGTTTTGAAATACTCGTTGATAAATTTTTCCGCTTCGTATACACTGATTCCTATTCGTGATGATAATCCGTATGAAGAAATCCCGTATATAATGGAAAAGTTGATCATTTTGCCAATGCTTCTCTGATTGGCTGTCACTTGGTCCATCTCCACCGAAAAGATTTTGGAAGCTGTGAATGAGTGAACATCTAAATGATCGTTAAACGCTCTTATCAAATGATCATCCGAGCAAATATGTGCCATCAGCCTCAATTCGATTTGAGAATAATCGGCACTGAGTAGTTTCCAGCCTTTTTTCTGAGGTTTGATGGCGTTTCTGATTTCCCGCCCCTCTTCTTCTTTTACGGGAAGGTTCTGCAGATTGGGGTCAGAACTGCTCAAGCGCCCGGTAGCTGTTCCAATTTGATTAAATGAAGAATGAACCCGTCCGGTTTCTTTGCTGATAAAACCCGGGATTGCGTCAATGTAAGTTGATTTTAGTTTTGAAAATTTTCGGTATTCCAGCATTAATCTGGCGATTTCGTGTTTTTTGGATAATTTTTCAAGTACTTCTCGCCCCGTTTTATAGTTTTTACTCTTTGATGTTTTACCTTGAGATGGAAGACCCATTTTATCGAATAAGATTTCACCCAGCTGAACGGGGGAGTTTAAGTTGAATTCCTGACCGGCCATTTTGAAGATCTGTTTTCTAATCTCATGAATGAGCTGTTCGGTTTTCTCCGAAAGGGCATGTAAATAGTCTCGGTCAAAATAAACACCATTGTGTTCCATTTGAATCAGGACCTTTAACAAGGGCATTTCAATCTCCCCAAATAGTTTTTCTAAACCGGCCATTTTTAATCGTTCACCAAACAACTGATATAAACGATAGGTATAATCAGCATCTTCACCTGAATAAGCGGTAGCATCCTCAATACTGACTTGTGAAAAATTGGAGATACCAGGGGTTTTGGAAATGATGGTGTCAAAGCTGATCATTTGATGGGAAAATTCCTCCATGACTAACAAATCCAACCCATGTTTACCTTTGTCTGGATCCAGTAAATAAGAGGCAATCATTGTATCAAAATATCGTTCAGGAAGGTTAAACCCGCAATTCATCAAAACGGCAAAATCGTATTTCAAATTGTGTCCAATGACCAGAGCATCTTTTGTTGCATCTAATATTTCCCTTAATCGGCTTGAATGAAGGTTTTTAAGATTTGATGATGGTTGATGTCCCAAAGGCAGGTAATAACTATTGTCCTTTCCCCAGGAAAAAGAAACTCCGACCAGTTTAGCTTCTCTGACATTTAGAGAAGTTGTTTCGGTATCCAAGGCGAAGGCTTTTTGATTGGAAAGCTCCTTTAACCAGTCATCGAACAGCTCTTCTGTGATGGTTTGGTAATCCGGTGTCTTCTCATCAGTTGGTTTTGATTCTTGCTGCGAAAACAGTAATCCCTGGGTGTTGGAATGATCTGCCCATTCCGTTAGAAGAGAGTCAAATTGGAATTTGGAAAAGAGTTGTGTCATTTCTTCCAAGTCGATCCCTGAGTAGATATAGTGGTTGATCTGGCTGTACGGATCTTTCAGGTCAACGTCATCTTTCAATTGAACCAGCTTTTTACTTAAAAAACCATTCTCCCTGGATTCTTCAAGGCGTTTCCGGTTGGCTTGACTAATTTTGTCCAGGTTGTTGTAAATCGCTTCTAGTGTACCAAATTCACAAATCAATTCTTTGGCTCTTTTTTCACCAATTCCTTTGATTCCGGGGATGTTATCGGAGGCGTCGCCCATCAATGAGAGATAATCAACCATATGGGGGGGTTCAAAACCGAATTTCTCTCTAAAGGCATTCCGATCATACAGCTTGAGTTGGGTTACCCCCTTTTCAGCCCGAAGAATTCTAACCTTTTCGTTGATTAATTGAAATAAGTCTTTATCACTTGTCACGACTTCAAATTGATCCGCATCTTGATCAAATCTGTTAATAAAGGTGGCAATCAAATCATCGGCTTCAACGTTTTCCACAGACAACACCTGAATTCCAAAGGCTTTTACCAACGCTTCCACAAAACCCATTTGAAACCGTAATTCGTCAGGCATCGCCGCTCGATTGGCTTTGTAATCTTGATACATCTCGGTTCTGAATGTCTTTCTGGCCCTATCCAAGAAAAATACAACCAAGTCATCCTTTTCAACCGTTTCTTTCAACAATTTTGTCAGCATTCTTGAAAGGCCATACAGAGCATTAACCGGTTCGCCTGAAGAAGTATTTAAATTACGAATGGCGAAAAAAGCCCTGTAAACAAGACCCGACCCATCGATGAGGAAGAATCTTCTCACGATCAAACCACCTCTTTTTGGAATAGATCGGAAACTTTTGTTCCAATCTTGTTTTGAGTAACGGCGTTGATGGAAAGCTGATCTTGAGAGTCATCTATGAGTACATAAGCCATTTCGAATCGTTTCAAGAAATTCCCTTTACGTTTTTCATCTCTTTCAATGACCGTTCGCCATGTTCCGGTATTGATGTAAAAACGGGTTTGACCGGAGCTTGGCAGCAAATAGTTTTCAAATTTATGTCTATGGGCGAAAATCAATCCCCTTAGATTTTCATAATCGATGTTGGGCATCTCACAGTAACCGTAAAAATCCCTTTCTTGAAATCCATACTTTTTAGGGTTGTCGATGGCTCGATTGAGAATCGTTCTAGCTTTTGTTTTCATGTAATTGGTTCTTTTTAGCGAACGGATTTTGGAAACCAATCCCACCAGAATCCGGCCAAATTTAACACCTCGATTACTGTTGATAAACAGATTTGAAAAACGATGAGCGATGGGATAGTTGGATTTGATCCAGTGTTTTGCCTGCACAGTCTTCAACATTTTCAGCAGTTCTTCCATCCACAATTCCACTAAATTGATCCCCATGTCATAGGTTTTCATCATGGTTGAAAACCATTCAAACACATCCATATTGGGTTGCACATCATCGTAATCGTGAGGGATGTGTTCGGGGACATCGCCGTTGATAAGGACTTCCCTGAAATGAATCATCATGTATCGGGTCATATAATCTCCGATGGGGGGAATCAACTGACCCTTTTTATCTTTGCCAAACCGATTGCCTGGGTCGAAGTTGTTGCCGTGTATGGCAAAAACACCCCAGTTTTTGTCGTAAAAATAGGGAACAAACTCAATGTTTTCAGGAGTTCCAATCAGTTCTTTAAACCGGTTTTGCAATTTGGGGTTGTCGTGAAAATAATAATCGTGATTGCCGATCACATAGATCAGACGATTAAGTCTGCAAAATCTGGATAGGGCATTAAAAACCTTGGGGTGATTGTTAACGATATGATTGATTACGATTGGATCAATTTTGTCATGAAGTTCCTCAAAGGGGACTAAACCCAAATCTTTTACTATTTTACTCTCCATGAGTTCAAGACCGTCTCCAACGATAACCAACTCGGTTGTTTCCCCAGATGCACTCAAATTCAGCAATAACTGCTCCAGTTCATCATCGAAGATGAAATTATCGCAAATTAACCCATCCCCTATATGCATGTCGCTGATAAAGACTCTTTTCACGGATGTACCTCACTTTGTCTTGCATGAAAAATCCTTGTGAGACAGATGCGTTCACTTGTTAATTATACCAGATAAACGTGTTTTAAGAAAAATTTCTGTGATATAATTCAACCGTATGTTAAAGTTTTTTAAATATCCAGAACTCGACGATCGTTCCCCATTCAACTTTTTGAGTCAATCAGCGGATATGGTTGTTAATAAAGCATAGGGTTCATTATGAAAGGAAAATGGTTTTAGGATTAAGCATAAAACCGAAAAAAGTAATAATAGAAAACGGTATTAGGAGAAACGTTTAGTGATTTCAAAACAATTGGGCATGGAAGTGTATTTTGAACTGCATGCCAGTAACCGATCTGTAGAACGTGAAATAGAAATGGATGACGTCATGCGAATAATAGACGATCCGAAAACAGCTTGTTTTTTTCAAAAGAACGCCCGTGTGAGATTCGAGGGTTCACATACGGTGATCATTGGTCAAGTTCGGCATTCGTGCCTTTGGATCATTACAGTTTTTCAAAGGAAGGGAAAGGGTGAGAAATGAAAAAACTCATAATTGCGATCTGGATCAGTTTCTGCTTTGCCGTCTCTTTTTCAGATACGTTGCAGGAATTAGGAAGCAATTCTGTGGGATTGTTGGTGAGTTATTCAAGATTAACTGCTGATCAAATCCATGAAAAACTGAATGAAGTGCCGTATCACAGGATGTTTATGTTGAATTTTGCAGATCGGAAAATATGTGCCCTTTTGTTAGAAAATGAACAGATGGCACTTTATCGGGTTGATGACTTTAGACAAGTGGAAGATCTTGAAGCAGAAAAGGCTGTCTGGATCTATTTGCAGATCCAGACCTCTTTGTTTGACCAGACCGATTGGAAAGAACCTTTTTCTTATACCAGATTGATATTGGATGATATGAGTTACATCGATTTTTTTTTAAACAACAGTGCCATCTTTCAGAACGAACAATTCCAGACCTTTAAAAACAACAATAAGCCAGACGAAGTGACGCATTACATTCAGCATTATCATCAACTGTTAACACTTTTTTCCAACCAAATGATTCGTTTCTTCAATGATCAAGAGATGGACCTGAAACCAACGATATATGAGGAGATAACAGAGAGAATTCCGGCTGCGGGATATGACTTTATTCAAAATGAAATCGAGAGCTATCATTCACAGGTTCAGTTGTTGTCTTTTCTGGAATTTTACAAGGATTATCAAAGAGGGATTTACAAACAGTCGGGAGAATTTTTTGCGGATTTACCGTGGGCTACCTTTTTTAATAAAAATACGGTGGAAAATGCCTGCCGTTTTCAATTAAACTTGGATTTTCTGAAATATTCAGCTAAACAAATCGATGAGTATTTAACGGAATTAAACCAGGTCTTTTCTAAAAGTTATGGTGTGATGGATATAGATGCTTTAACCACCCTGTTGATGAAATACGTTGTTTTTGAAATCATTGCATTTGAGGCCTTGGATCAATTCAGAACAGATGCTGTGCCAGAGGCTCAATCTCGTTTTTTACGCATCTTAATCAACCGGGATCTTCACTATGATCAAATAGATGATTTTTTAAAATCAACCTTGCAACAACTAAAAACAAACTTGATTCGTTCAGTCTCATTACTGTCTGTCCATGATCATGCCTTTCGATTGGTCAATGCCCTAAATCAAACGAAAGTACAATTATCCACGAGTGTAACCGATGACCTGATTCAACACTCTTTTTCCTCTGTTGAGTTGATCACGCCTTTTGAAATTCCACAAGAAAATGCTCATTTTGCCGTTGTAAATACAACAGTGGAGCTGTCTTCGGATAAGCAAGAATCTTTTAGCAAGGTTTATCCGGTGTTTCCAAAGCAAGCGACAAAAGGGGCCCCCATTATACTATTGGATTTTTTTCACACGGCAGCTAATCATTTGACCAGAACGATCCTTCTGGCCTTAAGGACGATTATCACCAACGGATTCAGTCTGTACAAACTTGAGCAGGAAATCAATACGGAAAATGTCACCATTTCAATACAAGAATATCTGAGAATGGAACCTTTTCACGAGCTTTACCAAATGAAACCCACAGATGAAAAAAGGTTGAAGGCTCAAATTTCCAATGCCAATATCGAGTACCTGGCTTTGGATAACCTGTTTGCGGGAAATATTCCCAAGGCAATCTTGAGTGAAATTGAGAAAACGCCATCTATTGAGCACTTTCAGCTGGCCAGATATCCCATTGCTTATTATTCTAAAGAAACAGCAATTACTTCTAATCTGGAGAAAAACGAAAAGGCGTTGATCTTTGTTCATGGGAAGCAAAACATTCCCTACTTTGATCACCAAGGGGATATCCTACCGCAGATTGAAGCTGTTTGGAGGAACAAGGGGAGAATGGATGTGTGGAATGGCTTCTACACTTATGTGAATGAACATACTGAGTCTTTTTCCAATTTTGATTTTTATGAGTTTATTTATGATACGTCGGTTTTAGATGCACAAGCATATGGGCAAATACTGGCGCAGATCCTCATTGACCATTCAATACATAGCGCTTATGATGAGATCTATATCATCGCCTCCAGTATGGGCGGATTGGTTTCCCGGTACTGTCTCAATTATTCCTATCCGTTACAAACGCCAGGCGAATCTATTCGTTTTGGTGATTACGTCAAAGAACTGATCACGCTGGACTCACCTCATATGGGAACGATTGCTCAAAATTTTATTTTGACGATCAATCCAGCCTTGATGGAAGCGGTGTTAAAGGTTAAAGACGATAATCCGCCAAATTTAGAACTGACATTGGGAAATTTTATTGCCTCCTTCGTGAACGGTACCGAGGCTCAAAAGAGTGCTGAATTGATGATTTATTTTGCAAGAAATCATCCGGAGATGGTAGGTAAGCTCTTCACCGAAATGTTACGTTTTCTTGATCCCTTTCCCGGTGGCATGTGTATGCTTTATCAAGATCCGGATTATTGCGAATCTCTTGGGGTCTACCTTTATTATGAGACAGAAAACGAGTCATTTGAGTCTGTTTTTGTCAGCGATCCACCAACGAATCAGCTCAACCAAACCGATGGCTATTTGGACAAACTGTTTTTAATTTCAGGAGAGCTGACCGAAAATGCCACTGACATTACCCAAGGCCTTTCTATCACATACCATCTAATGCGAACTATCGGGGATAAATTATCTCATCAGACCATGGAAAATCTGTCACGCCACGGGAGAAATGACGGGGTTGTAAACCTTTACTCTCAGCAAATGTGGGGTATAGACAAAGGCCAGCAAAGATATCATTTTTTCGATTTGGATCATCTGGCGATTCCCAGGAATAATGATGTGGTAGAATTCATCATGAACCAAAGAATATTAAAAACACACAAATAAACAGGGGGAAATCAATGCACGAAATCGACGCAGCTTATGAAATAGAGAGGCTTATAGAGTACGCAAAACAAACACATTTGATCGAAACGGATTCCAAACAACATATGTTGTTGAATGCCATTTTTCTTAGAAACAATTTAATGGCGCTGCTGAATGTCGATACACCTTATCAAGGGAATCTGCCTCAAGAGACCACTGATTTGCATGAGATTTTGGATCATTTGATGATTTATGCAGTCAATACAGGCATGATAGAAGACACAACCACCGATAAAGATTTGCTGGATACGAAAATTATGGGCTTATTGACTCCTTGCCCAAGTGCAGTTACTCACAAATTCTACTCCTTAAAAGAATCTAGCGGTTCACAAGCTGCAACCGATTATTTTTATCAACTGAATCAGGATGTTAACTATATCAGAATGAACCGTATTAAAAAAAACAGGCATTGGACGGTTCAAACTCAGTATGGCGAGATTGAAATGACCATCAACCTTTCCAAGCCGGAAAAGGATCCATTGGAATTAAAAAAGGCTTTAAATATCCCTTCTACAGGTTATCCCAAATGTGTCTTGTGTATTGAGAATATGGGGTATCAAGGGGATGCAAAAAAACCGGCCAGACAAAATCACAGGTTGATTCCCCTTGAACTGTGCCAAGAAAATTGGTATTTTCAGTATTCCCCTTATGTTTATTACAATGAGCATTGCATCTTAATCTACGAAAACCACAAACCCATGCACATATGCAAACGGACTTTCAGCAGATTGTTCCAATTTTTAGATGAATTCCCCCTTTACTTTATTGGTTCGAATACCGATTTACCCATTGTCGGGGGGTCTATTTTGGAACACGAGCATTATCAGGGAGGACGTTACCGGATGCCGATGGTGGATGCAAAGATCGAAAGTGCATTTGAAACGGGCATTTCAAATGTGAAGGCAGGAATTCTGCATTGGCCTCTTTCCTGTATCAGATTGAGTTCAAATGATAAAGAGAAACTCATTGATTTATCCCATCAAATTCTCACTCAATGGAGACAATACACAGATGAATCGGTGGATATCTTTCATGAAACTTTGGAAGGGTCAAAAACAGTGCCCCATAACACAGTTACCCCAATATCAAGGATCAACAAAGAAGGAGAATACGAAATTGACATAGTACTCAGAAATAATCGGACTACCGATGAGTATCCCAGAGGATTGTTTCATCCACATCCTGAATTGCACCACATTAAAAAGGAAAATATCGGTCTTATTGAGGTAATGGGATTAGCCATATTACCGGGTAGACTTGAATCTGAAATTGAAGCCATAGCTGATTATTTGACAGGTGTGAAGGATATAGCCGGTATCGGTGAACTGGATGAAGACCATTCTTTGTTTAAACATCGACAATGGATTCAACAGATGCACCAAATGGGGATTTGCGGGACACATGAGCAGGTTATGTCTGCCATCCGGATGGAAATTGGTAAGCGTTTTACAAGAGTCTTGGAAGATGCCGGAGTTTATAAAAATAACCCGCAGGGTCAAGAAGCGTTTCAACGATTTATGAATGTGTGTGGTTTTAAATTGGTATAAGGGAGTTTCTGAATGTGAAAAAAGATGGAAACTGGGATGTATACCGTGTAAAAATCAGTATTATAATGGGATTGATTGGCTTTGTTCTCAATTTGGTTCCGATCAGCGTTGCAATAAATGACATTTATTTTTCCATTATTCCTGGAATTTTTACAGCCTTTTTCATCACACAAATATGGGGATTAAGATATGGTTTGTTAACAGCTATTTGTGGTAGCACTCAAACCATGTGGTGGCTCTGGTTATCCGATGGCTATGGTTTATTTTACTCTGTTCCGGTATACACCCTGTGGATTGTCTGGCATGGCATCCTCTCTGATAAAAGAAGAAGCGATAGCAAACCGATTTTTCTCCACAGCAAGTACATACAGGAAATTGTAATCAGAGTTCCCATAGAAATTGGGTTCTGGACAATCTTCCCATTTCTCGTTTCATTCAATCCCCCTCCTTGGATCAACGCTTCCAACAGTGTTTCGCAGCTCTTTTTAATATCCGTCAGTATCAAACATACAGCCGTTGCCTATGTTATGATGCTTTTAACAGATGTTTTAACTGGTTTTGGTTTTATCAGAAAATGGTTTAAATTGGAGGATCACAGAGGTAAACGTCATTTCATAGTGCCATTTGTTATTCTTTGGAGTGTTTTTTTCTGGATACTTGATGGTACATTGACCAGTTTATTCTTCCTGGATTTGAAAAAATTCTACTCAACAACGCCTCTTCTTTCAACAATAGAACTGATGTTTATTCAATACCCCATCACCAATTTCTTTGTAAGGATTGTTTTTGCCGTTTTCATGTTAGCTGCTGCTTTTATTATCTATGATTTTTACCAAAAGGAAAAAAGAAAAGATATCATCTTCAAACAGATTTTTGAAAACTCTGTCGATATGATTTTTCTAATATCATCAACGGGAAAGATTCAAAGGGTCAACAAGGCTTCAAAAGAAAAGCTTAAAGAATGTCTCCAAAAGAAATCGATTGATGAGTGTTTTATCCCAGAGTCGAATCAGGGTATTAGTCAGCAAATGATGGCCCATGGCGGTGAAGCCAGGTTTATTGCCAAAGCCGTTGATGATGAGAATATGATGTTTGATTGTGTCACCAGTTGCATCGATCAGGAAAAAAACGATTATCTATTGATAGCCAGAGACATTACACATACACTGAAGATGAATCATCAATTGAAGATGTTAAACGACCAGCTGTTATCCAGCTATGAAGAATTGGAATCATCCTATGAAGAGATCGAGGAGAAAAGCGATACCCTCGAGGAGAAGAATCAAGTCATCGAACAAAGCAACAAAGAATTAGAGGAAGCCTTCCAAACCATCCAGCAGGCTAAGGAACGCTATGAAAGCTTGTACTGTTCAAATGAGTATATTATGCAGTCCATTCCTGAAATGATAGTCAGATTCAACAAAAAAGGCGATATTCTTTGGATGAATAAAGCCTTCAAAGCTCAGTTTGATCTGTCTGAAATCGATCGCAATATGGGGGATATCCGGGTTAACGGGGTATTGTTAATTGATGAAAAGAATTTTTTACGGGTTTGGTCAGGTGAACCTAACAAACCATTTACTATTTCAGTATCCAATGATATGATTCTTAATGTGATCAGTGTTCCCGCAGTTGAAGAGAATGAGATCATCATGATCATGTTTGATATTACCAAAATCAGGATGCGGGAAGAATATTTCAAGAATGCAAAAAAGGCTGCAGATGAGGCAGCTGCAATGAAGGATGAATTTATCGCCAAGATCAGTCATGAGTTAAGAACACCGATGAACGGTATTGTGACGGCAGTGCATCTGATGAAGGATCTGAATCAAAGCCTTGATTGTGAAATGAAAGAATATCTATCCATTATTGATACTTCTTCTAAAAGGCTGATGACAACGATCAACGAATTACTGGATATCAGCAAACTTGAACGAGGACAAGATGAGATCAAATTAGAGCAAACGGATATCTACAATCTTTTAGAGAGCCTTAAAAGCGAATTTAGTGTGCTTGCTAGACGCAAGCGTTTAGCTTTTTCCGTGGAAATGGAAGGGGATGTTCCCCGCTACTGTTTTGCCGACCGGGAAAAACTGAATCATATTCTCTCCAATCTCATCTTTAACGCCATTAAATTTACATCAGAAGGTTTTGTAAAATGTGTGGTCAGGGGTGAAAAGCTCTCAGAGCAGAATTATCATTTAACGTTTTTAGTGATGGATTCAGGGATCGGCATTGCAAAAGAGGAACAGGATCTGGTATTTGAAAAGTTTACTCAAGTCGATAATTCATACACTCGTGAATATGAAGGAACGGGATTGGGATTAGCGATTAGTCAGGGAATTGCAAAAGTCCTTAATTCAAAGATAAAACTGCAAAGTGAACGGGGAAAAGGAGCGACATTCTATTTCACGATTGTGGTTTCACCGGTAATAGCCTCAGAGAATACCATTTCAAAAAAAGAGATCGATTCGGTTGAGGCCTACACGAAGAAACTAAAAAAGATTCAGCCCCTGATTTTTGTGGCTGAAGATGATCCTATCAATGCGAAACTGCTGGCAAAAGTTTTAAAAAAGGTGGGATGCCATTTGAATATTTACGAGAATGCCCTATTGTTGCTGGATGAACTCAAAACAAACATTCCGGACATCATCTTAATGGATATACAAATGCCCGGTATGAATGGAATGGATGCGACAAAACATATTAAAGGAAATCCCAACACCAAACATATACCGGTAATTGCCCTGAGTGCGCACGCCTTTGAGCGTGAACAAGAGAGATCGTTTAAAAGCGGTATCGATGATTATCTAACCAAACCCATCGATCAAAAACTTCTATTTAAAACGCTTCTTAAGAATCTCGAATAGACCGAATTTGTTATGCTATAATACATTTTGTGAAATGGCAGCTGACATACAATAACAGACAGAAAGGAGATTGATCATGGACAATCATGTGAACGGAGCAAAATCCAAAATGGAAAAAAGTGTTGAATCAATAGCTAATGAATTAAAGCACATTCGTACTGGAAGACCAAGCCCGGCTCTTTTAGAGGAAATCACTGCCGATTATTACAACACACCAACTCCCATCCCTCAACTTGCGAGTGTTTCTGTTGCCGAACGCTCTCTTGTCATTAAACCTTGGGATAAAAGCGTGCTTAAAGTCATTGAGAAAGCCATTCTCGCATCTCAGTTGGGATTAACGCCGATAAATGATGGAACCAGTATTCGCTTGAATTTTCCACCTCCGACGGGAGAACAAAGAAAAAAGCTGGTGAAGATGGTTCACGATGTGATCGAACAGGGCAAAATATCCGTTAGAAATATCAGACGTGATGTGATAAAGGACATCAAAGAGGAACAAAAAAATGGGGACATTCCTGAAGACGATGCCCACAAGCTTGAAGACAAAATTCAAGAGCTCACAGATGAATACGTAAAAAAGATGGACGAGTTGTTTAAAGAAAAAGAAATCGAAATCATGGAAGTCTGATGTCATCGGGTTTGAAACAGGAAAATGTTCTGAGGATACCAAAACATTTGGCTTTTATCATGGATGGTAATGGAAGATGGGCAAAAAACAAAGGACTTGACCGATCTGAAGGGCATGCAGCCGGGGCTGAAGTAGCGGAGCAAATGGTCAGGAATTGTCATGAGATGGGTATCAAATATTGTACCCTATATGCTTTTTCAACGGAGAATTGGAAACGCCCCAGCGAAGAAGTGGCTTTTTTGTTTCAGACATTGATTTATTATCTCGAAAAAAAATCACCTGAGATGATTGAAAAGGGTGTCAGAATAAGGTTTAGTGGACACATTGAGGCATTGCCTCAAGAAGCATATGCATGTGCCATGGACATCGAAAACAGGTCAGGTCATTGTGAGCGGTTTCACATGATAATCGCTTTGAATTATGGGGGACGGCAGGAGATTTGGGATGCTGCGTTGCGCCTATATCAAGCACTCGAAAAAGGAGAATGCCGACTGGATACTCTGGAACAGGATCAACCGGAACGGTTCAGACATTATCTCTACCTTCCGGATGTTCCAGATCCGGATCTGTTGATCAGAACGGGTGGAGAGATGAGAATCAGCAATTTTCTGCTCTGGCAATTGGCGTACACCGAATTGATCTTTACCGACATCTTGTGGCCGGATCTTAACCAAGAAGTCCTGATTAAGCTTTTGGAAGACTATTCAAAAAGAGAAAGACGATTTGGCGGTTTGTGAGTTCAGTTTTTGATGAGAAATAGTCATTTTTTTATTTTTTGGAGTTGATAACTTGTCACCGGATAAAAAAGAACTGAGAAACAGATGGAAATACGGTATCTTGTTTGGAACAGCATCCGTATTGTTGCTGTACAATTACTGGACCATTGTTTTCTTAGGCTTTTTAGCAAGTCTAACAGCAGGCTTAGAGTATGTAAAATTGTTATTCGGTGCTTACAAACGGACTAATGAATACCCCAAAGTGTTGGCTGGTGAAATTGGAGTCCTGACAGTTTTAATCCCCGGGACTTTTTTGTTATCTGGGATATGTATTTTTTTTGGTCGCATCGACTTTTTAGTCATTCTATATGCCTTGGTGATCCCTGTTCTGGGAGGAATAGGTGTTTTTGTCTATCAGGATCATGCAAAAATCAACGAGATCATGAACAATGTGATTTTGGGAATCTTTTATATTGCGTTGCCTTTGGCTTGTATTTTGTACATTTACAGGACATACGGATGGATTTATTCGCTGTATGCGATTACTTCTCCCTGGTTATTTGATTCTTTTGCTTTTTTTGTTGGGATCAAATACGGCAAACATAAACTGATGCCGAAAATCAGTCCTAAAAAAACGGTAGAGGGTTTATTGGGGGGGATGTTCTTCACTTTTTTAGGCTTGATTTTGATCACTGTTTTATTAAATTGGATCTATCCTGCTATCAGTTTTTTCGGAAATGGCCGGGGAATTCAATTATCGGTATTGGAACTTTTGTTATTAACGCTTTTCATTACCTGGGGAGCAACATTGGGTGATTTATACGAATCATCCATTAAACGGTATCATCAAACCAAGGATTCGGGTGATATTATGCCCGGACATGGTGGTTTATTGGATAGAATAGACTCCTTGGTTTTTGTTGGACCCATGACGTTGTTACTTCTATTAATGATTAAATAATGGACATCGGAGGTCAGTTAACTTTGAAATACATGACAGCGGCTCAAATCAGAGAACGTTTTTTAACCTTTTACGAGACAAAAAATCATGTCAGAATGCCCAGTTCATCCCTGATTCCAAATGATCCCCAATTGCTGTTTACCATTGCTGGGATGGTACAATTCAAGCCAATTTTTTGGGGAAAGGTAAAACCGATACACAAAAGAGTTACCACCTGTCAAAAATGTGTACGTACAAACGATATCGATGAGGTTGGAAAGACCAAACGCCATCATACCTTTTTTGAAATGCTTGGGAATTTCTCATTCGGGGATTATTTTAAAAAAGAGGCGATTCAATGGGCTTGGGAGTTTGCAACTGTTGAGTTGGAAATGCCACAGGAAAGACTTTGGGTCAGCGTTTACGAAGAAGATGATGAGGCTTTTGCCATCTGGCGGGATATGATCGGTTTTCCTGAAAATAAGATTATCAGATTGGGTAAGAAAGACAATTATTGGGGTCCTGCTGGTCCCACCGGACCATGCGGTCCGTGTTCAGAGATCTTTTTCGATACCGGTGTAAATCCTGATTGTCCCGATCCTGATCATTGCAGCCCGGCTTGTGACTGCGGTCGTTTTTTGGAATTTTACAACTTGGTGTTTACTGAATTCAATTACAATGAGGATGGAACCTACACCCCGTTGGCAAGAAAAAATATCGATACCGGCCTGGGTTTAGAAAGACTTACATCTATCATCCAGGGTGTGGCATCAAATTTTGAAACCGATTTGTTTAAGCCCATCATTTCCAAGGCACAAGGTCTCACAGGGATGGATTATCATAACAGCAAAGAAGAGATGACAGCTTTGAGGGTTATTTCGGATCATGTACGATCGGCTGTGTTTATGATTTGTGATGGTGTTATTCCATCAAATGAGGGAAGAGGATATGTTTTAAAACGAATCATTCGACGCGCCCTGACGTTTGGGTGGATTCACGGAATGAAAGATCCTTTTATTTTCAAATTAGTGGAGCCGGTTGTGGACATCATGGGTAATCATTATCCGGAACTGAATGAAAAAAGGGAAATCATCACCCAGATCATTCTGGAGGAGGAGAAGAAGTTTGTTCGGACCATGGAACAAGGTTTGGAAATGATTGATCAATTGCTGTCCAAGTCTAAAAATGAAAAGGGTGAAAAAGCCGCATTAAGTGCAGCGGATGCTTTTAAGTTGTATGATACGTATGGTTTTCCTGTAGAAGTGACCAGTGAAATAGCTGCAGAGAAGGGTGTTCGTGTGGATTTGGACGGGTACAACGAGCTGATGAATCAACAGAGAAAACAAGCCAGAGATGCCAGGGGAGAAAAAGAATACACAAAAGTAGCCAAGGTTTACGAACTGCTCAATCCTGACGCTATTTCTTCGATTGAGTTTATTGGTTACGACAGATTGTCCGAGGATTCGCAGGTATTATTCATTTTAAAAGACGATGAGCTGGTAGATGAGATCAGCATGGGGCAAATTGGAGATGTGGTGGTGCGCATTACGCCTTTTTATGATGAAAAAGGCGGGCAGGTATCAGATAAAGGGATTATTTATAACTCGTTGTTCCGGGCAAATGTTCTCGATGTGTTCAATCCCTACAACAAAGTCATCGTTCACCGTGTCAGAGTGGATAAGGGAAGGTTGAAAAAAGGGGACAAGGTAACCCTGGAAGTAGATAACATGACACGTTTGGCAACAGCCAGAAACCACAGTGCCACTCATTTGCTACACGAAGCTTTGAAAAGAGTGTTAGGTTCCCATGTCAAACAGGCGGGTTCGTTGGTGTCGCCCAATCGTATGAGATTTGACTTTTCTCATTTTAAGCCCCTGAGCTCTGATGAGGTCGAACGGATTGAACAACTGGTAAACGAGCAGATCATGCGTGCAATGAGTGTGAACACAGATATCATGAACTTAGAAGATGCAAAAAAATCAGGGGTTATCGCCTTGTTCGATGATAAATATTCCAATACAGTTCGAGTGGTTAGAATGGGTGACTTCAGCGCAGAACTTTGTGGGGGTACCCATGTTAAAAATACGGGTCAGATTGGTTTGTTTAAAATTAAAAGCGAAACCGGTATTTCCTCCGGTGTCAGAAGAATAGAAGGAAGCACAGGATTTAACAGTATTGAAATGATTGATGAACAGCAAAAGATCCTGATGGATATTTCAACCCAAATAGGTTCGGAGATTTCTGCTCTGAGTGAGAATGTTAAAAAAATAATGGAGCAAAACCGTGAAATGCAAAGAAAGTCAGCTGAACTGGAAGAAAAACTCAGTCGTCAAAACATTAAAGATATCCTTGAAAGCCGAATTAAAACAGTCGATGGAATCAAGTATCTGTCAATTGTTCAGGAAGATTCAAATCCGAATGTGATGCGTACTGTGGCGGATAATGCCATTAAAAAGCTGCAAGGTGGCGTAATTTGCATTTTCAACAAACAGCCTCAAACGGTTTCCTTTATCATCAAAGTTAGCGATGAAATAGCTGGGAAACGTGTCCATGCAGGGAAAATGGCGAAAAAACTTGCTGCCATTCTTGGTGGTGGGGGAGGCGGAAGACCTGATTTTGCACAAGCGGGTGGGAAAAAGGTTGAAAACCTGAATCAAGCGATTGAATCGTTGCCTGAAATTATTCAAGATGCCTCCTCGTAGAATTGTTATCAGGGGCGACCGGGGAAGTGGGAAAACCACAATATTTCAATCTGCCTTGTCATTTATGGAGAATCATCCTTTGGCTTACCAGGGATATCGGACGTTTTTTAATGACGGGTATCAACTGAGATTACAATGGATAAACTTGGAATATCAATCAATTGTGATGGCTCAAAAGACCGGAAAGCAATCCATGAAGCCCTTTTTCCTGCGGTTGGATGAGATTGGTGAGATTCTTCAGCAAACAACTATGATTTCTAAAATATTTGTATCTGATGAGATTGGATTTTTAGAACAATTCTCATTATCCATGCAGAGGGGTATCATCAAAGCCATAACAGATGCCCCTTTTTCCATTATGACACTGAAAAAAGAGAATTATCCCTTTTTAAAGCAAATTATCGCAATGGATGATTTAATCCTGTTCGATTTGGACGAATACGACAGGCATCAAAAAGATGCTCTCCTTCAAAAGATAATGGAAATCATCCAAACACAGGTTAAATAAATAAACGGAAAGAATACGGGGGACAAAATGAAAAAAAAGATTTACATTATTACTACCGGTGGAACGATTGCCATGCGAAAAGAAAGCGATGTAGTGATTCCTTCCCGGCTGGGAAACCAAAAAATATCGGAGCTCACAGGTTTAGAGAAATTCGGAAAGATCGAAACCATAGATTTTTGCAATCTTCCCAGTCCGCATATGACCCCTCAAAAAATGTTTGAGCTCTCACAATTGGTTCAACAGCTTGTCGATATGCCGGAGGTATCCGGTGTTGTCATCACCCATGGTACCGATACACTTGAGGAAACCGCTTATATGCTGGATTTAACTGTAAAGACAAAAAAACCCATTGTGTTGACGGCTGCGATGAGAAATATCAACGAACTGGGAACCGATGGGCCCAGAAACGTTTTTTCATCGGTAGAAGTTGCCGCTTCGAAATACTCCGTTGGATGTGGGACGGTCATCTGTTTAAACGACGAGATTCATGCAGCCCGTGAAGTTACGAAAACCTACACCAGCAACGTGGCTACTTTTGATTCACCTGGATTTGGACCTTTGGGGATTGTGGATGAAGATGGTGTTTTCTTTTTCAGAAAGTCACTAAGGCGCATGTATATCAAAACGGAAGCCATTGAGTCAAAGACCTGTTTAATCAAGACTTTTACCGGAGATAAAGGTGAATTCATCGATTTTGCCAGGGAACAGGGGACAAAAGGGATCGTTCTAGAAGGTTTTGGCAGAGGTAATGTGCCACCGGAACTGATGAGCCCGGTGAAACGATGTATTGAACAGAAAATTCCCATTGTTTTGGTTTCCAGGTGCTATAAGGGTAGGGTCTTGGATATATACGGATATGAAGGTGGTGGAGCTTCTTTAAAGAAAGCCGGCGTGATATTGGGACATGAGCAAAGCAGTCAAAAGGCAAAGATTAAATTGATGGTTCTGCTGGGTAGTTCAAAGAGTGTGGAAGAGATCAGGGAAGCCTTCGAAATATCCACCTATGAACCCGATACGAGGGCTTTTTAGGGGGTGAAAATTTATGAAGAAATTGTTGGTTATTATCCTGTGTATGACCATTGCGGGGATTCATTTGGCCTATACAATTGAACAGGTTCTACAAGGTGTTGAGAAAACGACTTACGAAGAATTCGCCATCCCCTATTTTAAATGGATCAGTTCCGTCGATGGAGAATTTGCAACAGGTTATGACCCCTTTGGTCAACAGGGGTTATTAGGAGTCAAGGCGAATATTCGGATGTTTGAAAAACTCGATTTATCAACCTCTTTTGCGGTGATGACAGATTTTGCAAGTGATATGACTTATCGATTTTCTCTTGGACTCAGTTACGATTTTTTGAGGCAATCCGACAGTGAAAAAAGATAT
The DNA here is from genome assembly GCA_035447925.1 of Thermotogota bacterium. Taxonomy (GTDB): domain Bacteria; phylum Thermotogota; class Thermotogae; order MWEM01; family MWEM01; genus JASUTC01. The sequence goes on from DAOTHY010000004.1 coordinate 35,695, forward strand.
CGTGAGGCTAATAAGGAAATAATAATCAGGAAATTAATGGCAATTGAACTTTTTTTTGACTATCTGAAGAAGAAAGTGATGCTGAATAGTCAGGATCAAGATGTTCTGTCTCTTACTCTCATGAAACTGGAACAGGTTGATATGGCATACAATGCCATCAAAATCGAGGCATTGGCTTCAATTTCTGAAGGAGAGCCGCAAATAGCTGGATTGTCGGATTATATACCGAAAAAGATTGATGATGATATTGTTCAAACAGCTGTTATTCGATATTTGAACCTTTTTTCCAGTCAAAAGGGTGAAGAGGAACATCATTCCCTATTTGCTCTTTTCAGAACGGACTACAATGCCTATCTTCAAGGAATTTCTGCGGGACTAGGTGGTACTTATGATTTTGCCGAACCGGTTAAGAGCGTGGTTTCAGATAAGATCGATGAAATTGATATCCGTAAAAACAAGCTCATACACGATGTTCTCACTGAAGTCTTGCCTGGGTTGAAAGAAGAGTATCAACGGCTTGAGAAGGAAATCAACTCGGCCACATCAAAAATTATTAACGGCCAACTCACAAAGGAGGCGTTCAACCACATGCAGGAAACGTTTGAAGCCCTCGAAAACAAATACATTGAGTTAACGTTGGATGCGGTTAAAATTGAATACCTCTTTACGGTTTTAAGTGGAATCAACGTGAGATGATCCGGTACAATCGTTTGGAGTGATCAGAAAATGCTGGAAGTACTGACAGGCACGGATGACTTTTCAAAATACGATTATTGCAAGAAATGGGCAAAAAAAGAAGGCAAACAATTTAAAGTGTTTAAAACCAAGGATTGGCAAGAATTTGAAGCCTTTCTGTCTGTTTTGTGCAATAAAACACTCTTTTCTGTAGATTATTGTTGTTATGGAGATTTTCCTGAGGGACTATCCAAGAAAAAGCTCAGCATTTTGATGGCGTTTTCTGATACGATCGAGCAATCTGAATCAAACGCTCTTTTTATAGGGAGTGAAAAATCGATTAAAGGCTTAAAGAAAGGGAAAGCCTTTGAACTGCCAAAACCATGGAAAGATGATGAATGGAAAGTGCTAGTGAAAGCATTGGCATTGGAGTTGGGACTGTCTTTATCTCAAGAACAAATCAATCGGCTGGTCTTTGATACCGGCCCGGATATGTGGCGGATACATAATGAATTATCCAAATTTGCTCAATTATCGGATAGAAAAACAATTGAGGAGAAAACCTTTACAGACCTTTTTTATTCTTATATGAGAGAGGATCTACAAGCCTTTGTACTGGCATTTATCAATCGCAATTCAACATCGGCCATGGAAAAACTCAATGACATTCTTTTGGAATATAATCCCATTCAGATTATTTATCGATTGGGTGCCATTTTTCAATTGATGCTCAAGATCAAGCTGATTTCCTCAAAAAGATATTTTACCTTTAATGATGTCCGGGAATTGGCTTCAAAAACCCAAACCAATATCCCGTTGATTTCCCAAATGGTGGGTTTTTCCTTTAAAAAGAATGAATTCAAAGAAAATCTCTCAGAACAATACTCGAGATTGGAAATTGAAGACCTGATCGATCACATATTATTCCTTGAAATCAACTACAAAAGTGGCGAGAAAGATTTCCGTTCTGAAATCATCGGTTTCTATAATCAGACACGAAGGTGAATGTTGAAAAGAAGACTATACGAGAAAAAAAGTAAAAAAAGAGATTTGTTCCTGGTGATCGTCAATGGGTTATTAATCTATTGGATGTTGTCTTGGGATTTTGTATTTGGCGACGTTTTCGCTCTTGCACCCGGCTATATGATCACCATAATCTATGCCTTGAACAATCACCGATATATCAGTGTGATCCTGTCAGCGTTTTACGCAATCGTTTGGTCATTGTATTATTCAGCGTTTATTTGGATGTCTCCTCTTTTTTTTATCGTATACAGTTTAATGGCCTTTTTTATAATAGGCCGATGGAAGGAAATTCAAAAGTTCTACTGTCTTTTTTATTTGTTGGAAGGGTTTTTCTGCCTTTATTTCTATAATCAGGGGACCTTTGTTAGTACACAGCTCATTCAAATGGGGTTATATCTGCTGACCTTTTTTCATCTTAAGAGAATCTTGAAAAGAAAATAAGGGAGGGGATATGAAATGAGTGTGATAAGCGGCGATTGTGATATAATCCATTAAGCATTTTTCTTCAATGAGTAAGGGCAATCAATGGTCAAGATAAAGGTATTTGGGGGTTTGCATGTTTATCTTTTTTTCCCTTGTTTTTCTTTCAGCGACGCTATGTTTATTGTATGAGAGAAATCGATTAAAAAAACAAATCAAAGCTGAAAAAGCAGACGAAAAAGATTTGAAGCGTTTGATATCAAAAGTAGATGAGTTAACGGTTGAAGCCAACGAATCACAGATGGAACAACAACGGTTAACTCATACCCTTGAACTATATGAAAATGCCATACAATCGGCTTCAAGATTGATTGAAATGGCTTCCCAGTCGAATTCGGATGAGAATTTTTTAAAAAAACTTCTTGAAGAGTCGGTTTCAGTTGTTCCAGAGGCAGAATATGGCAGTGTTGCTTTAATAAAAAAAGATAAATGGCATTATGTACACACTGTGGGTCATGATTTAAGTATACTTCAATCGTTAGATTTACAACGTGATTTTTTTCTTGATCCGAGAAATTCAGATGATACACTTTATTTCGATTCTAATGTCTTTGTTGTCAATAACATTGAGAAACAGAATTACAATATCCCTAAAGATATTTACCCAGCTTTCTATAAAGCGACGAAAAGAACCCATCAATCTGCCATCATGGAAATTGACATCGGTGAAGACATCGCTGGAACCATTGCTCTGGATACTTCTCAAAAGAGCAGGGGTGTCTTTTCCAACGAATCGCTGAAGATGTTTGGTGCATTGGGAAATATTGCAGCTACTTTTATGGCTTTTCAAAGGCTCAATCAGATGCATGAAGAATTTCAAAAGGAAATTATTCTATCCATGATTCGAATGATGGAAATTCACGATGAATATACACGAGGACATTCTGAAATGGTTGCAGAACTTTCACAAGAGATTGCCAAGGCGATGGGTTACGAACCGGAGATCATTCAAGAGGTTTATTGGTCGGGGTTGGTACATGATATTGGGAAAATTCTCATTCCCGGTTCCATTTTAAACAAACCAGGGAAATTATCATCGTCAGAATTCGATATAATCAAAATGCATCCGGTATGGGGAAATGATGTATTAAAGCAATCCAAATACCTATCAAAAATTGCCGTAAATGTGAGATATCACCATGAACGGTATGACGGTGCTGGATATCCTGATTTACTCAAAGGAGATGACATTCCTGAGGTTTCAAGAATATTGGCAGTAGCAGATACATGGGATGCCATGACGAGAAATCGTTCGTATCGAAAAGCGTTGGATTTCAATATTGCCATCAAAGAAATTGAAAAGAATAACGGGAAACAGTTTGATCCGAAGATCGTTGAAATCTTTTTACCAATAATCAAACAGAGGATTGAAGAAGGAAAGGTAGTTGATTGATTTGAATATTCTGGTTGCAGATGATTCGGTATTGATGAGAAGAAATCTTAAAAATATACTGAAACAGGCGGGGTATGCGATTGTAGCAGAGGCTTCCAATGGAAAGGAGGCGGTTGAGTTATATCGAAAGCATCAACCCGATCTTGTTACAATGGATATAACGATGCCGGTCATGACCGGGATAGAAGCCGTCAAAACGATTATTGATGACTATCCAGAGGCTAATATCATCATGATTTCTGCCTTGGATCAAAAGCACATGGTTTTTAAGGCTTTGGAATGCGGGGCAAAGCATTACATCGTTAAGCCTTTTAAAGTATCTGCTGTCTTAAAGGCTATTCAGCATGTTTTAAACCCCGACTCAGCAAGCGAAGACCTCAAGCCACAGAATACTTTTGATCAGACTGAATCAGGAAAAACCGACGAAAATATCGAATTACCATACAGAGTTACAAACTTGAATGGTGTTTTTCACATTACCATTGCATCTGCTTTAAATAACAGACATTATCTACAATTGGAAGGAACCGTGCAAGGCTTGCTCGCCTTGCCAAATGTCCATATTTATTTTGATCTAAGTGGCTGTAACTATCCCGATGAAATGTGTTTTGCGCTAAAGCCCCTTGTTGATAAAATCACCAATTCCGGCGGCCACACGAAATTCATCAAATAATGGCTATTTTTCGATAACTCCAAATTTAATTTGACCATGTTCAGTCTGAAGGGTATAGACATATTTTTCCTTATCCGGATAGTTCAGACAACCATCGTTTGATTTTAGTGAAATCGGTGAACTGATCGACAACACTGCTTCTTTTTTTGAAGCTTCTCTCATAGCGTTGCCCACAAAAATATTACACTGTTCACAAACCCCGTCCGAAAGATCTCTTTCATTAAGCATCTTTGCGTTGATATCCATCAACAATTTTGAGGCAAAGATTTCAGCAATCCTTTTTTCTGCAGATAAAAACACCGTGGCATAGACCGAACCACTCAAGCGTATAAGAGAAGTATATCGGAATAATTCTATGCAATCCTCCTCTCTTTTCTGATTGACCGCTTTTAACGCTATTTCCTGTGTTTGCAAGTATTCATCGACTTCCTTCTTGATCATATCCAGAATATCTTTGAGGGGGATTTCTGGCATTTCGTGGGCTTCTCTGATAGGGATCAGAAGTTTAAACGTTGTACCAAGACCTTTTTTAGTTTGTATTTCAATGCTGCCTTGAAATTTTTCCACTTCATGTTTCAAAGCCGACAGTCCTACCCCTCGACCGGAGATATCCGAAACGGTTTCACTGGTGCTTAATCCATCCATGAGAATTAGATTCAAAATCTCTTTTTCGGCCATTTTTTTTGATTGCTCAGGATCTAAAAAGCCTTTTTCATAAGCACTATGAAGAACAGCATCCAAATTAATACCCCTGCCGTCATCATGAATAATTAACTGAATCATTTCGCCCAATTGTGTTACTTCCACTCGAATCTGCCCGTATTCTGATTTACCTGTACAGGCGCGTTCTTCTGGGGTTTCAATGCCGTGATAGATGCTGTTTCTGAAAAGATGTGTGAGAGATCTGATCAGTGGTTTGTAAAGTTCTCTGTCAACGGCAATATCCTCACCCTCTATGACAATAGGGGTTATAAATTTCCCCATTCGTTGGGCCAATTGACTGGTATAATTTTTATAATAGGAAAGCAACTCTCGGAAGGAAGTGTATCTCAAGCGTTTTAAATCGATGAGAAATTCTCTGCCCTCTTCTCCCAGTTCACTTTCAGCGATTTTGTTTTCAAGTTCGTAGATGCGGTCCGGATCGATGGTTAATTTTTGTTCATTTGAGAAAAAGTCAGATCCAAGCAATTCCCTGATGATGTCGAGGTCCTTTCGAACCCACGAATTATAGTCATAAGCACTGAAAAAGTCTATTAATTGATCGTTGTTGAACTTAAGTAAATCTTTACGCTGCTCGTTGAGAACATTTTCAAAGGAGTGAAGTGCAGTAACGGCGTTAATGGTATCGAAATTGGCAAAACTCCCCTTATAAGTATGGATCATTCTCAGAATTTCTGCAATCTTGTCTTCTGCTCTCAATTGGCTGTTGCAGATTTGTCCCATGCTGTTCATTGTAAAATCTCTAAAGTCACGAATCAGATCCAAATAGTCTTGCCTTGAGTTCAAGACCTTAATGACCATCTTTAGGATATTTCTTTCATTTTCAATCTCATTTTGAAGTTCTACCTTTTCTGAGATGTCGTGAAGAATCACCATGATTTTTCGACCTTCCGAGCTGGTATCAATCACTTTGTAATTCAACTTGATGATTTTGTTGTTGATGGTAATGGTTTCAGGTAGCAGTGAAATATACATATCAATGGCATAAGCTTTGTCTTCTGTCAGGATTTTTATAAAAACCTTATCCAAAAAATCCACCATTTGGTTTTTTTCATCCGCAAGAATAACCGAAATTGATCGATTGGAAATCTTTTTACCAAAGATCTGTTCACATTGCAAAGAATATTCAGAATCGATGATCAGGGATTCCGAGAAGGTTAAAAAACCTTCTTCCGTATTATCCAAAAGGGTTTTTAAGGCGACAGTCGTTTTGTTTAGTTCGAATGTTCTCTCTTCGACTTTTCTGTCCAATTCATTATAGGAGCTTTCCAGCTCTTCGTTCATTGCGGTTAATTCTTCATATGAGGCATAGAGTTCATCAGAAGTGGATTGGAGTTCTTTGTATGTTTTTTGAAAGTCTCTAACCATGATGATTCCGAAGCTAAAGATAATGACCATGGATGATAAGGCGTAAACAGGAAAAGGAATAATCGTTCCGATCAATTGAACAACCAACAGATAAATGGTGCTGGTTGCCAATATGGTGACGGGATAGATGAACTCGGTAGTTTTTCTGTTAAAAGATAAAAAAATCATGAAGCTCAAGTTGATATAGCTCATGATGTATTGGGCGATGTCCATGCCGAGATAAATGACAAAACAAGTGATGATGTTTGGAAAGAGGAGCTTATGACTAAAATTGTTCTGACTGTCTTTATTGTAATAGGATTCAATACCAATGACCAGGAAATAGATAAACAAGGTGTAACTGATTGGCTGTAACACTTTGAAGAGTTGGTCAGCGGGCATGGTTGTTAAATAATCCGGTGAATTGAGAATGTACAAAAAACTGCCCAAAGAGTTAAACAGCATGGCAATTCCCATGGCAACATAGGAATTTTTCTTTGCTGAAACGTGTTTTCCCAAAGAAATCAGAATAATAGAAAGTAAAGCGGCCATTCCGAAAACAATCAAGTAAAAATCCTGCCCAAGAAACTGGAGAGAATGTATTTGTGCCTTTAACTTAAAATAATCTCCAAAGTAGGGTGCTGTAAAGATTTCTAGTCTGTCTCTGCCTAAATAATGAATAATAACCTTATTGGTTGTTGTGATTAAAGAGTGATCGATTTGTTCGATGTGAGAATACAATAGCTGACTTGATTTTTCTATCTCTCTGGGAAATGTCATATCTGAGATCATTTCACCGTTAAAAATCACCTGAACATGGGTTCCCCTGACTGCAGGTATCAACAGTCCCGAAGTCATGATATCAGACAGCTCGACCTCACCATAGAGGCTGAAATGAATGGGGCCTCTTTGATCGATTTCCATCGGAAACTGGAATCGTTCGGATTCAGAAGCTTGGGAGGCAAAAACATCTTCGCCGGTCGTATCCTCTGTTACTGAATAATAAACTGAAATCCAATCCACATGAATATTATCAGCGCTATTGACGGGATTGAAAAAAATAATATAGAAAAGAACAAGGACAATAATAATGATGGCTAAAGCACTTAGTGTTATGGTTATCTTTCTTCTATTCATCATCGATGGTATTTAGATCAAATGTGTTAATAGCGGCATGTACTTCAACATCCAAATCCGGATCATAATCGACTTCCTTAAAGGAATCGCCTATCGTTAATTTATTAATCGCAGATTCCATCGTTTTTGTATATCTGGACCCCTTTGGTGCAAGGATATCCAGGTTGTTAATCGCAGATTCACAAACAATTTCCATAGGGATGGCAAACTCTCTGATGGATAAATCCATACTGAGTATAGCGGTGTTAATGTCGATAATCTCTATCGTACTTTTATCGAGCATCATGTTGCCTTTTAATACGGCAGAATCGATCAGCAGCTCAATATTGGATGATTCGGGTATTTGAAGGTGCAATTCATATTTGGGTTTTCCGAAAAGAAAAAATTTATTGCCATCCTTTTTTGATATCCGAACCCTGTTGTCATAAATTTTTACATCTGTATCGTCTGTGTTTGAAAAATAAGTACCCGAGATGACATTTTGTAAAGTCTCGTCTGTTGAAACCTCCAAGTAGACTGTCGGTAAGTCCAGTTCGATAATAATTTTTTCCAGATTCTGGTCAAAAGCTGCTTGGAATTGATAAGATTCATACTTCTGATCTGAAAGATAATCGGTGGGATAAAAGATCAATGCCAAGGTAAAGCCAATAATAAAAATCGCATTTACAAATCTGAGCCATCTTAACCCCTTGATATTGGAAAGAATCGATAGCCCCACCAAGATGAGAATAAACGGCCAAAGATAAAAAAGGTTTTCGAGTATTGTGGAGAATATGGATGAATCGAAAAGCCCAAAGACCAGCAATATTCCCACAACAAGCAACAACACTCCAAAAAAAAGGCGCATTTAATTTCCCTCCTTGAAGAATCTTAACAGAACAGCTCCTCCGGCTATTATCAGCAAAATTCCGATGATTACTCTCCAAGAAACATTCCAATCAAAGATTTGGCTGAAAAGAAACAAAATACCCACGATTACTATCCCGACACCAATTGCGATTTTTCCGTGTCTTTCTCTTTCTAATTGTTCTTTAATTTTTTGCTCGCTGTGATAGGTCTGTGTTTGTTGATCGTAATGGGAATCGTATACGTTGGTGTCCTGATCGTTCATTTCTTCAGGCGCAGATCTTTTTACCGGTTCTTCCGGAATAATGATCCAGGCTATGATATAGAGAAAGATGCCGGTTCCAGCCAGTAAAATGGTAGCTGCCCATATCAGTCTGATTATCACCGGATCCACATTCAAATACTTACCCATTCCGGAACAAATACCGGCCAGCACTCGATCATCCCTTGACCTGTATAAACGCTTTTCTCCCATATTCTTCACCGCCTATGTTTATTTTCCAAGCCGGAACCCATCGGGTAACAGCTGGGAAAGACTATATTCTTTCTCTTTTCCGTTGGTGTTAATCAAGATGACTCGCATGTCTCCAAATTCCCACAAAAACTGTCTGCAAGCGCCACAAGGCGAAGCCGGCTCTTCGGAACGGGTGGCCACTGCAATGGCCTCAAATTCCATCTCACCTTCAGAAACAGCTTTAACACAGGCAACCCTTTCTGCGCAAATGGTTAACCCGTAGGATGAATTTTCAATGTTCGTACCGGTATAGATCTTTCCGCTCTTTGTTAAGATTGCAGCACCCACTGGAAAGTTGGAAAATGGACTGTAACTGTATTCAAGCATCTTTATGGCTTCTTCTTTAATTCTTTTTATCATGATAATCCTCTTCCTTTTCGATGGACTTTTTAAACATTAGATCTTCATCGTCATCATACATCTTCATTTTGACTTCAGGCTTAACAATCATTTTAATTTTCTCAATTCTTGTTTTGCTGGCAGCCAGAATTCTGAAATAAAATCCGTTAACCTTCATTTCTTCTCCGACCTTAGGAACCCTTTCAAACAGTTCCAGCAGATAGCCGCCTATGGATTCGAAATCGGTTTCGGGGAATGTAACATCCAATTCTCTCTCTATATCGTTGATGGGAACCTTGGAATCGATGATAAAAGTGGTGGGATTCAGTCTGTCAATCCCGAAAACTTCCCCTTCATCAAATTCATCCATGATTTCTCCCATTACTTCCTCTATGATATCCTCAATGGTTACCAAGCCTTCTGTACCACCGTATTCATCGACAACTATTGCCATGTGAACCATGTTGTCTTTAAACTCCTGAAGGAGGGCGTCAATTTTCTTTGTCTCGGGGACATAATAAGGGACACGGCTGATTTCTCTGACATTGAGTTTTTCTAAAATATCCGTACCTCGCTCATCAATTGCTTTGATGATGTCTTTGGCGTAAAGAATGCCTGTGATGTTATCGATGTTGTCCGTATAGACCGGAAACCTTGAATAGCCTTCTTCTCTGACGCAGGTTAACGCATCAGTTAAAAGGGTGTTTTCATCCAAGGCGATGACATCCACCCTTGGGATCATAATTTCCTTTACATTGGTTTCTTTGAGTCCAAGAGCCCTGGTCAGCATTTTGCTTTCTTCAATTTCAATGGCCCCTTCTTGTGCACCAACCTGCATGGCGTATACGATCTCGTTTTCAGTGATGAATGGGGTATCCTTGACGACACTTCCACCCAAAAGCCGAATAAAAACGTTACTGATTCTCACCAATAACCAGATTAAAGGAGTCAGGATATAGCTGAGAAAGGTAATCATCCTAATGACCAAGTGAAAAACCCTTTCGGGGTTTTGGGTTGCAAAGACCTTTGGAGTAATCTCCCCAAAAATCAGAATCAGCATGGTCATGATCCCAGTTACAATAGCTGTTGCATTTCCCGCATTGCTATTGGGAAGCAAATTTAAAGCAATTAATGTTGCTAAAGACGAGGCAAAGATGTTCACGAAATTGTTAAAGACCAAAATGGTTGTCAACAACTTGTTTGGTTCATGCAATGCCGTTTCAACGACCTTGCGTTTTTCCTTAGAATCGGCTTTTTCCGCTAATTCCTTCAACCGAAGTTTGGTCATCGAACTCAGAGCTGTTTCCGAACCTGAAAAAATTGCTGATAAAAATAACATCAATCCCAACAAAATAAACTGCAATGTCAATGCGTTGCTACTAAAAGGTTCTGGTTCCACTTGAACCCCCACCGTCCTTTCTATTCTAATAATGGTATTTTTCACCGTTTATAATCTTCATTCCTCTGTAAATTTGCTCAATTAACAAGAGCAAAGCCATTTCATGAGTAAAAGTCATCTTTGAAAGGGCAATGGTCTTTGCTGCCGCAGATTTGACATCTGAATGAAATCCAGTATAACCCCCTATGGCAAAAAAGAGATCCGCTGAGGAAATCTGCCTGCTTCTTAACAACGTTGCAAATTCCATTGAAGTGTACTCTTCTCCTTTTTCATCCAGTACGATTAGCTCTTCATTTTTCACTCTTTTCAGCAATGCTGAAGATTCGCGCTTTTGGATGTCTGTTACTTGCTCTCGATTGATGTCCCCGCCGCTTTTCAATTCAACGAGCGAGAATTTTGAATAGGGACTCAACCACTTACAATAGCGCTCAATGCCACTTTTAATGAACGGGGTCTTTAAAGAGCCGAAATAAGCGATTTTTATCATGGAAAATTATATCATAAAGGCCATCATTCTTGAAGGGATGGTATAATATGGTTGTAAATAAGTTTATATAAGAGCTTGAATCTCAATTCGGAGGGGCCGTCATCATACAAACAGGTGAAAAAAAGCGTTTAGAACGATTGCAAAACATCATTGATATTCATTTTTCAAATGAAAATTTACTCTTTCACGCTCTCAGGCATACTTCATATGTGAATGAAAAGGTTCGGTTTAAAAATAAGCTCTTGATGTCCAACGAGCGCCTCGAATTTTTGGGTGATTCAATTGTCGGTCTGGTGATTGTAGAATACCTGTTCCAACATTTTACCAAAAACTCAGAAGGAGATTTGGCCAAGGCAAAATCAGTGCTTGCCAGTGAAACCATACTAGCAAAAGCCGCTAGAAAAATATCGCTTGGAGAATTTATTTTTATGGGACATGGGGAAATGATATCCGGAGGCATGGATCGTGACAGTCTGTTGGCAGATGCCTTTGAGGCTCTTTGTGCAGCCATTTACTTGGACAAGGGGTTGGAATGCGTCAGACAATTTATCGTGGACAGGGTTTATGAATATATTGATGTTGTCATGTTGGATTCTTTAATGCTGGATTACAAGACGAAACTGCAGGAAATGACCCAATCCAAATTAAAAAGCCTCCCGGATTATATTTTGATGGACTCAATTGGACCGTCACATGACCCTGAATTTGTTGTGGCTTGTGTGGTTGGAGACCACAACTGTGGAGAAGGTCGTGGAAAAAGCAAAAAAGAAGCGGAACAAAATGCGGCTAAAAAGGCCATTGAATATCTGCAAAGAGAGAATATCTGTTGAAAAATAAAAAAATGGCTGTTATTCCGGTTTTTTTGCCCTGGATGGGGTGCGTGAATCGTTGTATTTATTGCAACGAGCAAGCGATTACCGGGTATGATTATCTCAATTATAAAGATCAAGAGATTCTGAGTCAGCTGGATCGATTAGTCAATCAACAACTAAAGGAAATAAAACCGAACAAAAAGATTCAGCTAGCCTTTTTCGGCGGCTCTTTCTCGAATGCCCCAAGTGAAATACAGGAGCGATTTCTGAAGTGGGCGAATACCTATATTATCAAGGGGTTAATAGATTCAATCCGAATTTCAACCCGACCGGATTCGATTGATGAACATGAGATTAGATTGTTACAACAATATCATTGTGAATCGGTAGAATTGGGGGTTCAGAGTTTCGATGATGAGGTCTTGAGGAAAAACAACCGTGGGCATGATGCCTTGGCTGCTGTAAAGGCCATCAAATGCCTTTCTGATGCTGGTTTTGAGATTGGTATCCATTTAATGACCGGCTTGTTTGGATCTAACAATACCTTGGATGAACAGAGTTACAGAAAAGCTTTAGCCATGAATCCTGCGACCATACGCATACACCCAACGCTGGTTCTGAAAGATACTCCTTTGGAAAAACTATATTTGAAAGACCTGTATGTGCCATTGGAATTGAGAGCTACGGTTGAAGAATTGGGAAAATACATTCGCCTGGCTTGGGAGACACCGGTAAAATTAAACAGGATTGGCCTGTTTGTTCCAGATACATTACTCTCATCAGTTGTTGCAGGCCCTTATCATCCGGCGTTGGGCGATTTGGCCCGTATTATGGCCGCTGTTTTAGAGGTTAAAGACCGATTAGCAACAAATGATGTGGTGAGAGTTTCTAAATCAACTTATGAGGGCTTCAAATCCCATCGAGGTTTTTTTGAACCTTATGTAAAAGAAGAAATATTGTCCGGCAGAATCCGGTACTCGGAGGTGAATGAATGAACAACGCAATCAAACTTGTCTTCATTTTTCTTTTTCTCATATCTGCATTGACTGTTTTTTCTGTTAAAATTGAAGATTTTGTTAAAAATATTTTTGAGCAATATCCAAATGCTGTGGCAGTAGAGCTTACATGGCAAAGTGCCTTCGACAATTACAACGCCACGTTGTTAAAGGCCGATTCGAAATTAACGATCATGGAAGCGGACCTGGAAAGATTGCAGGCCTATAAAACCTATACAGAGGAAAGATGGCAGGTAATCAAAGAGGTGTTTGATATCCTGTTCGAATTGGAAAAACTCTCCATTGAGAAATCAATTGCTGAGATTGAGTATCAAATGTACAGTGAGGATCTGGCGAATAAGGAAAAAGCTGTAGCCTATGGAGGCGTTTCCCAAAGAGATGTAGAAATTGCACATATCAATACGGATATAAGCAAAGGGAAATTTGATTATTACAAAAGCCTTCAATTTCAAAAAGAAGATTATATCAAAAAGACCCTTTTTATTTCACAAATTCCACAACTGACATTGATCACAACGGGTATTCAACCCCTGACAATAGAAGAAATGAACGCTATCAAGGAAGAAAACATCGATCGGATGATCGAAAGTTATCGTAAACAGATTGAAGAAACCAAATACAAGCTGGCTCAAAGCGGGATGACCACTTCTTATTTGGCAGATGTCAACAGGCGGTCTGCCAAGATACACCAATTAAAGGAAGAATCCTATGCGAATGCCTCTCTTTATGATATTAACCTGGCTTACGAAGACGTGAAGTACGCTTCTTTAAAATTTGAAAGCGCATTGGAGCTCAAACAAATTTATCTGCAACAGTTGAACAAACTTCAGGAGGCCCAAAAGGAAGGTTACATTACTTCTTACGATTATTATCAAGGCGTTTTGGATATTTACCAATATGATCAGATGGCCTGGGAAGAAAAATACAACCTGTTTGAAAACATCTGTTTATACCTTCAGGCAAAAGGGGCCAACCCGGTTGAGGTATTGCCTGAATATGTTCAAGAGAGCGATTAGAAGTGCTCGTCAGTGAACGGCTTTGCCGGCAGGTGATCACGGATGTTTTATCAGATTTAAATCCGGAAAAAAGGGTGATACAAGTCCTTAGTGAAATGAAATTCTCAAAACGTCTTCATTTGCTCGCCATTGGAAAAGCAGGCTGGAATATGGCCCATGCTGCCTATCAGGTACTGGCAGATCAAATCATTGATGGTGTTGTCATTACAAAGTATGCGCATAGTAAAGGCCCTATCGGGAACTTGTTTTTGATGGAATCCGGGCATCCCATTCCGGATGAAAACAGTTTGAAAGCAGGACATGAAGTGTTGAAACGTTTCTCAAATCTGACTGGTGACGATGAATTATTATTACTCATTTCAGGAGGCGGTTCTGCTTTATTTGAAGTGCTCTATGATGGGCTAACCATCAATGACTTGCAATCAATTACTCAAAAAATGATGACTTTAGGCATAGACATCAAAGCCATCAACGCCGTTCGAAAAAGACTTTCTCTTGTAAAGGGAGGGCAATTAGCCCAAATTGTTGCCCCAGCAACAATACAAGCCTTGATTATCTCCGATGTAATAGGAGATTGTGTGCCCGATATCGCATCCGGTCCAGTATCGTGTGAACAAAAGGTGCCCAATTTATCTGACATCATCGCAGCATTGGAACCCCTCGATCAGCATATCCGAAAGGTCATCACTAGAACATTGCCTACCAAAAGTCCAAATGCACAGATTCAAATTATCGATCATGTGGCTCATGCCTGCAGCTGTGCAAAAGATCATTTTCAAAAACTGGGAGTGGATGCCACCATCATGACCACACGGCTTGAATGTGAAGCCAAAGAAGCGGGACGCTTCATCGCTGCCATGATGGCTGATTGCTATCAAGGCATCTCCGATTTTTCAGCGCCCCATTTGTTCATATTTGGTGGAGAAACGCTGGTCAACGTTAAGGGAACGGGTAAGGGAGGAAGAAACCAGGAATTGGCACTTTCTGCAGCCATTGCCTTGGATGGACTCGAACACGACTGCACACTTTTTTCTTTGGGGACAGATGGAACAGACGGTCCCACGGATGCAGCAGGCGGAATTGTTACTCCCCATACGGTTTCAAAGATGAAATCTGCTCATATCAATCCACTTAAAAAACTTCAAAACAACGATGCCTATCATGCGTTAAAAGCAGCAAACGCCCTCTTAACAACCGGTCCCACAGGCACGAATGTCAACGATCTCATTTGTGCACTGATGCTTGAATGACGACTTTCTGAATCAATAGACTAAACGCATATGAAATAAATCTTATAGAACTTCGTCTATTATAATAGAGTTATATATAAATAATAAACGGGAGGGATAGTTAATGAACATTCAAGAAAAATTAAGCAATCAATTAAAAATACATAAATTTTATATCATCGATGAGAAAAACGGTGTCAAGTGTGAATACAATCAAGATGTGCATGACGTATCATGTTATATGATTGGTGGTAAAGGGATGGACGAAACGGTTATCAATACAGTGATTGAGAATTTTTGGGATTCGCAGCCCGAATATTATCGAACGGATTACAATACATTGATGTAAAAAGCAAAGACAACAAACAACAAAACACCTTCCAAAAAACCCGACTGTCAGTCGGGTTTTTTGTTTGATGGTATAATATCTGGGGAAAGATCATACCCTATTTCATTATAAACCGGGGGAATCAGTTTGAACATCGACGGCATTACATTAAGAGTCCTCATTACCGAATTTTCCAAGACATTGGATGCAAGCTACTTGAAAAAGGTTCAGATGCCTTCTTCTGGCCGCTTTTATTTTGAATTCAGCCATGATATCCTTTTTTGTTCCCTGTTATCATCAGACTGTTATTGCTGTCTGACCGAAAAGAAAGAGTCCAGTCCGTCTCATCCGGAAGGTTTTGTGATGCTGCTAAGAAAATATCTGAACGGTGGCCGCTTGAAAAGCATTTCTCAAATAGGAACTGACAGGATGATGAGTATGGAATTGACAAAACGGGATGAGATTGGGGATCTAATCAGTTACAAAGTTTATTTTGAGATGATGGGCAGAAACTCCAATTTGATCTTAACCGATGAATCCGATGCCATCATCGATGTCTGGAAAAGGACGATTACCCAAAGCCGTTCTCTGATTCCGGGGGTTGTTTACCTTCCTTATTCAACGCAAGGTATGGCTCTTTGTGACTATGAACATCACGGATTGGAATTTCTTATTTCACAAATCTCGAATACTTCCGGGCAGATGAAATTGGGAAAATTCTTGCAGGATCAATTTCAAGGTTTCGGCAAGCAAAACCTGGAGGAAATTTTCTTTCGGTTGGATTTAAAAAAAGAGGTAGAGATCTCCCAATTAAAAGATGACCACCTGTTGGCGCTTCATGAGCTGTTGTTGGATATGGTGAAGGAGCTCAGGGAAGAAACAATATATGTGTATGAAAATGCCGGGCAAAAGACGTTGATTTCACCTATGCCTTTACTTAGCGCCATTGAAAGCGAATATCAAGTGATTAAATTGACACCATCAAAGGCGTTGGAACTTGCCAACGGCCAGGTAAGAATTCAGTCTAGACTGACGGAGAAAAAGATTCAGCTGCAGAAGATCATCTTGAAAGAAATCAGCAAAATCGAATCCAACATCGACAACCTGGAAAAAGACTTGAAAGAATCCTCAAAAGCAGGTCAAATGCAGTTGAATGCAGAGCTGATCATGGGGAGTATCTATCGATTTGATCCCAAGAAAAATTATGAAATAATCGATGTAACCGATTGGCGAACGGGAAGAGAAGTAAGAATCGAATTAGATAAAAAATACAATTTGTCAATGAATGCACAACGTCTCTTTAAACGAGCATCAAAATTGAAGCGGCGTGAGGAATTTGTAAAAAAAAGGGTTCAAAAGCTCAGCAAGAGAATTTTTTATCTGGAAAGTGTTAATGAAGCGGTTGAAAACATCCAAACACAACAGGAACTGGATGATATTCGATCCGAAATGTGTGAGGCGGGGTTATTAACAAAGCCTGCAATGCAAAAGAAAACAAAGCAAAAATCTCATGTCGAAAGCTCTCCCAGAACCTTTAAATACAAAGGATTTGAGATAGTCGTTGGAAAAAACAATATACAAAATGACAGGATTTGCCACTCCTATTCAAGAGAAGAATACTGGTTTCATGCACAACAGATTCCCGGTTCTCATGTCATCATCAACTCTGCCGGGAGAGAAGTGCCTGAAGATGTGCTGTATATGGCTGCAAAACTTGCTGCTCGTTTTTCAAAGGGCAAGATCAGTACGAAAGTACCCGTTGATTATACCAAATTAAAATATGTGAAAAAACCCAAGGGCTCTCCGCCGGGGTTTCGGATTTATGATAACTTTAAAACCTTTGTGGTGGATCCGATTCGGGATTTGGATACGCTTGAATAATCTTCATGAACAAAGGGTTGATGGTGTTGCCTGAATTCTTCATTCATTCTACAAAATTCAGCAAATTACTTGAGTTTTGCAACAAACTCACAGGTTCAGAAAAAAACCGAAAAGTCCTGTATTTATTTTACAACGACGGATTAAAGATGTATGCTTCTGATGGGTGTTTGGAAGCCACGTTCAAGCTCAATCAAGAGGTTGAAGCATTTTTAGGTACTTACGCTCTTTCCATCAAGACTCTAAAATTGTTTATTGAAGAGGCGGAAGACCAACCAATAGAATTTACATTGAGCAAAGAAGGCATTCGGGTCAGACAAAAAACTGAAATACTCTCAGTGAATAACTCGCCTTCAAAAACCATCCCCCAGCAAAGTCTTTTTGGTATTTTAGGGGAGTTTCAAACCAACGCCTTTTTAGCCGGATTAGATTTTTCAACTGTTCACATGCCTGAAAATGAGGATTGCTATCTGTTTGTCTTTGAAGGGATTTTGTATGTGTTAACTGTTTACGACAAGGTGTTTAGTCTGTATAACACTCAAAGAAAATGTAAAAATCTGGAAGTGGCCGTTCCTTATCAAAGTATTCGTCATTTAATCAAAGCCTTGAGACTTCTTAAAACGGAACAGTTTCGATTGGGCCAATCCGTTTCGCAGGACAGAATCGGCTTTCAAACCACCGGCAATCTGACATCGATTTGTTCGAGAAGCCTGGAAACCAAAGAAGGGGAAAGGCTGTTGAAATTGATTCATTTATACGATCATTTTCAACCGGTGCATCAGATTAACCGGGAGATTTTAAAAAGAAGTGTAACCAAAGCCGAACGAATTTCACCCAGTCTTCCAATCAAAATGACGCTTGAACCCGATAAGATAATCTTTGAACTCAAGTCTTCAGCCTTTTTTTACTCCTGTGTGGATGAAATTGATTCCTGTAATCATTTGCCTGTTGATCAGAAGCAAAGGGATGCACAATACCGCTTGATGTTTTACGGGAAATACTTAAAATCAGCATTGTCACGAATGACGACCAATGAAATCACAATATACAAATACGAGAATTTCATGGCATTTGGCGATTCGACAAAGAACAAGTTGATCTGTCTGACAGATGTCGTATAACAAAGAATGACTATTATATTAAAAAGGGAGATGGTATGATCATGTACGAATGGACCGAATTTCAAAAGGAACTGGAAGAATTAAAAGAAAAAGGGTTGTATACCAATATCCGAACGTTGGAAGGCCCCCAAGGCGCATGGCTTAAAATCAACGGCAAAGACGTGTTGAATATGTCTTCGAACAACTATTTAGGCCTCGCCAACGATAAAGATATGGTGGAAAAGTCAATTGAAGCGGTTAAGCATTGGGGAGTGGGCCCCGGAGCCGTAAGAACAATAGCTGGAACCATGAGTTTGCACACTCAGTTGGAAAAGGATTTGGCTGACTTCAAGAATGTGGAAGCGACTATCATGGTTCAATCCGGCTTTTTGGCTAACCAGGCAGTTGTTCCGGCTGTGATGGGCAAAGAAGATGCCATTCTTTCGGATGAACTGAACCACGCCAGCATTATTGATGCGGTCAGATTAACACGGTCAAGTCGTTATGTATGGAAACACAAAGATGTTGCAGATTTAGTTGAAAGATTGAAAGAGGCAGACCGAGATGGTGCTGTGAAAAAATTGGTCATTACCGATGGTGTTTTCAGTATGGATGGAGACTTGGCGCCTTTACCCGAAATTGTGGAGGCATGCAAGAAATATAACGCCATTTTGATGGTGGATGATGCCCATGGCGAGGGTGTACTGGGTAGTCATGGAAGGGGTATTGTTGATCATTTCGGACTTCATGACCAGGTAGATATCGAAGTGGGAACACTTTCAAAGGCGTTTGGCGTTATCGGTGGATTTGTCGCAGGTAAAAAGGTACTGATCGATTATCTCAAACAAAAGGCAAGACCTTTCTTGTTCAGTAGTTCTTTAAGCCCTGCCGATACCATGGCCGCCATAGAATCCGTCAGAAAACTGAAGTCATCAGATGAACTGGTTAAGAGATTATGGGAAAATGGTCATTACTTCAAAAACGAGATGAAGGCTTTGGGTTTTGATACAGGTGAATCCGAAACCCCCATCACTCCGATCATGCTTTACGAGGCTCCCACGGCATCAAAATTCAGCCAAATGCTATTGGAAAAGGATGTTTTTGCCCAGTCAATCGGGTTCCCAACGGTTCCCAAGGGAAAGGCACGCATCCGTGTGATGATTAGTGCAGCGCATTCAAAGCAGGATTTGGATTTTGGAATCAAGGCTTTTAAAGAAGTAGGTCAAGAATTGAAAATCATATAATCAACCTGTTGATGATAGGGGCTGAAAAGCCCCTATTTGAGTAATCGGCGGTTCTCCTGATCAGAAGCAATGAATTTGTTGATTTCTGTGGAATGCTTAATCAGCAGATAATACCAATAGATACCCAGTGTCGCAACGGTAAAGAGAATGACTAAGGGGAAGTTTCTTTTCCTGATCTGATTCAAGTATAAGTGCTTTTGAGGTAACAGAATACTGTAAAAATGGTTTTTGGCCAATTGCAAGGTGTTCTCGCTGGAAAAAACCATTTGCAAAAAGATCCCCAAAAAAACAAAAGAGATTAAACTCAAGTAAACCATATATCTTCTGGACAATCCTCCAAAAATATAAAACACCACATAAATTTGAAACCAGAATAGGTCTATTTTTGATTTTTTTAGCTTTTGAATGTATTCGGAGACGGTGACTGATTTAAAAAAAGCGTCTTTTGAATGATCCATATACTGAAGAATGCTCAAACTGTTATCGATATTTGTATTCAAAGCCTGTGACCATTGAAAGATCAACCACATTTGAAGTATGCCGGTAATGGCTGCTAAAAGACTTCCGAAAAGTGGAACAAGGAAGAAAATTACTGCCAAGATGCCAAACCCAATGATAAAAAAAGCGATGATTTCATTGACTTGTTGTTCCCTGGCAAATTCTAAACCCGGCAATTTGGATTGATCAAGCTTTTCAGTTGGTTCATCAGTGGAATACTGGGGATCGTTCATCGGTTCGCCTCGCTTTTTCTTTGCGATACAACGATTGCAAAAACTAATCGTGCATTCTTTATTTAATCCGTTCGTACAACGACAATTCTTTGTGCTTTTCGCCAGTCAGTTCGCTGACACACGTAAGCGGAATCGCACTAAGGGGGATGTGATTCATTGCCTCTTGCGGTGTTCGGTAAGGACCATATTCATTGCGCAGCAGTTCTTTTTCATTCAGAGACCAGATAATTTGATACCAATGATTTCCCTTTTTTATGCAATACCGATGGTTGCTCTCTATTCCGCCGCCTCTTCGAAAGTGTTTTAAAGCCCGAGCTCTTTGGGTTAGCTCGTTATGGATTTCTTGAAGAAAGGCTTCAGGAGGATATTCAATTTCTTTGTCGGGGTAGGTGTGATAATACCAACTCATTTGTTTATCTTCCACGATGCCGGCACTGGCGTAATGAGAAACAGAATTATACCCCATGATTTCAAGGACATCGGGAAATTCCTGAATGACAAACTCTCTAAAAGTAATCCTATCACCTCCAAATTCTTTCAATGTCTTTATGAATAATTATTTGATAGTATACAAGCCACCACATGGTGAATATTGCTGATAATCACAATGATCAAAATGATTCATGATTTCGGTTGCAATGAAATAATGTTCGTCATCATCCCATAAATCCATATGTTGTGTTCTATACGAATGAAGATCATCTTTCGTCTGAAAAGAAACATCAAAAAGATACATGCGGCCATCTTCCTTTTTTAACAGAGACAGATAGTCTTTGATGAGTTTGATTTTTTCTTCCAGATCAAAGTGATGCAAAACATAACCTGCCAGGATAATGCTGAATTTCGCACGTCGAATGGGCTCGGGTAATCCCGTTTTAAGGTCATGTTGAAACAAAAAAGCGCTTGGCATCTTTTTTCTTGCGATGGACAGCATTTTTTCCGAAAAATCGAATCCATAACATTGAGCCCCATGACTGTAGAACGACGAGAGTAAAAATCCCGTTCCCACACCGATCTCCAATATTTGGGTGGAATGGGTGATTCTTTGGGAACGTATCAAATCGCCCATAGCTCTTTCATAACCCGAAAAAGGAAACCCTTCTCTAATGACGGTTTGATCGTAATGATCAGACCATTGGTCAAACACTTCTTTTTTCATCTTCATCCTCCAAATGGTTTAGATTATTTTATCATGATATAATCTCCAAAACAAATAAAGCAAAAGAAGGAGTTGAATTGATGTGTCTGAGAGAGCCTATATCGCCGCCATTGATCAAGGAACAACCAGTACCAGAACCATCATTTTTGATGATAAACTTGAAATTGTCAACCTCTCACAAAAACCATTCAAACAATTCTATCCTCAGGATGGTTGGGTAGAACAGGATGCTGAAGAGATTTATAGAACAGCAGTTGCCACCTTGGTAGAGGCAGTTGAAGAAGCAGGACTGGCATTCCATGAAATTGCTGCAATCGGAATCACCAATCAAAGAGAAACCGTAGTGGCTTGGAATAAAGAGACTGGTGAACCGCTTTATAATGCCATCAACTGGCAATGCAGAAGAACGGCGAAGCGATGTTTGGAACTGAGGTCAAAAGAGGATATGATCCATGAGAAAACAGGTTTGATCGTAGATCCCTATTTTTCAGGCACGAAAATGGAATGGCTTTACAACAATGTTCCAAAGGTCAGAATAGCCGCCAATTCGGGAGACCTTGCCTTTGGGACTATAGATTCATGGCTGGCTTATAAGCTCAGTAAAAAAAATGTGCATGCAACGGATTATTCAAACGCCTCAAGAACCATGCTGTTCAACATTCACACGTTGGATTGGGATGATGACTTGCTTGAACTGTTTTCCATTCAAAGAGAATGGTTACCATCGTTGGTCGATACTTCTGGTGTACTGGGTTATACTAAGGAAGGTATTCCCATTGCTTCTTTAGTGGGTGATCAACAAGGTGCTTTATTTGGACAGATGGCTTACGAAAAAGGGATGGCGAAATGCACTTATGGAACCGGAGCCTTTTTATTGATGAATTTAGGTTCTGAACCTGTTTTATCTCAGAAGCGTTTGCTGACGTCCGTAGGCTGGAAGATCAAAGACGAGATCAACTATGCCATGGAAGGCTCTGTGTTTATGTGTGGAGCTGCAATTGACTGGATTGTGGATCATATCAAATTAGCTAAAACAGCTCCAGAAACAGAAGACCTGTCGTATAAAGTCCGAGATAATGGCGGTGTCTACTTTGTACCGGCGTTGTCGGGATTAGGTGCTCCTCATTGGGACCCCAATGCCAGGGGGTTATTCATTGGCATGACCCAGTCAACGAAAAAAGAGCACCTGGTTCGGTCGGTATTGGAAGGAATCTGTTATTCTGTCAAAGAGTTGTTTGATACCATGGTCAGTGAGTGCCATATTCCTTTGAAAGAACTGCGTGTTGATGGTGGTGTGAGCAAAAACCAGTTTATTCAGGAATTTCAATCCATTTTATTAGGAAACAGTGTTACACGCCCTGTCAATACGGAAACGACAGCTACCGGTGCAGCCATACTTGCAGGCTTGGCAACAGATGTCTGGAAAGATAAAAACGAAGTGTTGGCCTATTGGAAATCACAATCTTCCATCTCTCGTGGAAAAGATCAATTAGTGGAGGCATCATATAAGAAATGGAAAATAGCGGTGAACAGATCGAAAAATTGGGTTTAAAGCTTCTTCGCAAAAATGAGAGAATAGATCTTGAGACCCTTAATCGAATTGCAACTGACTTTGCCCGACAATTAAAAGGTGGGCAAATGGTAATGTTTTTTGGGGACTTGGGTAGCGGGAAAACCACTTTTATCCGGGCAGTCATGCAGGCATTTGGCGTAGAACCGGCCCAAGTCAGAAGTCCCACATTCAACATTGTTAATACTTATCAGGCAGATGGGAAGGTTTTTTATCACATCGATGTTTACAGAATAAACTCTGATGAGCTTTTTGATTTGGGATTTTACGATTATCAGCAGTCTAACAGTATCTTGTTCATCGAATGGGCTGAAAAAATCATTCACGAAGTCCAATCTCCTGATTTCCTGATCGATCTCGCCATCAATGAAGATAATATGGAAACCAGAGACCTAAAAATCTATCGTGCTGGGAGTGGTGAAGCATGTTAAGATGTGTTTATCAACAAGATGATCAGATCATTTACAAAGTGGTTTTACCACCGGTTGGCGTCAACACCTATTTGTTGTATATACAAGATCACTTATTTGTGATCGATCCGGGAATTGGAAGCGTTGAACTTCCGAAAAAAGTAGGTAGACCCTATCGGGATCTTGCTATTGTTATTACTCATAGCCATTTTGACCATATTGCAGGAATCGATGAATTCGATCATGCTGAAATACTAATTACCCAATCCGCTTTACCCGGTTTATATAATCCTACAATCAATCTGTCCGGTGATTTAGGTG
The DNA here is from genome assembly GCA_035447925.1 of Thermotogota bacterium. GTDB lineage: Bacteria > Thermotogota > Thermotogae > MWEM01 > MWEM01 > JASUTC01. The sequence continues at coordinate 59,545 of DAOTHY010000004.1, forward strand.
GCGGAATGATGATCATTAAAAATAAAAATACCCGTATCCTTTCTTTGGGGCAAAATACGATCCACAATTGCTCGTTTCAGGTGATGAATTTTCCTGGGCATACACAGGGGGACAGCGTATTTGACTTCGGCTCCTTTCTGTTTACGGGAGACTTTGTTTTTTGTGCTTCTATTGGAAGAACGGATTTTAAGTTTTCAAATCATGATACCATGAAACAATCACTTGCAAAATTTAAAAAGTATTTGTCTAAAAAACAGCCTTCGGACTTAATCCTTCCCGGTCATATGAATGTGTGTACGGTAGAAGAACTTCTTGATATGAATCCCTTTCTTACTTTATACTGAAACGACAAGGAAGGATGACGATTGGCTTCAAACTGAGAAATACACCGTTTGATAACGATCTGCTTTTTTACCTCATGCTTAGGAAGCGGAAGTTTTTATGAATAGGAGGATACCATTGGCGTTTTTTGATTATATTTTTGAGAATGGAGAACGGATCGTATTTGAGCTTCTAAGGCATCTTCAGATCATCGGTATCGCTCTTCCCATTGCTATTATCATTGGAGTGCCCATTGGGATTGCCATTGCTAACCATCCGAAAACAGCTAATGTTGTCATTTATCTGGCCAGTATTTTAATGACCATACCGTCATTGGCTCTGTTTGGGATGATGGTGGTCCTATTAGCTCCTTTTAACGCCGGAATCGGCATACCGCCAGCTATCATCACCATTGTAGTATATTCCATGTTGCCAATAATCAGGAACACATTAGTCGCCGTTCGTGAAGTGGATTCTGTGACAGTAGAGGCGGCAATGGGCATGGGCATGACCAGTACACAGATTCTCTTCAAGATCCGCCTACCCTTGGCAATTCCAATCATTATGGCCGGAATGAGAAATGCTGCAGTCATGGGTGTAAGTGTGACGACTATCGCCTATTTAGTCGGTGCCAGAGGTTTGGGGTATTTCATCTTTTCAGGTTTAAGCCGGTCAAGGCTGGTTATGGTTTTGGTAGGGGCTGTTCTTGTGGGGGCTTTAGGGATAGGGATGAATTATGGATTGCTGAAATTGGAGGAGTTGTTGACCCCAAAAGGTGTAAAGCTCTCACGGAGAAAGGAGTGAGACAGTGCAAATCAGTCTGGAGAATCTGACGAAAACATACAATAAAGGTTCTTTTAAAGCGGTGGATCAGCTATCGCTGACCTTTGAACCTAAAAAACTCACCGTTCTGATTGGTCCTTCGGGATGTGGAAAAACAACTGTTTTGAAAATGATTAACCGCTTGATTGAAAGAACTAGTGGGGATATTCTGTTTGACGGGAAATCTATCGATCAAATAGACCCAATACAACTCAGACGTCAAATTGGATATGCTATCCAAAACATCGGACTATTCATTCATATGAATGTTTTTGATAATATCGCTGTAGTCCCGAGGCTCTTGAAATGGCCCGAAAAAAAGATAAAAAGCAGAGTTGAAGAGCTCATGGAGTTGGTCAATTTGGATCCTCAGGTGCATATGTACAAATACCCTGCACAATTATCAGGGGGTCAAAAACAACGTATTGGTGTCGCACGTTCTTTGGCGGCAAACCCTAAAGTAATTCTCATGGATGAGCCTTTTGGAGCGATTGATCCGATCAATCGTGAAAAATTACAGGATGCCTTCATCGATATTCAGGAAAAGATCAAAAAGACAATTATCTTTGTTACCCACGATATTCGAGAAGCGATCAAACTGGCAGACAAAATCTTAATCATGGATAATGGTCGGATCGTCCAATACGATGATACGGTGAATGTAGTCAAGAAGCCTAAAAACGCATTTGTTGATAGTATTCTTGGCTCGGACCGGGTATTAAAGGGATTGGAAATGATGCCGGTTAAAGATCATTATTCCGGGAATTTTTTGCCCATCAACGCTCAAGAGGTAAAAACAATTGCGATGGCTTTGGAATATCTTGAAAAAAAGAAGAAAACATACGCCTATGTGATCGGACCAAGGGATATTTTGTTGGGCTATTGTACCGTTGAAGAACTGAAGAGAATGGATCAAAAGGATGAATTAATCGGGCAAGTCAAACCCATCGAATCCGTACAACCCCATTCTAACCTGATGGAAGCCATCATCAGGATGGTAGAATCGGGATTGACCAGCTGTCCGGTTGTTGACGCTCACCATCAGTTGTTAGGGGTTATTCGATTTGAAACGCTTGTAGAAATCATGAGTGCATATGAAAGGGTAGAGGTGTAATGACATGGCACTCTTCTCATATCTATTTGAAAACATACCCTATATTCTGGAAAAGACCTGGGAACACCTTTACCTCTTTCTGATTTCCTGGTCTTTGGCAGTAATAACAGGCATTTTTATTGGGGTTCTTTCAACAAGAGGAGGGAACGAGAAGATAGGACGCATAGTTTTATCCATAACAGGTGCCACTCAGGCAGTACCCAGTACTGCAGTAATTGCCCTTGTATTCATTTTTATGGGGATTGGAGCCTTACCGGCCACCTTTGCCCTTTTTATTTATTCTCTGGTCCCAATAACTTTCAATACGGCTTCAGGGTTGATCAGCTGCTCCCCTGACATGAAAGAAGCTGCATTAGGGATGGGGATGACAAAAAGGCAAATTTTGTTTAAAGTGGAACTCCCAACTTCCATCCCTGCTATTGCATCTGGTGTACGTACTGCAGCGGTGATTAACATCGGAACCGCTGCCATAGCCTCCATGATTGGTGCTGGGGGACTAGGAGAGATCATCTTTATCGGATTAAAGCTGATGGATGTATCGAAAATCTTTGCTGGTGCTTTACTGGTAGCTCTTCTTGCAATCCTAATTGATATTCTTTTAGCCTTAATAGAAAGGACGATAATGTCCAAAGGCCTATTAATGAATCAAGAAAACTGAAGAACTTCCTGCCTTCACCAATCAACCAATTTAACTAATCCTTTACAGGTGATACTTAATTCCAGGGCGTAGTCCCTCAATCCTTTTCCGAAGATTCGCGTTTTCAAACAGGCGAGTTTTTTCAAAGCTGTTTCCAACTGCGTATTAGCCTCGTGGATGGCATCAATGGTTTCAACCGGGGGGTGCTCATCACGATATACCACCTCTATGTGTTCCAATGCGATGGCCATCTTGTTCATCAAACGGCCGTAATAGTGAAATTCTTTCAACCAAGGTTCAATATCGGCCATCAGATTTTGATTGATCTTCTCAACGATTGTGTCATAGGCACTGCAGATGCGTTCACCGGTTTCATTCAAAAGAGTCGACATTTGTTTTAACTTTCCTTTTTTTCTCAGATGCTCAAGCTGTTCTAAAAGATGAACCGTTATTTCAGGATCCCCCGGATTCAAGGGGCTTGTGTCACAGGCTTTTGAAAAGATTATCATTTCAGAAGCTATCTGTGGGTACATTTGCGTGAATGATTGGATCAAAGCTTCATCAGGATTGTAATGTTGGGGATCGTTCAGATAAAAGCTGATGTTCTTCAAGACACTCATTGAAGCGTATGCCTGGTTCATGGGATTGACAATAAAACCCTCACAAACCGTTCCTAAGTCACCATCACGACCGCTAAAGCGTCCGATATGCAGTTCAGGGACCATCACCGAATCGTTAACCGGGAAATTATCCCAAAATAAGGGTTTTCTGTTAAATGCCTTTGCCACCATCTGAGCATTTTCAACGGTCAGTTTCTCTGAGCAGACTTGCGGACCTGTCCACATGATTTGAATGTCTTTGTGGAGCTTATCTCCCAGTGTCTGGTGATATTGACTAATCGTTGTGCCGTGGTAAATGGTGGGACAGAGTATAAATTGCATGTTCTTGATTTCATTTGCCAGGGATAGATACAAACGATTGGCAAAATCCGCTTGTGCATCAGCCAGCGATTGATAGGTCTGTTTATCCCTTTGGTGTATGAGTTCTTGAGGGATATCATCTAAAAACAATGAGATCGTATGAACCCCCATTTCTGCAAATTTCAAGTATTTTTGCTTTAAGATATTCAAATCACATTCATCTGAATGCACCAAAGATAGTCCAGGGCTGATGGCCATCGATACGTCAACACTTACTGTTTTTCCTGTTTCAATCAGTGATTGGAAGTTTTCTTCAAACGAATGATCATACATCTGCCGCCAATTATCACGATGCAAGTGATCAGCCTTGGGAGCGTATATGTATAATGTGTAGCCGTTTTTCCCCATGAACTGGATTATGTCCCTTCTTTCCTGCCATGTCCATGGTTTGCCGTAAAAGCCTTCTACTACTCCTCTTACTTTGAATCTATTCATCTGTTCACCTCGTTTATATATCAACCTTTTACTCCGCCTTCTACAAGACCTGATATGATTTGCTTCTGGAAGATCAGGAATATTATTATAACAGGTATTCCCGCTATAGTGGAAGCGGACATCATTCTGGGCCAATCGGTCTGATTCAATTTCTGATACATGGCCAATCCTACCTGAACTGTTCGCATGTCTTTTGAATTGGTCATGACCAGCGGATAAAAGAGGTCATTCCAAATGGTGATGAAGGTATTGATTCCCAAAACGGCCATTGCAGGGGCACTAAGTGGCATGATAATGCGGGAAAAGATTTGGAAATCGTTGGCACCATCAACGTATGCTGCTTCATCAAATTCCGAAGGGAGTTGCTCAATGTATTGACGCATCAGGAAAATGCCGAATGGGGTGACCAAAAACGGTATGACTAGTGCCATGTAGGTGTCGATCCAACCCAGATTCTTCATCAGCATAAATACCGGAATGATCGTCACTTGAGGTGGGATCATCATGGTAGCCAACACCAGTGAAAAGAGAAACTCCCTTCCCTTGAACCGTTTGCGTGCAAAGGCATAAGCCACCATCGAGCAAAACAGCAAATTTCCAAAGACCACAATCAAAGCAATGAGCGAGCTGTTAAACATGTACCGTGCAAAATCCTGTTCCTGCCAAACGGTGATGAAATTGGACAACGTGGGGAATCTGAGCTTGGATCGGATGTCATCCACAACAATGTTTCTCCCGGCAGTTCCTTCAGGCGGGTCAATAATGAACTGTATCTGTGAGATATGACTCATGTCGACTTGATTAAATTGTTCTGGTTCGATGTCTATACGGATCTTTTTTAATCCCTCATGGGTAAGTTGCTGAATGTGAACACTTTGGAATGCATCATTGATATCCTTTAGCCCCAGATATAATCGGGAACCGTTAGGCGCACTCAGAAAGACTGACAAAGATTTGACGAGATTGAGGTCATTATCACCTGTGAAAACGGCAACCCCGTAATCCTGATCAGGATCCTCAATTGTGAGACTTAATGCCTGGTTTTCTTCATTTATCATTGGCTTCAATTCAAACATTTTTGTTCCGATGGTTTTCATCTTTGTCTTCAAAAAGATGGTACTGGATTCAAAGTCCAACAACGTTTTATCTGTTATCAGGTGAAAAAGATCTCCCTGTGGAATGACAGAGGTGAAAAACATCATGATCAAGGGCATCAGTGAAATGACCAACAAGCAAATCAATAGGGTAAACAGCCATTTGCCATTTGAACGTCTTTTCATACACGATCACTCCTGAGTAAGGTTTTTTGTATCATGGTGACGAACATGATCATAATCAAAAGGATGTAAGCAATCGCTGAACCGTATCCCATGTCGAATTGCCTGAAGGATACCTGATACAGATAATGAACGATCGTTTGCGTCGAGTTTCTGGGTCCTCCGCCAGTCATGGTATAAATTTCGCTGAAGATTTGAAAAGAGCGAATGGTGTTGATGGCAATTACAAAGAATAATGTGGGTCGTATATAGGGCAAAGTGATTTTTATGGCTATTTGTGTGTTGGTTGCACCATCTATTCGTGCGGCTTCATATAATTGTTCAGGGACATTTTGCAGGCCTGCATATATGAGAATGAGATAATAGCCGAATGCTGCCCAAATATCCATTATCATGATGGATAAAAGGGCTGTTTTTGGTGAAGCCAGCCAGCTTCGGGCTTCCATCTTAAAGCCCAAAAAAGTCCCGATGGTGTTGAAAAGTCCGTTAGAGCTATACAGATATATCCAGATTGTGGAAATGACCACCATGGAGATGACAGATGGCAGAAAGAAACCTGCTTTGAAGATTCCGTTTTTCCTCAGCTTTTTACTGTTTAGCAGTAATGCCAACAGTAAAGCAATACCAGTGGTAAACGGGATAGTCCCGACTACAAAGATCAGCGTATTGGTTAAGGCTTTTAAAAAGACTTCGTCATGAAAAGCCTTGATATAATTGTCAATCCCCACAAATCTCATTTGGGGATTTAATCCTGAATAATCTGTGAAACTGGTAAAAAAAGAATAGATGATGGGGAATGCGTTAAAAATAATAAAGATAATCAACCATGGGAATAAAAAAGTAAAAATCACCCATCTTTGTCTTGTTTTACGTTTCAAGTTTGTACCTCCATGGACAGCTCAATCGTTGCCGAAATGAACCTGATCAAATTCTAACTCAAAATAAAGCATAAAAAGGGTGGATTACTTTCATCCACCCTATAAAAGGGATTATTGTTGGTCCAATAAATCCTGAATCTGTTGACTGTATTTGTCTAATGTTGCTTTAACATCTGCCTTGTCAAGAATCAAGGCTTCAACGGCTTCGGTAACCTTTTCTTGGATTTTTGTCCATTGCGGTGTTGGAGGGACCGGAACAGCTGTTGCGTTTTGTTCAAAAAAGACGTATTCCAGAGGATGATCCTCAAACCACGGGTCATCCTGAGCAGTGATATTCGATGGGAACACTGCAGGATATCCTTTTGTAACCCGCATTGCGACTTCAGGGTCCACCAGGTATTCGACCAGTTTTAATGCCTCGGCTTTATGGTCACAGCTATCCGGAATGGTGAGGACTTCTCCACCGGCAAAGGAAGCGTGAAAGCCTTTTTCATTCGAGGGTTTTGGGACAAATGTTACCATGAATTTAGTTTCAGGATAGGATGTCAACAAAGCTGAAATTTGATGGGCTCCACCGACGACCATGCCGATTTTGTTATCTCCGAAAGCATCCATTAAATCATCCTGTTTGGTTAACATTGCGTATTTGGAGAGTTTCTGATAGAATTGAGCCGCTTCAACGACTTCAATGGAATTGAACAATGATGTGGTCAGATCGGTTGAGACAACTTTCCCGTTGTTTCCCCATACCGCAGGGAGGAACCATTCCTGCCAGGGTGAATAGGGTTCTCCAGAAGCAAGACCAAATCCGTAAATCTCATTGCCAAGTGCCTCTATTTTTTCAGTTGCCTCAAGGATTTCAGCCCAAGTGGCAGGGGGATTTTCAGGATTCAGACCTGCCTTCTCAAACAGATCGATATTGTAGAACATCGCCCTTGTTCCCAATAGCCATGGCACACCCCATACATCTCCTTTATAACTGGCACTGTTCCAACCTACAATATCCTTGTTGGTTTCCATTATCCAGTCCATATTGGAGAGGACGCCTTCTTCCGCAAAGTTGGCAACCCAGGTATTTCCAAGTTCCAAGACATCCGGTGCTGCATCAGCGGCAAATGCCGTTACAATCTTGTCAAAACCATTTGCCCATGACAGCTGAACGAATTCGACCTCGATGTCAGGGTTGGCTTTTTCAAATTCCTCAACGACTTGTTTCCCGGTTGCATCATCCATCATGAACTGCCATAAAACCAATTTTGTCTTTGCCAGAGAAATCGTTACAATCATCACGAGTACCAGAAAAACAACAACGAACTTCTTACTCATAAAAACACCTCCGATTGGTTTGCACGGGATTGGTCAATCCCGAATGTGTTATCTTTCAAGAATTGTTAATGCCCACTCATAGTTCATGAAAAATTGATTTAAAAATGAAACAGCGGCCCCCAGGGCGATGTTGTTCAGACCGGATGTATCGATTTCGATGAAAGACTCCGAGGCCGAAAAATTCAATTCAGTTATGATTTTTTGTTTCAGGTGTGAAATAACAGAATCAGAAAAATCAGTTATGTCACCGCCCAGAATGATTTTGTCCGGGTCCAACAATGTACTGACCACGATGATTCGGTTGATCAAATTGTTGATCATATCCTCTATGATCTGCGGAATATTTTTGGAAGGATATCTGTATCCACCAAGGTCTTTTGCGTGTAAAGAGTATTCTTCATTATAGAGCCAACTGTTATCCAGAATGATTTCTCCTGCAGCGGAGCGAGAACCCTTATAAATTGACTTGTTCAAAACGATTCCAGCACCGATACCACCGTATGTTTTAAACTCAGTGGGAAATGAGAACATGTAATAGATTAGATTGTCGTGTTTCATTCTCGACTGGAAAAGATAGGCCGCTGCTCCAGCATTGGCATCATTTTCGATATACGTAAAGATGCCCCATTTTTTTTCGATCCATTCTTTCAAAGGCATGTTTTTGATGTTCAAATCGTAAGAAAATTGAATAATGCCGTGCTGTGAGTCGATGATTCCTGGCATGGATATGGTGATGGCAAGAATTTCTTTCCGATAATCTTCAAATTCATGAAAGGCCTTTTCTATTTCCTCAACGATATTTTTCTCATGAACTTGGTCGTTGAAGGCATATTGTTGGATGATTTGCCCCTTTATATTGAGCAACAAAGCCAATATTCTGTCGTTGACAATGGAAATGGCCATCATTTTGAAGGCGTTTTCATTCAGTTTCAGGACTTCTGTTTTTCTACCCCCCTGTTCTCCGGGGTTTTGAATAGAATCTTTAAGAATGAGGGATTGTTCCATCAAGCCCTCAAGACTTCTGGAAATAGTAGATCGGTTCAAGTGAAGCTCTTGACTGAGCTCATGTCGTGTAAAACGGTCCTTAATCCAGATTTTATTGATTATTTGATGTTGGGTTTGGTTTTTGATTGTAATCATTTGGATACCCCTCTCTGTTTAGTTGCATGCATCACGCAACAAACATAGGGATTATAGTCTTTCATTTTACAAAATCAAAATGTAATGAATCGTTTTGAGCGGTGATTATATGTGATTATAGGGGAATAGATGAAAAAAACTTCTATTTTTGAAGAAAAATGCTCTTGATGATAAAATCACCGATACCAAAAAAGCGGTACCGGTGAATTATCTATAAAAAGATCTTGATTGCGTTTCAAAAAATAAGATGTCAGATCTACCATTTGTTTGGTTCGACATAAAATCGTGCGAGCATCTCCAAATTTTCCTGTTGTAGCAATTCCAAGCGATAGCAGGGGCTCTGTCAATTTTCCATAATGTTTCGAAACATCGCCGGCTAAATTGTGATGCCGATATACCGGCCGTTCTATAATGGTGTTGTCATCAAATTTGATTTTCAATGCTTGAGGATTTTTTGAAAGCCTTTCAGGGATGTGATTCCACTCCTCCACTCCGTGAATGATGGTGTTGGTTTGCAAAGTACATCCGATAAACAGAATTTTGGCATCCATATCGTACAACTTTCCCCAACAGCCTTCTCTTGGACAAGGGGTATCAAAGTGTTCTTCTCCTTGAGTAAAAGCTTTGGCGTTTTTTCCAAAGGCGGCTACAGAGTGTGTAGGGTGAAGCGAACGAAAGACACCTGTTCGTTTCATAAAAAGATTGGACAGAATACCCACACAAGAAGGTTCTTTTTTCGGATCAAACAGAGTATAAGAATCCGACATCTGAGCCCATGTATGGGTCGGGAAAACTAATAACCCCTCATTGAAGTAGTCCATAAAGGCATCAATAACCGTATCAGCTCCCCCCTCTACTAATCCGATAGCCTTCATGGAAGAGTGGATCAGGAGTGTATCGGTCTGTTTAATTTTCAGCGCTTCAATCTGCTTGATCAATTCCTGTTTGGTGTACATAGGCGGCTCCTTTGGATTCATCGCATTTGTATCATTGTTTTTTGCCTTCGTTTTAATCCTTCAAATACTTATCAAACCATTCCTGGATCTCCTGAAGTCTTCGCATTCTGTGTTTGGGTTTCCCTCCCCGTGAGAGTTCGTGGTTTTCTCCCCGGAACATACAAAGTCTGGATTCCACGCCATGATATTTTAAAGCGGTGAACATTTGCAATCCTTCGGGATACCAACACCGGTAATCTTCTTCGGAGTGAATGAAAAGCGTAGGAGTTTGAACCTTATCGGCGTATTTAAGGGGTGAGTTTTCCCAAAGTTTTTCATGACCATTCCAAGGTGTGGCTTGCCCACCTTGATCGTAGACAAAGAAATAGCCAATGTCGGTTGTGCAGAACTTGGATATCCAGTTTGAAATGCTTCTTTGGGAAGCAGCGGCTGCAAATCGGTTTGTATGGCCGATGATCCAGTTGGTCATGTATCCGCCGTAGGAGCCTCCGGTGACACCGATCTTTTTGGAATCTATATAGGGGTGTTTTTCAAGTACCAGATCGGTAAAGTCCATGATGTCCTCGTAATCGATGGTGCCGTATTTTCCACGGATGTCTGCGAATGCGTTACCACGGCCGTCACTGCCCCTGGGATTGCAAAAAAAGACTGCATAACCTGCAGATGCCCACACTTGCATCTCGTGGAAGAAAACGTCACCGTAGACGGTTTTGGGACCACCGTGTATGTCCAAAATAGCCGGATAGCGTTTATTGGGATCGAAATCAGCGGGCTTGATCACCCATCCGTGAATATCCGGCTCGTTTTCCCTTTTGAGTGTTAAAGGCTCCGGCTTGATGTATGACAGTGATTCTAAAACAGATGTATTGAAATCGGAAATGAGGGTTTCCTGACCATTTTCAAAAGAGTATATTTCCGGCAGTAATGATCCCCTCAGGGCGATTTCGATGATTTTGTCTTCCAACAGACAAAAGTGATCTAAGGAGCCTTTGATATTGATAACCGGAGTGACTTGTCCATCCAACGTTACTTGATAAAGGAAAGAACTGTCATTATTTGTGCTGACGAAATAAACCAAATCACCTTTTTTCTCTAAAATATGCGGTGATCCCGAGCCAAATCTCGCATCTGAACCCACCGAGTTCCAAAAGCTCATATCCAGATCTTCAGTAATGCCCTTCATTTCTCCTGATTGGATTGTCAAGATATAAAATTTTCTGTTTTCATTAACCCCATATCTGTTCATATCTGTTGCAAAAGTTATGATTTGATCATCATTCAAAAAGATGGCATCCGTGTAATTCATCGGGGTGTCGGGAGAAATTTGTTGAGAAGTTTCGTTGTGAAGATCGTACAGATAAATGTGGTTGGTGAGTTCCCGTTTGTTTTTAAACACATTGCCGGTATAAAGAATCTTATCCTTTGAAGAAGATAATTCCAGCGTCATCACAGACATGTGCTCGTGAGTCAATCTTTTAAAGGTGTTTTCCTTTTTATTGAACAAGAACAATCCGGAACGTTTCCGATCGGTGTAGCCACTTCCGTTGCTCCAATATGGGATTTCAGTCAGTACTTCATAATCTTTTTCATCTTCGAAATCCTTTTTGATTTTTTTGGTTGCTTCTTCGTCAACAATCAGAGGTAATTCCTTTCCGATCCTAAAAATGCCTTTTACCACGTACAATTCATCCGGCTGAATCACTTGAAGGTCTGTCATGATAACAGGAAGGGTGAAAAGCTCTTTCGCTTCACCGCCGTTGATATTGATTCTAAATACCTTTGTTGTGAAGGGAATGTCCTTTTTTTCGTCCTTGTTTCGGCCGGATGTGAACAGAATGTGTTCGTTATCTTCCCAGTAAAAATTACCCGTTTTCCCATCTGTTGTATAAGGCCGGGTTGTGTTTGTTTTTGTATCCAGTAGCCATAAATCAGAATCGTATTCATTATTTTCTTCATTCATCTGATGCATCATAAAACCGATTTTGTTCCCGGTCTTATTTTTCTTCAATGTTGAAGGGAATTTAAACTTCAACATGGTATCGATTTTGATCTTCTCCATTGACTTCACTCCTTATTATTCGGTTTACTAATAGTTTATCATAATATCTAAAATATTCCATGCGACGGTTTGAAAAAATAGTTGTATTATAGTCAGAAAACAATAAAAAAGGGTGGTGTTAAAAATGAAAAAGAGTCTGAAAGATTATCTGGGAATATTATTCGGTTTAATCGTATTATCGTTCTTTTTTGCAAGCTGCATGTCCGTTGAGGTTCAGTTTGATAATGAGCCACTTACATCTGCAGAGAGAATTGCCAATGAGTTAGCAGCGTTAAGTAATCCATTTATATTTATCGATTATGAAGCACTACCACTTGGAGCTCCATTCACATTTGGAAACTTCTGTTTTGAGGATGGTACAAAAATGACAGCCAGACAATTTAAATGGCTTAATGGAATTGATACTTTTGCGGGACATTACAAGGCAGACAATAATGGCATGGCCGGTTTTGCAGGACAAGATCTTTTAATTAACAATGCCCGTGTCAATTTTGACTTTCCTTTTGTTCCAGAAAAAGTGGTGATTTTTTATGGTGAATATGGTGGTAATGTGAATTTAAAGGTGAATGGTGTTTTGAGGAATGTTGAAGACTTTATCATTTTGGATGGGACCACTGTAGCGGGTGTAGATGTTTATGTAACTGAAACAGCAGTTCCAGGCGGTGTTCAAGGAAATATTCTTCTTGAGGGAACGATCAACACTTTGGAAATTGGAGGTCAGGAATTTTTCATCGATCATGTAGGTTTTAAGCAATAAACTCCCCCCAAACATAGAGCATTTTGAAAAAATTCGGGCAGCTCAAACGAGCTGCTCTTTTTTTGAATATTTTTGCATGGAGACAACCAATCAAGATAAATCGTCTATGGTATAATACCATGGAAAAATTGGCAACATGCGTACAGTATTGAGCGTAATTGGCAGTATATAAATTTTTGATTAACAAGGAGGAATACATCAGATGGCCAAAAAATGGGTTTATTACTTTGGAAAAAGCAAATCTGAAGGCGGATCTCAAATGAAAGAGATCCTCGGCGGTAAAGGTGCCAACCTCGCCGAAATGATCAACATCGGTATCCCTGTCCCACCGGGATACACCATATCCACAGAGGTATGTAAGTATTATTTTGACCATGGCAAAAATTATCCTGAGGAAATTAATGAGCAGGTGAAAGAGGCTATGGAATTGCTTGAAAAGGACACCGGTAAGAAATTTGGAGACAAAAACAATCCCTTACTTGTATCCGTAAGGTCTGGCGCAGCAGTTTCCATGCCCGGTATGATGGACACCATTCTAAACCTGGGACTCAACGACGAAACAGTTGAAGCAATGGCGGAAAATTCCGGTAATCCCAGATTTGCATACGATTCTTACAGACGTTTCATGCAGATGTTTGGTGATGTAGCGTTGGAACTTCCCCATGCTAAATTTGAAAAGGCATTGGATACGGTTAAAGAGGAAAAAGGCGTCAAACAAGATACCGATTTGGATACCGAAGACCTCAAAAGAGTCATCGAATTGTATAAAAAGGTATACGAGGAAGAAGGGAAAATATTCCCACAGGATCCCCATGATCAGTTATGGGCTTCCATCAACGCTGTGTTCGGTAGCTGGATGAATCCCAGAGCCATTAAATACAGACAATTGAATGGTATCGGAGAAGGAACGCTTCTCGGAACAGCCGTCAACGTAGTGGCAATGGCATATGGAAACATGGGTAATGACAGCGGAACGGGTGTTGCATTTACCAGGAACCCCTCCACCGGCGAAAGGAAGTATTACGGGGAATACCTTCAAAATGCACAGGGGGAAGACGTTGTAGCCGGAATCAGAACCCCAAAGGATTTAGAAGAGATGAAAGTCGAATGGCCTGCAGTTTATGATGAACTCATCAAGTTGTTTGACCAGTTGGAAACCCATTATAAAGACATGCAGGATGTTGAATTTACCATCGAAAAGGGAAAACTCTATCTCCTTCAAACCAGAAATGCAAAGAGAACAGCAGCAGCAGCGATTCAGGTTGCCGTCGACATGGTTGAAGAAGGTATGATTGATAAGAAAACAGCCGTTACAAGAGTCACACCGGAACAAATTGAACGAATGCTTCATCCTTACTTCATTCCTGAAGAAAAGGAAAAGGCAGAAGTTCTTACCAAAGCCCTTCCGGCTTCACCAGGAGCCGCAACGGGAAGAGCTGTGTTCCATTCAAAAACTGCTGAAGAATGGGTAGAAAGAGGTGAGAAAGTAATTCTCGTCAGACTTGAAACCTCCCCTGAAGATATCGGTGGAATGGCAGCTGCAGAAGGTGTGCTCACCGCCAGAGGTGGCATGACTTCTCACGCAGCGGTTGTTGCCAGAGGGATGGGAGAACCAGCTGTTTGTGGAGCTGAAACCTTGGATGTCAGTGAAGAAAAGAAACAGTTCAAGGTTGCCGGTAAGATTGTGAAAGAAGGAGATTGGATTTCAATTGACGGATCAACCGGTGAATTGATGCTTGGAAACATCAAAACAGTTAAACCGGATGGCTTGGTTGGACCGGTTGCGAAGATTTTGGATTGGGCCAGCGAATTTCAGAGACTGGGAGTCAGAACCAACGCCGATACACCAAAAGATGCCCATGTTGCCAAACAGTTTGGAGCAACGGGAATCGGGCTTTGCAGAACGGAACACATGTTCTTCGAAGAGGATAGAATTCCGATCGTTCGAAGGATGATCGTTTCCAGAAAACTGGAAGACAGACAAAAGGCACTGGACGAATTGGAACCCATTCAACAGGGAGACTTTTACGGTATCCTCAAAGCCATGGATGGATTGACGGTTACCATCCGATTTATCGACCCGCCGCTTCATGAATTTGTTCCGAAAGAAAAAGAAGCACAAGCCAGATTAGCGAAAGAATTAAACATCGATTTGGAAGAACTTCTGGAAATCGTCAATGAACTCCACGAATTCAACCCCATGCTGGGTCATAGAGGAGTTAGACTTTCCATCACTTATCCTGAGATTGCCGTTATGCAGACGAGAGCTGTTATCAAAGCCGCTATTGACCTCAAGAAAGAAGGCCTTAATCCAATTCCTGAGATCATGATTCCGCTTGTCGGTATGGAATCTGAGTTAAAGACACTGAGAGAACTCGTTACAACGGAAGCAGACAAACTGATTAAAGAAGCCGGAGTGGAAGTGGATTATCATGTAGGTACCATGATAGAAGTTCCAAGAGGCGCTATCACAGCTGATGAAGTAGCTAAGTATGCAGACTTCTTCTCCTTTGGAACCAACGATTTAACCCAGATGACCTTTGGATTTAGTAGAGATGATGCGGGTAAATTCATTAAAGAATATCTGGAAAGAGGCATTTTGGCATTTGATCCGTTCAAAAAGCTGGACAGAGAAGGTGTAGG